>QAPD01000099.1 GCA_003052455.1 Sphaerisporangium cinnabarinum | reverse complement strand
CCGCATCCCCGGGGCGCGCGAGGGCCCGCGCGCCGGGGGGGGCGGCAGCAGGGGCGCGGGCCCGCGCGACGGGTCGCGCAGCGGTCCGGGGCTCATGCCGCCGCGCCGCGGTAGCCGCCGTCGCGGAGCTGCTCGCGGGCAGCCTCCACGGCGCGGTCGGTCGCCGGGGCCTCCGCGGCGGGGGCGTCGAGGACGGGGGTGCCCGCTCCGGTCTCGCGCAGCGGCGCGAGGCGCGCGGCGCCGTCGGCGAGGAGCGCGTCGGCGACGCGCGCGCCGAGCCCGCGCGCGACGTCGTCCCGGGCGGTCGCGGCGGCGGCGAGCGACCCGGTGCTCGGGGGGAGCGTGGCGCGCGCGGAGTGCGTGAGCTGCTCGGCGCCGTCGACCCGCGCGACGACGGCGGTCAGCGCCACGTCGCCGTCCTCGACGACGGCGTGCGCGCCGACGGGCGCCGCGCACCCTGCCTCGAGCCGGCCGAGGAGCGCGCGCTCGGCGAGCACGGCGAGGCGCGTGGGCTCGTGGTCGAGGTCGTGCAGGGCGCGGGCGAGGACCGGGTCGTCGAGCGACGACGTGCGGACCTCGACGGCGAGCGCGCCCTGCCCGGCGGCGGGAGCCATGATCGCGGTGTCGATGACCTCGGACACGGCCTCGAGCCGGCCGAGGCGGGCGAGGCCCGCGTACGCGAGCACGACGGCGTCGAGGTCCGCCTCCTCGCCGAGCGCCCGGGCGAGGCGCGTGTCGACGTTGCCGCGGATGTCGACGACGTCGAGGTCGGGGCGGACGGACCGGAGCTGCGCGGCGCGCCGCGGCGACCCGGTGCCGACGCGCGCGCCGCGCCGGAGCGTCGTGATGGTCAGGCCGCGGCGCGCGCACAGGACGTCGCGCGGGTTCTCGCGCTCGGGCGTGACGACGGTGAGCCCCGGTGCGGGCTCGGTCGGGAGGTCCTTGAGGGAGTGCACCGCGACGTCGCACCGGCCGTCGAGCAGCGCCTCGCGGAGCGCGGTCACGAAGACGCCCGTCCCGCCCATCTGGGCGAGCGAGCCGGTGAGCACGTCACCGTCGGTGCGGATGCGCACGATCTCGACGTCGCGGCCGGTCAGCTCTTCGAGGCGGCGGGCGACGTGGCCGGTCTGGGTCGTCGCGAGGGCGCTGCCGCGCGTGCCCACGCGGAGGGGCGTCGTACCTGCAGGACTCACGGAACCAGTCTCTCCCCACTTCGGCATTCCACGAAAATGCGCACGTCACCGCGCGGGAATGGCGCGCGGAGTGACGCGGTCCTGACGCTCGGTCAGGAACTTCCGGACAACGTGTCAGGTCAATTCGCAGAGAATTCTCGGGGCATTTCCGACGCGCAATCCGGTAAGGATTCCCTTACTCCGTGGACGCGAGGTCGCGTGCGCATTCCTGGGCGTGGCCGACGATCGACGCGAGCCCCGTCCCGGCGATCCAGCCGCCGGTCACGGCCAGCCCGGGCACGGCGTCCACGCGCGCGACGAACGCCGCGACCTCGCGCCGGAACGCGGGCGTGGGCGGGGGCAGCGCGCCGTTCCACCGCGTGACGACGTGGCCCAGGACGCGCCCGTGCAGGTCGACGCCGAAGAGGCGCGACGCGTCCGCGACGACGCGGTCGAGGTCGGGCTCCGTCGTCGCGCCGATGCGCCCGTAGCTGAGGCGCACCACGTGGTGCCCCGGTCCGGCGGCGGCGCGGACGCGGTCGCGCAGCCAGGGCCACTTGGCGGTCGAGTGGGTGAGGGCCTTGGCCTCGACGTCCGACGGCGGCGCCGCCCGCCCGGCGTCGCGGTGCGGCGGGGCGACGAGCAGGCCGGTCCCGCGCGGGGCGTCGTCAAGCTCGGGGGCGCGCAGCAGGAGCGTCACGAGCCGCACGTCCGCGCCCGGCTCCGGGTCGGGCAGGAGGTCGGCCGCCGTCCCGACGAGCGGCCCGAGCGCGTCGACGAGCGCGGGGGTCGTCACGACGAGGCGCGGCGCGGCGAGGTCGACCGGCCCGCCCGGCGTCTCGGCGCGCACGAGCCAGGGCGCGGGCCCCCCGTCCGGGGCCAGGGCGCGCGAGATGCCCGTGACCTCGTGGCGCAGCCGGACGTCGGTCCCCGCGGCGAGCCCCTCGACGAGCCGGTGCATGCCGCCGTCGATGCCGCGCACGGCCGACCCGGCCGGGGCGAGCGCGCGCATCGACGCGACGGCGCGCGCGAGCGACCCCTCGCGCTCGAACGCCTCGCGCAGCCCCGGCGCGACCGCGGCGACGTCCAGCCGGTCGAGCGGGGCGGAGTGCACGCCGGAGGCGACCGGCGCGACGAGCCGCTCGGTCACGCGCGCCCCCATGCGGGACCGTGCGAACGACTCGAGCGTCCGCAGGTCGGTGAACCGGCGGGGCAGCACGCGGTCGAGGCTCGCGCGCAGCGCCCCGCCGAGGCCGACGGCGCGGCGCACGTCCCGTGCCCAGGGGTCCGCCGGGATCCCGAGGACGCCCGCGCGCGGCAGGGGGTAGGCGCGCCCGGCGGCGTAGCCCCACGCGCCCGCGCCCGACGGCTCGACGACGTCCAGCCCCAGCTCGCGCACGAGGTCGCCGACGGCGGTGCCGCGCGCCGCGAACGACTCGGCCCCGAGGTCGACCCGCACGCCGTCGAGGCCGGGCAGGTCCCCGCCGCGGACCGGTCCGCCGGGCACCTCGGCGGCGTCCAGCACGACGACGCGCAGCCCCTGCGCGCGCAGGGTCCGCGCGGCGGTGAGCCCGGCGACGCCCGCGCCGACGACGACCGCGTCCGCGGTCTCGACCCCCTCCGGTGCGGCGGGTCCGGACGGACGGGGCGTCGTCGGCTCGGTGCTCACCGTCGGGTCGCCTCCTCGGTGGCGGCGTCGGGGGCGCTGTCGGGAGCGTCGTCCGCGAGCGTGTGGACGAGCGCGACGACGCGCGTCAGGACGTCGGGGTCGGTGTCCGGGGGGACGCCGTGGCCGAGGTTGACCACGTGCCCCGGGGCGGTGCGCCCGCGGCGCACGACGTCCCGGACGTGCGCCTCGAGCACGTCCCACGGTGCGGCGAGCAGCGCGGGGTCGATGTTGCCCTGCACCGGCACGGCGGCGTGGTCGTCGGCGAGGAGCCGGGCGGCGTCGTCGAGCGGGGTGCGGTAGTCGACGCCCACGGCGACGTCCTGCACCCCGGCCGCGGTGACGGCGTCGCGCATGGCGGGGAGCAGGTGCCCCGTGCCCGTGCCGAAGTGGACGACGGGCACGCCGAGGTCCGCGACGTGGGTGAGCGCGCGCGTGCTCGCCGGGGCGGCGCCGGCCGCGTAGTCCGCGAGCGAGAGCGAGCCGGCCCACGAGTCGAAGAGCTGCGCCGCGCTCGCGCCCGCCTCGACCTGCGTCCGCAGGAACGTGCCGGTGAGGTCGGCCGCCCAGTCGACGAGGCGCTGCCACGTCTCGGGGTCGCCGCGCAGCAGCGCGCGCGCCGCGAGGTGGTCGCGCGACGGACGGCCCTCCACGAGGTAGGCGGCGAGGGTGAACGGCGCACCGGCGAACCCGATGAGGGGCGTCGTGCCGAGCGCGTCGACGGTCAGCGCGACGGCCTCGCGGATCGGGGCGAGCGCGTCCTCGGTGAGCTCGCTCTCGACGAGCCGGGCGACGTCGTCGGGCGTGCGGTACGCCTGGCCCATGACGGGGCCGACGCCCGGCGCGATCTCCACCTCGACGCCCGCGAGCCGCAGCGGCACCACGATGTCCGAGAAGAAGACCCCGGCGTCCACGCCGTGCCGGCGCACCGGCTGGAGCGTGATCTCCGAGGCGAGGTCGGGGCGCAGGCACGAGTCGAGCATGCTCACGCCCTCGCGCGCGGCGCGGTACTCCGGCAGCGATCGGCCCGCCTGGCGCATGAACCACACGGGTGTGATTTCCGGGCGCTTTCCGGTCGTGCCCGCGCGCAGGGCCTGCACGAGCGGGGAGCGGTCCGTGCGGCCGTCGGTCAGGGGATGGCCCGGGGAAAGGGCGACAGGAATCACAGCTACCGATTCTGCCTCTCTCCCGGGGGAATGATTAAATCGGAGGCACTGTGGCTCTTCTCTCCCTCACGGCCAGCCACCACGAGCTGGACCTCGACGCCCTGGAACGACTCTCCACCGGGGCGCACTCGATCGGCGGCTCCGCGGTCGCGGCGTGCGACGTCATCACCGGTGCGGTCGTCCTCGCGACGTGCAACCGGTTCGAGCTGTACCTCGACGTGGACGCCCCCCTCGACGGCACCGGCGTGCAGCACGCGACCGAGCACGTCGCGCGCATGGTCGCCGAGGCGTCGGGCGTGGAGGTGGCCGAGGCGCTCGCGTCGTTCCGCACGCGCGCCGGGACCGAGGTCGCCGAGCACCTGTTCGCCGTCGCGTCGGGCCTGGACTCGATGGTCGTGGGGGAGCGCGAGATCGCCGGCCAGGTGAAGCGGGCGCTGGAGACCGCGCACGCCGACGGCGTGACGTCCTCGACGCTCGAGCTCCTCTTCCAGACGGCGTCGCGCACGTCGAAGAAGGTCAGCACGCACACGACGCTCGGCGGGGCCGGTCGCTCCGTCGTCGCGCTCGGGCTCGACCTCGCCGCGGCCGAGCTGCCGCCGTGGCCGCAGGTGCGCGCCGTCCTCATCGGCACCGGGTCGTACGCGGGCGCGAGCCTCGCCGCGCTGCGGGCGCTCGGGTGCGACGACGTGCGGGTCTACTCGCAGTCCGGCCGCGCCGAGGAGTTCGCCGCCGCGCGCGGCGTGGAGGCCGTCACGGACCTCGTCGCGGCGCTCGAGGACGCGGACCTCGTGGTGTCGTGCAGCGGCGCGCGCGGGCGGGCGCTCGCCGCGGACGCCGCACGCCCGGGCGCCGAGCGGCGGGAGCAGGCGATCGAGCACGTGCTCGACGCCGCCGCGGTGGTGCGGGCGCGCGAGCGGGCCGCGGTGCGGGCGGGCGAGGAGCCCGTCGCGCGCCCCACGGTCGTGCTCGACCTCGCTCTGCACCGCGACGTCGACCCGCGCGTGGCCGACGTCGAGGGCGTGCTCCTGTACGACCTCGCGACGCTCGCGGCGCACTCGCCGTCGATCGCGTCCGAGCTCGTGACCCAGGCCCGCGCGATCGTCGACGAGGCGACGCGGGCGTTCGAGAAGACGCGCCTCGGCCGGGCGGCGGACACGGCGGTGGTCGCCCTGCTGGCCGACGCCGAGCGGCGCGTCGCGCTCGAGGTGGCCGACGTCGTCGCGCTGCGCGAGGCGGACGGCGACCCGGTGGAGCCGGACGAGGCCGACGAGATCGCGCGCGGCGTGCGGCGCCGCGTGCACGCCGACCTGCACCGCGCGATCGTCGCGGCCCGCGCGGAGGCCGTCGCCGCGGCGCAGGCCGAGGAGCGCGCGGTCGTCGCGGACGCCCAGGCGCTCGTCCACGAGGCCGCCGGCGTGCGCTGACCCCCGTCCGCTCGACGGACCCGCTGCCTCGGGCATCCGATTGACAGCGCAGTCATAGCCGGGAGAGGGTGGCCGACGGACGCCCGTCGTCGACCAGGAGCACCGTCGCCCCGCCACGAGCGGCCCGGGCGGCGCCTGACCGACGGCCCCGGGGCGCCCCGGGCGACGACGCCCGGTCGCACGTCGAAGAGGACATGGCATGAGACGACCACGACTCGCCCTGCTCGCCGCGGGGCTCGCGCTCGCCGTCGCGCCGGGCACGCTGCTGCCCGCCGCCGCGGGCGCCGCCCCCGCCGACGAGGGCACCGTCACCGCCGCCGCGAGCGACGACCTCACGCTCGAGGTCAACCCGTTCGTCGGCACCGAGAGCGAGGGCAACGCCTACCCGGGCGCGACCGTGCCGTTCGGCATGGTCCAGCTCAGCCCGGACAACACGAACTCCTACGCCTCGACGTCGTACAGCACGAACGCCGGGCGCGTGTGGGGCTTCAGCCACCGGCACGTGAACAGCGCGGGCTGCCCCGCGGCGGGCGAGCTGCTCGTCACGCCGGACACGAGCGCGACCCCGCGCACCTCACGCTCCTTCATCGCGATCAAGGACCAGAAGAGCACCGAGCACGCGTCGGCCGGGTTCTACGAGGTGACCCTCGCGAACGACGTGCACGCCGAGCTCACCGCGACCACGCGCGTCGGCGCGCACCGCTACACGTTCCCCGCCTCGACGACGTCGCACCTGTCGTTCAACGTGGGCCAGACGCTGCGCGACGCCGGCGCGAGCTCGGTGACGTGGGTCGACGACCGCACGCTCGAGGGCTGGGTCGACAACGGCGGCTTCTGCGGCGGCACGCCGGACAAGCAGCGGTACTTCTTCAGCGCGACGTTCGACCGCCCGGTCGCGTCGAGCGGCACGTGGGGGACCGACGCGCGCTACGTCGCGGGCTCCACGACGAGCGAGGTCGCGGGCGGCAACAACGGCGCCGTCGCGGTCTTCGACACCACGACCGACCGCGACGTCGAGGTGAGCGTGGGCGTGTCGTTCGTGAGCGTCGACGGCGCGCGCGCCAACCGCGCGGCCGAGGCCAGCGACGAGGGCGGGCAGGTCGCGTTCGACACCGTGCGCGAGGAGGCCCGCGACGCGTGGAACGCCGAGCTGGGCCGTGCCGCGATCGACGCGTCGCCCGACCAGCGCCGGATCTTCTACACCCAGCTCTACAAGACGCTGCTCTCGCCGACGATCGGCAGCGACGTCGACGGCCGGTACCGGGGCATGGACCTCGACGTCCACCAGGCCGACGGCTGGGACTACTACCAGAACTTCTCGCTCTGGGACACGTACCGCACGCAGGCGACGCTGCACGCGCTCCTGCTGCCCGAGCGCGCGCAGGACATCGTGCGCTCGATGTACCAGCACCGCGTCGAGGGGGGCTGGCTGCCGCGCTGGTCGCTCGGCGCGCTGGAGACCAACATCATGGCGGGCGACCCCGTCACGCCGTGGCTCGCGGAGAACTTCGCGCTCGGCACCGTCCCGGACGACATCGCGGACGAGCTGTGGGACTACCTCGTCGAGAACGCCACGACGACCCCGCCGGACGGCGTCGCGTCCGTCGGGCGGCGCAGCACCGAGTTCTACGCCGAGCACGGCCACGTGCCGTTCTACCCCGAGAACGAGGGCGGCCTCGGCGGCCAGTTCGAGGAGTACCGCCACGGCGGCTCCGCCACGCTCGAGCTCGCGCTCGCCGACGCGAGCCTCGGCGCCGCGGCCGAGCGCACGGGCCGCGAGGGCGGTCAGGCGTTCCTCGACAGGGGTCGCAACTGGCGCAACCTCTGGAACCCGGACGTCCAGCTCTCCGGCGGCTTCCAGGGCATGGTCAACGCGAAGCGCCCGACGGGCGAGTTCGTCACCCTGCCCGAGCTGACCGACGTCACGCGCTCCGGCTTCCACGAGGGCGTGCCGTGGCAGTACCAGTGGATGGTGCCGCAGGACGTCACGGGCCTCCAGGAGGTCATGGGCGGCGAGGACGGCTTCGTCGAGCGTCTCGACTACTACTTCGACCAGCCGGCGCTCGACGCGAACCCCGGCGTCTCCCCGAGCACGTGGGCCAAGGGCGGCAGCTCGTACTACACGACGATCCGCTACAACCCGGGCAACGAGCCGACGATCATGAACGCGTGGCTCTACGGCTACGTGGGCCAGCCGTGGAAGACGAACGACGTCCTCGCCGCGAACCTCAACCGCTTCCCGGACACCCCAGGCGGCGGCGTCGGGAACGACGACCTCGGCACGCTCGCCGCCTGGTACGTCATGGCGTCGCTCGGGTTCGAGCCCGTCATGCCGGGCTCCGGGATCCTCGCGCTCAACGCGCCCAAGGTGCAGTCCGCGACGGTCACGACCGACGCCGGGGCGACGCTGCGCATCGACGCGGCGGGCGCGAACGAGAAGCTCCCGAGCTACGTCGCCGGGCTGGAGGTCGACGGCGTCGCGCACACCGCCGCGTGGCTGGACGTCGCGGCGCTCCAGGGCGGCGGCACGCTCGACTTCGACCTCTCCGACACGAGCGCGGGCCTCACGTGGGGCACCGGGGCGGCCGACCGCATCCCGTCGGTCTCCGCCGTCGTCCCGCCCGCACCGGTCGAGGTCGAGGCGAGCGCGCGCTGCCTCGGCGGCCGGGCGTTCGTCGCGGTCCGCGCGACCAGCACGGCCGACGCGCCCGTCGACGTGACCCTCACGACGTCGTTCGGCGAGCGGACGGTCCGGCAGGTACAGCCCGGCAAGAGCGCCTACCAGTCGTTCACCACGCGGGCGACGTCCGTCGAGGCCGGGACGGCGACCGTCACCGTGGTCGCCGCGGACGGCACGACGTCGACGGTCGACGCGGCGTACGACGCGCTGGCCTGCGACTGACCGGCAGGTCACCGCGGTGCGCGCCGCGCACCGGTCGAGGGTCGTCGTCGGGCAGCACGCCCGACGGCGGCCCTCGCCGCGCCGCTAGGCTCGCCGCGTGAGCACCACCACGCGCCTGGGCGTCCTCGACATCGGCTCGAACACCGTGCACCTCGCCGTCGTCGACGCCGCGTACGGGGCGCGTCCCGTGCAGGCCGCGGGGGCGCGCACGGTCGTGCGCATCATGCGCTACCTCCGGCCGGACGGGTCGCTGTCCCCGGAGGGCGTCGCGGCGATGCTCGCCGCCGTCGACGACGCGATGGCGCTCGCGCGCGAGTCGGCCGTCGACGAGATGCTGCCCATGGCGACGTCGGCGCTGCGGGACGCGACCAACGGGCCCGAGGTGCTGGCGGCGATCGGCGAGCGCGTCGGGCAGCCGGTCCACGTGCTCTCCGGCGAGGACGAGTCGCGCCTGACGTTCCTCGCCGCGCGCCGCTGGCACGGCTGGGCCGCGGGCCGGCTGCTCGTCCTCGACATCGGGGGCGGGTCGCTCGAGATCGCGTCGGGCGTCGACGAGGAGCCCGACCTCGCCGTGTCCCTCCCGCTCGGCGCGGGCCGCATGACCATGGCCTTCCTGCCCGACGACCCGCCCGCGCCCGAGCACGTCGAGGCGCTGCGCGAGCACGTGCGCGCGACGCTCGCGCCCGCCGTCGCGCGGTTCGCCCGGCTCCCGCGGCCGGACCACGTCGTCGCGACGTCCAAGACGTTCCGCTCGCTCGCGCGGCTCGCGGGCATGCAGACGGAGGCCGTCGGGCCCGACGACCGGTGGCGGATGCGGCGCTCGCAGCTCGCGGACTGGGTGCCGCGGCTCGCGCGCATCACGGCCGAGGGCCGCACCGCGCTGCCGGGCATCACGCCGGAGCGCACGTTCCAGATCGTCGCGGGCGGGGTGGTCGCGGTCGAGACGATGCGCGCGCTCGGCGTCGACGAGGTCGAGATCTGCCCGTGGGCGCTGCGCGAGGGCGCGATCCTGCGCCGCCTCGACCACGCCTGACGTCCGGCGACCCGCTCAGCCGTCGGCTCCCGCCGCGCCGCGCGGCGTCGCCCACCGCGGCGCGTCCGCGCCCCACGGCCGGGCCGGGGCCGGGTAGTCGTCGACGGGCTCGCCCGCGAGGCGGTCGAGCGCGGGCCGGGTCGTCGTCGTCTCGACGTCCCGGCCGTCGAGCCGCACCCGGTGCCGGACGACGCACCGCGCCCCCGGCGTCCGCGGCGGCCTGTGCGCGGGGTCGCGCCCGGGGGCCGACAGCAGCGCGTGCGCGGTGCGGGCGCGCGCGCCGTCGACCTCGCGCCCGCGGCCGTCGGCCGCGCGGTCGGCGCGGGCG
>QAPD01000098.1 GCA_003052455.1 Sphaerisporangium cinnabarinum | reverse complement strand
CCGAGCCGTCGGTCACGGCGGTCGGCGCTGCCGGAGCCGGCGCGGCGGAGGCGGGCGCGGCGGGCGCCGCCGGAGCGGACGAGCCGTTCACCGGCGCCGCGGCCGGGCGGGCCCCGTTCGCGGGCGCTGCGGGCGCGTCGCTCGTGGTGTCGGCGTCCGAGCGCTCCGCAGGGCGGTAGTCCTCGAAGAAGTCCCACCACGCGGGGTCCACCGCGTTCTTGTCCTGGAGGTACTGCTCGTACAGCTCGTCGACGAGCCACTCGTTCGCTCCGAACACGGAGCTTGCGTCGCTGATCGCCTCTGACTCAGCCTTCGGGGACACGCGAGGATCGCCCACTTTCACACACAGGTCGCTGTCGGTCACAGCCCGCGACCGTGGCACGACGGCGCACCGCTCCTGCGGCGCCCCCGACGTCGGCACGGGCTCGTCCGGGTTCCGGACCACTCCAGCCTAGGCCCTCGTCGTCGGCCTCGGGGGTTGGACGGAGCGTTCCGGCGCGGCCTGTTCGCGGGTTCTTCACGCCGTGTCTGGGCCAGGCAAACGCGACCCCACGCGCACCTCGTCGGAGGGCAAGATCGCGGAATTCCACGCCATCCCGAGGTATCTCCGCGCGACGGTGTGACGCATCTCACCCAGGGGTGCGCGCTGGTGCGCGCGCTGTCAGGACGGGGTCACCGCACGTCGGGGTGCGCCGCGTACGACGTGTCGCCGTCCTCGGGCGGGAACGGCGCGGAGCCCGCGTGCGCGGGCAGGGTGACCCGCATCGTCGCCCCGCGGCGCGAGTCCGCGACCTCGATCCGGCCGCCGTGCAGGTCCACCGCCCAGCGCACGATCGCGAGCCCGATCCCCGTCCCGCCCGTCGAGCCGCCCGTCGTCGTGTGCGCGCCCGTCGCGCTGGCCCGGGCGAACCGCTCGAAGATCCGCTCGCGGTCCTCCTTGGCGATCCCCGGTCCCTCGTCCACGACCTCGAGCACGACGTCGTCGTCCACCGGGTACGCCTCGAGCCGTATCTCCCCGCCCTGCGGCGAGTGGCGGATCGCGTTCTGCAGGAGGTTGGTCACCACCTGGTGCAGCCGCTCGCGGTCCGCCTCGAGCACGAGGTCCGGGGGCGTGACGTCGACGACGTAGCGCAGCTGCTTGCCCGCCTCGACCATCGACACGGCCTCGGCGTTCTCCTCGAGGAAGTCGCCGACGTCGATATGCGTGATGTTGAGCGCCGCCGCGCCCGCCTCGATGCGCGACAGGTCCAGGAGGTACGCGACGAGCCGCGTGAGGCGCTCGGTCTGCGCGAGCGACATCTCCATCGTCGCGGGCGTCGGGGGCGTCACGCCGTCCACGACGTTCTCGAGCTGGGCCTGCAGCGCGGCGATCGGGGTGCGCAGCTCGTGCGAGACGTTGGCGATGAGCTCGCGGCGCACCTGGTCGCTCGTCGCGAGGTCCTCCGCCATGACGTTGAACGCCACCGCGAGCTGCCCGACCTCGTCGCGGCTCGTCGCGCGCACCCGGCGCGTGTAGTCGCCGTCGGCCATCGCGCGGGCGGCGGCGGTCATCTCCCGCAGGGGGGACGTCATGCCGCGCGCGAGGAGCTGCGTGAGCAGCAGCGAGAGCACGATCGCGAGCGGGAACGTGCGTGACGGCCCGAGCTGGTTCTGCAGCCCGATCCACGTGATGAGGACGGCGAGCGTCACCGTCGCGGCGACGAGCACCCCGAGCTTGATCTTCAGCGACCGGAACGAGTCGAGCGGTCGGACGTCCGGCAGGTGCGGGCGGATCGTGTGGGCCCGGTGCGGTCCCGGCCGCGCCGGGCCGGGAGCCTGCGCCCGCCCCTGGTCCGTGCCGTCGGCGGGGTCGGCGGGGTCGGTGGGGTCGGCAGCGGGGGAGGAGGTCATCCGGCGGGCGGCTCGAACGCGTAGCCGACGCCGTGGACCGTGCGGATGAGGTCCGCACCGAGCTTGCGGCGCAGCGCCTTGATGTGGGAGTCGACGGTGCGCGTCCCGCTGGCGTCCGCCCAGTCCCACACCTCGGCGAGCAGGCGCTCGCGCGTGAGGACCGTCTTCGGCGAGCTCGCGAGCATGACGAGCAGCTCGAACTCGGTGGGCGTGAGGTGGACCTCCTCGCCCGCGCGGTAGACGCGGCGCTGGGCCTTGTCGATCGTCACGTCGCCCACCGTCATGGGCGGGTCGCTCGGGGCGGAGCTCGCGGCCTGCGTGGCGCGGTCGACGCGCCGCAGCAGCGCCTTGATGCGCGCGACGAGCTCGCGCATGGAGAACGGCTTCGTCATGTAGTCGTCCGCGCCGACGCCGAGCCCGATGAGCATGTCGGTCTCGTCGTCGCGCGCGGTGAGCATGAGGATCGGGACGGGCTGCTCCGCCTGGATGCGGCGCGTGACCTCGAGCCCGTCGATGCCCGGGAGCATGACGTCGAGGACGATCGCGTCCGGGCGCAGCCGCGTCGCGGCGTCGACGGCGGACAGGCCGTCCCGCGCGACCTCGACGCGCCAGCCCTCGGCGCTCAGCCGCTGGGCGATGGCGGTCGCGATGGCCGGCTCGTCCTCGACGACGAGGACCGTGGCCGCCTGCTGCGGGGTGCCGCCACCGGCCACCGGCGCGGTCGTGGGCACGGGCCCGCGGCCGGGGACGGGACCGGCCCCCGCGCCGGTCGGTGCTGCGCTCGCTGCCCTCGGATCTGCCATGGGATACAGCGTGGCACACGTCGGCCCAGGTCGGCCGGATTTCGTCGTCGTCCCGGGCCCGAGGTCGCGTGGCCCGGCCGGCCGGTCGGGGGCGTCGCGCCCTCCCTCCCGGGCGCCGTCCGACGGGCGAGCGCTAACATCGTCGGCACGATGAAGAGCACCTCCCGATATCGGTGGAGCACCTCGTGGTAGGCGACTGGGTCATGGTCGCGCTCGGGGTGCTCCTCACCGCAGGTACCGCCGTCTTCGTGGCCAGCGAGTTCTCCCTGGTCACCCTCGACCCCGCCGTCCTCCCCGCCGGGGACGACGCCGACCAGGAGGGCGACAGACGCGGCTCCCCGCCGTCGGGCGGGACGGGCGGCCCCGACCGCCGCGACCGCAGCGTCCGGGCCGGGCTCAAGCACCTGTCGACCGAGCTCTCCTCGGCGCAGGTCGGCATCACCCTCACCACCATCCTCCTCGGGTACACCGCGCAGCCGGCGCTCCTCTCGCTCTTCGGGGAGGCCCTGAGCTCGACGCCGCTCGGCCGCGCGGCCTCCGCGGTCCTCGCGGGCGTCCTCGCGCTGCTCGTCGTGAACTTCGTCTCGATGCTCTTCGGCGAGCTCATCCCCAAGAACTTCGCGCTCAGCGCGCCCTACGCCACCGCGCGGCAGGTCGTGCCCGTGCAGCGGCAGTTCACCAAGCTGTTCCGGCCGGTCATCGCCGTGCTCAACGGCTCGGCGAACGCGATCCTGCGCCGCGTCGGGGTCGAGCCGCGCGAGGAGCTGTCGGGCGCGCGCTCGGCGTCGGAGCTCGCCGCGCTCGTGCGCCGCTCCGCCCAGGAGGGCACGCTCGACGTCTCCGTCGCGACCCTCCTCACCAACTCGATCGAGCTCGACGAGCTGAGCGCCGTCGACGTCATGACCGACCGCATGCGCATGGTCGTCGTGGACCGCGACGCGACGGCTGCGGACGTCGTCGACGCCGCCCGCCGGACCGGGCACTCGCGGTTCCCCGTCATCGGCGAGGACCGCGACGACGTCGTCGGCCTCGTCCACCTGCGCCGCGCCGTCGCCGTGCCGTACGGCCGGAGGCACGAGGTCCCGGCGGCGGCCCTCATGGCCGACGCCCCGCGCGTGCCCGAGACGGTGCGGCTCGGCCCGCTCCTCGTCGAGCTCCGCGGCTTCGGTCTCCAGATGGCGGTCGTCGTCGACGAGTACGGCGGCACCTCGGGCGTCGTCACGCTCGAGGACGTCGTCGAGGAGCTCGTGGGCGACGTCGCCGACGAGCACGACCCCCGGCGCTCCGGCGCGGCCCGCCGCGCGGACGGCTCGTGGCTCGTGCCCGGCGTCATGCGTCCCGACGAGCTCACCGAGGTCACGGGGCTCCGTGTCCCGGAGGACGGCGCCTACGAGACGCTCGGCGGCCTCGTCATGGCCCGCCTGGGCCGGGTGCCCGAGCCGGGCGACGAGGTCGCCGCAGGCGCGGGCCGGCACCGCGTGGTGCTGCGCGTGGAGGCGATGGAGGGGCGGCGCGTCGAGCGGCTCTCGGTCCGCGCGACGCCGACGGAGGGAGACGCATGAGCTCGACCACGGCACTCCTCGTCGCGCTCCTCCTGCTCGCCGGCAACGCGTTCTTCGTCGGCGCCGAGTTCGCGGTGATCTCCGCGCGCCGCTCGGCGATCGAGCCGCTCGCCGCGCAGGGCAACCGGCGCGCCCAGACGGTCCTGTGGGCGATGGAGCACGTGTCGCTCATGCTCGCGTGCGCCCAGCTGGGCGTGACCGTCTGCTCCACGGGCCTGGGCGTCGTCGCGGAGCCCGCCATCGCGCACCTCATCGAGGACCCGTTGCACGCGCTCGGCGTGAGCACCGCGCTCGCGCACCCGATCGCGTTCGTCGTGGCGCTCGCGATCGTCGTCTACCTGCACGTGGTGCTGGGCGAGATGGTCCCGAAGAACCTCGCGGTCTCCGGGCCGGAGACGGCCGTCATGTGGTTCGGCCCGCCGCTCGTGTGGATCGGCCGCGTGCTGCGCCCCGTCATCGTCGCGCTCAACTGGCTCGCGAACCACGCGGTGCGCGCCACGGGCGTCGAGCCGAAGGACGAGGTGGCGTCGGCGTTCACCGCCGAGGAGGTGCAGTCCATCGTCGAGCACTCCCAGGCCGAGGGCGTGCTGCGCGACGAGCAGGGGCTGCTCTCGGGAGCCATCGAGTTCTCCGAGCGCACGGCGCAGGACGTCATGGTGCCCGTCGCGGACCTCGTCACCGTGACGGAGGGCTGCACGCCCGACGAGGTCGAGCGCCTCGTCGCGAAGACCGGCTTCTCGCGGTTCGCCGTCGCGGACGTCACGGGCGACCTCGTGGGCTACCTGCACGTCAAGGACGTCCTCTACGCGGACGAGACGACGCGCGAGGCCCCCGTCCCGTCGTGGCGCGTGCGGGCGCTCGCGGCCGCCGCGCCCGACGACGAGGTGGAGGACGCGCTGCGCGCCATGCAGCGCTCGGGGGCGCACCTGGCGCGCGTCGACGGTCCGGAGGGCGGGGGCGCGCTCGGGGTCGTCTTCCTCGAGGACATCCTCGAGGAGCTCGTCGGCGAGGTGCGCGACGCGATGCAGCGTCGGCCGTAGGCCGGCGGCCCGGTCGGCGCAGGGTTCCCCGAGGACGCTCCGCCGAGGCCCTGAGCAGGGGACTTGGCATCGCCGGAGCCCTTCGTTACTGTTCCGTGATTGATCGGTCATCGGTGGCTCGGAGCCACCCCGACGACGTGAGAGGCAGGTGGCGGGTGGAGTCGCAGAACGGCGCACCCGCCCTCGACTCACGACGGGCCCGGCGCGAGGCGGAGCAGGGCTCCCGGCGTCGCCGCCCCCAGGCACAGGTCTCCAGCCAGCACCGCTGGGTGCCGCGCGTCGCCGTCCTCGGGACGCTCGCCGCCGCGACCATCGCGATGCCGCTCTCCGCGGGCGCCGACGACGCGCTCGGCACCGGCTCGCCCTTCGAGCCGGACACCCGCCCCGTCGGCCCGAGCGCGCTCGACCTCGCGACCGCCGCCCCGACGGCGCCCGCCGTCTCCCCGAGCGTCGCCGCCGCCCCCCGCGTCGAGGTGCGCCGCGAGGCGGCCTCCCGCTCCGCCGCGCGCGACCCGCTGCCGGGCTGCGACCCGACCGTGAAGCCCGAGGGCACGAACGGCAACCTCGACGAGCACGCCCTGTGCGAGCTGTGGCAGGCCGACGAGCACCTGCGGCCCGACGCGGCCGTCGCCCTCTCCGCGATGAACGAGGCGTTCCGGGCGACCTTCGGCCGGGACCTCTGCCTCGTGTCGTCGTACCGCACGCTCTCGACGCAGGTCTCGCTCAAGTCCTCCCGCGGCGCCTTCGCGGCGCCCCCCGGCTGGTCCATGCACGGGTGGGGGCTCGCGATCGACCTCTGCTCCGTGGAGACCGGTTCGCGCGAGGTCTACGCGTGGATCAACCAGAACGGCGCCACGTACGGCTGGGCCAACCCCGCGTGGGCCAAGCGCGGCGGCAGCGGCGCCTACGAGCCCTGGCACTTCGAGTTCGTCCAGGGCGTCGAGGAGATCCAGAACTCCTGACGCGCCTCCGGCCGGTCGCCCCGCGCGCGGCCGTGCCGCGCCGTATCGTCGGACCGTGGCCGACCTGCTCCTCGCCGCGGTCGTCCTGCGCCGCCCCGAGCACGCGCTCGCCGCGCAGGTGCTGAGCCTCGCCGTGAGCGGCCTCGTCCGCGTGGAGCCGACGGCGCCCGGCGAGCCCCCCGTCCTCGTCCTCCTCGACGCGTCGCCCGCCTCCGAGCGCGAGCACCTCGCGCTGTCGACCCTCTTCGGCGAGACGGCGGGCGAGGGTGCCCGCGTCGCGCTCGACCCCGCCGACGACGCCCTGCGTCTCCGCCTGCACGACGCCGCCCGCCGGGTCGTGCGCAGCGCGCGCCACGACGGCTACCTGGAGGCGGGACGGGCACGCCGGCTCACGGAGAAGGGCGACGCGGTGCGGGCCGACCTCGTCGCGCTGGAGGACGCCGTCGAGCGCGAGGTCGCGGAGGCGCGCGCGCACGACCGGGCGCGCGAGCACGTGTCGCCCGGCGCGCTGCCGTGGGCCGTCCTGTTCGGGCACGAGCCCGGGTGGGTGCCGGTCGACGGGCGCACGGTCCGGTTCGACGTCGCCGCGGTGTGCGCGGCGGCGGACGCGTTGCGCTGACCGGGGCGGGGGACCGCCGTCGGGAGTGGCCGCGCGGCGGCTACGGGCCGGAGAGCCGCTCGTTGCGGCCGAAGTCCTGGAGGAACCGCGGGCCGGACGCGGCGAGCTCGGCCTCGAACTCCTCGCGCCACGCGCCGTAGGGGCGGCCCGCGAGGGCGTCGTTGGAGAACCGGGGGTCGTCCGTGAGCTCGGTGACGCAGAACGCGGGGATCTGCAGGTCCGTGACGGGACCGGTGCGCTCGCACTCCGCGACGACGAGCGGGTGGTTCGCCCCGCCGAACACGTCGACGACCCAGCCGTCGGCCCCGACCCACACGGAGTACCGCGTCTTGACGACGCGCGCACCGCCGCGGCGGATCATCTGGACGCCGACCGCCACGTCGACCTCGCGCTCCGCCTCGTAGCGCGTGCCACCGGCCGTCGGGCCCTTGACGGTGAGCGTGCACAGGTCGACGGCGGGGGCGTAGCGGTCGAGGAGCCGGACCGGGTCGGTCGTGGCGTCCATCGTCGCGTCGACCGTGGGCACCTTGGCGCGCAGCCGCAGCGCGTAGCCCTCGTCGGCCAGGTAGTAGCTCTGCACGATGAGGGCGGGCGCGTCGCGCAGGTCCTCGGGCAGCTCGCGCACGAGGAACCGGCGCTCGAACTCGAAGTCCCCGTAGCCGCCGTCGGTCATGGCCCCACCGTAGCGGGAGCGCGGGGGTCGTGGCAGGACCTCGTGCGGGGGCCGGAGACGGCGCGAGCCCGGCCGCGCGAGGCGGGCCGGGCTCGTGGGAGCGGTGCGGGTGCCCTCGATAGGATTCGAACCTACGACCTTCTGCTCCGGAGGCAGACGCTCTATCCACTGAGCTACGAGGGCGAGCGCCGACGGTGACCGCCGACGCGATGCACGAGACTACCAGCCCGCGCGGGGTGCGCCGACCTCCGGGCCCACCTCCGGCCCGACCCCTGGGCCGACCCCCAAGCGGACTGCGCGCCAGCCCGGCGCCGACCCGGCGCCGGCCCGGTGAAATCCCGCGACGGACGGTGCCCGCGCCTCGGTAGAATCGCCCGGTGACCCCCGACGAGCTCTCCGAAGCGCTGAGCGCTGCCCTGGCCGCCGCCGTCGCCGACGGCACCCTCGACCTGGACCCGGCCGCGGTCCCCGAGCGCGTCCACGTGGAGCGACCCCGGCAGCGCGAGCACGGCGACTGGGCCACGAACGTCGCGCTGCAGCTCGCCAAGAAGGCGGGCACGACGCCGCGCGCGCTCGCCGAGGACCTCGCGCGCCGCCTCGCCGCGCACCCGGGCATCAAGGCCGTGGACGTCGCGGGCCCCGGCTTCCTCAACATCACCCTCGACGCGGCCGCCGCGGGCGAGCTCGCGCGCACCATCGTCGAGGCCGGCCCGGCGTACGGGCGCGGCGACTCCGAGGCGGGCAAGAAGGTCAACCTCGAGTTCGTCTCCGCGAACCCGACCGGGCCCATCCACATCGGCGGGGTCCGCTGGGCCGCCGTCGGCGACTCGCTCGCGCGCGTGCTCGAGGCGAGCGGCGCGACCGTGACGCGGGAGTACTACTTCAACGACCACGGCGCGCAGATCGACCGCTTCGCGCGCTCGCTCCTCGCGCGCTCGCGCGGCCAGGAGGCACCGGAGGACGGGTACGGCGGCGAGTACATCACCGAGATCGCGGACGCGGTCGTCGCGGACGCCGTCGCCGCGGGCGACCCCGACCCGCGCACGCTCCCGGACGCGGAGGCGCAGGAGGTGTTCCGCGCGCGCGGCGTCGAGCGCATGTTCGGCGAGATCAAGGCGTCGCTGCACGACTTCGGCGTCGACTTCGACGTGTACTTCCACGAGGACTCGCTGCACGAGTCGGGCGCCGTCGAGCGGGCGGTCGAGCGCCTGCGCGGGTCCGGGCACATGTTCGAGAAGGACGGCGCGACCTGGCTGCGCACGACCGACTTCGGCGACGACAAGGACCGCGTCGTCATCAAGTCCGACGGCGACGCCGCGTACATCGCGGGCGACATCGCCTACTACCTCGACAAGCGCGAGCGCGGCTTCGACGAGGTCATCATCATGCTCGGCGCCGACCACCACGGGTACGTCGGCCGCATGATGGCGGTCTGCGCGGCCTTCGGCGACACGCCGGGCAAGAACCTCCAGCTGCTCATCGGGCAGATGGTCAACCTCGTCAAGGACGGCCAGCCGGTGCGCATGTCCAAGCGTGCCGGGACGGTCGTGACGCTGGAGGACCTGGTGGACGCCGTCGGTGTCGACGCCGCGCGCTACTCGCTCGCGCGCTCGTCCGCGGACCAGAACATCGACCTCGACCTCGACCTGCTCGCGCGGGCGACGAACGAGAACCCCGTCTACTACGTGCAGTACGCGCACTCGCGCACCGCGGCGGTGGACCGCAACGCGGCCGACCGCGGCGTCTCGCGCACCGACGGGTTCGAGCCCGCGCTCCTCGACCACCCGAGCGAGGCGGCGCTCGTCGGGCGCCTCACCGAGTTCCCGCGCATCGTCGCCCAGGCGGCGGAGCTGCGCGAGCCGCACCGTGTGGCGCGCTACCTCGAGGCCCTGGCCGGCGACTACCACACGTGGTACCAGCAGAAGTCGCAGCGCGTCCTGCCGTACCCGGACGAGGAGGTCACGGACACGCACCGCACGCGCCTGTGGCTCAACGACGCGGTGCGCCAGGTCCTCGCCAACGGCCTGGGGCTGCTCGGCGTGACCGCGCCGGAGCGCATGTGAGCACGAGCCTGCCGGGTCACCCCGGCGAGCCGTGGTCGCGCGGCGTGCGGCGCCGGGACGACGGCGTCGTCGAGGTCGCGGGCGTCGACGTCCGCACGCTCGCGGCCGAGCACGGGACGCCCGCGTACGTGCTCGACGAGGCGGACTTCCGCGCCCGGGCACGCGCGTACCGCACGGCGTTCGAGACGGCGTTCCGCGCCGTCGGCTCGGACGTCGACGTCTACTACGCGGGCAAGGCGCTGCTCACCGTGGCCGTCGCGCGCTGGGCGCGCGAGGAGGGCCTGCGCGTCGACACCGCGAGCGGGGGAGAGCTCGCCGTCGCGCTGCGCGCCGGCGTCCCCGGTCCCGAGATCGGCCTGCACGGCAACAACAAGTCCGACGCCGAGATCGAGCGGGCGCTCGACGAGGGCGTGGGCCGGATCATCGTCGACTCGCTCGTCGAGGTCGAGAGGGTCGCACGTCTCGCGGGGGAGCGCGGCGTCGTCGCGCCCGTCATGGTCCGCGTGACGACGGGCGTCCACGCGGGCGGGCACGAGTACATCTCGACCGCGCACGAGGACCAGAAGTTCGGGCTGTCGATCGCGGCGCCGCTCCCCGCGGACGGCAGCGCCCCCGGCGACTCCCCGGCGATGGCCGCGCTGCTCGACGTCGTCGCGCGCCCCGAGCTGCACCTGCTCGGGATCCACTCGCACATCGGCTCCCAGATCCTCGACCCCTCGGGCTTCGAGGTCGCGGCGCGCGCCGTGCTGGAGCTGCGGGCGCGGCTCGCCGACCGCTCGGGCGTGCTCGTCGACGAGGTCGACATCGGCGGCGGCTACGGCATCGCGTACCTCCCGGGCGACGTCGCGCTCGACCCGGAGCGCGTCGCGAAGGACGTCGCGCAGGCGGTCGAGGCGGTGGCCGCGGAGCTCGGCACGCCGCTGCCGCGGTTCTCGATCGAGCCGGGGCGCGCGATCGTCGGGCCGGCCGGCCTCACGCTCTACACGGTCGGCACCGTGAAGCCCGTGACCCTCGACGACGGGCGCGTGCGCACGTACGTGTCGGTGGACGGTGGCATGAGCGACAACATCCGCCCCGCGCTCTACGCGGCGCAGTACCACGCGGAGGTCGTCGGGCGGGCGTCCGAGGCCGGGCCCGTGCTCGCGCGCGTCGTGGGCAAGCACTGCGAGAGCGGCGACATCGTCGTGCACGAGGTGCGGCTCCCCGGCGACGTGCGGGCGGGCGACCTGCTCGCGGTGCCCGCCACGGGGGCGTACGGCCGCTCGATGGCGTCGAACTACAACCTGCTGACGCGTCCGCCCGTGGTCGCCGTGCACGACGGCGCGAGCCGCGTGCTCGTGCGGCGCGAGACCGTCGAGGACCTGCTCGCGCTCGACGAGGGCTGACCCCACCGGGTCGTGCCCGCCGGTCGGCATCCGACCTGTGGGCACGCCCCGGGCGGGCGGACCCGTCGCCGTATCCTGTGCCTGCGGCTCCCGAGCCACCCGGGCACGACCCGGGCCGTGCGCGGTGCCGCACCCGTCCTGACCACCCGAGGAAGGTCCGTCGTGCCGTCTGCCGCCGAGTCCCACCCGCCCCTGCGCGTCGCCCTGCTGGGGTGCGGCGTCGTCGGCACCCAGGTCGCGCGGCTGCTCACGGAGCAGGCCGACGACCTCGCGTCCCGGGTCGGGGCGCCCCTGGAGCTCGTCGGGATCGCGGTCCGCGACGCGTCCGCGCCGCGCGACGCCGCGGTGGACCGGTCGCTGCTCACGGAGGACGCGGCGGCCCTCGTCGAGCGCGCCGACATCGTCGTCGAGGTGATGGGCGGCACCGAGCCCGCGCGGTCGCTGCTGCTGCGCGCGATCGAGGCGGGCGCCGCCGTCGTGACGGCGAACAAGGCGCTGCTCGCCGAGGACGGCCCCACGCTCTACAAGGCGGCCGACGCCGCCGGGGTGGACATCTACTTCGAGGCCGCCGTCGCGGGCGCGATCCCCATCGTCCGCCCGGTGCGCGAGTCGCTCGCGGGCGACCGCGTGCGGCGCGTGCTCGGCATCGTCAACGGGACGACCAACTACGTGCTCGACCAGATGGCCTCGACGGGCAGGGGCCTCGACGAGGCCGTCCGCGAGGCGCAGGACCTCGGCTACGCGGAGGCGGACCCGACGGCGGACGTCGAGGGGTACGACGCCGCGGCCAAGGCGGCGATCCTCGCGAGCCTCGCGTTCCACACGCGCGTGTCCCTCGACGACGTCGCGCGCGAGGGCATCCTGGCCATCACAGCCGACGACGTCGCGTGGGCCGCGCAGACGGGCCACGTCATCAAGCTGCTCGCCATCGCCGAGCGGCGCGACGCCACCGGCGCCGAGGCGGGCGTGTCCGTGCGCGTGCACCCCGCGCTCGTGCCCACCTCGCACCCGCTCGCGAACGTGCGCGGCTCGTTCAACGCGGTGTTCGTCGAGGCGGAGTCCGCGGGCGAGCTCATGTTCTACGGGCGCGGCGCGGGTGGCGCCCCGACGGCGTCCGCCGTCCTGGGCGACGTCGTCTCCGCCGCCCGCCACCGCGTGCTCGGGGGCAAGGGACCGCAGGAGTCGACGTACGCCGAGCTCCCGATCCTCCCGGCGAGCGCCGCGGTCACGCGCTACCAGGTGCGCCTCGACGTCGAGGACCGCCCGGGCGTGCTCGCGCAGGTCGCGCACGCGCTCGCCGAGCACGGCGTGTCCATCGAGGCGGTCCGCCAGCCGACGGCGCGCGGCGGGGCCGACGTCGCCGAGCCCGGCGTCGCGGAGCTCCTCATCACCACGCACGCGGCGCCGGAGTCGGCGCTGTCGGCCACCGTCGCGGCGGTCGCCGAGCTCGAGCCCGTCCGCACGATCACGTCCGTCCTGAGAGTCGAGGGAGCCTGATGGCCCACGAGATGGCCCACCAGTGGCAAGGCATCATCGCCGAGTACCGTGACCGGCTGCCCGCACACGTGTCCGAGCGGATCGTCACGCTCGGCGAGGGCGGCACGCCGCTCGTCGAGGCGCCGGCCCTGTCGGCGCGCACGGGGGCCCAGGTCTTCGTCAAGGTCGAGGGCATGAACCCGACGGGGTCGTTCAAGGACCGCGGCATGACGACCGCGATCTCCGCGGCCGCCGGGCGCGGCGCGCAGGCGGTCGTGTGCGCGTCCACGGGCAACACGTCGGCGTCGGCGGCCGCCTACGCGGTGCGCGCGGGGATGACGTGCGCGGTGCTCGTCCCGGACGGCAAGATCGCGATGGGCAAGCTGAGCCAGGCGATCGCGCACGGCGCGCGGCTGCTCCAGGTCGACGGCAACTTCGACGACTGCCTCGTCGCGGCGCGCAAGCTCGCCGAGGCCTACCCGGTCGAGCTCGTGAACTCGGTCAACCCCGACCGCATCGAGGGCCAGAAGACGGGCGCGTTCGAGATCGTCGACGCGCTCGGCGACGCCCCGGACATCCACGCGCTGCCCGTCGGCAACGCGGGCAACATCACCGCGTACTGGAAGGGCTTCCGCGAGTACGCGGGGCAGGGTGCCGCGGGGCACGCGGGGGAGGGCCTGCCGGCCGTCGCGACGCGCACGCCGCAGATGTGGGGCTTCCAGGCGGCGGGCGCCGCGCCGATCGTCGCGGGCCACCCGATCACGGAGCCCGAGACCGTCGCGACCGCCATCCGCATCGGCAACCCCGCGTCGTGGGCGCTCGCCGAGGCCGCGCGCGACGAGTCGGGCGGCGTCATCGAGGCCGTCTCCGACGAGCAGATCCTCGCGGCGCACCGCGTCCTGTCGAGCGAGGTCGGCGTGTTCGTCGAGCCCGCGTCGGCCGCCGGCGTCGCCGGGATCCTTGCGCGCGCCGAGCGCGGGCTCGTGCCCGCCGACGCGCGGATCGTCGTCACGGTCACGGGGCACGGGCTCAAGGACCCGCAGTGGGCGCTGCGCACGCTCGACGGCACCGAGGTCCAGCCGACGCGCGTGACCGCCGACGTCGTGTCCATCGCCGACGCCCTCGGGCTCGACTGATGCAGCTCGGCGCGGACCACGTACGGGTGCGCGTCCCCGCGACGAGCGCGAACCTCGGCCCCGGCTTCGACGCGCTGGGCCTCGCGCTCGCGCTCCACGACGTGCTCGAGGTGCGCGCGCTCGCGAGCGACGACGTCGTGGTCGACGTCGAGGGCGAGGGGGCGGGGGAGGTGCCGGGCGACGCGTCGCACCTGGTGGTGCGCGCCCTGCGGGCCGCGCTCGACGTGGCGGGTGCGCCGCAGACGGGCCTGCACCTGACGTGCGTCAACCGCGTCCCGCACGGGCGGGGCCTCGGCTCGTCCGCCGCGGCCGTCGTCGCGGGCATCGTCGCGGCGCGCGCGCTCGTCGCCGACCCGTCGGTCCTCGACGACGACGTCGCGCTCGGCCTCGCGACCGCGATCGAGGGGCACCCCGACAACGCGGCGCCCGCGCTGCTCGGCGGCGCGACCGTCGCGTGGGAACGCGGGACGCCAGGTGCCGGGGCGCGTGCCGTCCGGCTCGACGTGCACCCCGACCTGCGGGCGACGGTGCTGGTCCCCTCGGCACGGCTCGCGACGAGCCGCGCGCGCGGGGTGCTCCCCGCGCAGGTGCCGCACGCCGACGCGGCGTTCAACGCGGGGCGGTCGGCCCTGCTGGTCGAGGCCCTCACGCGGCGCCCCGACCTGCTGCTCGACGCGACCGACGACCGGCTCCACCAGGGGTACCGCGCCGGCGTCATGCCGACGACGTCCGAGCTCGTCCGCGCGCTGCGGGCGCGAGGGCTCGCGGCGACGGTCTCGGGTGCCGGTCCTACCGTCCTCGTCCTGTCCGGGGCGGAGCGCCTCGACGAGGTCGCGGGCGTCGCGGACGAGCTCGTCGGAGGGAGCGCGGACTGGTCGGTCCGCCGCCTCGACGTCGACACGCGCGGGGTCGTGGCCGAACGGCTCTGACCGCTGTCCTGCCGGTGCTAGGATGGTCTCAGCCTTCGGTCACGCTCTCGCATCAGCAGTCGAGCGTTCTCCAGCGCGGAAGTGCCGCGACAGAGCCCGTCCGAGAGAAGGCAATCCAGCCCGCGTCAGATGACGTCGTCGTACCACTGACGCGTGGTGACACCTGCGCACCGGCCGTCACGGCCGGGCGTCGACCACCCGCGGTCCGCCCTCTGAGAGACGGACGCAAACGAGGGGGAAGGGTCCTTCGTGACAGACACCATCGACACCGCCACGAGCAGCGCGACCGGTTCGGCCGCTGCCGGCGGTACCGCCCGGAACGGCGCGCTCTCCACCCTGCGCCTCCCGGAGCTGCAGGCGCTCGCCTCGCAGCTCGGGGTCAAGGGCACGTCCAAGATGCGCAAGGGCGATCTCGTGGACGTCATCCGCGCCCGCACCGGCGAGCAGGGCGCCTCCGAGCGCCCCGCCGCGTCGCGGCGCGACACGGACGCGGCGCCTGCCGCGTCGCGTGAGACGAACGAGGCGCCCGTCGCCTCGGGGCGCGGCCGCAGCCGCCGCGCCGAGCGGCCCGCGGCGAGCCCCGCGGCCGGCACCGACTCCCCGGGCGCGCGCCAGGACGCGCCGTCGGCCGCGAGCCGCGAGGAGCGCACCGCCGCTCCCGTGCTCG
>QAPD01000097.1 GCA_003052455.1 Sphaerisporangium cinnabarinum | reverse complement strand
GCCGCACCCCGCACGACGGGCGGCGCGGACCCGTTCGACCTCGGTGACCTGCTCGCCGCGCAGGGCTCGCTCGACGCGCTGCGCCGCCCGGCCCCCGAGGTCCCGTCCGTCGCGTCGATCCTCGACGCGCTCGGCGCGCGCGGGACCGGGGGCGGGACCGCGCCGTCGGGCACGACGCCCGCCCCGGCGTCGGGCACGACGGCGGACGCGACCGCCGGGAGCGCGGAGACGGCCACCGCCACGGAGATCGCTGCGGACACGGCCGTCGAGGAAGAGCCCGCGCGCTCGATCGAGGAGCTGCTCGCCGAGCTCGACGCGCTCACCGGCCTCACGCGCGTCAAGGACGAGATCCACCGCCAGACCGAGCTGCTGCGCGTCGAGAAGCTGCGCACCGAGGCGGGCCTGACCCGCCCCACGCTCACGCGGCACCTCGTGTTCCTCGGCAACCCGGGCACCGGCAAGACGACGGTCGCGCGGCTCGTCGCGGGCATCTACCGCGCGCTCGGGCTGCTCGAGAAGGGCCACCTCGTCGAGGTCGACCGCTCGGAGCTCGTCGCGGGCTACCTCGGGCAGACGGCCGTGAAGACGTCGGAGGTCGTCGCGACCGCGCTCGGCGGCGTCCTGTTCGTCGACGAGGCGTACGGGCTCGCGGAGGACCAGTACGGCGCCGAGGCGATCAACACGCTCGTCAAGGACATGGAGGACCACCGCGACGAGCTCGTCGTCATCGTGGCGGGCTACCCCGGCCCGATGGCCGACTTCCTCGCGACCAACCCCGGGCTCGAGTCGCGGTTCTCCACGACCATCACGTTCGAGGACTACGCCGACGCCGAGCTGCGCGACATCTTCGCGAGCATGGCCTCCCGGGCGGACTTCGAGCCGACCCCCGAGGCGCTCGACGTCTTCGCCCGGCTCGCCGCGGCGCAGCCGCGCACCGAGGGGTTCGGCAACGCCCGCTGGGCCCGCAACGTGCTCGACGCCGCGATCGCGCGCCACGCGTGGCGGCTCAAGGACGTCGACGCCCCGACGATCGACGAGCTGCGCCTGCTCCTGCCCGTCGACCTCGTGGACGGCGAGGGCGCTCCCGCGCTCCTCGCGACGCTCGACCCGCCCGCACCCGAGGACGCGCAGGCCGAGCCCGCCGAGGTCGAGCCGGCCGGATCCGCAGCGGAGGGCACGGACGGCACAGACCGCCCCGCCACCGACGACGCACCAGAGACCGCACCCTCCAGCGCCGAGGAGAACGCATGACGACCACCCCGGTCCGCCCGGCGGGCCAGCAGATCGTCCCGGCCGGCGGCCCCGCGCCGGGTGGTGCCCTGACCGCCCCAGGCGGCGGCGCCGTCGTCCCGCAGGGGTCGCAGAGCGCCGCCGTGTCCCGCGCGCGCGGCGCGCTGCGACGCACGCCCGGCAAGCTGCGCCTCGTCATGGCGCTGTGCGTGCTCGCCGCGCTCGCGCTCGGTGCCCTCGGGTTCCAGGCCGGCAGCCTCCAGTCGCGCGCGCTCGCCGCGGCGAGCGAGGACGCGGCCCAGCTCGTCGGGGTCCAGGAGGTCCGCAACGCGCTCGTCGCCGCGGACGCGACGGCGACCGGGGCGTTCCTCGTCGGGGGCCTCGAGCCCGCCGACCAGCGCGCGCGGTACGACGATCTCGTCGACCAGGCCGCGAACCGCCTCGCCACGCTCTCGGGCAGCAACGAGGCGGACGCCGCGCTGCTGGGCCAGGTGGCCGCCGACCTCACGGTCTACACGGGCCTCGTCGAGCAGGCGCGCGCCACCAACCGGCAGGGCTTCCCCGTCGGGTCCGCGTACCTCGACCAGGCCTCGACGATCCTGCGCGAGCAGATGCTCCCCGCGCTCGACGAGGTCGTGCTCGACGACGCCGACCGCGTCGCCGCAGACTTCTCGGGCGTGCGCAACGCGCTCTGGGTGCTCGCGGCCGGCCTCCTCGCGCTCGCCGTGCTGCTCGCGAGCCAGGTCTGGCTCGCGCGGCGCACCCACCGCGTGCTCAACGTGGGGCTGGCCGTCGCGACGGCCGTGGTGCTCGTCGTGGGCGTCGTCTCGACGGTCCTGCTGTCCCAGGCGAGCGCCCGCGCGCACGACGTGCGGACCGGTCCGTACGCCGCGACCCTCGCCGCGTCGCAGGCGTACTCGCTCGCGAACGACGCGAAGTCCATGGAGGCGTTCACGCTCATCAAGCGCGGCTCGGGCCAGACGTACGAGGAGTCGTTCGTCGCCGCGACGGACGACGCGGCGGCACGCCTCGACACCGCGGCGACCGAGGGCAACCTCGACGGGACGACGGCGCAGGCGCTCGACGCCTGGGTCGCGCGGCACGCCGAGATCCGCACGCTCGACGACGCGGGTCAGTGGGACGACGCGGTCGCCCTCGCGACCGCGACCGACCCCCAGAGCCCGAACGCCGCGTTCGACGCGTTCTCGGCCGCGGCGCGCGACGACATCGAGACCAACGCCGCCGCGACGAGCGACCGCCTCGACGGCGCGGCGACGACGGCCACCGTCGCGGGCTGGCTGCTGCTCGCGGCAGGGCTCGTCGCGGCGCTGCTCGCGTGGCGCGGCGTGACGGCACGACTGGAGGAGTACCGGTGACCACGACGCCCGCCCCCCACGCCCGGCCCGCCGGGACCCGCCGCACCGGCACGCGCGCACGCCGGGCCGGCGCCGTCTCGACCGGGGTCGCCTCGGCGCTCGCCGCGCTGCTCGTGCTCGGCGCGTGCTCGGGGCCGTCCGGCGCGGAGGACCTGCGCCTGACGACCACCCCGCAGGACGAGGCGACCGAGGAGTCCCCCGCGGCGCCCGCCGCGCCCGCCGAGTGCGCCGACCCGCTCGCCTCGTACGCGCCCGAGGGCGCCCTGCCCGGCCCGGACGCCCTCCCGGGCGGCAGCACCATGGCCACGATCCGCGACCGCGGCGCGCTCGTCGTCGGCGTCTCGGCGGACACGCTGCTCATGGGCGCGCGCAACCCGCTGTCGGGCCAGATCGAGGGCTTCGACATCGACGTGCTGCACGAGGTCTCGCGCGCGATCTTCGGCGACCCCGACCGGCTGCAGTTCCGCGTCATCACGTCGGGGCAGCGGCTCGAGGTGCTCGAGAACGGCGAGGTCGACCTCGTCGCGCGTGCGTTCACCATCAACTGCGAGCGCTGGGAGTCCATCGCGTTCTCGGCGGAGTACTACCACGCGGGGCAGAAGGTGCTCGTCACGCGCGACTCGACCGCGAACGGGATCGCGGACCTCGAGGGTCAGCGCGTGTGCGCGCCCGAGGGCACGACGACGCTCACGCGCCTCGAGCAGTTCTCCGGCATCGAGCCCGTCCCCGCGACCACGCACACGCAGTGCCTCGTGCTGTTCCAGCAGGGCAAGGTCGACGCGATCACGGGCGACGACACGATCCTCGCGGGCTTCGCCGCCCAGGACCCGTACGCGAAGGTCGTCGGCGAGGCGATCAGCGACGAGCCCTACGGCATCGGCGTCCCGGCGCAGAACGTCGACATGGTGCGGTTCGTCAACGGGGTCCTGGAGCAGATGAAGGCCGACGGGCGCTGGGCCGCGATCTACGGCGAGTGGCTCGGCGGCCTCGGCCCGGCCCCGACCCCGCCGGCCGCGGTGTACGGCCGCACGCCGTGACGCGCACCCCCGCACCCGAGGCGCCGGGACGGCTCGGCGAGGCGATCCCCGCCGCCGACCTCCTGGCGTACCTCGGCGCGCTCGAGACCTGGCTCGACGAGCGCCGCACCGAGCTCGACCGGCTCGACGCCGCCGCGCAGGCCGCCGCGACGCCCGACGCCTACACCGCCGACCTCGTGCTCGCGCTGTCGCTGTGGCAGGCGATCCGCTCGCGCGCCGACGAGATCCGGCCCGTGTGGGACTCGGGCCGGGCCGACGCCGTCGCGCGCGAGAGGATCTCCCAGCTCCTGTGGGGCCGGCTCGACTCGGGCTCGGGCGCCGCGCTCGTCTCGCTCGTCGAGGCGGTCAAGCTGTGCGACGCGCTCGTCGTGCAGCTGCGCACGCGCCTGTCCTTCGACCCGCACACGGCCGACCAGGTCGCGCGGCTGCGCGGCGTGCGCGCCGAGCTCGTGCGCTGCGAGGACCTCGCGGGCTCGGACGCCGACGCGCGCGGCCGCGTCGAGACCCTCCGGGGGCGCCTCGACCACCTCGTCGCGCAGGCGGCGCGCGGCGCCGACGTGTCGGGCCCGCTCGCCGAGCTCGAGACCGAGGTCGCGCGCGCCGAGCGCGACCTCATCGTCGCGTCCGCGCAACGCCGCGAGCTGCGCCGCGACCGCGCCCGCACCGAGGAGCAGCGCGCCGCGCTCGAGGCGCGCGAGCCCGCCCTGCGCGAGCTCGTCGCGCGCTGCCGCCGCGAGATCGCGCACCCGCCGCGGCTCGCCGTCCCGGACGTCTCGCGCCTCGGCCCCGTGCCCGACTCGCGGTTCGAGCTCGACGCCTACGCGGCCCGGCTCGCGACCGTGGCCCGCGCCGTCGAGACCGTCGAGGACGCCTACACCCGCCCCCTGCGCGCCCGCGCCGAGCTGCGGTACAGCCTGGAGCGGCTCGCCGCGCGGGCCGACGCCAACGGCCGGTCGGCGTCCCCCACGGTGCGCTCCGGCCTCGCCGAGGCGCGCGAGGCCGTCGAGACGACACCGTGCGACGTGACGCTCGCGCGGTTCCTCGTCGAGCAGTACCAGTTCCTCACCCGCGACCTGCCCACCCCGGAAGGAGCGTCGTCGTGACGACCACCGCGACCGTCCCGTGCTCGGAGCCCGGCTGCCCGGGCACCATCGAGGACGGCTACTGCAACGTCTGCGGCGCGCCCGCGGGCGGCTCCGGCGCCGCCCCGACGCCCACCGCGAGCGGCACCACCGGCGTGCCCGCGCCCGGCAGCGCGGCCGCCGCCTCGCCGTCCGCCCTGCTCGGCCCCGGGTTCGTGCCGGGCCGCCCGGGCCCCGCCGGGGCTGGAGACCCCAACG
>QAPD01000096.1 GCA_003052455.1 Sphaerisporangium cinnabarinum | reverse complement strand
CTTCACCGAAGGCCCACCCCACACGGGGTGGGCCTTCGGCATTTCCGCATACCCCCACACACCGCGACGGACGAGCCGATGCCGGCACGTCCTGGGTCGCCGTCGGCCCGCACGAACGCTCGAACGGGGAGGCGAGAGCGGACGATCGCTGCTCAGGACCACCCGTACGCGGCCGACCAGCGGACGATCTCGGCGAAGAACCGGGCCCGCGGCTCGGGCGCCGAGAGCGACAGGTCGTGCATGCCCCCGGGGATGCGCACCAGGGTGACGACCCGACCCAGGTGCGAGGCCCGGCGGGCGAGCGGCTCGACGTCGAGCACGATGTCCGCGGCGCGCATGTCCTCGGTCCAGCGCGTGCTGAACAGCGACCTCTCGGCGAGGAGCACGAGGACGGGGCAGTCGATCGCGAGGCCGGCGGCGACGCGGGCGTGGCCGGAGATGATCGCGCGCAGCCATCCCGCCCGGACGGGGAACGACGGGACCGGACGCCACGCGTCCTCGATGGTCCACGTGCCGTCCTCCCGGTCGCGGAGCGTGGGGGCGTAGTACCCGGGATCGACGTTCGGGAGCGGCGCGCGCGGCTGGAAGCGTGCGAGCTGCCGGATGGCGGGGCCGGAGACGGTGCGCGCGACCGACGACCCCTGGAGCTCCAGCCACGGGCTGTTGAGGACCAGGCCGCGCACGACGCCGGGGTGCCGGTGCGCCCACAGCGCCGCGACGAGGCCGCCGGTCGAGTGCCCCATGAGCATGATCGCGGCGTGCGCGCCGAGGTCCTCCCGGACGACCTCCAGCGCGGCGGCGATGTCGGCGTCGTACTCCTCGAGGTGGTCCGCGTACCCAGGGGTCTGGTGCGGGCGCAGGCTGCGACCGTACTTGCGCAGGTCGACGGCGTAGAAGGCGGCGCCGAGCCCGTGCCAGGTCTGGGCGAGCTCCGTCTGGAAGAAGTAGTCGCTCCAGCCGTGGAGGTAGAGCACCGCGCGCGCGGGGCGCAAGGGCTCCTCCGTCGGCGGGACGTGCCGGACGACCGTGACGACGACGTCGCCCTCGTCGTCGGGCTCCAGCTCGACGGTGCGCTGCTCGAACCCTGCCCCGAGGACGTCGGGCGCCCAGGTCGGCGCCGTCACGGCGTGAGCACCACCTTGCCGAAGTGCTCTCCCGCGGCGAGGCGCGCGAGGCCGTCGCGGGCGCGCGAGAGGGGGAGCACCTGGTCGACGACGGGGCGCACCTCGCTCCGCGCGAGGAACCGCAGGAGCGCGGCGAGGTCGTCGCGCGAGCCCATGGTCACGCCCTGCACGCGGATCTCGTGGAAGAACACGCGCGAGAGCTCGGCGGGCGACGCGTCGCCGCTCGTCGCGCCCGCCACGACGACGGTCCCGCCCGGCCGCACGGACCGCAGCGAGTGGCGCCACGTGGCCTGCCCGACCGTCTCGACGACGACGTCGACGGGTGCGGGCAGCCGGGCGCCGGGCTCGAACGTCGCCGCTGCGCCGAGGCGGGCCGCTCCGGCGCGCTTCGCCGCGGAACGGGACGTCACCCAGGTCTCGAGGCCCGCGGCGGCGCCGAGCGCGACGGCCGCCGTCGCGACGCCGCCGCCGGCGCCCTGCACGAGCACACGGTCCCCGGGAGCGGCACCACCGGCGGTGAACAGCATGCGGTAGGCGGTGAGCCACGCCGTCGGGACGCACGCGGCCTCGACGAAGGTCAGCTCGGGCGGCTTGGGGACGAGGTTGTGGGTCGGGACGGCGACGCGCTCCGCGAGCGTGCCGGGGTACCGCTCGGACAGCAGGGAACGGCGCTCGGCGGGCCCGACGCCGTGCCCGTCCGCACCGACGACGGCGTGCGCGACGACCTCGGAGCCGTCGGGGGCGACGCCCGAGGCATCGGTCCCGAGGATCATGGGCAGGCGGTCGGCGGGCAGCCCGACGCCGCGCAGCGACCAGAGGTCGTGGTGGTTGAGCGACGCGGCGCGCACGTCGACCGTGGTCCAGTGCTCGCGCGCCTCGGGCTCGGGGCGGTCCCCGACCACGAGGCCGGCCAGGGGGTCGTCGGGGTCGGTGCGGTCGGCGTAGGCGGCGAGCATGGGACCAACCTACGGTCCGGTCCGCGCTCCGACCACGGGGCCCGCCCCGGGACGCGCCCGTCCGACGTGCTGGTCAGTCCCGCACGCGCGCCCGCTCGCCGAGGAAGTCGGCGACGATCGGTCCGAGCTGGTCGAACTCGATGAGGAAGCCGTCGTGCCCGAAGTCGCTCGTGAGCGTCCGCAGGGGCTCGGCGCCGGGGATGCCGGCGGCGATGCGCGCACAGTCGGCGGGGAGGAACAACCGGTCGGTGTCGACGGCGACGACGAGCGCGTGCGCGGTGATCTGCGCGAGCGCCGCCTCGACGCCGCCGCGGTCGCGCCCGAGGTCGTGCGTGAGCATCGACTCGGTGAGCACGACGTACGAGTTCGCGTCGAACCGGCGCGCGAGCTTGTCGCCGTGGTGGTCGAGGTAGGACTGCACCGCGTAGCGGCCGTCGGTGAACGGGTCCTCGCCGCCCTGCGGGAGCCGACCGAAGCGGTCGTCGAGCTCGCGCGCGGACCGGTAGGTGGCCTGCGCGATCTGCCGGGCGATGCCGAGCCCGACGTGCGGCCCGTCGCCGTCCGCGGCGTCGTAGTAGTCGCCGCCGCGGAAGCCCGGGTCGGCACGCACGGCACCGAGCTGCGGGTGGGCCCAGGCGATCTGGTCGCCCGTGGTCTGGGCGGCGGTCGCGATCGCGGCGAGCGAGACGACGTCGACCCCCGCCTCGGGGCCGAGCAGCGCCCACTCCAGCACGCGGTGCCCGCCCATCGACGCGCCGACGACGAACGCCCACGACGTGATCCCGAGCGTCCGGGCGAGCTCGATCTCCACCGCCACCTGGTCGCGCGTCGTGACGCGCGGGAACCGGCTGCCCCACGGGCGGCCGTCGGGCGCGGGCGAGGCCGGTCCGGTGGTGCCCTGGCAGCCGCCGAGCACGTTGGGCGCGACGACGAACCAGCGGTCGGTGTCGATCGGGGCGCCAGGCCCCACGAGCGACTCCCACCAGCCCGCGGCCACGTGCCCGGGTCCGGCCGGGCCGCTCACGTGCGAGTCGCCGGTGAGGGCGTGCAGCACGAGGACGGCGTTCGACCCGTCGGGCGCGAGCGTGCCCCACGTCTCGTACGCGACCCGGACGTCGGGCAGGCGGGCGCCGGACTCGAGGTCGAACGTGCCGACGTCGGCGAAGCGCCGCCGGCCCACGGGGTCGCCCGGGCGCCACGCCCCGGTCGCCGGGACCGGAGCCTTCACCCGCGCGCGCGACGGCGCGACGCCGTGCGTCGACGAGTCGCCCGGCCGCGCGCCGGAGCGGGCGTCGGGAGCGGGGGAGAGGAGCTCGTCGTTCACCGGGGTCACCGTCGGCCACTGTACGGCCGGGGCGCCCAGGGCGCCCCGGCTGTCCAGATCCGTCATCGTCGCGCCCGTCGCCGGCCGGTCAGGAGCCCAGCGCCGACTTGGTGGCGGTGAACCCGAGCTCGAGGTCGGCGAGGATGTCGTCGACGTGCTCGATGCCGACCGCGAGACGGACCAGGCCCGGCGTCACGCCGGACTTCGCCTGCTCCTCGGGGCTGAGCTGGGCGTGCGTGGTCGAGGCCGGGTGGATGACGAGCGACCGCACGTCGCCGATGTTCGCGACGTTCGAGTGGAGCTGCAGCGCGGAGACGAACGCCTGCCCGGCCTCGCTGCCGCCGTCGAGCTCGAACGCGAGGACCGCGCCCGCGCCGCGCGGCAGGTACTTCTGCGCGTTCGCGTGCCACGGGCTCGAGGGCAGGCCCGCGTAGTGGACGGTCCGGACGTCGTCGCGCGCCTCGAGCCACTCGGCGACCTTCTGCGCGTTGGCGACGTGGCGCTCGACGCGCAGCGACAGCGTCTCGATGCCCTGCGCGATGAGGAACGCGTTGAACGGCGAGATCGCCGAGCCCAGGTCGCGCAGGAGCTGCACGCGCGCCTTGAGCACGTACGCGAGGTTCGCCCCGAGGATGCCGTCCACCCCGAGGTCGCGCGCGTAGACGAGGCCGTTGTACGACGGGTCGGGCGTGTTGTAGTTCGGGAACCGCTCCGGGTGCGCCGCGTAGTCGAACGTGCCGCCGTCGACGATCACGCCGCCGATCGCCGAGCCGTGGCCGCCGAGGTACTTCGTGGCGGAGTGCACGACGACGTCCGCCCCGTGCTCGAGCGGACGCAGCAGGTAGGGGGTGGCGACCGTGTTGTCGACGACCAGCGGGACGCCGACCTCGTGCGCGACCGCCGCGACGGCCTCGATGTCCAGCACGTCGGCCTGCGGGTTCGGGATCGTCTCGCCGAAGAAGAGCTTGGTGTTCGGGCGGACGGCGTCGCGCCACGCCTGCGGGTCGTGCGGGTCGGCGACGAACGTCGTCTCGACCCCGAGCTTGGCGAGCGAGTACTGGAGCAGGTTGTAGGTGCCGCCGTACAGGCTCGGCGACGCGACGACGTGGTCGCCCGCCTCGGCGACGTTGAGGATCGCGAACGTCGTCGCGGCCTGCCCGGACGCGAGGAGCAGCGCCCCGACGCCGCCCTCGAGCGAGGCGATGCGGTTCTCCACGACCTCCTGCGTCGGGTTGCCGATGCGCGTGTAGATCGGGCCGAGGTCCTTGAGCGCGAAGCGGTCGGCCGCGACCGAGGCGTCCGGGAAGACGAACGACGTCGTCTGGTAGATCGGGAGCGCGCGGGCTCCCGTGGTCGGGTCGGCGGTCTGGCCGGCGTGGACCTGGCGCGTCTCGAAGGACCAGGCGGGGGCGTTGTCGGTGCTCATGGTTGCTCTCCTGCGGGTGGGGTGGGGTGGGACGGCGGCGCGCGGGTGCACCGGGGCGGGTGCGGCGGGGACGGGGTCGTCGACCGCGGCGAGAGGCGCACGCGGGACGGGATGCCGCGGCGAGGGCGTCGTCGACGACGGCTCGCGGGCAGGCGAACGTGCGCTCGGGTCAGCGACACATTCGACGGGACATGAGGCCGAGGCTAGGCGCGTCGCGGGCGACCCGGTAGTGCCTTCTCACCATGCGAGACCACATTGTGAGAACGTCCCGACCGCTCGGATCGCGCGGAGCGGACCTTCCGGGCAGACTCGTGCGAGTGCTGTCAACGAGACACGCCGAGGAGGGGTTGATGAACCGCGTGACCCGGAGCGCGCCACGCCGCCGCGTCGCCGTGGCAGGAGCCGCCGGAGCGCTCGTCCTCGCGCTCGGCGTCGGCCTCGCGCCGAGCGCCTCGGCGGCGCCGTCGGACGACGACGTGCGCGCTGCGCGCGAGGTCGCTGACGGGGCGTCGCGCGACGTCGCGACGGTCGAGCGCGAGCTGGCGTCCCTGCGCGACCGGCACGCCGCTGCGGAGGCCGCCGTCGAGACGGCGGCGGAGGAGTACGCCGCGGCGCAGGGCGAGCTGGAGGCCGCGGACGCCGAGGTGCGCGACGCCCAGGCGGCGCTCGCGACGGCCCGGTCCGGCGAGTCCGACGCGCGCGCCTCCGTCGGCGCCCTCTTCCGCGCGTCGCGCCAGGGCTCGACGGAGCTCGACGCCTTACGAGCGGTCCTCGACGCGGACGGCGTGGAGCAGGTCGTCTCGCGCGAGAACGCCGAGCGCGTCGCGGGCCGCACCGCCGGTCGGGCGGTCGAGACCCACGCGACGGCGCGCGCCGTCGCGGACACGGCCCGCGCGCGGGCCGACGCGGCGCTCGCGCACCCGGCCGAGGTCGAGGACCGAGCGCGCGACGCGCTGGCCGCCGCGCCAGTCTCCTCCGGGGCCCTCGCACGCGGCCGTGCCGGGGTC
>QAPD01000095.1 GCA_003052455.1 Sphaerisporangium cinnabarinum | reverse complement strand
CTCCGGCGCGCCCGGCGCGTCCTCGACGGGCGCGTCCTCCACGGAGGCGTCCTCGCCCGGCTCGTCGGGGACGGGGGGGCGGTCGAGGGGCGCGTCGCTGCGTCGGAGCGCGCGTCGGGCTGGGCCGCCGCCGCGGGACCGGCCGCCGCCCCGGCCGACGCGGCACCCGCCGCGCCGCCCAGCGCCTGGCCCGCGGCCGACTGCGCGGCCTGCGCCGCGCCCGCGACGGAGATCGCCGGCGCCTGGCCCGTGGCCGCGCCCGGCTCGGCGACCTTGACCTCGAGGTTGAAGAGGTACCCGACCGTCTCCTCCTTGATGGCCTCGGTCATCGCCTGGAAGAGCTGGAAGCCCTCGCGCTGGTACTCGACCAGCGGGTCGCGCTGCGCCATCGCGCGCAGCCCGATGCCCTCCTTGAGGTAGTCCATCTCGTAGAGGTGCTCGCGCCACTTGCGGTCGAGGACCGAGAGCGTCACGCGGCGCTCGAGCTGGCGCATGTTCGCCGCGCCGAGCTGCTCCTCGCGGTTCTGGTAGGCGATGCGGGCGTCCGAGAGGATCTCCTCGAGCAGCATCTCGCTCGTGAGGCGCGTCTCGCCGCCGGCCTGCTCCACGACCTCGTCCACCGTGATGGAGATGGGGAACACGGCCTTGAGCGCGGTCCACAGCCCCTCGAGGTCCCAGCTCTCCGGGTTGCCCTCGGTCGTCGCACCCTCGACGTACGCGGTGACCACGTCGGTGAGGAAGTGCTGCACCTGCTCCTGCAGGTCCTCGCCCTCGAGCACGCGGCGACGCTCGTCGTAGATGACGGTGCGCTGGCGCGACAGGACGTCGTCGTACTTGAGGACGTTCTTGCGGATCTCGAAGTTGCGCGACTCGACCTGGCCCTGCGCGCTCGCGATGCCACGCGTGACCATCTTCGACTCGAGCGGCACGTCGTCGGGGAACCCGGCGCGGTTCATCATCGACTCGGCGAGGGTCGAGTTGAACAGGCGCATGAGGTCGTCCTGCATCGACAGGTAGAACCGGGACTCGCCCGGGTCGCCCTGACGGCCGGAACGACCACGGAGCTGGTTGTCGATGCGACGCGACTCGTGCCGCTCGGTGCCGAGGACGTACAGGCCGCCGAGCTCGCGGACCTCGTCGTGCTCCGCCGCGACCGCGGCCTTCGCCTTCTCCAGCGCGTCGGGCCAGGCGGCCTCGTACTCCTCCGGGTTCTCCGCCGCGTCCAGGCCGCGCGCCGCGAGGTCCGCGACCGCCATGAACTCGGCGTTGCCGCCGAGCATGATGTCCGTACCGCGGCCGGCCATGTTCGTCGCGACCGTCACGGCACCCTTGCGGCCCGCGAGCGCGACGATCGCCGCCTCGCGCTCGTGCTGCTTCGCGTTGAGGACCTCGTGCGGGACGCCCTGCTTCTTCAGCTTGGACGACAGGAGCTCCGACTTCTCGACGCTCGTCGTGCCGACGAGCACCGGCTGGCCCTGCGCGTGACGCTCGACGATGTCCGCGACGACCGCGTCGAACTTGCCCTCCTCGTTCTTGTAGACGAGGTCGGGCTGGTCGACGCGCTGCATCGGGCGGTTCGTCGGGATCGGCACGACGCCGAGCTTGTAGGTGCCCTGGAACTCGGCCGCCTCGGTGTCGGCGGTGCCGGTCATGCCCGCGAGCTTGGAGTACAGGCGGAAGTAGTTCTGGAGCGTGATCGTGGCGAGCGTCTGGTTCTCCGCCTTGATCTGCACGCCCTCCTTGGCCTCGATGGCCTGGTGCATGCCCTCGTTGTACCGACGGCCGGGCAGGATGCGGCCCGTGTGCTCGTCGACGATCATGACCTCGCCGTTGAGCACGACGTAGTCCTTGTCGCGCTTGAAGAGCTCCTTCGCCTTGATGGCGTTGTTGAGGAACCCGATGAGCGGCGTGTTGAGCGACTCGTACAGGTTGTCGATGCCGAGGTAGTCCTCGACCTTCTCGATGCCGGGCTCGAGCACGCCGACCGTGCGCTTCTTCTCGTCGACCTCGTAGTCCGTCCCGGGGTTGAGACGGCGCACGACCTTGGCGAACTCGCCGAACCAGCGGTTCGTGTCGCCCGAGGCCGGGCCGGAGATGATGAGCGGCGTGCGCGCCTCGTCGATGAGGATCGAGTCGACCTCGTCGACGATCGCGAAGTGGTGGCCGCGCTGCACGAGGTCGTCCGTGGACCACGCCATGTTGTCGCGCAGGTAGTCGAAGCCGAACTCGTTGTTCGTCCCGTACGTGATGTCGGCGGCGTACTGCTCGCGCCGCTGCGCGGGCGTCTGGCCGGACAGGATCACGCCGGTCGACAGCCCGAGGAAGCGGTACACGCGGCCCATGAGCTCGGACTGGTACTTCGCCAGGTAGTCGTTCACCGTGACGACGTGGACGCCCTTGCCCTCGAGCGCGTTGAGGTACGCGGCCGTCGTCGCGACGAGGGTCTTGCCCTCACCGGTCTTCATCTCGGCGATGTTGCCGAGGTGCAGCGCCGCGCCGCCCATGAGCTGGACGTCGAAGTGCCGCTGGCCGAGCGTGCGCCGCGACGCCTCGCGCACCGCGGCGAACGCCTCGGGGAGCAGGTCGTCGAGGGTCTCGCCCGCCTCGAGGCGCGCCTTGAAGCGGTCGGTCTCCTCCCGCAGCTCCTCGTCGGTGAGATCCTCGAAGCCGGGCTCGAGCTTGTTCACCTGGTCGGCGATGCCGGACAGCTTCTTGAGGATCCGGCCCTCGCCGATGCGAAGGACCTTGTCGAGGATCGAAGGCACGCAGGACTCCCGTATCGATCGGTGCCCGGGCCGGGTGGTCCGGGAGCAGAGCCGACGCTCTGCCGCGCGGGCGCGCACGGCAGCGGACGTCGGCAACGTCACACAACATCGTAGGGGAGTCGGGGCCGCGCCGGTCCCGTACGGGTTTCGCCGACGACGAACCTCTCCCCCGCGACGTCGTCCGCCAGCCTACGGCGAGGGCCACCCGGGCCGGGCGCCCCGTCCACCGCCGCCGCGGCGGTCGGGACGAGCGCGAGGGCGGCGACGCCGGCGACGAGGGCAGCGACGACGTCAGTGCGCCGCGACCTCGGCGGCCAGCGCGGGCGCCAGGTCCCCCACCGGGGCGACGTCGACCTCCGGCACCCCCAGCCACCGGCCGAGCACGTGCAGCTCGGCGGCGAGGCGCGCCGCCGTCTGCGGCCCGGCCGCCTGCTCGCGGTGCGCCGACTGCACCCGCAGCACCCCGGCCCGGCGGTCGGCCTTGAGGTCGACGCGCGCGGTGAGCACCTCGCCCTCGAGGAACGGCAGGACGTAGTAGCCGTGGACCCGCTTCGCTGCGGGCACGTAGATCTCGATCCGGTAGTGCACGTCGAACAGCCGCTCGAGGCGGGTCCGCTCGAACACGAGCGGGTCGAACGGGTTGAGCAGCGTCGTCGCCGTCGCGCGCCGCGGGAGCGCCGCGTCCGCGTGGAGGTAGGTCGGCTCGTCCCAGCCGCGCACGGTCACCGGGCGCAGGGTGCCCGCCTCGACGAGCTCGTCGAGCGCCGTGCGCACCGCGGGCCCCTTGAGCCGGAAGTAGTCGCGGAAGCAGCGCAGCGTCCCGACCCCGTGCGCGCGGGCGCCGATCTCGAGCAGCGACCGGACGGCGTCGGCGTCCGCGACCGGTGGCGCCGTGACGACCTCCGGCGGGAGCACGCGCTCCGTGAGGTCGTAGCAGCGCTCGAACGCGCCGTTGCGCCGCGCGGACGTGATCTCCCCCGTGAAGAAGAGGAACTCGAGCGCGCGCTTCGCGACCGTCCAGTTCCAGCCCCACTGCGAGCGGTCGCGCGGGTGCGCCCGCCCCTCGGCCTCGAGGATCTCGTGCACCTCGCTCGCGGTGATCGGGCCACGCTCCGTGACGAGGCGCCGCACGTCCTGGACCGCCTCGGAGTGGCTCATCTCGACCGCGCTGATGGTGCCCCACGCCTCCGTGCGGTACCGGCGACGGCGCCACTCGAGCAGCGGCCACGTGCTGGGCGGCACGTAGGACGCGACGTGCGCCCACGTCTCCACGAGCCGACGCGGCGCGCGGCCCGCCGCGCGGTCGAGCAGCGCCGTGTCGTACGGGCCGAGCCGCGCGTAGAGCGGCATGAGGTGCGCCCGCGCGAGCACGTTGACCGAGTCGATCTGCAGGAGCCCGAGGCGGTCGATGACCCCCTGGACCTGGCGCATCGTCGGCGCACGACCTGCGGACCCGGCACCCGCCCCGCCGTCCGGGCGCTCCCGGTGCAGCCCTTGCGCGGCGAGCGCCACACGGCGCGCCTGGGACAGGGACATCGACTCGGACCTCGACGACGTGGCGACCACCCCCCGATCCTGCCCGCCCCCACCCACACGCCCACCCTTGCGCGCACCCCGCCCCCGCCGAGCAGGTGGTCCTGGCGCGTCCCGGTCGCCGGACGCGCCAGAACCACCTGCTCGGCCGACCGGGAGCGCCTGTTCGGCGGCGGGTCCGGACAGCACGACGCGCCCGGACCCTCGAGGGTCCGGGCGCGTCGCGTGCGGTCAGGCGCTCTTCTCGACCGTGGCGTCAGCGCAGTCGCAGGACGTGTCGAGCGCGACGACACCGTACGTCCAGCCGCGACGGCGGTAGGCGACGGACGGGCGCGACGTCTCGATGTCGACGAAGAGGAAGAAGTCGTGGCCGACCATCTCCATCTCGTACAGCGCGTCGTCCACCGTCATGGGCTCCGCCGTGTGCAGCTTCTGCCGGATGACGACGGGCGAGTCGCCGAGCGTCGTCTCGACGGCCTCCCCGGGCTCGGTCGGCGCGGTCGGCGCCGGCTGCGGGGGTGCCTCGTGCGTGGCCGGGTCGTAGGGACGCACGTCGACGGGCGGCACGACGGTGTGGTTGCGGTGGTCCTTGCGACGGTCGCGTGCGCGGCGCAGCCGCTCCGCGAGCTTGTCCATCGCGAGGTCGAGGGCGCCGAACCGGTCGTCGGCCGCGGCCTCGGCGCGGACGACGGGTCCCTTGGCCCGCACGGTGAGCTCGACGCGTTCGCGGACCCCCGAGAGCCTCGGGTTGTTCTCGTGGGTGACCTCGACGTCCACGCGCTGCGCCGTGGGCGCGAGCTGCTGGACCTTGGCGAGCTTGTCCTCCACGTGCCGGCGGAAGCGGTCTGCCACTTCCGTGTGCCTGCCGACGACGACGATCTCCATGTGAGCCTCCGCGAGGATCTAGTGCGACGCCCGGCCCGGTGCGTCCGGGCGCCTCGTTCGGATTCGGTAGGAGCACCCGCTGCCGGGTGCGGTGGGCTACCACCTCCTTGCGGCGCAGGGCCGCGCGCTCGGTACGCTCGCGCGGCGGCGCACGTGTCCTGCACGTCCGTCGTCCGCGGCGACTGGCCCTCAGCCTAACCCCCGGTCCGGGGTGTCGGCAGCACCAACGGGAGGTGAACGAGGGGACCTTCGGCCCCCGCGACGCGGACCTCACGGAGGCTGCCCGGCAGACCGCCGCCGTTCGCTCGGCGAGGGGGTCGCGGCGAGCGCGACGGCGCCCAGCACGAGAGCGCCCGCGCTGGTCAGCGCCCTCTCGCACGCGGCGAGGGTCGCTCCCGTGGTGACGACGTCGTCCACGAGGAGGCACGCCACGACCGGTGCCGGCGCACCGGTCGACGGGCGCCGCCCGGCCGCTCCTCGACGCGCTCCGGCGGGCGGTCCGACGACCGGTCGGACGAGGCCTCCGGCGCGGGTCCCGAGGAGCCTCCCCGGGGCGACGGCGACCGCGCCGAGACGGGCGCCGCGCGCCCGAGCGCCGAGACCGACCTGGTCCCGGGCGCGCCCGCGGTGCACGAGGAGCGCGGCGCTCCGGGCGGGGGTCCCCGAGGCGTCGAGGCCGGCGGCGACGGCACGCGCGAGCAGAGCGACGGGGTCGCGGCCACGGGCGCGCCGCGCGGCCCGCGTCGTGGGTGCCGGGACGACGAGCACCGGGCACCCCGCGGGGCCCTCCCCCGGGACCGCCCCGAGCCCGGGTCCGAGCGCGGGACCGAGCTCGGGGCCCCGCCCCGGTCCGAGCACAGCTCCGAGCACCGGCCCGAGCGCGGTGCCCGCGCGGCGCGCGACGTCGGCGAGCGGCCGGTCGAGGTCCACCCGGCCGCGATCCTTCCAGGCGACGACGACGCCGCGCACCGGCCCCGTGTAGGGCGCCGGAGCCCAGACCGGCAGGGGCGCGACGCCGTCGAGCCGGTCCAGGCGCGGTGCGTCACGCTCGCGCCGCCGGAGCGGGGCGCGCAACGGCGCGAGGCAGGACTCGCACCACCGGACGTCGGGCGCGTCGCAGCCGGGGCACGCGACGGGCAGGACGAGGCGGGCGACGTCGTCGAGAGCGGCGAGGAGCACCGGGCCAGCGTGCCCGGTGACGCGCTCGTCCGGCACCGGCGACCCCGCCGCTGTGGACGACGCACGGGCCGACCGAGGGCTGTGGTCGACCGCCGCCCGACGCGGTCCGGCGCGGACGGACTCTCAGCCCGGGTACGTGGGCAGGCGGACCTCGGTCGCGATCTTCGTCCAGAGGCTCGACGTGCCCGCGGCGTACAGGCTGCTGTCGTTCGTCCCGACGAGCGTCGTGCTGACGCCCGTGGCCGACGCGAGCGAGACGGCACCCTCGACGGGCGAGGCGGCGACCGTCGGCCCGCCGACGGGCACCCGCTGGACGACGACCTCGGACTCCCCGGACGCCCGGCCCAGGACCCCGAGGAGCGTGCGGTCGACCCACGTCACCTGGGTCGCGGCGGCGATCGGCTGCCCCACCCGGACCGGTTCGGAGAGCTGGGTCGGCCGGCCCGCCTCGTCACGGACGATGCCCGCGACGTGCACCTGCGCCCCGGACCCCGAGTCGCTGACGACGGCCACCCGGGCGCCGTCCGGCGCGACCCGCAGCGACATCACGGTGCGCCCGTCGAGCCACGGCGCGGCCACCTCGGAGACGGCCGCGTCGCTGCCGCCCTCCTGCAGGTCCACGACCTGCAGCGACCCGGCCTGCACCTGCGGGCCGCTCCAGACGTACTGGAACCGGTCGATCGACGGCGCGACGAGGCTCGTCCCGGTGAGCAGCGTGACGGGCGCGGCCTCCGCCGTCGGTGCCGTGACGAGCCGTCCGGCGCCGTCCCGCACGACGTACGTGGCGTCGTCGGCCCGGCCGCGGAACGCGAGCGCGGTGGGCTGGAGCCCGGCGAGCGGCGCGGCCGACGGCACGGCCCGCGTCGTCCGTCCCTCCAGGCTCATGATCTGGTCGCCCGAGAGCACGACCGGCTCGTCGGGCGTGGTGGCGACGCCGATGGTGGGGACGGTGTCGGCCGAGAGCTCCGAGCCGCCCACGCCCACCGTGATGTCGACGGGCACGCCGAGCGAGGCCTGGAGCTGCGCGATGAGCATCGCGCGGTCGGCCGGCGACGCCGCCGTCACCGGATCGGTGAGGGGCACCGCGACCCTGCCCTCCACCGGGGGGACGGAGTCGATGCTCAGCGAGGTCCCCTCGGGCGCGACCGTCGCGACGGACCCCGCGAGCCAGTCCGCCGGGCCGCGCAGCGTCTCGCGGACCGCGAGCGCCTGCCAGTTCCGGCTCGGGAACCAGCGGGCGTCGGGCACGAGGTAGGTCCGGTCCAGGGTCGGGAAGTACAGGTTCGCCTGCTTGAAGGTGCGCGCGAAGTTCGTGGCCGTGATCGTCAGCCCGTCGTCGACCACGTCGATGCGCCACTGGCCGTCGGCGTCGCGGACGAGGCCGTAGGAGACCTCGGTGGTCCGACCAGGTGCCTGCTCGGTGTAGACGCCGCGCTCGTCCACGGTGCCGACGACGTCGGCGGTGGCGCGGACCGTCGTCGTGCCGCCCTCGATCGCCGCCTCGTCGACCTCGAGCTGCGGCACGTCCTCGAGGATCGCGACCTGGGAGACGGGCGACCAGTCGTCCTGCGCGTCGCGCGTGAGGAACTCGGACGCGACGTCGAACGAGCCGCGCGCGCCCTGGGCCTGGGCGGCCAGGAAGCCGCGGACGATCTGGTCGGGCGAGGCGTCGCGGCGGGGGGAGGCGGCGCTGACGAACGGCTGGCCCGGGTCCTCCGGCGTCGCCTCGCCCTCGACGACGGGCCCGGACGTGGGGATCGAGGCGCACGCCGCGAGCGCGGCGACCCCCAGGGCCGCGAGACCGGCCGCGAGCGCGCGCCCGACCCGGTGCCGCAGGTCCGCGCGCCCCGCGGTCGTGCGCCGCACGGTCCCCGTCGTGGTCATCGCCCCTCCTGGACGTCGTCGGGGCCTGCGGCCGGACCGCCGCCGGAGTCGGGCACCGTCGCCCGGCCGGGCCGGGGCGCGTGGTCGCGCGGGATGACGACGGGGATGCCGCCCGTGACCGACGGCAGGTCGGCGGGGCCCGCCGTCCCCTCGACGTCCTCGACGACCGGCGTCCGCACGCTCCACTCCGTCGGCAGCCCGCGGCCGGTCGCCGCCTCGGAGACGAGCGGCAGCGGGGACGACTGGAGCCGGATCCCGGCGCGCCGCGGGAGCGTGAGCCGGAAGCTCGCGCCCCGGCCGGGACGGCCCCACGCCTCGAGCCACCCGCCGTGCAGGTGCGCGTCCTCCAGGGAGATCGCGAGCCCGAGGCCGGTGCCGCCCGTCGTGCGGGCGCGTGCGGGGTCCGCGCGCCAGAAGCGGTCGAACACGTGCTGGACCTCGTCGGTCGTCATCCCGACCCCGTGGTCGCGGACCGTGACCGCGACGGCGTGCCCGTCGCCGTCGACCGTGATCTCGACGGGACGCTCCTCGGCGTGCTCGATCGCGTTGACGACGAGGTTGCGCACGATGCGCTCGACGCGCCGCGGGTCGATGTCGGCGGTGACGGGCTCGTCCCCGAGGTGGACCGACAGCCACACGCCCTTGCGCTCGGCGAGCGGGGCGGCGTGGTCGACGGCGGCGTTCACCACGTCGCGCAGGTCGCGCCGCTCGGCGTCAAGGACCGCGGCACCGGCGTCGAACCGGCTGATCTCGAGCAGGTCGGCGAGCAGGTCCTCGAACCGGTCGAGCTGGGCCTGCAGGAGCTCGGTCGAGCGTCGCGAGACCGGGTCGAAGTCCTCGCGCGACGCGTGCAGCACCTCGGAGGCCATGCGGATCGTGGTGAGCGGCGTGCGCAGCTCGTGGGACACGTCGGAGACGAACCGGCGCTGGAGCATCGACAGCTCCTCCATGCGCCCGATCTGCTCCTGGAGGCTCTGGGCCATCTCGTTGAACGAGTGCGCGAGGGACGCCATCTCGTCGTGGCCCTTGACCGGGAGCCGCTCGTCGAGGCGGCCGTCCGCGAGCCGTTCCGCGACGCTCGCGGCCTGGCGCACCGGGAGCACCGCCTGGCGCGTGACGAGCGCCGTGATGCCGACGAGGAGAGCGAGCAGCACGAGCGCCCCGACGAGCAGGACCGACTGGAGGAAGCGGAGCGTCTCCTGGTCCGCCTCGAGGTCGTAGAGGTAGTAGAGCTCGTACGTGCCCGCGACCGGCACCTCGACGGTCGAGCCCACGACGATCCCCGGCACCACCCCCGACGACTCCGGGTGCGCCGGGTCGACGGGGATCGCCACGGACTGGAGGTACTGCTCGCCGTCCGCCGCGACGGTCGCCGCGCGCATCTCGGGCGACACGAGGCCGTCGAGCTGCTGGTCGGTCGACTGGTCGAGGAAGCCGACCGTGCTCGACCCGCCGGACTGCCACAGGAAGACGTCGCGCGACGACCCGGTGGTCTGGAGCATGGAGAAGAGGTCGAAGAGGAGCGACTGCGCCTCGGTCGGCGTCGACGCGGGCGACGCGTCGAGCGTGCGGCGCGCCTGCTGCGTGGACTGGGCGCTCTCCTGGTCGAGCTCGGCGGCACGCCGCTCGTAGAGGCCGTCGCGCATGGCGTCGGTGAGGTAGGCGCCGAGCGCCCCGACGGTCAGCACGCCGACGACGAGCGCCGACGTGACGACGCGCAGCTGCATCGACGAGCGCCAGCGCCAGACCACGCGGCGGACGGTCGCGCGCGCCCGGCGTCGCACGCGACGCCAGAGCCCTCGCCCGCGCCCGTCGGCGGAGCCGGCCGTCGTGCTCACGTGCGCGTCGCGCCCGCCTTGTACCCGACGCCGCGCACGGTGAGGACGATCTCCGGGTTCTCCGGGTCGTGCTCGATCTTCGAGCGCAGGCGCTGCACGTGGACGTTGACGAGCCGCGTGTCCGCCGCGTGCCGGTAGCCCCACACCTTCTCGAGGAGCACCTCGCGCGTGAAGACCTGCCACGGCTTGCGCGCGAGCGCGACGAGGAGGTCGAACTCGAGCGGGGTCAGCGACACCTGCTCGCCGCCGCGCGACACACGGTGCCCCGTGACGTCGATCTCGACGTCGCCGATGGACAGGTGCTCGGGGGCGGGCTCCTCGGTGCGGCGCAGGCGCGCCCGGATGCGGGCGACGAGCTCCTTGGGCTTGAACGGCTTCGAGATGTAGTCGTCGGCGCCCGACTCGAGACCGAGCACGACGTCGACCGTGTCGCTCTTCGCGGTGAGCATGATGATCGGGACCCCCGACTCGGCCCGGATGAGGCGGCACACCTCCGTGCCGTCCTTGCCGGGGAGCATGAGGTCGAGCAGGACCAGGTCCGGCTGCGTGGTGCGGAACGTCTCGAGCGCGAGGTCACCGTCCGCGCAGAACACCGGTTCGAAGCCCTCGGAGCGCAGGACGATGCCGATCATCTCGGCCAGGGCGGTGTCGTCGTCCACCACGAGCACACGAACCTTCATGCGGACATCTTGCCATCGACGGGCCCGACGTCGGGGCGGCCGGGGCCTGCGGCGAGGGTGAACCCGCGGGCGGGCGCCCCCGACGACGCGGGCCGGACGGCCGACGCGCAGGGCCGCGTACTAGGGTGGCCTCGCCGCCGTTGCCGATCCTCGCCCGGCGGCCTGGACCGACGCCCGAGCCGACCGCGGGGGACCACGAGCACATGAGCACACCCGACACCTCCGGCACGCCGGACGGTGCCACGCCCGACCCGACGGCGACCCCCGGCACCACGCCGCCCGCCGCGCCCGGTCCTGGCGGCGACGCGAGCGGCTGGGGCGCGCCGTCGTACGGCGCCCCCGGCTACGGCGCCCCCGGCTCGCCGGCTCCCCAGCCGCGGTACGGCCAGTACGCACCCGGACACGAGCCCGGTCAGCAGGCCCCGACGGACCAGCCGCCCGCACCCGGCGCGTGGGGTGCCCCGGGCGCCGTTCCGGGCCAGCCGGGGTACGGCCAGCCCGGCTACGGTCAGCAGCCGGGTTACGGTCAGCAGCCGGGCTACGGCCAGCAGCCGGCCTACGGCCAGCCCGGCTACGGTCAGCAGCCCGGCTACGGCCAGCAGCAGTACGGGCAGGGCCAGTACGGGCAGCAGCAGTACGGCGCGCCGGGCTACGGTCCGCCCCCCGGCCTCGCGGGCGCGCCCTACGCACCGCTCGCCGCGAAGCCCGGCATCATCCCGCTGCGCCCGCTGTCGCTCGGCGAGATCTTCGACGGCGCGTTCGGCGCGATCCGCCACAACCCCCGGGTCGTGCTCGGCATGAGCGCGCTCGTCGTCGTGGTGGCGACGCTGCTCGGGACCTTCCTGGGCTGGGCGTTCTCCGGCTACGTCGCCCAGTACTTCGACGTCGTGCTCGACGAGGCCACGTTCCCCGGCTTCGACGAGAGCTTCGCCACGACGCTCGCCAGCTCCTTCGGGATCCAGGTGACGACGTTCTTCGCCGCTCCGGTCATCGCGGGACTCCTCACCGTCTCCGTCGGCCAGTCCGCGATCGGGCGCAAGGCCGGCGTCGGCGAGGTCTGGTCCCAGGTCGGACGGCGCACGTGGTTCCTCATCGCCTTCCCCCTGCTGACCGGGCTGGCCGCGTCCGTGGCGCTCGGCCTGGCCACGCTCCTCGTCATCGCGGGCTTCGCGGTCTCCGAAGGGCTCGGTGCGTTCCTCATCGTCGTCGCCCTGCTCGCCTGGCCCGTGCTCATGGTCTGGGTCGGGACGCGGACCGGGCTCGTGCCTCCCGCGCTCGCGCTGGAGGGGCAGCCGTTCTGGCAGACCGTCAAGCGGGCGTGGCTGCTCACCCGCGGCAGCTTCTGGCGCCTGTTCGGCATCTACCTGCTCGCCCTCGTGGCGATGAGCTTCGTCTCCGGGATCGTCGCGTACCCCGCGAGCCTCGCCTCCTCGTTCCTGCTCATGGCGGGCCAGACCTTCCTCTACCACGTCGTGCAGGCGATCGGCGTCGCGCTCTCGATGATCCTCACGTCGGTCTTCATGGGCTGCATCGTCGCGCTCCTCTACATCGACGTGCGCATGCGCCGCGAGGGCCTGGACGTCGAGCTCGCCGCGGCGGCGAGCGAGCAGCCGCCCGCATGACCGTCCGGTCGCTCGCGGCCGACGTGCCCGTGCAGCCGGGCGCCGACGAGGCCCGGCGCTGGCTCGTCGGGGAGCTCGCCGGGTCGGAGTACCGCACGGACCCGTCGCTCCTGCAGCGGTTCCTCGAGTGGCTCCAAGGGCTGTTCGACGGCGCGCCCACGCTCGACCTCGGCGGCCCGCTCACGGCGGTGGTCGTCGTCGTGGCGGTCGCCGTCGTCGCCGCGGTCGCCTACTGGGTGGCCGGCCCGGTGCGCCTGTCGCGCCGCGCGAAGGCCTCCGCCGTCGTGCTCGACGACGACGCGCGCACCGCGGCCGAGATGCGAGCCGCCGCCGACGCCGCGGCGGCCCAGGGCGACTGGGCGACCGCCGTGCTCGAGCGCTTCCGCGGCGTCGTGCGCTCGCTCGAGGAGCGCGCGGTCCTCGACCCGCGTCCCGGACGCACCGCGTGGGAGGCCGCACGGACGGCGGGCGAGCGCCTGCCCGACGTCGCGGACGGGCTCGAGCGCGGCGCCCACCTGTTCGACGACGTCGCGTACGGCGCGGCGGCCGTCGGCCCCGAGGCGGACGCCTTCCTGCGCGCGCTCGACGAGCGGACGCTCGCGACACGTCCCGCGCTGCGCGCGGAGCTCGCCGCGGCCGCGCCGGGTGACGGCGCATGAGCGCCCCCACGACCCCGGTCTCCCCCGGCGCGGCACCCTCCGCCGGCGCGTCGGGCGACCCGCGGGCCGTGACGACGGCCTACGTGCCGGTCGTCGGCGACGGCACGACCGCCCGCTCGCGCGCTGCCGGCCGCTGGCGCCGGGCGCGCTGGCCCGTCGCCGTCGTCGGCGCGCTGCTGCTGCTCGCCGGGCTGTCGGCGCTCGCTCGGCCCGCGACGTCGGCCACGCCGCTCGCGCCGGACAACCCGGGCCCCGCCGGGGCGCGCGCCGTCGCGCAGGTGCTGGGCGACCAGGGCGTCGAGGTCACCTACGTGCGCACGGTCGCCGACGCGGTGCGCGCCGCCGACGAGGGCGGCACGCTCCTCGTCGCGCAGGGCGACTACCTGCTCGACGAGCAGGTGGACGCGCTCGTCGGGACCCCGACGGACC
>QAPD01000094.1 GCA_003052455.1 Sphaerisporangium cinnabarinum | reverse complement strand
GGGCGACGGCTGGGGGGCGCCGTCGGCGCTGCCCCAGCCCGCGGCCGGCAGGGCGGGCGCGTCGAGCACCCACGCCATCCACTCGCGCGCGAGGCCCGGCTGCCCGACGAGCGCGCACACCGCGACGAGGTACGTCGCGGCACGACGGCGGTCGCGCAGCAGGGCCTCCTCGGCCGCCTCGCGGTCGAGCCGCCCGGCGGGGAGCTCGGCGACCGCGAGCGCGGCGGGCACGAGCCAGTAGCCGGGCACGTCCACGAGATCCGGGGAGCGCCGCAGGTGCGACACGTCGCCCTCCCCCGTGACGACGGCGCTCGTCAGGGCGCGCGCCGCGTCGCGGGCACGGCGCGCGGGCGTGAAGAGCGCGAGCTCCTCGCGGACCTCGCCGAGCTCGATGAGCGCGTTGACGAGGCGCGTCAGCACCTCGACGCGGCTCGACAGGTCGCCCTCGAGCGACCGCAGGCGCCGGTGGAGCGACGCCTCGCGGGACCGCGCCATCGCGGCCTGGGCGGCGAGCTCGTCGGACAGGGCCCGCATGTTGCCCTGGTCGCTGCGCCAGGAGCTGTACGTCGACATGCGCGCGAGCGTACTCAGCGGGTCGGCGCTGTCGAGGGGGAGAACTCCCCCGGTGCGGGCCCGTCGGTGCGGGGCACCGGGGTGGGCCGATGGCGCGGGGCGCAGCCGCGCCGTCAGCGACGCGGGCGCATGAGGGGCGGGTCGAGCACCGCGGGCACGCTCGCGGGGGCGTCGTCCGGGTCGGGCGCGCCGGCGTCGGGCGCGGTGACGTCGGGCGCGATGACGTCGGGCGCGGTGCCCGGCAGCGGGCCCGGCGCCGGGCGCGCCGCCCGGTAGAGCGCCGCGGGTCGCCCGGTCCCGCCCGACGTCGTGCGGCCCGTGTCCTCGAGGAACCCCGCGGTCGTCGTGGCCTTGCGGGAGAAGTTCCGGGGGTCGAGCCGCACGCCCCAGACGGCCTCGTAGACGCGCCGCAGGTCGGCGACGGTGAACTCGGGCGGGCAGAACGCCGTCGCGAGCGCGGAGTACTCGAGCTTGGCGCGGGCCCGCTCGACGCCGTCGGCGAGGATCCGCGCGTGGTCGAACGCGAGGCCGGGTCCCGGCCCGTCCCCGAGCAGGGGCTCGACGGGGTGCCAGGCCGCTCTCCCGGCGTCGGACCCGGCGTGCACGACGCCGAACTCGGGCGCGAGCAGGAGGTACGCGACCGAGAGGACCGGGCCGCGCGGGTCGCGGTCGAGCGGGCCGTACGTGCGGAGCTGCTCGAGGTGCCCGGGCGGACGGACGCCCGTCTCCTCCGCGAGCTCGCGGCGCGCCGCCCGGGAGAGCCGCTCGCCCGGCAGCACGAACCCGCCGGGGAGCGCGAGCGCGCCGCGGAAGGGCTCGACGCCGCGCTCGACGAGGAGCACGTGCAGCGCGTCGTCGCGCACGGTGAGCGCGACGACGTCGACCGTGACGGGCAGCAGGGCCGCGCCGGGCGGGACGTCAGGAGCCGGGGCGGCGGTCGGGGTCATGGGCCCATCGTCGCACATTCGTGTCAGGTTGACGAGAACCCGTCTGTCGGCCTACGCTCGTTATCGTCAGGTTGACGAAAACAGATCGGAGACGACCATGGCCACCATCCGCACCTACCCGTGGACGCGGCACTTCCTCGGGAGCCCCACCGGGCACGTCGTGCACCTGCGCCGCGGGCGCGTCGCCCACGAGGGCGTCGGCCAGGCGTTCTGGTTCCGGCCCACGACGTCGGTCCTCTCCGAGGTCCCCGTCGACGACCAGGAGCTCCCCGTCTTCTTCCACGCCGTGACCGCCGACCACCAGGACGTCACCGTGCAGGCCGGCGTGACGTACCGGTTCGCCGACCCGGTGACCGTCTCGCAGCGCCTCGACTTCGCGGTCGACCCGGGCAGCGGCGAGACGAGCACCGCCGGGCGCGACCAGGTGACGAGCATCGTCGGGCGCCTCGCGCAGAGCCGGGCCACCGACGCGCTCGCCGCGATGCCCCTCGCCGACGCCCTGACGACCGGCGTGCCGCGCGTGCGCGACGTCCTCGCCGAGGCGCTGACCACCGACCCGCGCCTCACCACGACGGGCATCGTCGTCATCGGCGTCCAGGTGCTCGCCGTGCGGCCGGAGAAGGACGTCGAGCGCGCGCTCCAGACGCCCGCGCGCGAGCACGTGCAGGCCGAGGCCGACCGCGCGACCTACGAGCGCCGGGCCCTCGCCGTCGAGCGCGAGCGGGCGATCGCGGAGAACGAGCTCGCGAGCAGGATCGAGCTCGCGACCCGGCGCGAGCGCCTCGTCGCCCAGGAGGGCGCGAACGCTCGGCGCGAGGCCGAGGAGAAGGCGGCCGCCGCCCTCGTCGACGCCCGCGCGACCGCCGAGCGCGCCCAGCTCGCGACCGACGCCAAGGCGGAGCAGGTGCGCGTCGTCGGCGCGGCCGAGGCCGCCGCCGAGCAGGCTCGCATGGACGTGTACGCGAGCGCCGGGCAGGGCACGCTCCTCGCGCTCGCGCTGCGCGAGGCGGCCGGGTCGCTGCCGGACGTGCAGAACCTCACCATCACGCCCGACCTGCTCACCGGGGTGCTGTCGACCCTGGCACGCGGGCTCGGCCCGGACGGCGGCTCGCCCGCCGCGGCGACCGGGAAGGCGGCCTGACGATGCTCCGGCGACGCGCCGTCGTCGTGCACCGGCGCACCGAGCTCGACGACCTGCTGGACCGGCACGGGACGCGCGGCCAGGCGGAGTTCTTCCTCCGGTCGCGCGGCCGGTCGCTGGCCGAGGTGCAGGCGCGGCACGACGCCCTCGCGGCCGCGCGCGACGCCGTCGTGGCCGCGCTGCCCGCCGGCTGGGCGCGCGCCGACGTCGAGCGGGCGGACCTGTCGCGGTTCCTCGTCGCGCCCGAGGACGTGGTGGTGGTCGTGGGCCAGGACGGCCTCGTCGCGAACGTCGCGAAGTACCTGCACGGCCAGCCGGTCCTCGGCGTCGACCCCGAGCCCGGGGTGAACGCGGGCGTCCTCGTGCGGCACCCGGTCGCGGCGGCGACGGCCCTCCTGCGCGGGCTCGGGGCCGACGCCGAGGCGCCGGGCGGCGCGCCCGACCGGGTGGCGCTCCTGCCCGTCGACGCGCTGACCATGGTCCGCGCCGACCTCGACGACGGCCAGCACCTCACCGCGCTCAACGAGGTGTTCGTCGGGCACCCCAGCCACCAGAGCGCGCGCTACACGCTGCGCTGCGGCGCGGGCGAGGAGCGCCAGTCGTCCTCGGGCGTGCTCGTCGCGACGGGCACGGGGGCGACCGGCTGGTGGGCGTCGCTCGCGCACGACCGCGGCGGGCGGCGGGCCCCGGGGCGCACCGAGCACCGGCTCGGCTGGTTCGTCCGCGAGGCGTGGCCGTCGCCCGCGACGGGCGTCTCGCTCACCGAGGGCGTCGTCGAGGAGGGGGCCGACGTCGCGCTCACCGTCGCCTCGGACCGGCTCGTCGTGTTTGGCGACGGGGTGGAGGACGACCGCCTCGTCGCGTCGTGGGGCCAGACGGTCACCGTCCGCACCGCCGACGCCCCGCTCCGCCTCGTGCGCCCCTGACCGATTTCACCCGGGTGATCCGTCGGGACGGCGAGGGTCGATGGGTAGCATCGCAGCGGTCACGGGATCCCCATGACTCCCCCCTCCCGCGGGCCTGGCCTGCGGGGACGCCGACCCCACGAGCCCACCGAGGTCCCCGCCATGAGCACGCCCATCGCCTTCACCGACAACGTCCGCGACCTGTCGAACGCCGGGGGCTACCAGTTCGAGTTCCGGTGCGAGCGCTGCGGCAACGGCTACCGCTCCGCCTACCGGACGGACGTCGTCGCGAAGGGCAGCAGCCTCGTCCAGGCGGCGGGCCGGTTCTTCGGGGGCAAGGTCGCCGACCTCTCCTACGCGGCGGGGTCGTGGGCCGCGGACCGCCAGACCAACTCGCCGGCGAAGGACAAGGCGCTCGACGCCGCCGTCGGCGAGGTGCGCGACGCGTTCCGCCAGTGCCACGGGTGCGGCGACTGGATGTGCCACGAGGTCTGCTGGAACGACGTCGTCGGGCAGTGCGTGCGCTGCTCGCCCAAGCAGGTGGAGGAGCTCGCCCAGCTCCAGGCCGAGGCCCGCCGGAACCAGGTCCAGGAGCAGCTCCGCACGACCGACCTCGTCGGGGGCGCGGACCTGCGGACGGCCGCCGTCACGCGGTGCCCGTCGTGCGGCGCGAAGGTCGACGGCGGCAAGTTCTGCCCCGAGTGCGGCGAGCGCCTGGCGCAGGTCGCCCCGTGCCGCGAGTGCGGCACCCCGAACGCCGCGGGCGCGCGCTTCTGCGCGGAGTGCGGCAGCCCCCAGACCGTCTGACCCCCAGCCGCCGAGCATGCGGCCACCGCCCGTCCGGGACCCCGGACGGGCAGTCACCCCATGCTCGCGGCCTGGTACGGGGTCAGTCTCCGTGTCGGGGGTCGGTCTGGTCCTGCTCGCGCCGGCGGCGGGCGCGGAGCACCGCCTCGCGGCGCTCGCCGATCGCGTCGCTCGTCAGGCTCGTGAGGCGGTCCTGCGCGGCGCGCGCCTCGGCGCGCTCCGCCTCGACGCGCGCCCGGTGCTCGGCCGACTGCGGGCGAGACCGGACGACGCGCGGGCCGTCGCGCATCACGTACCCGTCGGCGTGGCGCTCGAGCCACCGCTCGCGCCGCGCCGCGCGCACGCGCTCGCGGTGGAACCGCCAGTCCCACCGGCGCCGCAGGGCCACCACGGACCACGCGGCGAACGGCACCGCGGCCACCAGCAGCGCGACCCGCCAGCCGGGCGGCAGCGCCGTCGCCGCCCCCGTGCTCGCGAGCACCCACGCGACGCCGGCCGGGACCGCGGCCCCGGCCTCGCGGCGGTCGGGGTGCCAGCCGCAGACGGCGAGGCGCACGAGCGGGTCCGTGAGCCGCGAGCGCCGCTGCGGCTGGAGGGGCACGGGGAGCGGCCCGGGCACGGGCGGCCCGAGCGTCGTGCCCGGCGCGACCCGGCTCGTGAACGACAGCCGGTCGCCCCGGGACGACGGTCGCAGCGCCCGCCCGGCGTGCACGAACGACAGCGCGGCGAGCGGCCAGACGGCGCACGACAGGTACCACGCGACCGGGCCGGCGAGCGCCACGGCGACCGGCGCGACGACCGCGAGCCGCCCGAGCACGGCACCCGGCGACGCGACGAGCTCGGCCCAGGGCTCCTGGTCCTGCGGCGGCGCGAGCAGCCCGTACGCCGCGGGCGCGAGGTACAGGCCCAGGAGGGCGAGCCCGACGGCCGTCCCCGCGAGCCCGACGGCGAGGTACCCGAGCGGGCGCAGCAGCAGCGCGGCCCTCCCGGGCGGCGTCGCGTCGCGCGCCGTCCGCGGGTCGGGCGGCACGGTCTCGTCGGTCATCGCTCCCCCTCCGCCCGCGGCCTCACGCCTGCGCGCACGTCACCGGTCGGCCAGCCCGAGCACGTCGAGCACCCACGCGTCCTCGTACGCGACCTCGCGCCAGCCCTCGTAGCGGCCCGAGACCCCGCCGTGCCCGGCGTGCATCTCGATCTTCAGCAGCGCCGGCGCCCCCGCGGCGCGCAGCCGCGCGACCCACTTCGCGGGCTCGACGTAGAGCACGCGCGTGTCGTGGAACGACGTCACGGCGAGGATCCGCGGGTAGTGCGACGCGTCGTCGAGCACGTTCTCGTACGGCGTGTACATGCGCATGTACCGGTAGACGTCGGGGTCGTGCAGCGGGTCGCCCCACTCGTCCCACTCGACGACCGTGAGCGGGAGCGACGGGTCGAGGATCGAGGTGAGCGCGTCGACGAACGGCACCTGCGCGAGCACGCCCGCGAAGAGCTCGGGCGCGAGGTTCGTCACCGCGCCCATGAGCAGGCCGCCCGCCGAGCCGCCCTGCGCGACGAGCCGCTCGGGGCTCGTCCAGCCCGCGTCGACGAGGTGCCGCGCGACCGCGACGAAGTCCGTGAACGTGGTGCGCTTGGCGAGCGTCTTGCCCTCGTCGTACCAGCGGCGCCCCATCTCGCCGCCGCCCCGCACGTGCGCGACGGCGAACACGACCCCCCGGTCGAGCAGCGACAGGCGCGAGATCGAGAACCCCGGGTCGATGCTGATCTCGTACGACCCGTAGCCGTACAGCAGGAGCGGCGCCGGCTCGGCGCCCGTGCCCGTCGCGTCGAGCCCGACGGCGTCGCGCCGCCACACGAGCGACACCGGCACCTGGGTGCCGTCCTCGGCCGTGGCCCACTCGCGGCGCTGCACGTAGTCCGCGGCGTCGTACCCGCCGAGCACGGGCTGCTGCTTGAGGAGCGTGAGCTCGTCGGTCTCGACCCGCAGGTCGTACACGGTCGACGGCGTGACGAAGCTCGTGTAGCCCAGGCGGACGTTCGGCTGGTCCCACTCCGGGTTGGCACCGAGCGCCGCGGTGTACAGCGGCTCGTCGAACGCGACCTCGTGCACGTGCCAGAGGTCGGCGGTGGGCGCCGGGGTGTCGCCCGTGCGGATCGGGGTGGGCAGGCCCGCGGGCCGCGGCGGCTCGGGGCTCGCGAGGTCGATCACGCCGACCCGCGACAGCGCGTCGCGCCGGTAGGAGAGAACGAGGTGCCCGGCAAACGCGTCCACAGCCTCGAGCCGTGTCGCAGGGTCGTGCGGCACGACGACGGTCGCGTCGCCCGGCCCGACCGAGACACCGGCGACGCCGGGAAGGCCGGTGACGACGAGCTCAAAGTTCTCCGCACCGTCGTTGTGCAGGACGAGCAGGACGTCCCGCTGATCCCCCGCCCCGCCGAGCACGGGATCGGCGACCGGATTCTCGTCGGGACGGTCGCCGACCCCGTGCTCGGCGGTCGGGAACCACGTGCTCGGGAGGACGGCGTGCTCGACCGTGTACTCGACGCCCTCACGGCGCGGCCAGACCACGCGCGCCTCACCGGTCGGGTCGTCGGCGTCGATCAGCCACGTCTCGGACGTGATCTTCGAGCCCACGTCGATCTGCACGAACCGCTGCGAGCGCGAGACGCCGACCCCGACCCAGAACCGCTCGTCGGGCTCCTCGAAGACGACGACGTCCTGCGTCGCGGGGGTGCCCACCTCGTGGCGCCACACGCGCCAGGGCCGCCACGCGTCGTCGACCGTCGGGTAGAACACGTACCGCCCGTCCGGGGAGAAGACGGCGCCCGGGAACGTGCCCGGGACCTCGTCCACGAGGTCGGTGCCGGACTCCAGGTCGCGGATCCGCAGCGTGAACCGCTCGTCGCCGACGACGTCGACCGCGTACGCGAGCCGCGTCCCGTCGACCGAGACGTCGAACGAGCCGAGCGAGAAGAACTCGTGGCCCTCGGCCTCGACGTTGTCGTCGAGGAGCACCTGCTCGCCCGGCACGGGCACGCCCGGCTCCAGCACGGGCGGCACCCAGGCCGACGGCGCGTCGCTGCCGAGGCTCGCGTCGATCGGCGCGCGGGCCCGGATCGGGTACTGCGACCCCTCGACCGTGCGCGCGTAGTACCAGTACGCGCCCTGACGCACCGGGACGGACAGGTCCGTCTCGAGCGTGCGCGCCCGGATCTCCTCGAAGATGCGCTCGCGCAGCGGCTCGAGGTGCGCGAGGCGCGCCTCGGTGTACGCGTTCTCGGCCTCGAGGTGCGCGACGACCTCGGGCGACTCCTTGTCCCGCAGCCACTCGTAGTCGTCGTCGACCGTCTCGCCGTGGTGCGTCCGCGGCGACGGACGGCGGGGTGCGACGGGCGCCTGCGGCGCCTCGGCCGCCTCGGCCACCTCGGGCTCGGGAGGAGACGGCATGGCGGGCTGCGTGCGGTCGTCGGGCATCTCGCCAGGGTAGTGCCGGGACGCGGGCCTCAGGCGTCCGGGGCGTCGACCGGCTCCAGGTCGCCCGGCAGCCACGTGCGGTCGAACCAGGGCTCGAGCGGCCCGTACAGGCGCAGCATGGGGAACCAGGACTTCCCCGGGACCGTCCCGACCCAGTTGTGCTCGCGCCCCGCGGGCGGCTCCGGCCCGAACCAGAGGACGGTGCTCCCGTCGTCCTCCGTCGCGACCGTGCCGCCGAGGCTCATGAAGCTGGGCTGCGGGTCCGCGGTGCGCAGGAGGGAGCGGGTCTGGGTGTCGTAGAGGTCGACGGACCAGAAGTTCTTCGCGGGCGGGTTCGGCGGCAGCACGAGCCGGTACGTGCGGCCGCCGTCGAGGACGTCGCCCCGCGCGTCGTGCGCCGTGTACGCGTAGGCCGACCCGGCGCCGACCTGGGCGTGCGCCATCGCGGGCGTGATGACCGTCGCGAGGAAGTGGAACTGCGTGCGCGCGTCGAGCAGGCGCGCGCCGTCCGCCAGGAACTCGTACGACCCGCCGATGAACGCGTCGAGCCAGCGCGACCCGGGGGCGATCCGCGCCGCCGGGTCGCGCGGCGAGTAGACGAGGGCCCGGCTGATCGCCGCGGCCGTCCGCGCGGCCGCGTCGAGCGTCGCCCGGCACTCCGGGTCGGGCTCGAACGGCCGGCCGTGGACGATGCCGAGCGCACGGAGCGCACCCGCCCGCTCGGGGTCGAGCGCGCCCGGCGGCTCCTCCGCGACGAGCTCGGCGACCTCGTCGAAGAACGACACGTCGCTCGCGTGCACGGTGTTGATCCGGGCGCCCGCGATGTTGACGAACTCCGTCGGCGACGGGTCCGCCGCCTCGGCGAGCGGGTAGATCCGGGTCTCCTTCATCGCGGGCACGCCGCCGAGCGCGCGCAGCACGACCCAGTTGGTGAACGTGGGCGTCCGGTACACGAAGTAGCCGTCCGGCACCTCGCCGTCGTAGCCCGGCGGGAGGAACAGGTACCGGCCGCCCTCGCCCCGGTCCGGCCCGGCGATGCCCATGTCCGCGACGTAGCGGAACCAGAAGTCGTCCACGACGCACAGCGACTGCCGGGGCGGCTCGATCACGAGCGGCCCCGTCTCGCGCAGGTCGACGAAGAGCGACCCGTACGTCGTCTCGGTGTTCGCGGTGAGGAAGATGCCGTTCGAGTCCGCCCGCGGGTCCGTGTACCCCACCTGGTTCGAGCGGAGCAGGCCGAGGCTGCGGAACCCGCGCCGCATGGCGACGAGCGAGGCGCCCGGCATCGCATCGAGGAACGCCGTGACCCCGCGGACGAAGTCCAGCGACCCGTAGAGCCGGTCGAGGGCCCCTGGCGTCGGGACGCCGTCGACGAGCTCGACCGGACCGAACGGGGTGTCCAGCGGGGAGGGGGTGCTCACGGCCGCGACGGCGGCGGCCAGCGGGTCGGTGCTCGGCTCGGTCATCGCTCAGGCCCTTCGTCACGGGTGCGGAGGCGGGACGCGCGCGCTCGACGTCGAGCGGCTGAGCCGACCGTAGGACGCGCCGGGCGGTCGCGCGACCGCGAGCCCGCGGGCGGGCGCGCGGGCGCGTCAGCCGAGGAGGGCGACCGACTGCCCGTCCCAGCGCAGGAGCCGGCCCTGCACCGGGAGGAGCCCGCCCCAGCCGCCGTCGAGGTCCTCGGACCACAGGACCGCGCCCGACGACAGCTCGAGCGCCACGACGCGCGAGCTCGCCCCCGTCGCGGGGTCGACCAGCACGAGGAACGCGCACCGCCCGTCGGTGAACGCCTGCGTCACCACGGCGCCGTGACCGCGCTCGCCCGCGAGGTCGTCCACGAACCGCGACCACGTCTGCTCGCCCGACAGCGCGTCCAGCCCCAGGACCGTGCTGGCCGTCCCGACGACGGCCGTGCCCTCCGCGACGACGTACACGGCCTCGGGCACGCGCGCGCCGTCGAACGTCCACAGGCGCGCGCCCTGCTCGTCGTAGGCGCGCAGGGCGATGCCGTCGCGCACGAGGAGGACGCCCGGAGCGGGGTCGTCGGTCGCCTGGGGGTCGAGCACCTCGCCGGGCACGTCGAGGAGCGGCGTCCCGTCCGGGTCGAGCACGCGGTCGGCGCGCAGGGCGCCGTCCGACCCCTGCCGGTCCGCATCCACGAGGAACCGTCCGCCCGCGAGCGGGACCGCGCCGTCGGTCGGGACGTCCGGGTCGTCGAGGCGCTCGCCGTCCGGCAGGAACGAGGCCGCGACGCCGCAGCCGCCCACCTCGACCAGCGTCTCCGTCGCGACGACCAGCAGTCGCTCCGGGTCGACCTCCTCGCCGCCGGTCTCGGCGTCCCACGACGTGCACGACCACGGGACGTCCTGGAACGGCAGCTCGTGCCGCCAGCGCACCGCCCCCGTCGCGGCGTCCTCGACCGTCACGACGACGTCCCGCCCCGCGACGCCGTCGACGGACTCGCCCGCGCCGGGGTCGACGGCGACCGGCGCGCCGCTCGGCGCGCCCGGCTCGCCCACGCGCTCGGCCCGCACGAGGCCGCCGTCCGGGCCGGGGACGAGCAGCGCCCCCGCGATCTCCGCCTGCCGCTGCCCCAGGACCCGCCCGCGGCCGTCGATCACCGTGACGGTCGCGGTGCCCGCGCCCGGTCGGGGCGGCGGGCTGACGTCGTACCAGGACGGCGTGACCCCCGACCCGGCGACGCACACCACCGTGCGCGACGGCACCCCCGACCGCTCCCACGGGCTCCACGACCCGCACACGGCCTCGTCGCCGCCGACCGGCACGCGCCACGCCTCGTCGCCGCTGTCGAGGTCGAGCGCGACCGCCTCGTCGCCGTCCACGGTGACGAGGAGGCCGGGGAGGAAGGCCGTCCCGCGGTCCGCGGCGGCGGGAGCGCGCCAGCGCTCGGTCGGGGCGGCGTCGAGCGCGCGGACCGCGCCGCGCGCCGTCTCCAGCCGCTCCTGCGCGTCCCGGCCCGTCACGGCGTCGACGACGAGCATCCCGCCGACGACGAGCACGACCACCCCCGTCGCGACCGCGGCGGCCAGGACCCGACGGCGCCGCCCGGGCCCGGGCGGCGCCCCCGGCGCCTCGGGGGGCGCCCCGGTCGGCCGTGCCCCACCCGACGCTCCGGGAGGCAGGGCCGAGGTCGTGCCGCGCGGGCCACCGAGCAGCACCGGGTGCGGCGCGTCGAGGAGGTCGAGGTCGTCGTCGACCCCGGCCGTGTCGACGAGCTCGAACGTCCGGCGGTCGTCACCGCCGTCTCCCCGTCGGAGCGGCACCCCCTCAGCGTAGGCCGGTCGTCAACCGAGCCGGGCGACCTCCGACGGCCCGACCCGCAGGAGCCGGCCCTGGAGAGGGACGGGCCAGGAGCCGTCGTCCGACCTGCCCTCGGCGGACCACGCGACGTGCCCGTCGGCGAGGTCGAGAGCGAGAAGGTCCGTCCTGCCGTCGTCCTGGTAGGCGAGCAGGATCGCGCGCCGCCCGTCCGTGTAGGCGGTCTCCGTCCAGCCGACGCCCTCGCCGGCCGCGGCCTCGACCGTCTCGCGGTCGAGGGACCAGCGCACCCGCCCCGTGGTCGCGTCGAGCCCGGTCATCCAGCCCGTGCTGGACCCCCCGGACACGACCACCGTGTCGTGCGTGGCGACGAGCACCGTCTCGGGCGCCACCACCTCGGACGAGCGCCACAGCTCGCTGCCGTGACCGTCGAGCGCGACGAGCTCCCCCTCGTACCGGGCGAGGAGCGGTGCGTCCGAGCCGTCGGTCGAACGGGGCACGAGGACCGGGCCGGGCGGCTCCCAGCGCACGCTGCCGTCGGCCCCGAGGACGGCGGGCGCCGCGTCGCTCGGATCCGCCGACGACGAGCCCCAGGTGGAGCCGTACCCCGTCGGGTCGCGGTAGTACGTCCCGTCCGGGAGCGCCACCACCGAGTCCAGCGGGTCGTCGGGGGCGTCGAGACGTTCGCCGTCCGGCGTGAACCATCCCGTGACGCCGCAGCCCTCGACGCGCACGAGGCGCGGCTCGGTCGTGGTCCACAGGTTCTCGAGCTCCGCCCGGATCGTCTCCGTCCCGTCCACCTCGGTCCAGCCGATGCACTGCCCGGCCCCCGCGACGAACGGCACGTCGGCCTCCCACCGCGCGTCCCCCGTGAGCGCGTCCTCGACGCGGACGACGACGCCGCGTCCCAGAGGGAGGTCGGCGACCTCCCCGGTGGCCACGTCCTGCTCGACGACGGCGCCGTCGCCCGCGGGGACCTCGCCGACGCGCTGGGCCCGGAGGAGCGTGCCGTCCGCTCCGGGGACGGGCACACCGCCGACGGACGTCGTGTCGCGGCGTCCGAGCACCTCGCCGTCGGCGGCGAGCACCGTGACCGCCCAGTCGGACGCGAGGACGCGGCCGGTCGCGGGGTCGAGCTGCAGGTCGGTCACGCCGCCGAGGCCGACGGCGTCCGACACCGGCGCCACGCACACGAGCGTCGAGGCGGGCTCGCCGAAGGGCAGCGACCACAGCAGCTGGCCGCCGCACGACGCGTGGGCGCCGACGTCGGCGCGCCAGCGCTCCACCCCGTCGTCGAGCGACCGGCCCACGGCGGTCCCGTCCTCGACCGTGACGACCGCACCGGGCAGGAACGCGAGCCCGCCGGAGACCTCGACGTCGGCCGACCAACGCTCGACGGGCGCGTCCGGCAGCGGCTCGAGCCCGCCGGGAGCGGCCCGCAGCCGCTCGACGTCGGCCTGCCCCTGCCACGCGTCGACCGCGAGCATCCCGCCGAGCACGAGGGCGACACCGGCCGCGGCGACGACGACGGTGCGTCGGCCACGGCGGCCCGATCCGCGCTCGGTCGGCCCGCCCTCGGTGGACCTGTTCCCGGGCGATCCGTCCTCGGCCGGGCCGCTCCCGTCCGGCTCGCTCCCGCGCCGTCCGCCCGGCCCCGCCGGGTCGTCCGGGGCCTCGAACGACGCTCGGACGCCCGACGTCGTGCCTGACATCGGGCCCTGCGGCGCACCGGACGGCATCCACCGGGCGCCACCCGACACGCCGGAGGGGGCCGCGCCCGGGCCGTCCGCGCCGAGCTCGTCGTCCGCGTCGACGCCCTCGGACTCGACCAGCTCGAAGGTCAGTCGGTCCCGGGCGTCACGTCGTCGGAGCGGCACGCGGCCAGCCTAGGGCAGTCCGTCGGGCGGCGGACCCGCCTGGCACGGGCGGGTCCGCCCGTCACGCGACCCCGAGGTACGCCTCCTTGATGCTCGAGTCCGCGAGCAGCTCCCGGCCGCCGCCGCTGCGCACGACCTCGCCCGTCTCGAGCACGTACGCGCGGTGCGAGCGCGACAGTGCCTGCTGGGCGTTCTGCTCGACGAGCAGCACCGTCGTCCCCTGCGCGTTGATCTCCGACACGATGCGGAAGATCTGCTGGATGACCATGGGCGCGAGGCCCATCGACGGCTCGTCGAGGAGCAGGAGGCGCGGCCGGGCCATGAGCGCGCGCCCGATCGCGAGCATCTGCTGCTCGCCGCCCGACATGGTGCCGCCCACCTGCTCCTTGCGCTCCGCGAGCCGCGGGAAGAGGTCGAAGACGCGCTCGACCGTCTCGTCGTGCTCGGCCTTCGACGCGAACGTGCGCGCGTACGCGCCCATCTCCAGGTTCTCGACGACCGTCATGCCCGGGAAGATGCCGCGACCCTCGGGTGCCTGCACGATGCCCTCGAGCACGCGCAGGTGCGCCTTCATCTTGGTGATGTCCTTGCCGTCGAAGAGCACCTTGCCGCGCGCCACCGGGCGGATGCCCGAGATGGCGCGCATCGTCGTGGTCTTCCCGGCGCCGTTGGCCCCGATGAGGGTGACGAGCTCACCCTCGTCGACGGTGATCGAGATGCCGCGCACGGCCTCGATCCGCCCGTAGGCGACCGTCATGTCCTGCAGCTCAAGCAGGGGCATGGCCGCTGCCTCCTTCGGTGGTGGGGGCCGCGGGCCCGACGCCGTCCGGGCCGGCCAGCTCCTCGTCCGGGACGCCGAGGTACGCCGCGACGACCTTGGGGTCGTTCGTGACCTCGTCCGGCGTGCCGTCCGCGATGACGCGCCCGAACTCGAGCACGACGATCCGGTCGGTCACCCCGCGCACGAGGCGCATGTCGTGCTCGATGAGCAGGACGGTGTACCCGTCGTCGCGGATGTGGCGGATGAGGTCCATGAGGGACTCCTTCTCCGCCGGGTTGAAGCCCGCCGCCGGCTCGTCGAGGCACAACAGCTTCGGCTCGGTCGCCAGGGCCCGCGCGATCTCGAGCCGGCGCTGGTCGCCGTACGAGAGGTTGCGCGCCTTCTCCGTCGCGCGCCCGCCGACGCCGACGAACTCGAGCAGCGCGAGCGCCCGGTCGATCGCGTCGCGCTCCTCGCGCCGGTGCCGCGGCGTGCGCAGCAGCGCCCCGGGGACCGACGTGCGGTGCCGCGCGTCCGACCCGACGACGACGTTCTCCAGCGCCGTCATCTCGTTGAACAGGCGGATGTTCTGGAACGTGCGGGCGATGCCGCGCTGCGTGATCCGGTAGCGCTTGAGCTTGCCCACCGGGGAGCCGTCGAAGACGACCTGCCCCTGGGTGGGCCGGTAGACACCCGTCATGGCGTTGAACGCGGTCGTCTTGCCCGCGCCGTTCGGGCCGATGAGCCCGAGGATCTCGCCGCGCCGGATGTCGAACGTCACGTCGTCGAGCGCCACGAGGCCGCCGAACTGGACCGTGACGTTCTGCATCTGGAGCAGCGGCTCGCCGACGCGCGCGTGGACCGTGCGGTCCGGCGCGACCATCGCGTCGACGAGCTCGGGGTTCGCGAGCTCGGGGCGCACGTCCGCGACGTCGACGACCGCCGGCTCCTCGAGGACGGCTCCGGGCATGTACAGGTCGGCACGCGACGAGTCGGCGCGGCCCGACGACGCGAGGTGCTCGTCGCCGTGCTCGCCGCCCGCGCCGATGCCGCCGGGGTCGTGGGTGCTCATCGGGTCTCCTCCCCGGTCGTCGTGCCGTCTGCGCCGGTCCCGGTCGTCGTGCCCGCCGCGCGGGAGCCGCCCGACGCCGTCGCGACGGCCGGGGAGCCTGGCCGGGCCCCGTCGTCGGACCCGCCGCGCGTGACGGCCTGCGCCGCGCGGCGCGCGGCGACGTAGAGCTCGCGCCCGTAGGCGAGGAGCTTCTGCCGGACGGGGAGGAGCCCTTGCGGACGGAAGATCATGAGCACGACCAGCGCGATCCCGAAGAACAGGTACCGGTAGCTCGCGATCTCGTTGCCGTTGATCGGGATGCCGAACAGCTCCGTGCGGCCGAGGAAGAAGTTCGGCAGGTACACGATGATGAACGCGCCGAGGATCACCCCGAGCTTGTTCCCCTGGCCGCCGAGCACGACGGCGCACAGGAAGAGCACGGAGTTGATGACGTTGAAGTTCGTCGGGATGACGAACTGGACCTGCCCGGCGTAGAGCGCGCCCGCGACGCCGCCGATCGACGCGCCGATGACGAACGCCCACAGCTTGAAGCGGAACGTCGGGACGCCCATGATCTCGGCCGCGTCCTCGTCCTCGCGGATCGCGACCCAGGCGCGCCCGACGCGCGAGCGCTCCAGGTTCCCCACGAGCAGCAGCGAGATGACGATGAACACGAGGCTCAGCCAGTACCACCACACGCCCGAGTTGAGCGTGCCCGCGGCGTTGCCCGCGGAGAAGACGCCGTTGGGCAGCTCCTCCGTGACGCCCACCCGGGGGTAGGCGACGCCGCGCAGGCCCTGGCCGCCGCCCGTCAGCTCGTCGAGGTTGTCCGCGAGGAGGCGGACGATCTCGCCGAAGCCGAGCGTGACGATGGCGAGGTAGTCGCCGCGCAGGCGCAGCGTCGGCGAGCCGAGGATCAGCCCGGACAACGAGGTGATCGCGACCGCGATCGGCAGCGCCGCGAGCCACGCCCAGTCCTTCGACAGCCACTCGTCGGTCTGGTTCCACGGGCTGTCGGGGCTCGTGAGGATCGCGACCGTGTACGCGCCGATGGCGTAGAAGCCGACGTAGCCCAGGTCGAGCAGGCCCGCCTGGCCGACGACCACGTTGAGGCCGATGGCGATGAGCGCGATCATGCCGAACTGCGCCATGACGCCGCCGAAGTTGGTGCCCACCGTGGTGAGCACCGGGATGTTGAGGATCGGCACGAGCGCCAGGAAGAGCAGGAACGGCACGCCGATCGCCCACTGGGTGGGCCGGGCCTGGGCGTCCCACCACAGGCGCAGCCGGTCGCCGACGCCGCTGTGCGGCCGGTCCTTCGTCGCGACGCGGCCGGCGGGCGGCATCGCGGTGGGGCGACCGCCGTCGGGCGCGGGGCCGGGTGAAGGTGCGGGTGTCGAGGTGCTCATGCGCGGGCCCTCCCCAGCGACTCCCCGAGGATGCCCGTCGGGCGGAACATCAGGACGATGATGAGGAGCGCGAACGCGACCACGTCGCGCCACTCCGTGCCGAACACGACCTGGCCGTAGTTCTCCATGACGCCGAGCAGCAGACCACCGAGCAGCGCGCCGCGCAGGTTGCCGATGCCACCCAGCACCGCGGCGCAGAACGCCTTGATGCCGAGGATGAAGCCGCCGGAGTAGATGATCCCGTTCGGCACGCGCAGCGTGTAGAGCAGCGCGGCCGCACCGGCGAGGATGCCGCCGATGAGGAACGTCAGCATGATGACGCGCTCGCGCGAGACGCCCATGAGGGTCGCGGTCACCGGGTCCTGCGCGACGGCGCGGATGCCGCGGCCGAACTTCGTCCGGTTGATGAACATGTCCGTCGCGAGCGCGAGGACCAGCGCCGACAGGATGATGACGAGCGTGATGTTCGTGACCGGCGCGCCGCCGATCGTGAACTGCACCTCGGGCTGGACCAGCCGGATCGGCTGCTGCGCGTTGACGCCGCCGAGCGTGCCGCCCGTGAGCTTCGGCAGCACGAAGTGCACGAACTCCTGGATGATGAACGACATCCCGATCGCGGTGATGAGGAAGACGAGCGCCGGTGCGCCGCGCCGTCGCAGCGGCCGGTACGCCACGCGTTCCAGGCCGACGGCGGCCCCGCCCGCGACGAGCATCCCGCCGAGCATCGCGATGCCGAGATAGAGCACCGTCAGCGCGATGCCCTTGTCGTACGCGTTCCCGCTCGGGTAGAAGCCGAGGAGCATGAGCGTCGCGTACTGCCCGAACATGCCGAGCATGAAGACCTCGGAGTGGGCGAAGTTGATGAGCCGCAGCACGCCGTAGACGAGCGTGTAGCCGACGGCGACGAGCGCGTAGATCGCGCCGTAGGTGAGGCCCTCGATGGTGAGGCCCCAGAAGTTCCGGGCGAGGCCCGCGATGTTGAAGTCGATGAGGGACTGGTGGACGAGGGGGCCGGCGGTCGCGCTGTGCATCAGCGCGTCAGCAAGAGCGGGCATGACGCTCCCTGGTTCGTTCTCTGGGGTACGAGGTCGTGGTCCACGACGGGCGCCCCGCCGACCGGTCCCCGCGCGGGGCGGGGACGTCGGGGCGGGGCGCCCGTCGTCGTCGGACTACTGGACCTCGTAGATCCAGATGAGCGCCGAGGCGAGCTCGCCCGTGTCGTCCCACTCGTAGGCGCGGGCCAGGCCCTCACCGGAGTAGTTCGCCACGTAGTCGATCAGGCCCGCACGGTCGGTCACGCCGGAGGCGATGCCCGTGAGCATGATCGTCGCGAGGTCGTAGCCCTCGACCGAGTACACGCCCGGCGCCTGGCCGTTCGTCTCCTCGTAGGTGGCCGCGAAGTCGTCCGGGGCCGGGCCGCACGGGCAGGAGAGGATCGCGCCCTTCGACGCGGCGCCCGCCTGCGAGACGAACTGCGGGTCGTTCGTGCCGTCCGCCGAGACGAACGGGATGTCGACGCCGCCGTCGCGCAGGCCCTGCACGAACGGCGCGGCCTCCGCGTAGTAGCCGGCGTAGAAGACGGCGTCCGCGTCGGCGCCGGAGATGATCTGCACGGCGGCGGAGAAGTCCTTGTCGCCGGTCTTGACCTCGGCGGCGCAGTCCTCGTTCGCCGCGTCGCCCAGGCCCTCGGTGATCTGCTGGGCGAGGCCGATGCCGTAGTCCGAGTTGTCGGAGACGACGCAGACGCTGCCGAAGTCCTTCGTGTTGACGAGGTACTTCGCGACCGACGGGCCCTGGACGGCGTCGTTGGCGAGACCGCGGAAGAAGTTCGTCCAGCCGTTCTTCGTGAGGTCGGGGTTGGTCGCCGACGCCGTGAGCGACAGCAGGCCCGCCTGGTTGAACACGTCGCCCGTCGCGGCCGTCTCGCCCGAGAACGCGGGGCCGAGCAGGCCGAGCACGCTCGCGTCGCCGACGATCTGCGGGGCGACCTGGGTCGCCTTCTGCGGGTCGCCCTCGGTGTCGAACGGCTTCAGCGTGACCTGGCAGCCCGGGTTCGCCTCGTTGAACGCGTCCACCGCGACCTGGGCGCCGTACTGGATGTTGAGGCCGAGCGCGGCGTTCGGGCCCGTGAGGGCTCCGGCCACCGCGATCGAGGTGCCGTCGGCGCACTCGGCGCTGCCGTCACCGGCGGGGTCCACCGGGTTGCCGGCCGCGGTCGCCTCGACCTCGGCACCGTCGATGTCGATCTGGACCGACGGGACGATGCTCAGGTCGGCCGAGCCGCCGCCGTCGTCGGTCTCGGTCGACGTCCCGGTCGTCTCGTCGCCGCCGCCCTGGGACTGGGGACCGCAGGCGGTGAGGACGAGGGTGGCCGCGAGGAGCAGGGCGGCACCCCCGCTCGCCCGTCGTGCTGTGCGATGCATGCCAACCTCCGTGGTCCTGATCCCCGCGGAGGCAGCCAAGCCGCCTCTCTCCGCGGTCGATCGCTGAATTCAACACTGAATTGCGTGCTGAATAGTGACACAGGTCACCCGGGGACGAAACCTCCCCGCGGTCGCGCCGTCCGGAGCCCTCCGCGGCATCTCGGAGGGCTCCGGACCCACGAATCCGCGGGAGGGGGCGCCTCCGCGTTCCTGGGTGACGCGAACGTAGGCGGATCGGGTTTCGTGAGACGCAGGGAGTTGTTACCGACTCGTAACGCAAGGGTCTCGTTTCGTTCCGTGAACGGTACGAACGTCCCGTTCTGAGCCCTCGACGCCCTCCTCGGCGGCGCTCTCCTCGCACCTCGCGGGGACCTCCCGGGGAACGTCCGGGCGCCTCCGGGCGCGCTCCCTGCGCCCGCCGTCGTGGCCGCCGCGAGCGTCTGCACGACAGCTCTCGGCAACCCATGGCCAAGAGGGGGCCTACCATGTACGGTTGTCTCCGAGATTGCAGTGCCTCGCTTGTCCTCGCGTCGATGTGACCGCCACCCGGCGGGTGCCCGGCGGACCTTGTTACCCAAGAGTTGACGACGAACACCGTGATGTACTCCCCTGCGCCCGCGGGGGGTGTTTCCACACTCTTGAAGGAGTAACAATGGCTACCGGAACCGTGAAGTGGTTCAACAGCGAGAAGGGCTACGGCTTCATCGCCCCCGAGGACGGCTCCGCCGACGTGTTCGCGCACTACTCCGCGATCCAGTCGCAGGGCTTCCGCACGCTGGAGGAGAACCAGCGCGTCGAGTTCGACGTGACGCAGGGCCCGAAGGGCCCGCAGGCGGAGAACATCCGCCCGGTCTGACCCGATCTCCTCGGTAGCGGCTCGCCGCACCGATCGATCGTTCACCGAGTGCCCCCGACCGTCCGGTCGGGGGCACTCGTGCGTTTCCGGGCGCCCCGGCGGCATCAGTCGCTGCCGGGCGGGGTCAGGCTCCGCCGGGCGCGGAGACGCCCTCAGAACTCGCCGAAGCCGCCGAAGTCGTCGAACCCGCCGCCGTCGAAGCCTCCACCGTCGAACCCGCCATCGTCGGCGCCGCCAGCGGGGTCCCCGCCCGACGCCTCGACGGCACCGCCGTCACCGCCGCCCTCGGCGGCACCCGGGTCCTCGGCGGCAGCCGGGTCCTCGCCGGCGCCCGCTGCCGAGTCCTCGGCCACGGGCTGGCTCGGGTCGGCGAACGCCGGCCCGAAGAGGGCGTTCGCGACCGCGGACCCGATGACGACGCCCGCGATCGTGCCGAGCAGGCTGGAGCCGACCATCGCGCCGAAGCCGGGGCCCGCCTGGCCCCGGCCCGCGAAGGTGCGCTCCAGCGTCCCGGGCTGCCGCATCTCCGCCCGCGTCGCCATGCGCGCGAGATCCTGCGGGGCGTCCGACGTCGCCCGCTCCCCCGCCGGGACCTGCTCGCCGAGCTCGGCGAGCACCTGTCGGCGCTGCTCGGGCGTGAGCCGCGCGAAGGCCTCGGCGTGCGCCTGCTCGACGGCGTCCGGCGGCGCGGTGCGCAGCAGGTAGCGGTACCGGTCGATCGCGACCTGGTCCGGCGTGCGCTGCCCGGCCGCGGGCTGGGCGTCCTGCGGGGCGCTGCCGTACGCGGGCTGCTGGGCCGGGTACTGGGTCGGGTAGGGGTTCGCGGGCTGCGTCGGGGGCTGGGCGCCGTAGGGGCCCGTGTGCTGCGGCGCGCCGCCGTGGTCTCGCGGCTCGCGGCCGAGGAGCCGGTCCAGGAATCCCATGGGTCGTCCTCCGAGGGTGGGGGCGCTGCGCCGTGCGCTCGCGCCGAGGTCGTGGCCGGGTACGGCTCACTTCCCGACCAACGACGCGCACCGGCCCGCGGTTCCGGCGGCCGCCCCGGCGGTCGTTCCGACGGTCGTTCCGACGGTCGTTCCGACGGTCGTTCCGGTGGGCGGTCCGGCGGTCGTTCCGGTGGGCGGTCCCGGCGGCCCCGACGCCGGGGCGTCGCCCGTCAGGTCGTGAGGGCCAGGAACGCGCCGAGCTCCTCCAGACCGCGCGCCGACCGGGGCAGCGCCTCGGTGAGACCGGGCGAGCGCACGACGACCGCGCTCCACTGCGCGCGCGACACCGCGACGTTGAGGCGGTTCCGCGAGAGCAGGAACCCGAGCCCGCGCGACGCCTCGTGCCCGGACGACGCCGCGAGCGTGAGGATGACGACCGGTGCCTCCTTGCCCTGGAACCGGTCGACCGTCCCGACCTCGACGTCCGGGTAGCCCGCGTCCCGGAGGGCGTCGCGCACCGCCCACACCTGCGCGTTGTAGGGGGCGACGACGAGCACGTCGCCCTGCCCGAGCGGACGCTCGTGCGCGACGCCGTCGACCGTCGTGGTCCAGGACCGGCCGAGGACGTCCGCGACCTGGCGCACGACCTCGGCGGCCTCCTCCGTGGAGCGCACGGTGCTGCCCGCGTGCTCCACGAGCACCTGCCGCACGCCGGGGGCGACGCCGTCGAGGCGGCGGGCCGCGGCGCTCGGGTGCGCCCGCAGCCGGTCCTCGTAGGAGAGCGTCGAGACCGCGGCGGCGAGGTCCGGGTGCATGCGCCACGTGGTGGCGAGGAAGTAGCCGCGCTCCGGCGGCAGGACCCCGTGGCCGTCGGCGAGCCAGGCGAGGGCCGAGCGGTCGACCGGCTCGGGGTGGCGGCCCTGGCTGACCTGCGGGAGCTGCTGCGGGTCGCCGAGCAGGAGCAGCCGGCGGGCCGACCGCGCGACCGCGACCGTGCTCGCGAGCGAGAACTGACCCGCCTCGTCGACGACGAGCAGGTCGAGCGTGCCGGCGGGCAGCCGCTCGGCGGCGAAGTCCCACGCGGTGCCCCCGACGACGCGCGGCCCCGGCTCGGTCGCGAACGCGGCGAGGTGGGCGCCGTCGAGCTCGGCGTACACGGCGCGCGACGACGGGCCGTCCGCCGCGAGCTTCTTCGCGACGAGCTCGCGGGGCACGCCTGCGCCGAGCACGACCGCGCGCAGGAGGTTCTCGACCACGGCGTGGGACTGCGCCACGACCCCGACGCGCCACCCCTGCGCGACGAGCCGTGCCACGACCCGCGCGCCGACGTACGTCTTGCCCGTCCCGGGCGGTCCCTGCACCGCGAGGTACGAGTCGTCGAGGCGCTCGACGGCGGCCGTCACCGCGTCGACGACGTCGTCCTCGGCCGGAGGCAGCGCACCGCCCCCCGCTCGGTCGGCGACGACGCCGTCGGCTGCGCGGGCTGCGGCGCCGTCGGCTGCGGCGGCGTCGGCTGCGGCGGCGTCGACAGCGGACGGCACGAGGCGCGGCGGCCTCCGCAGGAGGACGTCGGTCGCGGCGTCCTGCGGGAGCGAGCCCGTGGCCCGCCACGTGGCGAGGGCGCGGCGCGCCGCTTCCTCGGTCGCGGCCTCGAGCGGCTTCGTGCCGGGCCCGGGCGACGGGGTGAGCGCGACCGGGGTCGCGTCGAACGGCTCCGCGCCCGTCGGGAGCTGCTCGCGCACGACGAGCACGTCGCGCTCGCCCGCCGGCGTCGCGCGGCGCCCGACGTCGAGGATCGACCCGCCGCCGAGCCAGCCCCGCACGCCGTCGACCGCCGTCCGGGAGCACAGCGGCGAGGGAGGGTCGTAGAGCACGAACGGGGCGACGCCCACGCGCAGGTCGCTGCCCTCGGGCAGCCGCCCGACGAGCTCGAGGCGCCGGGACCACGTGCGCCGGCCCGGCTCGACCTCCCACCCCGAGACGACCTCCGCCTGCTCGACGAGGAACGCGTTCCGCCGCCCCAGCCACTCGTCCGGCGGGAGCGCGAGCCGGGAGTAGTGCTCGTGCCAGAACGGCTTGGCCTCGCGCCGGTGGTAGCCGGCCGCCGCCCCGTACATCGCGAGCGCCTGCTCGTCCGCCGTGCGCCGCGCGCGGTCCTCGCCGACGGCCTGCCGGATCTCCTCCTCCAGCAGCACCGCGGACGACCGCTCCCGCTCGCCCGCGCCGGGCGCGGCAGCCGCGCTGGTGGTGGCAGCCGCGACGCTCGCGGCCGCCGTATCGGTCGTCGCGGCCGCGGAGCCGGTGTCTCGCTCCGCTGCCCCGGCCACCGCCGCGGCCGCCTCGCGCAGCCACGCGGCGAGGCGCAGCGTCGACACGCAGTCGTACCGGTTGTAGTCCGCGATCCCCTGCAGGAGCTCCGTCGCCTCCTCGCTGCGGCCTGCGTCGCGCAGGGCGGTGTACTCGGCGTACGCGACGACGGACGCGGCGCCCGTGGTCACGTCGCCGGTGCGCAGCTCGTCGCCCATGTAGAGCGGCTCGAGCTTCTTGATGGACCGCGAGCGGTCGGACACGTGCAGCGCCTGCCGCACGACGGCGTACAGGTCGACGAGGACGCCGTCGCGCAGGAGGTCGTCGACCTCCTCCTCGTAGACGCCGTGCCGCGCGGCGATCGCGAGCAGGTGCGCGCGCTCGTAGTCGGCGTAGTGGTAGACGTGCAGGTCGGGGTGGACGCGGCGGCGCGCGTTGACGTGGTCCACGAACGCGACGAGCGCGTCCCGCTCCGCCGCGAGGTCGTGCGCCCACAGGGCGTGGAACGGGGGCCGGTCCTCGGGCGTCGGCGGGCGCTCGACCCACCCGAACAGGTAGTCGATCCCCCAGCTCGTGCCGCCCGCGTCCGTCCACAGCGGGTCGCCCTCGAAGTCGAAGAAGAGGTCGCCGGGGCTCGGCTCCGGCAGGGCGAGCACCGGCGCCGGGTCGTCGATGCGCCACGACAGCTCGTGCGGCCCGGACGCGTCTGCCCACACGACCGTGCCGTCGGACGGGCCGGTGCCGAGCTGGAGCGCGGCCTGCCGCCGCAGGCGCGCGAAGCTCGACAGGCTCATCCCCGCCGGGACCGGCGTCTCGTCGGTCACGGCGGCGAGCTCGTCGATCGTGAGGATCCCCGCCGCGTGCAGGGCCGCGCGCTGCGACTCGTACACGCCGCCCACGAGGAGCACGTCCCGGCGCGCCTCCACCTGGGCACGGCAGTCGGCGCAGCGCCCGCACGCGCGGACCGCCGGGTCGTCCCACGGGGCGCGGCCCTCGCGCGCGACGTGCTCGGCCGTGAGCCGCACGAGCCGCTCGCGCCGGTCCCGGTAGACGGGCAGCAGGTCGGCCAGGCGGTGCGACGTGCGCTCTCTCGTGCCGAGCACGAGCGAGACGTCCGGGTCCACCGGGACGCCCGCGCCGACGAGCTGGTCGGCGTACGCGGCGAGCTGGAGCAGCGCGGGGACCTTCGCGCGGCGCGCGAGCTTGGCGTCCACGACGGCGTAGCGCGCAGCGCCCGCGTCGTCCGTGCCCGTGCGCACGAGGAAGTCGGCCCGCCCGTGGAACGCGCCGTCGAAGAACACGGCCTGGTGCACGACGTCCGCCCCCGCCTCGACCGCGGCGAGCGTGCGCGCCTGGGCGGCGACGAGCTCGTCCCACGACGTGCCGCGCGGCGGCTCGACGTGCACGACGCCGCGGCCCGTCGTCGGGTCGAACCGGCCGTGCTCGGCCTCGTAGGCCGCGAGCACCTCGCGCTCGTGCCGGGCGCCGAGCTCGGCGGTGCGGGCGAGCATCGCGTCCTCGCCCGCGTCGCGGCGGGGTGCGCGCCCGAGCTGCTCGTCGAGCCGGACCAGGAGCCGGTACTCGCAGTCGGCGGCCACGACGAGGTCGCTCGCCGACAGCACGAGCGCCCGCTCGCGGGTTGGCGCCACGCGGGCACCGGCCCGGTCGGCCACGGTCGCGGCCCGCAGCACCGGCTCGTCGACGAGGAACACGCACACCTCCGGTTCGGGACGGCCGCCGACGGCCGTCGCCGCCGACCGTCCGTCGGTCTGCGTCCGTTCTACCAGCGGCCACCCACGCGTCCGCGCCGTCCGCCCGCCGTCCCCCTCGCCCCCGCCCCGTCGCCCCCGGACCGGCCCGTGCCCGGGATGGGGCGATTCGTGCCGACGGGCAGGGCTCCCCTACTGTTCCCGTCGGACGTCCCGCCCGGACGTCGTCGTCGGACGTCGCCGCGGCACGTCCACGCTGGACCGGGAGCCCCGTGGCTCCCGGCGTCCCGCCCCCGCGCGGCGGGCGCCACCGAAGGAGGACCCATGGCCGTGCGCTTCGTGCCGCCGCCGGGGTGGCCCGTGCCCGAGGGCTTCACCCCGACGACCGAGTGGCACCCGGACCCGTCCTGGCCGCCGCCCCCGCCCGGGTGGGTGTTCTGGGCGGACGACGCCGCCCCGCCCCCCGGGCCCGTGCCGGCCCCGGAGGCACCCGTCCTGCGCACCACCGAGCCGCTGCCCGCCGGGGCCGGCACGCCGACCCGCCGGTCGCTGCGCGCCCGCTCGTCGGGCGCGACCCCAGGGGTCGGCGTCGGCACCGGCCCCGACGCCGACGCCACGCGCGTCGCGGCCGCCGTCCCGGCAGGCCCGCCGGTCCCGGGCGCCGCGGACGACCACCCCGT
>QAPD01000093.1 GCA_003052455.1 Sphaerisporangium cinnabarinum | reverse complement strand
CGCCCTCGGAGGTCTACCCCCGACCAGCCGGCTGTAACCAACGTCCTGGCCGGGTACAGCTAGGGCGTGTCTCCCTAGTGCCTTGATCATGGTGGTGCAGAGTGCGGGCGTGTGTCCTAACTCAGAGTCACCAGAGGGATTAACCGGTGCCGGCGAGCGACCTCTAGCCGGGTTGTCAGAGAGGGAGTTCCTTGCCCTGTTCGCGAGGCGACCAGGCATGTATGTCGGTCGAGCCACATGGGTTCGCGTCGTCGCATGGCTCGAGGGATACGACATGCACGGGGATCGCTATACAGGTGGCGTACTCGATGGTTTTAAGGAGTGGCTCCTGACCCGACCTGGCGCACGGGGACCCAACCTGGTCTGGTCCGCGATCGTCTGGGGACTGGCTTTTCCAGGCCCCGATTCGCCGGGGCCCGCCGATCTGACCGACGACGACGACCGTCACGCCCTCGCGGTGCTGTTCGAACTCGTCGATACGTTCCTGGCCGAGAAGGAACCCCGCTTGCGGTGCGGCAGCGAGGCATCCGGCGTCCCCTGACACGCTGTCGCGCATGCCCTTGAGTCCGACGCCATCTGGGAATCAGGTCGCGGGCACCCAGATCAGGATCGCTGCGACGATGACGGCGCCGCGGAAGATCACGGTGTGCTTGTCGTAGCGGGTCGCGAGTGCTCGCCATCGTTTGATGCGGTTGAAGAACCGCTCGACCGCGTTACGACCCTTGTAGGTAGCCGGGTCATATTCGACCGGACGTCCGCTTCGTGGTCCGCGCCTGCGACGGTGCGCCTGCTGGTCGCGCGGCTCGGGTGTGACCGCAACGATGCCGCGCCGGCGCAGCTCGGCACGGATCGCGCGCGAGGAGTAGGCCCTGTCGCCCATCACGGCGTCGGGCGTGGTGCGCGGGCGCCCGTCGTCCGACAACTCCCGACCACGATCCACGACCGCACTCTGCAACATCGCGGCCGTGCGACTATGGAGACACGACCTAGGCAGAGGGGCGTGCGAAGCCATGTCGCGTCGAGCCTCCGAGCGTGAGCGAGCACCGATCGCTTACCAGCGCCAGCCGCTTGAGGATGCGCCAGGAAGTCGCTGCCTCAAGAGGCGATGGACACAGCCGCGGTACCGTCGCAAGATTGCGCCGCAAGTGCGCGGACCGCGGTATATGTCCAGCCGGAGGTTCACTCCGGCTACGTCGCGCGGTCGCGTCTTCATCTGTCTCACTCCCGACGAGCCTGGCTGTTTCACGTGGAACATCGCGGTGCCACCGCCCCGTCGGGCAGGGCTTCGCGGCCCGCGCAGGGCAGCAGCCCGTGTCCCGGACGGTCGAGAAACGAGCGGAGAGCACATGTGCCCCCGCCGGGGGAGGGGAGGGGTTCGGCCACAGTGGGTCGCGGATCAATTGTTCGGCGATAGGGACGCGAGCGTCAGAACTGCCGCGGGGGAGGCCGCTGCGATCACCACCCCCTTCACTTCCCTCTCCCCTATTCGCGGCATCCTATGAATGCGGAAGGGTGTCGGAGTCTCCAAGAACCCTTCCAGGCCTGCCGGCTCCGGGCGGATGGGCCTTGCGCCCTTGGACCTCGCATCTCCTCGGTCGGCAGGCGCCTCATACCTCGCGTGAAGCGGAGGTAGTCCCGGCCTCTCCGGGACGGGCGCGCTTCCGGAGGGTGGCTCCACGCCCCGTGGACCCCGTTGGCCTCCCTCCGGGGTGTTTCACGTGAAACGGCGTCTGAGATGCCGTCTCCGCTCAGCCTGCTGGGAGAGGGGAGAGTCGCCTCAGGGCGCGGGATCGCGACGACTGCCCCGATGTACGGGCCTCAGAGACGGGTACGGCGGCCGCTCCACCAACGCTGAGACGCGCATGCGCAACGACCCCCGCGGCGAGCGATCGGATCGAGGCACGTCAGCTCGGTGCGGCGGCGGTGACGAAGGGGAGCGGCGCCAGGGCGCCGCCACGGTGGCACGAATGAATCGCCAGGTCTCGTCCCACACAGCCCACGGCGGCGTCTCCGTATCGGCCGAGGTTCGGTGTTGCGCACGGTGAGTGGGCGACGCGCGGCGAAGCGCCGACCGGCGCCCCACTCACCTGGTGTAGCTCGCTGTCGCGGAAGGAGGATCCGTCGCGAGACGCGAGACGCGAGACGCGAGACGCGAGACGCGAGACGCGAGACGCGAGACGCGAGACGCGAGACGCGAGACGCGAGACGCGAGACCCCAGACCCCAGACCCCAGACCCGAGACCCCAGACCCGAGACCCCAGACCCGCAACTCCCGGCGAAGGGGCACCGGCGCACGGCCCGGGTGCCTGCGGTGCTTCTGGCGCGCTCGTCGAGCTGGGCCCGCGTGTCCCTTGCCGGCCCCGGTGCAGCAGTAGATGCTGTGCGACGGAACCGAGCCCAACGACACGATGCGGACGTAGAGGAGGCGGGTGCGACACCGGGCACGTGGGGGTCACCGCGCCAGCGAGGCGTCGTCCTGGTCGCCCGACAGCGAGGAGCCGTCAGCGTCCCAGGGCACCGGCCTTACCCCACTCACGGCGGGGAAGGGGCGGAGACAGGCAACGTCGCTGTTTCACGTGAAACAGCGACGTTGCCAGTCTCGCAGAGGACGAATCAGTGCCGGACGTGCGTGTTGACGAGCGACCGGTAGAGGTGCCCGAGGTCGAGCCCCGCCGCGCGGGCTGCCTGGGGGAGCAGGGACGTCTCCGTCATGCCCGGGGCGACGTTGACCTCGAGGAACTGCACGACCCCGTCGGCGTCGAGGATGACGTCGGTGCGCGACAGGTCGCGGAGACCGAGCGCGGTGTGTGCCCGGACGGCGACCTCGCGGACGACGCCGAGGATGTCGTCGTCGAGCCGGGCCGGCGCGAAGTACTCGGTGCGGCCGGGGTTGTAGCGCGCGTCGAAGTCGTACGGTCCGGTCGTGACGATCTCGACCGGCGGCAGCGCCTCCGGGCCGCGGCCCAGGTCGACGACGCTCACGGCCAGCTCGACGCCCCGGACGGCCTGCTCGATGAGCGCGACCTCCCCGTACGCGAAGCAGTCCACCATGGCGCGAGGAAGCTGGTCGGCTCGCTCGACGAGCGTCACGCCGAGCGCCGACCCGCCGTGCGTCGGCTTCACGACGAGCGGGAGCCCGAGGCGTGCGACGACCGCGTCGAGCACGGGCTGGGCCCCGAGCTCGCGGAAGAGGCTCTGGGGGAGGGTGACGTACTCGGGGGTGCACAGGCCGGCGCCGAGGACGACGTTCTTCGCGACGGGCTTGCTCCAGGCGGCGCGGCTCTCCCGCGGGCCCGTCCCGACGTAGGGCACCCCGACGAGCTCGAGGACGTCGCGGATGGAACCGTCCTCTCCGCTCGCGCCGTGGAGCAGCGGCCAGACGACGTCGGGGCGCGCGGACTCGAGAAAGGGCAGGAGGTCGGCGTCGACGTCGTGCACGGTCACCTCGAGACCGGCGGCGCGGAGGCTCTCCGCCACCCGGCGGCCGGACCGGAGCGAGACGTCGCGCTCGTGCGAGAGGCCGCCCGCGAGGATGGCGACGTGCCCGCCGGGGGGGACGTCGTCGTCGGGCCGGAGGAGGTGAAGGTGCTGGTCAGGGCGCTGCGCGTCCGTCGAGGTCGTGCTGTCGGCTGCGCCGGTCGTCGTCGGGCTGCCCGTGGTCGTGTCCACTGGTGACGGACTCCTGTTCGGTGCCGCTCCCGCCCGGTCGGGGTGGGAGCGGCGTCGTGTGGTGAGGTGCTTCAGGCCAGGTTCGGCGAGGGGTTCTCGACGTCCGTGACGTCGGGGTCGAGCTCGGCGTTGGTGCCGAAGATCTCGACGAGCTCCTGCTCGGCGTTCACGACGCCCGCGAGGCGGCGGACGCCTTCACGGATCCGCTCCGGGGTGGGGAAGCAGTAGGAGAGGCGCACGTGGCTCGCGCCCGTGCCGTCGGCGTAGAACGCGGTGCCGGGGACGTAGGCGACGCGCGCGGTGACCGCGCGGGGGAGCATGGAGCGCGCGTCGAGCCCGTCGGGGAGCTGGACCCACGTGTAGAAGCCGCCGTCCGGCACGGTCCAGCGCGCCGAGGGGAGGTGCTCGGCGAGGGCGCCGATCATGGCGTCGCGTCGCTCGCGGTAGAGCTCGCGGAACTGCTTGATCTGGCCCTTCCAGTCGCACGTGTCGAGGTAGGCGGCGATGGCGAGCTGCGACGCGTTCGACGGGCACAGGATCGCGGACTCGCTCGCGAGCACGAGCTTCTCGCGGACGGCGTGCGGCGCGACGACCCAGCCGACGCGGTAGCCCGGGGCGAAGGTCTTCGAGAACGACCCGAGGTAGAGGACGCCGTCCTCGTCGAGCGACCGCAGCGCGGGGAGCGTCTGGCCGTCGAAGCCGAGGAGCCCGTACGGGTTGTCCTCGATGACGAGGACGCCGTACCGCTGCGCGATCTCGAGGATGCGCGGGCGGCGCTCGGCGGTGAGGGTCACGCCGGCGGGGTTGTGGAAGTTGGGCACGGTGTAGAGCAGCTTGACGCGGCGCCCGTCGGCGGCGAGGCGCGCGAGCGTCTCCTCCAGCGCCTCCGGGACGAGCCCGTGCTCGTCGAGGGGCACGTGCACGACGTCGGCCTGGTACGACCGGAACACGCCCAGCGCCCCGACGTAGCTCGGCGCCTCCGCGACGACCACGTCGCCCGGGTCGACGAAGATCCGCGTGACGAGGTCGAGCGCCTGCTGCGAGCCGGTCGTCACGACGACGTCGTCCGGGTGGCACTCGATGCCCTCCATCCGCACGACGTCGAGGATGCGCTCGCGCAGGGTCTCGTCGCCCTGGCCGGAGCCGTACTGCAGCGCCGTCGCGCCGCGCGTCGCGACGAGGCGCTGCATGGTGTCGGCGATCTGGTCGAGGGGGAGGCCCTCGAGGTACGGCATGCCGCCGGCGAGCGACACGACCTCTGGCCGGTTCGCGACCGAGAACAGCGCGCGGATCTCCGACGCTCGCATCCCGTGCGCTCGCTCTGCGTAGGCACCGAACCACGGGTCGAGGCGGGTGCCGCTGGGAGCGGGCTGCTGCGAGGGAGTCGTCGGTCCAGTCACGATCCCCAGTGTGGCACGGAGGATCGGGGGATCGCGTGAAGACGCCGGAGGGCGGACCACCGTGCTGGTGGCCCGCCCTCCGGCGTGCGTGGTGCGAGGTCGCTCGCGGTCGGTGCGGTCGCGGAGGCGATGGCTCAGACGGTCGTGGCGAGGACGGCGTCGATCTCCTCCGTGAGCGCGCGCTTGGGGCGCGCCCCGATGATCGACTTCTGCAGCTCGCCTCCGACGTAGACGTTGAGCGTCGGGATCGACACGATGCCGTAGGCGGCGGTCGTCTCGGGGTTCGCGTCGGTGTCGAGCTTGGCGATCTTGATCTTGCCGTCGTACTCCTCGGCGAGCTCCTCGAGGATCGGCGCGACCTGGCGGCACGGGCCGCACCAGGTCGCCCAGAAGTCGACGAGGACGGGGACGTCGGACTCGAGGACCTCCGCGCGGAAGGTGGCGTCGGTGACGGGGACGGTCGACATGGTGTACCTCCTGGGGACGTCGGTGGCTGCGGTGCGGGGTCAGGCCTGGAGCTCGGCGAGCGCCTCGGGCAGCTCGTCGGGGTTCGGCGTCTGCGGGGTGCCGGCCAGGTCCGCGAGGCCCGCCGCGTCCGCGAGCTCCGTGAGGTAGCGCTGCGCGTCGAGGGCGGCCGAGCAACCCGAGCCGGCTGCGGTGATCGCCTGGCGGTAGGTGTGGTCGACCGCGTCGCCGCACGCGAACACGCCCTCGAGGTTGGTCGCGGTGGTGCGCCCGACGACCTGGATGTAGCCCTCGTCGTCCAGGTCGATCTGCCCCTTGACGAGCTCGGTGCGGGGCTCGTGGCCGATCGCGACGAACAGGCCCGTGGCGGGGAGCTCACGCTCCTCACCGGTGACGGTGTCGCGCAGCGTCACGCCCTCGACCTTCTTGTCGCCCTCGATCCCGGCGACCTCGCTGTTCCAGGCGAACTCGATCTTCGGGTCGTTGAGCGCGCGGTCGGCCATGATCTTCGACGCGCGCAGCTCGTCGCGACGGTGCACCAGCGTCACCTTCTCGGCGAAACGGGTGAGGAACGTGGCCTCCTCCATCGCCGAGTCGCCGCCACCGACGACCGCGATGTGCTGGTCGCGGAAGAAGAAGCCGTCGCACGTCGCGCACCAGGACACGCCGCGGCCGGACAGGCGCTTCTCGTCGTCCAGCCCGAGCTCGCGGTACGCGGACCCGGTCGCGAGGATGACGGCGCGGGCGCGGTAGGTGTCGCCGTTGCCCGTCACGACGGTCTTGACCGGCCCTTCCAGGTCGAGCAGCGTGGCGTCGTCCCACTCGATGCGCGCGCCGAAGCGCTCGGCCTGCTTCTGCATGTGGTCCATGAGCTCGGGGCCCATGATCCCGTCGGGGAACCCGGGGAAGTTCTCGACCTCGGTGGTGTTCATCAGCGCACCGCCGGCGGTGACCGACCCCGCGAGCACCAGCGGGGCCAGGCCCGCGCGCGCCGCGTAGATCGCCGCGGTGTACCCGGCGGGACCGGACCCGACGATGATCAGGTTCTGGACGGCTGACTGCTCGGTCACGTGCTGCTCCTCGGATGCTCGATGCGTGGCGGCCGACCACGCGAGAGTGTGAACGCCGCCGGGGCGGCTTCTGTTCCACGGTACGGGGTTCGCCGGTCGACGGGCGCTCGGCTCACCGTGGGTGCGATCCGACCGGCTCCCGTCCCACCGCGGCGGCGGTCTTCGACGCCCCGGCGCGCCGACCGCCGCGACCCGGCGCGCGCTCCACGGCCGACCCGGCGCCGGAGCGACCGGACACGTCGGGCGCGTCCACGACGAGGACTGCGGGCGGGCACGAGCGCGACGGCGGGGCGCGGCGGACCGTGGGGACCCGGTGCGCGTCGGGCCCCCACGACGTCAGGAGACGAGGATCTCGTTGATCTCCGCGCGGAACTCGCCGGCCGGGTTCTGCGGCAGCTCGGTGAACCACAGGACGATGGACTCGGCCTCGACCGGCTGCTCGAACGTGAACGTGGCGCCGGGTGACAGCGGTCCGGACGCGAGCACGGTGCCCTCGGTCGGGGTGTCGGGGCTCGTCGCGCGGATCTCGACGTTGCCGCCGTTCGTCGCGGTGTCGATGACGATCGACGAGACGGGCGCCTTCTCCTCGAGGGTGACGGCGAAGCCGATCCCCGAGCGCAGCCCGGCGAAGTCGGCCGCGTTGTAGCGGCGCGAGATCCACGTCGTGTCCGGCTGCTGGTCGTAGGCCAGCGACGCGAGCTCCGGGTGCTCGCCGTCGTTGTTGCCGGCGGCGTCCCCCTCGGGGTCGAGCGCGGTGCCGGACGCGATCATCGGGCGGACCTCGGGTGCGGCAGGGGCCTCCTCCCCGCCGGAGCCGGTGCCCTCACCGCCCTCGGCCGGTGCCTCCGACCCGCCCGCGGTGGGCTCGTTCGTCTGCACGGCGGGCCCGAAACCGTCGAACGCGGTGTTGACGGCCCAGACGACGCCGCCCACCACGAGGGCCAGGACGAGCACGAGGACGATCGGGGTCGCGTTGAACCGTCGCGGACCGCGACGCGACGGGACGGGCTCGCTCCACGCCTGCGCGGCGTCGGGGCCGGCGGGCGGGGGCGGCGGGGACGCCGGGTCGTACGCCAGGGGAACGGTGCCCGCGTCGTAGCCGACGGGCGGCGGCGGGACCGCGTACGCCTCGGCGGTCGAGGCAGCCGCGGGCGGCGGGACGGCGGCGGTGGCCCCGGTCGCGGCCCCGGCGGCGTAGGCCACCCCCGGGCCTGCGGACCCGGGCACGGCACCGACGCGGTGGATGCGTCCGGTCGTCGGACGGCGGACCGGCGGGGCGGGCGGCGGTGTCCCGGGCGGCGCGCTGGCCGCGCCGTCGAACGCCGAGCGCACCGACTGGCGGCTCACACCGGCGGCGGGCTGCACGAACGCGGGCAGCGCCGCGACGACCGAGACCTCGCCCCACGGCTCGACCGCACCGACGACGTCGGCGGGCGAGCGCGGCCCGTCGCCCAGGGGCGTCGCGGTCCACTCCTCGGCGGTGCCGTGGGTGCCGGCGAAGGTCTCGGTGCAGAGGTCGTCGAGCTCGGCCGGGACGTCGGGGCGGACGTCGGAGAGGGCGAGCACACCCTCGCCCGCGCGCTGCGCGGGGAGCGGGTGGATGGCGTCCGCGGCGATCCAGGGGACGTCGAGGGACGGCCCGGCCCACCGGGCGGTCATCGCGTAGTAGAGGAGCGCGACGAGCCCGACGGCGTCCGCGCGGGAGGTCTGCTCGGCGTCGTGCTGCTCGTGTCCGGCGACGCCGGCGTCGAGACCGAGGCCCGTGAGGAGCACGCGGCTGCCGTCGACACGGACCGCGTCGGGGCGCAGCGCGAGGTGGTGGACACCGCGACGGCGCGCGACCTCGAGGGCGGCGGCGGCCTCGCCGACGATCGCGCGCGCCTGCTGCGGGTCGACGATCCCGCCGGCGACGACCTCGCTCAGCGTGATGCCCGTGTAGCGCTCGGTCACGACGTACGCCACGCCGTCCTCGGACCCGACGTCGAGCACCCGCGTGAGGCGCGGGTCGACGACGAGCGCGGCACGCCGCGCGGAGTCGAGCGCCTCGGCGACGTGCGCGCCGGTGACGACCGAGAGCCGCACGGGCCGGTCGAGGATCTGGTCGTGCGCCGACCATGCCGTGACGTCCGACAGGTCGGACGCGAGCTGTTCGTCGAGCCGGTAGCGCGCGACGAGCAGCGTTCCTGGGGCCACGCCGTTCACCGGACCTCCTCCGTGTGGGACTCGTGGTCGAGACCCCATGGTACGCGGGCCCGGATTGCCCCCGTATCACCGGATCCGCGCACGTCAGACGTGTCGCGTCACCGGCGGACGAGGCGTCTGACGCGCCCCACGATCGGTCCCGCGAGCTGGTCGAGCTCCCGCACGCGCATGAGCTTGAGGCCGCCCGCGTAGACGAGGCCCATCACGGTGCCGGCGACCGCCACGACGACGACCGACTGCCACCACGAGAGCCCGTAGATCCCATCGGCGGGGTCACCCGAGAGCACGACGAAGGCCCGCAGCACGCCCCACCCGGCGACGGCGCTCACGAGTGCGGCGAGGCCCGCCTTGACGTGCAGGCGGAGGATCCGTGCGCCGTCGAGCCCGTGGAGGGTGCGCCGCAGGCCGACCGTGCGGAGCCCGACGGCCACGAGGTTGGACAGGCTCATCGCCAGGCCGATGCCCACGACCCAGAGCTGGGGAGGGAGGAGCTGCGTGCCGAGCCACGACACGCCGACGAGCACGAGCGTGCCCGGCACCTGGATCCAGAAGACCGTGCGCCCGTCCTCGAACGCGTAGTAGACCCACTTCATGAGGACCATGCCGCCGAGCGGCACGAGCCCGAGCGCCATCGCGCGCAGCACCATGGAGACGGCCTCGCCCGAGGCGGCGTCGACCGAGGGCACGAGCAGCTTGGTGACGGGCAGGGCGAGGACGACGAGGACCGCCGTCGCGAACACCGTGAACACGCCGACGGTGCGCACGCCGCGCGAGAGGTCGTGCCGTACGCGCGCGAGGTCGCCCGCGTGGGCGGCCGCGCTCATGCCCGTGAAGAGCGCCGTCGCGATGGAGACGGTCACGAGGGAGTGCGGGAGGAGGTAGATCATCAGGGCCTGCGTGTAGGCCGCGTTGCCCGCGACGGCGAGCGCGCCCGAGAAGGCGTCGGGGGCGCCCGTCACCAGCCCGGTGACGGCGCCCAGGGTCCCGGGGTCGTCGCGGTAGGCCCCGAACGTCTGGGCGAGCGCCGCACGGGGCGCCTCGCTCGCGAAGCGCGTCGTGAACAGGACGCCGACCTGCTCGAGGATGACCGCGGCGAACGTCCACAGGGCCACCTGGCCCGCGGACCGCAGGCCGATGCCGTGGAGGCCGAACCGCAGGTGCCAGCGGAAGCCCGCGCGCCACAGCGGGACGACGAGGATGAGCGCCTGGGCGGCGACGCCGAGCGTCGCGGTGCCCGCGAGCAGCGCGATCTTGGTCCCGTCCCACTGGGTGAGGTCGTCGACGTTCCCGGTCACCGCCGGGCCGTACAGCGCGATGAACGCGGCGAACCCCGCGATCGACACCACGTTGTTCAGCACGGGCGCCCACATGAACGGGCCGAACTGGCCACGTGCGTTGAGGACCTGACCGAGCAGGGTGTAGAGGCCGTAGAAGAAGAGCTGGGGCGTGCACCAGAAGGCGAACGCGACGGCGAGCGACGTCTGCGGCGCCGTCCAGCCAGGGCCCGTGTACAGCGCGACGAGGATGCTCGAACCGGCCGTGAGCAGCGCGGACAGCGCCAGGAGGATCACGCCCGAGAGCGTGAGCAGCTTGTCGAGCCGCTCCTGCGTGTTGCGGGCGCGGTAGGCCCGCACGATCTGCGGGACGAGGACGGCGTTGAGCACGCCGCCCGCGAGGATCGCGAAGAGGACGTTGGGGATCTTGTTCGCGACGTCGAACGCGTCCGCGACGAGGCCCGTCGTGCCGATCGCGGCGACCAGCAGGACGTTGCGCACCAGGCCCAGGCCGCGCGAGACGAACGTGCCCGACGCCATGAGTGCCGACGACCGGCCGAGGCCGCCCGTGCGGGGGGCGGGAGCCTCCGTCGCGCCGGCCTCCGCGGTCTCGTCGGGGGTGCCCGGCGCCGCGGGGTCGCCGGGGAGCGCGCCCGCGATCCGGGGGACGGCGTCGCGCGTCGTCCCGGGGCGCGGCCCCCGCCCGGCACCCGAGGGGCGGACGTGCCGCGGCTGGCCCGGGCTCACGGGCCGCGCTCCGCGTCCGGGTGGCGTGGCCCGCCGGGCGCGACGTCGCCCCGGCGGTCGGGCCCACCGCCCTCTCCCGCCGCGACGGACGCCCGAGCGCTCGGCCCGGGCGCGCCGGGATCTCCGGCCGACGGCCCCCGCGGCGACGGCCGGTCGAGCGTGGCCCCCGCCCGGCGCCGGG
>QAPD01000092.1 GCA_003052455.1 Sphaerisporangium cinnabarinum | reverse complement strand
GCCGCGTGGTGCGCCAGCGGCCGTCGAGCCGGTCGACGCGTGCCCGCCCGCGGGAGCCGTGCCCGACGGCGACGAGCCGCCCGGCGTCCGGGCCGCCCAGGACCGCGACGTGCCGGGGCGCCGCGAGCACGTGCTCCGGAGGCGGCCCGTCGTCGCGGGCCCGGGGCTCGGGGCCCCTCCGCGCGACCGCGATCGTCGTCCCGGGGAGGAGCGGCCGCGTGCCGCAGCGCTGGTCGTCGTCGACCGGGACGCCGTCCACGGCCAGCGGCGCCGTGCGCAGCTCAGGACGGCAGCCGAGGTCGGCGAGCGCAGGCCGCGCGTCGCCGAGGCGGGTGCCCGCGGCGAGCAGGACGTCCGTGCCCGGGTGGACCGTCACGCGCACCCACGCCGCGCCGTCGGGCCGGGGCGCGGGCGTGCCGCCCGGCGGTGCACCGGGAGCGAGGGACGGGGCGGGGGAGCGCACCCGGCGATCGTGCCCGACGGCGGTCCGTGCCGACCGCGCACGACCGCGCCCCTGTGGACGGGGGTACGTCCACAGGGGCGCGCGTCGGCCGACGGCCGGTGGTGCGTGTGGCTCAGTCCACGGCGAGCGCCGCGACGGGCGACGTCCGAGCCGCGGTGCGGCCGGGGACGACGGAGGCGACGAGACCCGCGACGAGCGCGACCACGAGCACGAGCACGATGTCGCGCCACGGCACGGCGAGCGACACGTCGCCCATGACGCTCAGCGCCGTGGCGGCTCCGGCCCACCCGTAGAGGACACCCAGCACGATCCCGAGGACCGCCCCGACGCCCGCGATGAGCATGCCCTCGATCGCGAGCATCCAGCGCAGCTGGGAGCGGCTGAGGCCGATCGCCCGGAGCGTCGCCGACTCGCGTCGCCGCTCGATGACCGAGAGCGAGAGCGTGTTCGCCACGCCGATGAGCGCGATGACGACCGCGACCGCGAGCAGCCCGACGATGACCCCGAGGATCGTGTCGATGACGCTCTGCATCGCCGCGCGCTCGACGGCGATCCCGGCGACCTCCACGGGCGTGTCCGACTCCACGACGGCGTCCTGGATCGCGGGCACCACCTGTGCGGCGGCGCCGGTGTCGTCGAGGCCGACCCACAGCCGGGACATGAGGCCCGTCGGGTCGACGGCGCGCGCGTCGTCGACGGTGAGCAGCCCGCCGGAGCCGATGCCCCCGGTGCGGACGACCACGTCGAGCGTCTCGCCCGTCGGGCCCGTGAGCTCGGCGGTCTCGCCGTCCGCGAGACCGTAGTTCTCCGCCTCGCCCTCCGAGAGGAGGACCGTCCCCCGACCGAAGGCCGCGAGGTCGTCCGGCGTCCGCACCACGGAGCGCGCGGCGTCGGGGTCGACCCCGTGGAACGACGTCTCGGTGCCGTCCGGCATGGTCACCGCCGTGGCGTACAGCTCGACGACGCGGGACACGCCCTCGGTGCCGGACACGGCGCGCACGACGTCGGACGGCACCGGCTCGCCGGTCGACCCGTACGCGTCCGTCGCGACCATGACGTCGACGGGGTACTGGTCGTCGAGCGCCGCGTCGAGCGACGTGCGGGCGCTCGCGGCGCCGGTCGACATCATGGCGACGAGCGTGACGCCGATGAGGAGCGCGGTGCTCGTCGCCGTGGTGCGGCGCGGGTTGCGCAGCGTGTTCGCGGTGGCGAGGCGCGCCGTCGACCCGGTGCCCGCGAGCAGCCGGCCGACGAACGCCACGACGGCGGGCAGCCAGTAGACCGCTCCGACGAGGACGCCCACGAACGACAGCGCGCCGCCGACGACCCCGGCGAGGAGCCCGATCTCGGGCTTGTCGGTGAGCCCGAGCCAGATCCCGCCCGCGAGCACGGCGACGCCGCCCAGCGTGAGCAGGGACGCGAGGACGAGCCGCACGCGGCCGCCGCCGCGCAGGATGCTCGGCGCGTCGGCCGGGCGCAGCGCCTCGAGCGGGGCGACGCGCGTCGCGGCGCGGGCGGGGGCGAGCGACGCGACGACCGTCACGAGCGTGCCGACCACGAGCGGCACGAGCACCACCACGGGCGTCACCGTGATGGTCGCGGGGACCGGGACGCCCAGGTCGGCGCCGCGCGCCACGAGGAGCGCGATCTGCGTGAGCAGGCCGCCCAGGACGATGCCGGCGAGCGAGGACACGACGCCGAGGATCGTCGCCTCGGTGAGCACGGACCGGGCGAGCTGCGCCTTGTTCGCGCCGACCGCCCGCAGGAGCGCGAGGGTGCGCGTGCGCTGCGCGACGAGGACCTGGAACGTGTTCGCGATGACGAGCGCCGCGACGAGCAGCGCGACGGCGGCGAACGAGAGGATGACGTAGGTGAAGACGTCCTGGTCGCCGGTCATCTTGCGCGCCTGGTCCTGCGCGTGCTCGTCCGGCGTGACGGCCTTCGCCCCGTCCGGCGAGGCGGCGACGAGCTCGGCGCGCGCCGTCTCGAGGTCCGTGCCGGGCGCGAGGCCCACCATCGCGGACGAGTAGGTGCGGGCCGGGTCGTCGGGCGCGGTCTGCGCGGCCTCCCAGGCCGCGACGTCCTCGGCCGGGACCACGACGGCACCGCCCATCTGGGCGTACGCGCCGAACGGGTCGTCGGTCGTGCCGACGACGGTCAGCTCGTCCCGGACCTCCGTGTAGTCGCCGCCGTCGGGCGCGGTGTCGTCCCACACGTTGCGCGAGCTGGTGACGGTGTCGCCGATCCCGACGCCGAGGCGCTCGGCCACGGCGGTGGGCAGCGAGATCTGGCCCGAGGCGGTGGGCATCGAGCCCTCGACGACCTCGAGCGCCTCGAAGCGCGGGTCGGACGGCGCCGGGACGCCGAGCTGGAACACGCGCTTCGCGCCGTGGGAGAGGTCGAGGTAGGTGAACGAGACCGCGTCGACGGCCTCGACGCCGGGCACGGAGCGCAGCGCCTCGACGTCGGGCGCCGTGAGGTCGTCCGGGGCCGACACGACGAGGTCGGCGTCGGCGTACTGCGCGGCGATCGAGTCGTTCGTGGTCTGGGTGATGACGTTGCCCGCGATGAGCGTCGCCGTGACGAAGGCCGTCCCGATGACGATCGCGACGCCGGCCGCGACGAGGCGGCCGATGCTGCGGCGCATCTGCGCCAGGGTGAGCCGGAACATCAGGCGCGCACCGCCTGCGACGCCGTCGGGGCGGGGCCGTCGGTGCCGGCGTCGAGCGTGCGCAGCGCGTCGAGCCCCGCGAGCACCGACTCGGGCGTCGGGTCGGTGATGTCGCCCGCGATGCGCCCGTCGGCGATGAGCACGACGCGGTCCGCGTAGGCCGCGGCCGTCGGGTCGTGCGTGACCATGATGATGGTGCGGCCGAGCTCGCGCACCGAGCGGCGCAGGAAGCTCAGCACCTCAGCGCCCGAGCGCGAGTCGAGGTTGCCCGTCGGCTCGTCGGCGAACACGACCTCCGGGCCGGCGATGAGGGCGCGCGCGATGGCGACGCGCTGCTGCTGCCCGCCGGACAGCTCGCTGGGACGGTGGCTCAGGCGTGCCTCGAGGCCGAGCGTGCGCACGAGCGTCTCGAACCACGCACGGTCGACCTTGCCGCCCGCGAGCTCGACGGGGAGCGTGATGTTCTGCTCCGCCGTGAACATCGGCAGCAGGTTGAACGACTGGAACACGAAGCCGACGCGGTCGCGGCGCAGCTGCGTGAGCGCGTTGTCGTTGAGGCCGGTGACCTCGGTGTCCCCGATGAAGGCGTGCCCGCTGGTCGCGGTGTCGAGGCCCGCGAGCAGGTGCATGAGCGTCGACTTGCCCGAGCCCGACGGGCCCATGATGGCCGTGAAGTGACCGCGCTCGAAGTCCACGTCGACGCCGTCGAGCGCGTGCACCGCCGCCTCGCCCGTGCCGTAGGTCTTGCGCAGCGTGCGGGCCCGCACCGCGGGCGGGCCGGCGGGGGCCGGGTCGGTGGGTCGGTACACGGTCGTGTCCACGTCGTCTCCTGGTTCGTCGTGCCGCACGCGGACCGGTGGTCACGGGCGTGCGTCGGGATCGTGGACGACGCTACGGAGCGGGCCGGGCCCGCCGCGTCCCGCGACGGTCGGGTCCTGGCCGCGGGCCGGGTCATCCTCTGGTCGTAGACGTCCCCCGCCCAGGGCGGACACGACGGCGCCCCACCGGTCGGGGACCGGTGGGGCGCGGGCGGTGCGGGGTCAGGCGCCGGGGCGCACGAGGCCCGTCTCGTAGGCCGTCACGACGGCCTGGACGCGGTCGCGCGCGCCGAGCTTGGCGAGGATGCGCCCGACGTGGGTCTTGACCGTCGCCTCGGCGACGAACAGGTCGCTCGCGATCTCCGTGTTGGAGCGGCCGCGCGCCATGAGCACGAGCACCTCGCGCTCGCGCTCGGTGAGGCCCTCGACGGCCGCGTGCGCGGGCGAGTCCTGGACCTGCTCGGCGGGCAGCGCCGTCACGAGGTGCTCGAGCAGGCGCCGCGTGGACGACGGCGCGATGACCGCGTCGCCGCGGTGCACCGTCCGGATCGCGGCCAGCATCTCCTCCGGCGGCGCGTCCTTGAGCAGGAAGCCGCTCGCGCCCGAGCGGATGGCCTCGAGCACGTACTCGTCGAGGTCGAACGTCGTGAGGACGATGACCTTGGGGGCGTGCGCGCCGTCGGCCGCCGCCGCGGTGAGGCGCGCCGTCGTCTGGAGCCCGTCGAGGTGCGGCATGCGGACGTCCATGAGCACGACGTCGACCGGGTGGTCCGCGAGCAGGCGCAGCGCCTGGAGCCCGTCGCCCGCCTCGACGGCGACCGTGAGGTCCGGCTGGGAGTCGATCACCATGCGGAAGCCCGCGCGCACGAGCTGCTGGTCGTCGACGAGCGCGATGCGCACGGGGGCGTGCGGCTCGGCGGCGTACGTGTCGTCGGGCACGGGGAGGGCGTCGGTCATGGTGTCCTGTCGGTCGGTCCGGTCGGGGTCTCGCGCGCGGGTCGGGCGGGCGGCGGGGGCGGGGCGAAGACGCCCGGCCCCGGTCCCGCGGCGGTCGGGCCCGGTCCCGTCCTGCCCGGTCCCATCCTGCCCGACGGTGCCGTCCTGCCCGACGGCGCGGGGGCGGGCGGCGCGGGCGCGCGACCGGGGACCGCCGGCACGGGCAGGCGCAGGTGCACCCGGAACCCGCCGCCGGCGCGCGGCCCCACCTGGACGGACCCGCCGAAGAGCGCGGCCCGCTCGCGCATGCCGAGCACGCCGTAGCCGCCGGACCGGGCTTCCTGCCGGGCCTCCGCCGCGCTCGAGGCGCCCCGGCCGTCGTCCTCGACCTCGAGGTCGAGGGTCGTGGCGCCCCAGCGCACGACGACCGTCACCTCCGGGTCGGGGCCCGCGTGCTTGAGGACGTTGGTGAGCGCCTCCTGGCAGACGCGGTAGACCGTGAGCCCGGCCCCGGGCGGCAAGGTGCGCGCCTCGCCGACGCGCACGAACGACACGCGCATCCCGCTGTCGCGCACCTGGGCGACGAGGCTCTCGAGGTCGGCGGCGTCGGGCTGGGGCGCGCGCTCGAGCGCGGCCGGCGGGGGGTTCCCCGGGAGCTGCTGCGTGGCCGCACCCGGTCCGGAGGGTCCTGGGCCGGGGGCGCCGCGTCCCGCGGGCAGCGCGAGGGTGCCCGCCGGCCCGACGGCCGGTCCCGGCGCGGGCGGCCGCGGCGGCTCGGACCGCAGCACGCCGAGCAGACGGCGCATGTCGGCCAGGGCGGTGCGCCCCGTCTCCGAGACGGTCGCGAGCGCGCGGGCCGCGGCGTCGGGGTCGTGCGCGGCGGCGTACCGGCCGCCGTCGGCCTGGGCGATGATGACGGACAGCGAGTGGGCCACGATGTCGTGCATCTCGCGGGCGATGCGCGCCCGCTCGGCCGCGGTCGCGATCTGGGCCTGCTGGTCGCGCTCGACCTCGAGGCGCTCCGCGCGGTCGACGAGCGCCGCGATCGTCTCGCGCCGGGAGCGCCGCACCAGGCCGAACGCCCAGACCGCGAGGAACGTCATCCCGCCGAACGCGGACGTGAGGAAGACCATGAGCGCGAGGTCGGTGAGCCGGCCCGACAGCAGCCCGAGCGCGACGCCCAGGACCACCGCGCCGACGAGCGACGCGACGATCGCGGTGCGGTGCGCCCAGCGCGGCCCGTAGACGGTGACCGAGTAGAGCGCGACGAGCACGGCGAAGTCGGCCGGGAAGATAAGGAGGTAGCCCGCGAGCAGGTGCACGAGCGCGACCGAGTACACCGTGACCGCCGACGCGAGCGGGTACGAGCGTCGCCAGGGGAGCGGCGCGAGGAGCAGCACGGCCCAGAACGCGGCCCAGCCGCCGCTCGTGCCGACGCCGCTCGCACCGGACGCGGAGAACGCCGCCGACGCGGGGACGAACGCCACCGCGAGGACGAGCGTGACGGTGAGGTCCACACCGAAGCGGTGCTCGTCGGACCACTGCCCGAGGCGCTCGTACCAACCCATGCGTCCAGCCTAGGCAGCGGGCGGTCGCACGGCGTCCGACCAGGGTCGCAGAGTTCACCGAGCACGATGGGACCGAAGTCGTACTGATGCCCTAGCATGAGCGAATGACCCACGTACTGCTAGCGGAGGACGACCCGGCGATTGCCGAACCTTTGGCGCGCGCACTGACACGTGAGGGTTACAACGTCGTCGTCCAAGGAACTGGTCAAGGGGCGATCGACTCGGCCAGCGGTGCGGACATCGTGGTGCTCGATCTGGGCCTTCCGGACATGGACGGCCTCGACGTCGCACGCGAGATCCGTCACAAGGGCCTGACCACGCCCGTGCTCGTGCTCACCGCGCGCGCCGACGAGGTCGACCTCGTCGTGGGCCTCGACGCGGGTGCCGACGACTACGTCACCAAGCCGTTCCGCCTCGCGGAGCTCCTCGCCCGGGTCCGGGCGCTCCTGCGCCGCTCGCACGGCGAGCAGGTCGACGAGGAGGAGCTCGCGGCGCAGGACGTCCGCATCGACGTCTCCGCGCACCGGGCGTTCCAGGGCGAGCGCGAGCTCCACCTGACCACCAAGGAGTTCGAGCTGCTGCGCGTGCTCGTCGCCAGCGCGGGCTCGGTCGTCGTCCGCGACGCCCTGATGCGCGACGTGTGGGGCTCGGAGCCCGTCGGCTCGACGAAGACGCTCGACATGCACGTGTCGTGGCTGCGTCGCAAGCTCGGCGACGACGCCAACGCGCCGCGCTACATCTCGACCGTCCGGGGCCTCGGCTTCCGCTTCGAGACCGGCGAGAGCTGACCGTCCCCTGACGGGACGAGGGACACGGGGAGCGAGGGGCAGCGTGCGGCGTCGGATGCTGCAGGCGACGGTGGCGGCCGTGGCCGTCGCCGTGATCCTCCTCGGGTTCCCCCTCGCCTTCTACGGCGCCCGGTTCGTGCTCCAGGGCGAGGTCGACGACGTCTCCTCGCGCGTGGAGCGCCTGTCCCGGTCCATCGACGCGCGTCTCGCGGCGGGCGACGAGATCCCGGACTACGTCATCGAGGACGCGGTCCAGCCGCGCGCGAGCGACCCGCCGGCGCACGTCTACGTCGCGCTGCCCGACGGCACGGTGCTCACGGCGGGCGACGAGATCACCGGTCGTGAGATCGAGCAGCCCCTGCACTCCGACTCCGGCGCGCTCGTGACCCTCACCGTCTCCTACTGGGACGCCTACCTCCAGGCCGCGCAGGTCGTGCTGCTCGTCGTGGCCGCGGCGATCGTCGCGTTCGCGGCGGGCATCGGGATGGCGGTGTGGCAGGCGAACCGCATCGCCGCGCCGCTCGTGTACCTCGCGGCGTCCGCGGAGCAGCTCGGCTCGGGGCAGGTCCGGCCACGCCTCGAACCCTCGGGCGTCGAGGAGATCGACCTCGTCGCGGCCGAGCTCGCGCGCAGCTCCGACCGGCTCGCTGGCCGGCTCGCCGCCGAGCGCCAGTTCGCCGCCGACGCGTCGCACCAGCTCCGCACGCCCCTCACGGCCCTGAGCATGCGGCTCGAGGAGATCTCCCTCGCCTCCGACGACCCGGCGGTCCAGGAGGAGGCGCGCATCTCCCTCGAGCAGGTCGAGCGCCTCGTCGGCGTCGTCGACGACCTCCTCGCGTCGTCCCGGCGTGCGCAGGGCGGGACGACGGAGGCGGTCAGCCTGCTCGACGTCGTGCACCAGCAGGAGGAGGAGTGGGTGCCGACGTTCGCGAAGGCGGGGCGCCGGCTCGTCGTCGACGTGCCGCCCGAGTACCAGGTGCTCGCGACACCCGGTGCGCTCGCGCAGGTGCTGGCCACGCTCATCGAGAACTCCCTCAAGCACGGCGGCGGCACGACGACGGTCCGCGCCCGCCCGTCCGGCACGAGCGGCGCCATCGTCACCGAGGTGTCCGACGAGGGCGCGGGCGTCCCCGACGACCTCGCGCCGCGCATCTTCGAGCGCGAGGTCACGTCGGGCGCGGGGACGGGCCTCGGTCTCGCGCTCGCCCGGGACCTCGCCGCGTCCGACGGCGGTCGCCTGGAGCTCGCGCAGCGCCGGCCCGCGGTCTTCGCGCTCTTCCTCGCGGGGGTGCCGCGGCGCCTCGACCCGCGGGTCGTGCTGCCGACGGGGACGGCGGTCGCGGCCGGTCGGCGCCGGCGCCGGCGCGGCTGACGCGCCCCGGGACGCGGAGGGCTCAGTCGGCCCGCACGTCCGCGGGAGGGCGGGCCGCGTCGTCGGCGGTGCCCGCCGGGGTGGCCGCGGCGTCGCGGTCTCCCGTGAAGACCAGGTGGCGGTACGCGACGTAGCGGAACGCCGTGCCCAGGGCGAGCCCCACGACGTTCGCCGAGATGTTCTTGGCGAGCGGCGACGTCAGCCCGAGCGCGTACGTCGAGATCGCGAGGCACCCCACCGCGATGAGCATGCCGCCCACGTTGACGACGACGAACGCGGCGAGCTCCCGCCCGCGCGACTGCGTGCGCCGGTCCGAGAACGTCCAGTACCGGTTGCCGACCCACGCCACGAGCGTCGCGACGGCGACGGAGACGATCTTCGCGGTGAGCGGCTTGTGCCCGAGCAGCTCGCCCGGGCCGAAGCTGAGCAGGTTGAACAGGCCGAGGTCGACGACGTACGCGAGCGCGCCGACCGAGCCGAACTTCGCGAGCTCGCGGACCCGCGCGAGCACCCGCCCGCGGCGCGACCCGGACGTCGCGGACGACTCCGCTCGCCGGTCCAGGTCGCTCACCACCCCTCGAGGCTACCGGGCGGTCCGGGGCCCCGCCCGGGTGCGGTCCGTCGTCCGGCCTCCGCCCGGTTCCCGTCCGCCCTCCACCCGGCGTCCGGGTGCCGCCCGTCCGACGGGCGGTCCGGGACGGGCCGCCTCGCGGCCAGGCACTAGGGTGGGTGCACGTGGCAGCCCCAGTGATCGCCGTGGTCGGCGGAGGACAGCTCGCACGCATGATGGCCCCCGCGGCCGGGGAGCTCGGCGTGCACCTGCGCGTGCTCGTGGAGGCCCCGGACTCGTCCGCGGCCCAGGTCGTCGTGGACGCGCCCGTCGGCGTCGCGTCCGACGAGGCCGCGGTCCGCTCGCTCATCGCCCCGGCAGGCGCCGCCCCGGCGGACGTCCTGACGTTCGAGCACGAGCACGTCCCGAACGCGCTGCTCACCGACCTCCTCGAGCACGGCACGCCCGTGCGCCCCGGGCCGGACGCGCTCGTCCACGCCCAGGACAAGATCGTCATGCGCCGCCGGCTCACCGAGCTCGGCGTGCCGTGCCCGCGCTGGGCCGCGCTCCCCACGGAGCCGGCGGCGGCCCGGGCCGCGCTCACCGACTTCCTCTCCGAGGTCGGCGGCGAGGTCGTGGTCAAGACGGCGCGCGGCGGGTACGACGGCAAGGGCGTCCGCGTGGTCTCGGCCGCGGAGGGCGGCCCCGAGCAGGTCGCGGAGTGGATCGAGGCGGCCGCGACGGACGGCCCCGAGCTCCTCGTCGAGGAGAAGGTCCCGTTCACGCGCGAGCTCGCCGTCCTCGTCGCCCGGCGCCCGAGCGGCGGCGCCGACGAGCAGGGCGAGGTGCGCACGTGGCCCGTCGTGGAGTCGATCCAGCGCGACGGCGTGTGCGCCGAGGTGATCGCGCCCGCACCCGGTCTCACCGACGCCGAGGCGGAGCGTGCGCGCGACGCCGCGGTGCGGATCGCCGAGGGGCTCGGCGTCACCGGCGTGCTCGCGGTGGAGATGTTCGAGGTCGCGGGGGAGGACGGACCGCGCGTGCTGGTCAACGAGCTCGCGATGCGCCCCCACAACTCCGGCCACTGGACGATCGACGGCGCGGTGACGAGCCAGTTCGAGCAGCACCTGCGGGCCGTGCTCGACCTCCCGCTCGGCGACACCGCCGCGACCGCGCGCTGGACCGTGATGGCGAACGTCCTCGGCTCGACGCTCGACGCGCTCACCGACGCGCTGCCCGACGTCCTCGCCGCGTTCCCCGACGCCCGGGTCAACCTCTACGGCAAGGGCGTGCGCCCCGGGCGCAAGCTCGGGCACGTCAACGTGAGCGGCGACGACCTGGACGAGGTCCGGCGTCGGGCCCTGGCCGCCGCCGCGATCCTGCGGGGCGAGCACCCCGCGACCGACCCGAACGAGGAGCGCGCATGAGCCAGAACCCTGTCGTCGGCATCGTCATGGGGTCGGACTCGGACTGGCCCGTCATGGAGGCCGCCGCTGACGCGCTGGCCGAGTTCGACGTGCCCGTCGAGGTCGACGTCGTCTCCGCCCACCGCATGCCCGTCGAGATGATCGACTACGGCCGCACCGCCGCGGAGCGCGGCCTGCGCGTCATCGTCGCGGGCGCCGGGGGAGCGGCCCACCTGCCGGGCATGCTCGCCGCCGTCACGCCCCTGCCCGTCATCGGGGTCCCCGTGCCGCTGCGCCACCTCGACGGCATGGACTCGCTCCTGTCGATCGTGCAGATGCCCGCGGGGGTCCCCGTCGCGACCGTGTCCGTCGGGGGCGCACGCAACGCCGGCCTGCTCGCCGCACGCATCCTCGCCGCGGGCACCGACGACGACGCCGCGCGGCTGCGCGAGCGCATGGTCGCCTTCCAGGCGGACCTGGGAGACCAGGCGCGCGCGAAGGGCGCCCGGCTGCGTGCGTCGCGCGCCGGCGGGCAGCGCACCGGCTTCGGAGCCTGACCGACACGCCACGGGTTTCTGCGCCGGGCGGGTGCCGGGTTAGCCTGCGGGAGCCTCCCGCGACGCGGGGGCGAGGCCTGAGACGGCCGGAACGGGTCGGTCCGACACCCCTCCGGAGAACGCGCACGTGGCAGTACCGCACCTGTCCTACGGGACGACGCCGACGGCGTCGTCCCACGCGACCCCGGAGACCGTCGCCCCACCGACGGGCCTGGTCCCGCGGCACGCCCGCCCGCGAAGCGCCCCGGCCCGGGACGGCTACCGGCACGACCTCGACGGGCTGCGGGCCGTCGCGATCCTGCTCGTCGTCGTCTACCACGTGTGGCTCGGCCGGGTGTCGGGCGGCGTCGACGTGTTCCTCATGCTCTCGGCCTTCTTCCTCACCGGCTCCTTCGCGCGGCGCCTGAGCGCCGGCCGACCGGTCGCCGTCGGGGCCTACTGGGCGCGGACGTTCAAGCGGCTGGTGCCGGTCTCGGCGGTCGTCCTCCTCGGCGTGCTCGGCGTGACGTACCTGGTCTACCCGCCGTCGGCCTGGCCGACGGTCTGGACCCAGACCTGGACGTCGCTCGGCTACGTCCAGAACTGGGAGCTGGCGCGCGAGGCGGTCGACTACTACGCGCGGGACGGCGCGGTGGCGAGCCCGCTGCAGCACTACTGGTCGCTCTCCGTCCAGGGCCAGGTCTTCGTCCTGTGGCCGCTCCTGCTGCTCCTCTCCGGTGTGGTCGTCCGGCGCCTGCGGGTTCCGGTGACGGCGGTCCTGCTGGTCGTCTTCGGCACGGTGCTCGTGGCGTCGCTCGCCTTCTCGGTGGTCGAGACGGCGGCGAACCAGGAGCTCGCCTACTTCGACACGCGAGCCCGGTTGTGGGAGTTCGCGCTCGGCTCGCTCCTCGCGGTCCTGCTGCCGTTCGTGCGCCTGCCAGCCCGGCTCGCGGTGCTGGTCGGCTGGGCAGGGCTCGCCCTGGTCGTCACGTGCGGGCTCGTGCTGGACGTCCAGGGCGGGTTCCCGGGCTACTTCGCGCTCTGGCCCACGCTCGCGGCGGCCGGCGTGGTCGTGGCCGGCACGGCGCCCGACCACCCCGGGGCGGTCGGGCGCGTCCTCGCGCACCCCGTGCTGCGCTCCCTCGGCCGGGACGCCTACGCGCTGTACCTGGTCCACTGGCCGGTGCTCATCACGTGGCGCGTCGTCACCGGGCGGCACGCCCCCACCTGGTACGAGGGCGCTGCGATCGTCGTGGTCTCGCTCGTCCTGGCCCGCGTCCTCACGGCCCTCGTCGAGCGCCCCGTCCGCGACCTCGCCTGGTCCCGCGCCGTCCCGTGGCGGGGGGCGGTCACCGTGCTCGCCGCCGCGGCGGTCGTCGTCGTGCCGCTCGCGACGTGGCAGCAGGCCGAGCGCAGCAGGGCTCGCGACGCGCTCGTCGGCGCGGCGGCGGACCACCCGGGGGCGCACGTCCTGCTGCCGGGCTACCGGGCGGAGGGCGACCCGGCCGCGGCCGCGATCCCCGCGGCGACGGCGTTGGACGCGCAGTGGGTGTCGCTCGCCGAACCGTGCTCGGGCAGCCTCGCGCCCGCGGACCGGGAGCTGGCGAAGAGCTGCGGCCAGACGGTCCACGACGACCCGGACGCGGTGACGATCGTCGTCGTCGGCGACTCGCACAGCGAGCAGCTCATGGGAGCGCTGATCCCCGTCGCGGAGCGCGAGGGGTGGTCGCTCGTCTCCGTCCTGCGCGGCGGGTGCTCCTTCGGTCTGGGCGACCACCCGTGCGCCGGCTGGAACGAGAAGGTGCTCGCCCACGTCCTCGACCTGGCGCCCGCCGCGGTGTTCACCGTCGCCACGGTGGCAGAGGTCGACGGTCCGGGGGAGTCGGTGGTGACCGGGCTCCAGGAGGCGGTCGACGAGCTCGCCCGCGCCGGGATCGCGACGGTCGCGGTGCGGGACACCCCGCGGTTCTCGACCGACATGTTCGCGTGCGCGGAGCAGCTCGGCCCCGACGCGGACGCGTGCCGCCGCGACCTCGCGGCCGTCGCGGCGCCCCGCAACCCCGCGCAGGACCTGCGCCTGGGGGACGGCTCGGTGCTCACGGACCTGACCGACGCCGTCTGCCCGGACGGGTGGTGCGTCCCCGTGGTGGGCAACGTGCACGTCTTCCTGGACGACAACCACCTCACGGCCGACTACGCACGCTCGCTCGCGCCCTTCCTCGAGGACCAGCTGCCGTCGTTCGGAGCGGACGCCGCGCCCTTGCGAGGGGGAGCGTCGTGAGCGCCGGGCGCCGGTGCGCGGTGGGGCTGCAGCAGGGACGACGACCACGACGATGCCGAGGACGACGGTGAACCAGCACAGCGAGCCCCTCCCGACGGCCCACGGCACACCGCGGCTCCAGCTCCCGGCGCGCGCGTCCGGCGTGAGGCCGCGCGGAAGGCGTCCGGCTCCGCCCGCTCGGCACGTGCGGCCGGGTTCCCCGAGCGCGCCGAAGGGCGCACCGGCCGCGTACCGGCACGACCTCGACGGCCTGCGTGCGCTCGCCGTGGTGCTCGTCGCGATCTACCACGTCTGGGTCCACCGGGTCTCGGGCGGGGTCGACGTCTTCCTCATGCTCTCCGGGTTCTTCGTCGGCGGCGGTCTGCTCCGCTCGTTCGCCCGCGGCACGCCGGTGCGGCTGCGCACGTACGTCCCGCGGCTCGCGCGCCGGCTCCTGCCCGCGCTCGCCGTCGTGCTGGCCGCGGTCCTCGTCGCGAGCGCGGCCCTGCTGCCCCGGACCCGCTGGACGGGCGTCTCCGGCGAGACGCTCGCGTCCCTGCTGTACGTGGAGAACTGGCGGCTCGCCGCTGCCGAGCAGGCCTACGGCGCCGCGGACGCGACCCAGAGCCCGCTCCAGCACGTGTGGTCGCTCTCGGTCCAGGGCCAGCTCTTCGTGGGGCTGCCCGTCCTGCTCCTGATCGTCTGGTGGCTGTCGGGCCGTGCCGGCGTCGAGCGGCGGCTCGTCGTCGTGCACGCGACCGTGGTCGTCCTCGCCGTCGCGTCGTTCGTCCACGCGTCGCTCGGTGTGCGCGCCGACCAGGCGTTCACGTACTACGACACGTTCGCCCGCGCGTGGGAGTACCTCGCGGGCATGGTGCTCGCGGTCGTCGTGGCGCGGGTCCGCCTGCCCGGCCTCTGGGCCGTCGTCGCGGGCTGGGCCGGCCTGGTCCTCGTCGTCGCGAGCGGGGTCCTCGTCGACGGCGGGGCGCTCTTCCCGGGCCCCGCCACGCTCGTCCCGCTCGCCGGCGCCGCGCTCGTCGTCGTGGCGGGCGCCGGCGGTGGCCACGCGGCGCCCGCCGGGTCCGTGCCACGTCTCCTCGGGAGACCCGCCGTCGCCCGTGCCGGTGGCTACGCGTACGCGTTCTACCTCTGGCACTGGCCGGTGCTCGTGTTCGCCCTGGTGGTGCGCGACCGTCCCGTGGGGTGGTTGGCCGGGACGGCGGTGCTGCTGACGTCGGCGGCGCTCGCCGTCGCGACCAAGCACCTGGTGGAGGACCCCGTCCGGTCGGGGCGGCCGGCCGCAGCACCGGCGCGGACGCGCGGGGTCCCGCGCGCGCTCCCCGTCGTGGCGACGGCGGCGCTCGTGCTCGCCGTCGCGGCGGTGCCCACCGCTTGGCTGCGCCACGTCGACGGCGTGCGGAGCGAGTCCCGCGTCGCCGGGGTCGACCTGGAGACGTATCCCGGGGCGCTCTCCGTCGTGGACCCCCTGGTCTTCGCCGTGGACGCCGCGCTCGATCCGATCCCGGACGTGGTCTCCGCCCCTGACGACAAGGTTCGCGCCGTCGACGACGGGTGCGGCACGGGTCCCGGGGACGACACCCTGCGGGTCTGCTCGTACGGAGACCTGGACGCCGCGCGGGTCATCGCGGTCGTCGGCGGGTCGCACGCCGAGCAGTGGATCGACGCGCTCGCGGCGATCGGCGAGGAGGAGGGCTTCCGCGTCGACACGATGATCCGCTGGGGGTGCTCCCTCATCGAGGGCACCGACGAGGTGGAGCACGTGGTGGGGGAGGACGCGACGTGCCCCGCATGGTCCGAGCGGGCGCTGGACCGGCTGGAGCGGGACGCGCCGGACGTCGTCTTCACCACGGCGACGCGTCCGGCGCCCGAGGACGACCCCCGGCGCGAGACCGTCCCGGCGGCGTACCTCGCCGCGTGGCTCCGGCTCGCGGACTCCGGGGTCGTCACGGTGGCGATCCGCGACAACCCGTGGCTGCCCGGGTCGCCGGTGGACTGCGTCGCGGTCCACGGGACCGCCCCCGAGTGCGCGGTCGAGCGCGCCACGGTGCTGGACGACGAGAACCCTCTGGTCGCGCTCGACGCCGAGACGCCCGAGCTCGTCCGCTTCGTGGACGTCAACGACGTCATCTGCGCGGACGACGTCTGCGCGTTCGTCCAGGGAGGGCGGCTCGTCTACCGGGACGGGCACCACCTCACGGCGACCTACGTCGAGTCGTTGGCCCCGGTGCTGCGCGACCGTCTGGAGCCGGTCCTCGGCTGGTGGTGAGGGGGCCTCACTGGGGCAGGCCGCCCACCTGACCGGGCGCGAGGTTGCCGTCCCGGACGTCGACCCAGAACTGGCCGACCGTCTCGGGGTCGAGCTGCACCGTCGAGCCCACGTTGCCGCCGGGACGGAAGTCGGGGTTCGAGATCGGCGGGGTGCCGGTGATGCCGTCGGGTCCGTTGGCCTTGCGGAACGCGAGCGCGAGCTTGCCGAGGTCCACGATGCCGGTCTTCTCGTCGACGGTGAGCGCGCCCAGCCCGGAGTCGAGCAGCGAGACCTGGTCGCCCGGGCGGAAGAGGAGGCTGGGGTCCGCGGCCTGCGAGCTGATCGCGCCGATCACCTGGCGCTGGCGCTCGGCCCGCCCGATGTCGCCCTTCGGGTCCGAGTACCGCATGCGCGAGAAGGCGAGCGCGGTGTGCCCGTCGGCGACGTGGCAGCCCGCCGTCCAGACCAGCTCGCTCTTCGGGTCGTCCACGTCGTAGTCGAGGCACAGCTCGACCCCGCCGACGGCGTCCACGATCCCCTCGACACCGCCGAACCCGACCTCGACGTAGTGGTCGACCGTGAGGCCGGTGAGCTGCTCGACGGTCTGCACGAGCAGCGCCGGGCCGCCCCAGGAGTACGCCGAGTTGAGCTTGCTCGAGCCGTTCCCCGGGATCTCCGCGTACGTGTCGCGCGGCAGGCTTATGAGCGCGACCGGCCCGCTCGGAGGGGCGTGGAGGACCATGATCGTGTCCGTGCGGGCACCCTCGGTGCCGTCCTCGCTGATGCCGTCCCCCCGCGCGTCGGACCCGGCGAGCAGGTAGGTGTTGCCCGCGGTGCCGGGCGCGCCGGAGAGCGCCTCCACGTGCTGGATCTTGCCGTTGGCCCAGAGGAGCAGGCCGACGGGCCACGCGAGGAGCGCGACGATGACGACGCCGGCGACGAGGCCGACGACGCGGCCCCTGCGGACCCGGAAGCCGCGCCCCGGGCGGGACGCTCCGGGGGTCGACGGCGGGCGTCCGCCGCCCGGACCGCCCGGGCCGCCCGTGCGCGGGCGGGGCCCCGCCGTGGGCCGCCGT
>QAPD01000091.1 GCA_003052455.1 Sphaerisporangium cinnabarinum | reverse complement strand
GGGTGGCCCCGCGGGGGGGTGGTGGGGGTGCGGGGGTCGGCGGGCCGCTCGCGGGGTGGGGGGCTCGGCGGCCCCGGGGGACGGGAGGTGGCGGCGGGTGTCGGAGCGCGGCGGAGGGGGCGCGGCGGGCACGGCGGCTGCGGTGGACGCCGCGGGCGTGCCCCGGCTCGCGCGCTCTCCGCGCGGCAGCGGCAGCACGTCGCGGGCCGCCCGGCCGGGGTGCCGTCCCCGGACGGCGGTCGTCGCGGCGTCGTCCCGGGGTCGTGGCTCGTCGGGCACAGGACGGGACGGGGCCTCGGCGGAGCCGCCGAGCGCGGCGTCGAGAGCGGCGTCGAACCGGTCGTCGGTCCGTAGCTCGGGCGGCAGGAGCTCGAAGCCGCCGGTCGCCGTCCCGGCACCGTCCGTCGTCGGCTCGTGGGTGGCGTGCCCGGCACGAGCCGCCCGGTCCTCCGCGAGCCGACGGCGCCTCACCCGTCCACGATACGCACGCCCACCGGGCCGCGCCGGGCGAGCGGCGGCGCGACCGCCTCGGCCCGGACAACGGCGCACCGGCGCACCGGCGCGGTCAGATGCCGAGCTGGTAGACGCCCCAGTACGCGAGGATGACGAGCAGGACCGTGGCGCCCGCGACGACGCACCACAGCATGACGCGCGGGGTCACGCCCCGGGCGACCTGCAGCACGCTCGCACCCTCCTCCGCGACCTCCCGGTCGGTGCCCCGGCGCTCGTCGTGCGCGCGGCGCGCGGAGCGGACCTCGGCCGCCCGGTTCACCAGCAGAGCGCCCGCGACGAGCGTCGCGAGACCGACGAGCCGCACCCCGATCCAGCCGCCCTGCACGACCCACGCGTCCTTCTCGTAGTCGAGCGCGAGCCGCGCGGTCGCCACGAGGTACACGACGAGCGCGACCGTCGTCGCGAACGCGCCGACCCCGAGGCCCAGCAGCGGTACCCGGAAGCCGGGGGCGAGGCCGGCGGCGGCGCCCGGCCGACCCGCCACGCGCCGCAGCCGGCGCACGAGGCCGCCGACGAGGCCGACGAGCGGGCCGAGCACGAGCAGCCCGACGGCGGCGAGGACGAGGCCCACGAACAGGTCGCCGTTGCCCAGCCAGCGCGGCGACGGGACCGGCCCGGCGAGGTACTGCTGCGTGGGCTCGGCGCCCGCGACCTGGGGCAGCGCGGTCGCGCTCGCGGGCAGGGACGTCACCCAGGCGCTCACGTCCCGCGGGAAGTCGGGCACGAGCACGTCGTCGATCTTGATCCCGTGGTTCGCGTCCGCGTAGTACCGCACGGTGACGTCGGCCCCGCCCGGCACCTGCGACGACGGCCCGGTGGCGTCGAGGATCTGCCGCGCACCCTGCTCGACGGGCATCGACGGGTCCGCGGTGCCGTACACGACGAGCACCGGCTGCGTGAGCCGCTCGAGGAACGGCTCGACGTCGAAGTCGGCGTACTCGAACCCGCCGCCGGGGATCGCCATCCCGACGGCGCGCGGGATCGCCCGGAACACCCCGTGGGGCACGTCGGTGTTGCGCAGGTAGCTGTCGACCGCGAACGCGGCCTGCTGGCGCGGCGGCACGACGGGCGCGGACACGAGGACGGTGAACGCGACGGTCGGGTCGTCGGCCGCCATCACGGGCACGATCCACGTGCCCTCGGACTCCCCGTACAGCCCCACGCGCTCCGGGTCCACGCCCGGACGGGCGCGCAGGAGGTCCACGGAGCGCGCGTAGTCGAGCGCCATCGCCTCGTAGTCGCGGTGGCGCGTGGTGTAGGTGTCCAGGCGCTTGTCCGGGACGAGGGTCACGACGCCCGCGCTCGCGAGGTCGGTCGCCACGTCCACGAACGCCTCCGACGCCAGGCCGGTCCCTGCCCCGTGCACGAACACCATGCCCGGGAGGTCGTCGCCCGCGTCGACGGGCTCGCGCAGCACGCCCCCGACCGTCGCGCCGTCGAGCCGGACCGTCACGTCCGTCTCGCGCACGTCGTACGTGCCGACCGGGGCGGCCCCGCCGGGCGGCTGCCCGCCGACGGTCGTGTCGGGCGTCTCGGGGACGAGGTGCTCGGTCACGGGCACCGGGTCCCACTGCGGCCCGGTGACCGCTCCGACGATCGCGAGGACGATCGCGAGGGCTGCCGTCGTCGCGGCGGTCCGGAAGATCACCGAGGAATCGTACGCCGCGGGCCGTCGGCGGGTCCCTGGTGCCGTCCCGACGACGGCACGGGGGACGTCCCCCCGCGTCAGAAGCCGAGCCGGTGGAGCTGCTTGGGGTCGCGCTGCCAGTCCTTGGCGACCTTCACGTGCAGGTCGAGGTAGACCCTCGCCCCGAGCAGCGCCTCGATGCCGTGCCGTGCGCGCGTGCCGACCTCGCGCAGCCGCGATCCGCCCCGGCCGATGACGATCGCCTTCTGCGAGTCGCGCTCGACGAAGAGGTTGACGCGCACGTCGAGCAGGGGCGGGCGGCCCGTGGCCTCGTCGCCGCTGCCCTCGCGCGGCACGATCTCCTCGACCTGGACCGCGAGCGAGTGCGGCAGCTCGTCGCGCACGCCCTCGAGCGCCGCCTCGCGCACGAGCTCGGCGACCATGACGGCCTCCGGCTCGTCCGTGAGCTCGCCGCCCGGGTAGAGCTCAGGGCCCTCGGGCAGGTGGGAGACGAGGACGTCGGTGAGCACGTCGACCTGGTAGCCGTCCTGGGCCGAGACGGGCACGATGTCGGCCCAGCCGCCCGTCGCCTCCCCCAGCCGGTCGACCGCCAGCAGGTGCGCGGCGAGCGTGCCGCGGTCCACGAGGTCGGCCTTCGTCACGACCGCGACCACGGGCGTGCCGCGGCGACCGCGCCTGAGCTCCGCGAGCTCGTTCGCGATGAAGCGGTCGCCCGGGCCGATCTTCTGGTCGGCGGGCAGGCAGAACGCGATGACGTCGACCTCGGTGAGGGTCTCGCGCACGAGGTCGTTGAGACGCTCCCCGAGCAGCGTGCGGGGGCGGTGCAGGCCCGGGGTGTCCACGAGGACGAGCTGCGCGTCGGGGCGGTGCACGATCCCGCGGATCGTGTGGCGCGTCGTCTGGGGGCGCCCGGAGGTGATCGCCACCTTCTGGCCGACCAGCGCGTTCGTCAGGGTCGACTTGCCCGCGTTGGGCCGCCCGACGAGGCAGGCGAAGCCGGAGCGGTGCTCGGGGGTGGTCGTGCTCACGGGGTGTCCTTCACGGTGGGGAGGGGCTGACGGGTGTCGGCCGCGGGGTCGGGATCGTCCGGCTCGGCGTCCGGGGCGTCGGGCGAGGTCGCGGCGGAGACGAGGACGGTCGCGAGCTGCTTGCGGCGGCCCTGGACACGGTCGGCCTCGAGGCGCAGACCGTGGACCTCCGCCACGGAGCCGGGCAGCGGGACCTTGCCGAGCGCCTTGGCGAGCAGGCCGCCCACGGTGTCCACGTCGTCGTCGTCCAGGCCGAGGCCGAAGAGCTCGCCGAGCTCGTCGACGCCGAGGCGAGCGGGCACGCGCAGGACGCCGTCGCCCAGGTCCTCGACCTCGGGCTCCGGGCGGTCGTGCTCGTCCGTGAGCTCGCCCACGATCTCCTCGAGCGCGTCCTCGATCGTCACGAGACCCGCGACGCCGCCGTACTCGTCGACGACCATCGCGATGTGCGACGACGACGCCTGCATCTCGCGCAGCAGGTCGTCCACCGGCTTGGACTCGGGCACGAAGATCGCAGGGCGCGCGACCTCGCCCACGGGCCGCGCGTCGGTCCCGGGGCCGCCCTGCAGGACGCGCACGACGTCCTTGAAGTAGGCGACGCCCACGAGGTCGTCCGCGGAGGTGCCCGTCACCGGGATGCGGGAGAAGCCGGAGCGCAGGAAGAGCGAGAGGGTCTTGCGCAGGGGCGTGTCGCGCGACGTCGTGACCATGTCGGTGCGGGGCACCATGACCTCGCGCGTGAGGGTGCTCCCGAGCTCGAACACGGAGCGGATGAGCTCGCGCTCCTCCTCCTCGATGACCTCGGACTCGTTGACGCGGTCCACCATGTCCTGGAGCTCGCGCTGGTGCGCCCCCTCGTCGGGCGCCGGGGCGAGCCGCGTGAGCCAGCGCGTGGCCCCGACGACGATCGCGAGCAGGCGCGACAGGCTCAGCAGGACGCGCACCGCGTGGCGGCGGCCGAGAGACCGCGGGCTCACGCGCACCACGAGGAGCCCGACGACGACGCTCACCGCGAGCGCGACGAGCAGGACCTGCCACCACGGCTCGAGCCACGCCGCGACGAGCAGCGTGAGGCACGTGACCGCCGCCACCTCCGCGACGACGCGCACGAAGCCGACGGAGCGCACGGTCGCCGCCGGGTCCGCGAGCAGCGCGAGCGCCCGACGGCCCTCCGGGCGGGCGGGCACGGACGCGTCGTCGCCCAGGGCTGCCTCCGTGACGGCGGCCCGCGTCACCCGCAGCACCGCGGCCTCGCCCGCGCTCAGCGCGGCGGCGAGCACGACCGTCAGGACGGTCAGGGCCGCCAGGAGCGCGACGGGTTCGCCGCTCACCGGCCTGCGAGGAAGGTCAGGAGCAGCTTGCGCTGCAGCGCGAACATCTCCTTCTCCTCCTCCGGCTCGGCGTGGTCGTAGCCGAGCAGGTGCAGGATGCCGTGCGTCGTGAGCAGGAGCATCTCCTCCGCCGTCGAGTGGCCCGCCGTCACCGCCTGCTGGGCGGCGACCTCCGGGCACAGCACGACGTCGCCGAGCTGGCCGGGGCCGGCGACCTCGCCGTCCCGCCCGGGCCGCAGCTCGTCCATGGGGAACGACAGCACGTCCGTCGGGCCGGGCTCGTCCATCCAGCGCACGTGCAGCTCGCTCATGACGTCCGTGTCGACGAAGAGGATCGACAGCTCGCTCTGCGGGTGCACGCGCATCGCGTCGAGCACGTACCGTGCCAGCGCCGCGAACTCGGCCTCGTCGACCTCGGCCTCGGTCTCGTTGTTGACCTCGATGCTCACGCGTCGTCCCTCGTCCGTCGGTCTCGTGCCGCGGGGCGTCCGCGGCGGTCGTCGTCGCGGCGGCGAGCGCCGCCGCTCGTCCCCTGTCGCGACGCCGGCGCCGTCGCGAGGTCCCAGCGCGCGTACGCGTCGATGATGTCGCTCACCAGCCGGTGCCGCACCACGTCGGAGGACGTGAGGCGGCAGAACTCGACGTCGTCGACGCCGGTGAGGACGTCCTCGATGACGCGCAGGCCGGACTGGGTGCCGCCCGGCAGGTCGACCTGCGTCGCGTCGCCCGTGATGACCATGCGGGACCCGAAGCCCAGGCGCGTGAGGAACATCTTCATCTGCTCGGTCGTCGTGTTCTGCGCCTCGTCGAGGATGATGAACGAGTCGTTGAGGCTGCGCCCGCGCATGAACGCGAGCGGCGCGACCTCGATCGTCCCGGCCTCGATGAGCTTGGGGATCGAGTCGGGGTCGATCATGTCGTGCAGCGCGTCGTACAGCGGGCGCAGGTACGGGTCGATCTTCTCCGTCAGCGAGCCGGGCAGGAACCCGAGCCGCTCCCCCGCCTCGACGGCCGGGCGCGTGAGGATGATGCGGTTGACCTGCTTCGACTGCAGCGCCTGCACGGCCTTCGCCATCGCGAGGTACGTCTTGCCCGTGCCCGCGGGACCGATGCCGAACGTGATGGTGCTCGCGTCGATCGCCTCGACGTAGCGCTTCTGCCCCACGGTCTTCGGCCGGATCGTGCGGCCACGGCTCGACAGGATGTTGAGCGTCAGCACCTCGGCCGGCCGCGACGCCGTCGCGGCGGTGAGCATCGCGATGGACCGCGAGACGACGTCGGCCGTGAGCTGGGTGCCGGCCTCCACGACCTCGACGAGCTCGTCGAGCAGGCGCGCGGCGAGCGCGACGTCCCCCGGGGGCCCGCCGACCGCGATCTCGTTGCCCCGCACGTGCACGTCGACGGTGGGGAACCCCTCCTCGACGGCCCGGAGCACGGAGTCGCGGCTACCGAGGAGCGCCACCATCGGCACGTGGTTCGGGATGACGATGCGGTGCTCGACCCGGTGCGACGAGGGGTCGGGTTCTCGGGACAGAGAGGTCATGAGCCGGCTTGCGCCGCTGCGCTCCTTCGGTCGGGCAGTGGGTCCGGGGCGGCCACCGCCCCGCAGATCGCTTCCCATCGTACCGAGAGCGGCCGGGCGTCACACGCGCTTTCGCGCAGGGCTCAGGCCGGCGACCAGCCGAGCTCGGCGCCCGCGATGACGTGGCCGTGCACGTGGAACACGCTCTGGCCGGCGCGCGGCCCCGAGTTGAAGATGAGCCGGAACTGGCCGTCGGCCAGGTCGCCCGCCACCTCGTCCGCGAGCGCGACGACGTCGCCGAGCAGCTCCGGGTCCGCCGCCGCGAGCTGGGCGATGTCGCCGTGGTGGTCGCGCGGGACCACGAGCACGTGCACGGGCGCCTGCGGGTCGATGTCGCGGAACGCGATCGAGCGCTCGCTCGTCGCCACGACGTCGGCGGGCACCTCCCCCGCGACGATGCGGCAGAAGAGGCAGTCCGGGTCGGTGCGCAGGTCGGTGCTCGTCATGCCCCCGAGGCTAGACCACGCGTCCCGGCCACGCCCCAGCGGCCGAGCCGCTCGGCGAGCAGCGCCACGGCCACCGGCCCGGCGGTCGACGTGCGCAGCACGTGGGGCCCGAGCCGCGCCGCGACCGCGCCGGCCTGCGTGAGGTCGGCGAGCTCGCGGTCGGAGATCCCGCCCTCCGGGCCGACGACGACCAGCACCTCGGGCGCGGGCGCGCCGTCCGTGGCCGGACCGGCGGGCAGGACGACGTCGGCGAGCGGCGTCGTCGCCTCCTCGTGCAGGACGATCGCGCGACCGCCCGCCGCGACGACGTCGACGACCCGCGCCGCGAGGCCGCGCGAGTCGAGCGCGACCTCGACGCGGGGCAGGCGCGCGCGCCGGGCCTGCTTGGTCGCCGTGCGGACCGTCGCGAGCCACCGCGCGCGGGACTTCGCCGCGCGTTCGCCGCGCCACACGACGACGGAGCGTTCCGCCTGCCACGGCACGACCACGTCGACGCCGATCTCGGTCGCCGCCTCGATCGCCATCTCGTCGCGGTCGCCCTTGGCGAGCGCCTGGACGAGCGTCACGACGACGTCCGGCGCCGGCTCGCGGTCCACCTCCTGCACGAGGAGCGTCACGCGGCCCGACTCGGCGTGCTCGACGACGCACCGCAGCCGGAGCCCGTCGCCGTCGACGACGTCCACGCGCTCGCCCGCGCCGCGGCGCTGCACGACGCCCGCGTGCCGGCCCTCCGCGCCGTCGAGCACGTACCGGTCGCCGGGCGCGACGCCGTCGGTCCCCGTCTCGGCGAGGAACACCGGAGCACTCATGCGCGCGCCCCGCTCAGCGGCCGGACAGCTTGTCGCGCAGGCGCGAGAACACGCCCGGGTGCGCGGCGGCGAGCCTGGGCTCGGGGCGCTCCTCGCCGCGCAGCGCGGCGAGCGAGCGCAGGAGCTGCTCCTGCTCGGGGTCGAGGGCCGTCGGCACCTGGACCTCGATGTGGACGTTGAGGTCGCCGCGCCCGCTGCCGTGCAGGTGTCCGACGCCGAGGTTCTTCAGGGTGACGATCTGGTTCGGCTGCGTGCCGGGGCGCAGGTCGATCTCCTGGAGCCCGTCGAGCGTCTCCAGCTCCAGCACGGTGCCGAGGGCGGCCGCCGTCATCGGCACCTGGAGCGTGCAGTGCAGGTCGTCGCCGCGGCGCACGAACGTGTCGTGGTTGCGCTCGCGGATCTCGACGTACAGGTCGCCCGCGGGGCCGCCGGCCGGGCCGACCTCACCCTGCGCGGTGAGCTTGATGCGCGTGCCCGTGTCGACGCCCGCCGGGACGTTGACCGTGATGCTGCGGCGGCTGCGCACGCGGCCCTCTCCCGAGCACTCCGCGCACGGCTCGGGGATGACCGTGCCGAAGCCCTGGCACGCGGCGCACGGCGCGCTCGTCATGACCTGGCCGAGGAACGAGCGCGCGACGCGCTGGACCGTGCCGCGGCCGTGGCACACCTCGCACGTGCGCGGCGAGGTACCCGGGCGGCAGCAGGTGCCGCCGCACGTGCCGCACACGACCGCCGTGTCGACCTGGAGCTCGCGCTGCGCGCCGAACGTCGCCTCGGAGAGGTCGATGTCGAGCCGCACGAGCGCGTCCTGGCCGCGGCGGGCGCGCGGGATCGGGCCCTGCTGCGCCTGGGCGCCGCCGAAGAACGTCTCGAAGATGTCCTGGAAGCCGAACCCGCCGCCCATGGGGCCGCCGCCTCCGCCACCGGGGGCGCTGGGGTCGACGCCGAGGTCGTACTGCTGGCGCTTCTCCGGGTTGGACAGCACCTCGTACGCGCGCGCGACGTCCTTGAAGCGGTCGCCCGCCTCCTCGCCCGCGACGTCGGGGTGCAGCTCGCGCGCGAGCTTGCGGTACGCCTTCTTGATCTGGTCCTGGCTGGCGTCACGGGCCACGCCGAGGATCTCGTAGTAGTCGCTCACACGTCACTCTCTGCTGGTGCGGGTCGTGAGGCCGGCGCGGGGCCGGTCGGGAGGGGTCGGGGGTGGTCGTCGAGCGGGCCCGCCGCGGGCGGGGAGACCGCGGGGCTCACGTGCCGAGCACCCGTGACAGGTAGCGCGCGACCGCGCGCACCGCCGCGATGGTGCCGGGGTAGTCCATGCGGGTGGGCCCGATCGAGCCGACGAGCGCGACCGTGTCACCGTCGTTACCGTAACCGGTCGTCACGACGGAGGTCTCCGCGAGGCCCTCGAGCTGGGTCTCGCGACCGATCCGGACGCTCACGCCCGACTCGGCGGCCATCTCGGTGAGCAGGCCGAGCAGGACGACCTGCTCCTCGAGCGCCTCGAGGACGGGGCGCAGCGCGTGCTCGAACCGCATGCCCGCGCGCGCGAGGTTCGCCGTGCCGGCCAGGACGAGGCGCTCCTCGCTCTCCTCCGCGAGCGTCTGGGCGACGAGGTCGCCCACCGCGCGGACGAGCGGCGCGTCGTCGGGATGGAAGCTCTCGGTCACGGCGGCGAGACCGGTCGCGAGGTCCGTGAGGCGCTTGCCCGCGGCCGCGGCGTTGAGCCGTGCGCGCACCTCGACGAGGGTCCCCTCGTCCGGCAGGCTCGCGACCTCGAGCGTGCGCTGCTCGACGCGGCCCGTGTCCGTGATGATGACGACCAGGAGGCGCGACTCTCCGACGGGCACGAGCTCGAGGTGGCGCAGGCCCGACCGACTGAGCGACGGGTACTGCACGACGGCGACCTGGCCCGTGAGCTGCGCGAGCAGGCGCCCGGCGCGCGCGATGACGTCGTCGAGGTCCACGCCCTCGGACAGGAAGGTCTCGATGGCGCGCTTCTCCGGTGCGGACAACGGCTTGACGCCCGAGAGGCGGTCCACGAAGAGCCGGTAGCCCTTGTCCGTCGGGATGCGGCCCGCGGACGTGTGCGGCTGCGCGATGTACCCCGCGTCCTCGAGGGCCGCCATGTCGTTGCGGATCGTGGCGGGCGAGACGCCGAGGCTGTGGCGCTCGGTGAGCACGCGCGACCCCACGGGCTCGCGCGTCAGGACGTAGTCCTCGACGATGGCCCGCAGCACCTCGAGCCGGCGCTCCTCGCTCACGTCCACCTCCCGCGTGCCGCACCGTCGCCGCCCGGGCGGGCGTGCGGGCGTCGGCACTCTCGACCTCCGAGTGCCAATCCTACGCGTCCGCGCGGCCCGTCCGGCGGTCCTCCGCTCGTCGCGAACGCAGGTCGAGGAGTCCGACCGCGAGCGCGACCGCGACGAGGCCGATCGTCACCAGGAGCGCGCGCCCGGTCGCGTCCGCCGCCGAGTCGCCGCCCGCGAGCCCGCCGTAGTACACGGACAGGACGACGGAGATCCCGACGGCCGACCCGATGCGCTGGCCGAGCTGCAGCATGCTCCCCGCCACCCCGGCCCGGCTCACCGGCACCTCGGACAGCGTGAGCGTCTGGTTCGGCGCGATGACCGTCCCGCTGCCCGCACCGGCGACCAGCAGCGCGACCGCGAGCGCCGGGCCCACGGCGCCCGGGTCGTTCCCGAGCGTGCGCACGACGACCTCCGCGGCGACCACCCCGACGAGCACGAGCACCACGCCGACGACGACGAGCTCGCGGCCCCAGCGCGCGACCCAGCGGCCCGAGAACCACGCCGACACGCCCGACGCGACCGCGAACGGCGTGCCGACGAGCCCCGCCTGGAGCGGCGTGTACCCGAGCTCGTCCTGGAGGTAGAGCGTCACGACGAGGAAGATGCCCGTGAACCCCGCGAAGTACGCGAGGCCGAGCAGCGCGCCGTTGCGGAAGGACCCGAGCCCCACGACCTGCGGGTCGAGCACCGCCTCGCCCGTGCGGCGCTGGTAGCGCCGCTCCCACGCGACGGCAGCCACGAGAGCGCCGACGGCCGGCACGAGCCACCACCAGCGGGACGCGTCGTCGCCGCGGCCCGTCGTCGTGACGAACGGCATCATCACGCCGAGGGTCGCGGCGCCGAGCAGGCCGAGCCCGACGAGGTCGAGCCGGCGCGGCCCGCGCGCCGCGCCCGAGCCGGTGCGCGGCGGCCCCGGCACGAGGCGCCACGCGAACGGCAGGAGCACGGCGACGACGGGGATGTTGACGAGGAACACCCAGCGCCAGCCCGTCTCGGGGCCGGCGGCCGCGATGATGAGGCCGCCCAGCAGGGGCCCGAGCGCGGTCGAGACACCGATCGTCGCGCCGAACATGCCGAACGCGCGCCCGCGCTCGTACCCGCGGAACTCCTGCTGGATCAGGCCGACGACCTGCGGGTTGAGCACCCCGGCGCTCACGCCCTGGAGCAGGCGCGCGACGCCCAGCCACGTGTCGGTGGGCGCGAGCCCGCACGCGAGGCTCATGAGCGCGAAGCCCACGAGCCCGGCGATGAACAGCGCGCGCCGAGCGCCGGCGTCGCCCAGGCGCCCGGCGGGCACCAGGGCGAGCCCGAAGGCGAGCGTGTAGCCCGCGACGACGAGCTGCAGCTCCGTGGGACCCGCGTCGAGCGACGACTCGATCGACGGCAGGGCGACGTTGACGATCGACACGTCGAGCGTCGTGATGAAGCCCACCGCGAGGCAGACCGGCAGCACGCGCCAGCGGTTCGGGTCCGGCTCCGCGCGCTCCTGGCTCATCGGTCCGTGGTACCACCCCGCCCCGGGGGCGCGCGCGCCGGGAGCCGTCGCGCGAGGTCGGCCCGACGGTTCGAGGTCGGCCCGCGGGAGGCCGATCCGGCGACGCACGGGGCGATCTCGGCGGCGCACGGCGGACGCTGGCCTAGTGTGACGCCGTGTCCTTCGACCGCTACGGCTCCGACGTCCTCGGCGGCACGCCCGCCCCCACCCACCACCGCGCGCGGCCCGTGTCGCGCCCGCAGCCCGCGGAGCGCGGCCTCGTCGTCGAGGAGGTGCAGACCGGGTGGGTCGGCGCCGTCGTGCGGGTCGAGAAGTCGGGCGGGATGCACGTCGTGGTGCTCGAGGACCGCGCGGGCCGGACCCGCACGTTCCCGCTCGGGCCCGGGTTCTGGGTCGACGGCGCGCCCGTCGAGCTCACCCCGCCCGTCACCTCCCGCGCCCCCGCCGCACCGACGCGCACCGCGTCGGGCTCGCGGGCCGTCGTCGGGCAGCGGGCGCGCGTCGCGCGCGGGAGCCGCATCTGGGTCGAGGGCAAGCACGACGCCGAGCTCGTCGAGAAGGTGTGGGGCGACGACCTGCGCGTGGAGGGGGTCGTCGTCGAGCCGCTGCACGGCGTCGACGACCTCGCGGCCGCGCTCGCCGACTTCGGCCCGACGCCGCAGCGGCGCGTGGGCGTGCTCGTGGACCACCTCGTGCCCGGCAGCAAGGAGCGGCGCATCGCCGACGAGGCGCTGCGGCGCTCGCCCGCGGGCACGGTGCTCGTGCTCGGGCACCCGTACGTCGACGTCTGGCAGGCGGTGAAGCCGGCCCGGATCGGCCTCGAGCGGTGGCCCGTGATCGAGCGCGGCACCGAGTGGAAGCGCGGGATCCTGCGCGAGCTCGGCTGGCCCGCGGAGACCCCGGAGGACGTCGGCCGCGCGTGGCAGCGCATCCTCGGCACGGTGCGCACGTACGCCGACCTGGAGCCGTCGCTGCTCGGGCGCGTCGAGGAGCTCATCGACTTCGTCACCGCGCCCTGACCGGTCGCTCGGCGCCCGGGACGCGCCGCTCCCGGGACGCGCCGCGCCCCGGCGCCGACGGGCGGCACCGGGGCGCGGCGAGGGCTGCGGCCGGGTGTCAGACGGCAGGCACGCCGCCCGTGAGACGGCGGTAGGCGTAGCCGACGGCGACGTAGCTCAGCGGGATCGTCACGAAGAGCCCGAGGCCGCACGGGATCGCGCCGAGGATGTTGATCCCGACGAGAGCGAGCAGGAGCAGGAACACCTGCCCGAAGTTCTTCGCGACGAGCGAGAAGCTCGTGCGGATCGCCGTGATCGCGTCGACGCCCTGGTCGAGCGCGACGTAGTACACGAACGCCGAGAACAGCAGCATCGCGAGGCCGGGCAGGACGCACAGGAAGAACCCGATCCCGGACAGGATGCCGACGATGAGCGCGGCGAGCAGCACGTTGAGCACGTTGCCGATGCGGAAGAACGCGGCGACGTCGGGCCGACGCCCGTCCACCTCGTCGAGCGCGCCGCGCGTGAAGAACGCGGTGATGAGGTAGCCGATGGCGGTGCCGACGATCGCGAGCAGCGCGCTCGTGAAAGTGAGCCCGCCGAGGGCGGCGAAGTTCGTGTCGGAGTAGTCGAACTGGTCCTGGAGCTGGTCGAACCCGCCCGTGATCCAGCTCCACGCGACGTTGACCGCGAGGAAGATCAGCGCGACGAGGATCCACGGCCCCAGGTTCGACGTGACCCGGCGCCACCCGTAGGAGATCGCGTCGCCGACGCCGAACGCCGGTCCCGTGTAGCCGGGCTGGCCGCCGTACCCTCCGGCGGCGCCCGGGTACGACCCGGGCGGCGGCGGGTATCCCCCGGCAGGGGGCGGGTATCCGCCGGCGGGCGGCGGGTATCCGCCCGACGGGGACGCGCCCGGCGGGGGCGCGGCCTGTCCTCCGGTCGCGCCGCCCGGCGCACCGGACGGGGCGCCGTAGGCACCCGGTGCCCCGTACGCAGGCGGGCCCGACGGCGGGGCGGCCGGGTCGCGCGGGGCGGCCGGGTCGTGCGGCGAGGCGGGTGGCACGTCGCCCCCGGACGCAGCGGCGTCGGGCCGGTCGGGGCCGGGGCCTGACGGCGGCGTGGCGTCCGGCTGCGGGCCGCCCGATCCGTCGGCGGGGGTGTGCTCGTCGTCGCGGGGCGGCTCGCCGCCCGGGTTCGTGGGGTCGGTCATCGTGCACCTCGTTCCTCGTCGTCACGTGCTGCGGGCCGCACGCTCCGTCGACGTGCTGGGTCCACCTTGGCGGTTCGTGGCCAGGACCGCGCGGCGAGAGCCGCGAGCACGGCACGACGCCGGGTCCGCCGCCGCCGTCGCGCACCGGTGGTCGCCGAGCGCGTGCCGGGTCGAGGCGGCCCCGGCACCGACGTCACTCGTCCGTGATCGCCCTCACCACCGTGTCGGCGAGCAACCGCCCCCGCAGGGTGAGCACGGCGCGGCCGGCGACCGCCGCGCGGCCGTCGAGGAGCCCGGTCGCGACGAGCCCGGCAACCGCACGCCGGCCGGACGGGGAGAGGACCGCGAGGTCGAGACCCTCGCGCAGCCGCACGCCGAGCATCGCCTGCTCGAGCCGGCCCTCCGTCCGCGTGAGGAGCTCCCGTCCCGCCGCGGGGCTCGTGCCCGCCTCGAGCAGCGCCGCGTACCGGCGGGGGTGCTTGACGTTCCACCAGCGCACCCCGACCCGGGCGTCCTCGGGCGACGTCGCCGCAGGCTCGGCACCGGTCGCCGCGACGTAGGAGTGCGCACCGGGACCGATCCCCCACCAGTCGTCGCCGCGCCAGTAGGCGAGGTTGTGGCGGCAGCGGTCGGCGTCGGTGCGCGCCCAGTTGCTCACCTCGTACCAGGTGAGGCCCGCCGCCGTGAGCAGCTCGTCGGCGAGCTCGTACTTCGTGGCCTGGTCGTCCTCGCTCGGGAGCGCGACCTCGCCGCGCCGCACCTGGGCGGCCATCTTCGTCCCCGCCTCCACGACGAGCGCGTACGCGGACACGTGGTCGACGCCGGTCGCGAGCGCGGCCTCGAGGCTGGCCCGCCAGTCGTCGAGGCTCTCCCCCGGCGTGCCGTAGATGAGGTCGAGCGAGACCTGGAGGCCGGCGTCGCGCGCCCAGCGCACGACGTCCGGGATGCGGCGCGGGTCGTGCGTGCGCTCGAGCGTCGCGAGCACGTGCGGGACGGCGGACTGCATGCCGAACGACACGCGCGTGAACCCGGCCGCAGCGAGCTCGGCGAGCGACTCGGGCGTCACGGAGTCGGGGTTCGCCTCCGTCGTCACCTCGGTGTCCGGGGCGAGCCCCCACGCGTCGCGCACGCCGTCGAGCAGGCGGACGAGGTCGCCCGCAGGCAGGAGCGTGGGCGTGCCGCCGCCGACGAAGACGGTCGAGGCAGGGCGCGGCGGCAGCCCGGCGTCGTGCAGCACGCGCGCGGCGAGGTCGATCTCGCGCAGCGCCGTGCTCGCGTACGACGCCTGGCTCGCAGCCCCGCCGAGCTCGGACGCCGTGTAGGTGTTGAAGTCGCAGTACCCGCACCGCACCGAGCAGAACGGGACGTGCAGGTAGACCCCGAACCCGCGGGCCGCGGGCTCCGTGCCGCCCGTGCCTCCCCCGACCCAGGAGGGCAGCGAGCCGTCGGGCGGGACCGGCTCGCCCTCGGGCAGCGCCGGGCTCACTTCTTCGACTTGTCCTTGGCGTCCTTGCCGCCCGCGGCGTCGGAGGAGAGCGCGGCGATGAAGGCGTCCTTCGGGACCTCGACGGACCCGATGTTCTTCATGCGCTTCTTGCCCTCCTTCTGCTTCTCGAGCAGCTTGCGCTTGCGGCTGATGTCGCCGCCGTAGCACTTCGCGAGGACGTCCTTGCGCATGGCGCGCACCGTCTCGCGCGCGATGACGCGCGCGCCGACGGCCGCCTGGATCGGCACCTCGAACTGCTGGCGCGGGATGATCTCCTTGAGCTTCGCCGTCATCATGACGCCGTAGTCGTACGCCTTGTCCTTGTGCACGATCGCGCTGAACGCGTCCACCTGCTCGCCCTGGAGCAGGATGTCGACCTTCACGAGGTCGGCCACCTGGTCGCCCGAGGGCTCGTAGTCGAGCGACGCGTACCCGCGCGTGCGGGACTTCAGCTGGTCGAAGAAGTCGAACACGATCTCGGCGAGCGGGAGCGTGAAGCGCAGCTCGACGCGGTCCTCGGACAGGTAGTCCATGCCGAGCATCTGGCCGCGACGGTCGTTGCACAGGCCCATCACGGTGCCCACGAACTCGCTCGGCGCGAGGATCGTCGCCCGCACGACCGGCTCGCTGACCTGCTTGATCTTGCCGCCCGGGAACTCCGACGGGTTCGTGACGTTGACGAGCGTCCCGTCCTCGAGCGTCACGTCGTAGACGACGTTCGGCGCGGTCGAGATGAGGTCGAGGTCGAACTCGCGCTCGAGCCGCTCGCGCACGATCTCCAGGTGCAGCAGGCCGAGGAAGCCGACGCGGAAGCCGAAGCCGAGCGCGACCGACGTCTCCGGCTCGTAGTTGAGCGCGGCGTCGTTGAGCTTGAGCTTGTCGAGCGCGTCGCGCAGGACCGGGTAGTCGGTCCCGTCGATCGGGTACAGGCCCGAGAAGACCATGGGCTTCGGGTCCGAGTAGCCGCCGAGCGCGTCGGCGGCGGGCTTCGCCGCGTTCGTCACCGTGTCGCCGACCTTCGACTGGCGCACGTCCTTCACGCCCGTGATGAGGTAGCCGACCTCGCCGACGCCGAGGCCCTTCGTGACGATCGGCTCGGGCGAGATGACGCCGATCTCGAGCAGCTCGTGGGTCGCGCGCGTCGACATCATGACGATGCGCTCGCGCGGGTTGAGGTTGCCGTCGACGACGCGCACGTACGTCACGACGCCGCGGTAGGTGTCGTACACCGAGTCGAAGATCATGGCGCGCGCCGGGGCGTCGGCGTCGCCGACCGGCGCGGGCACGCGCTCGACGATGCGGTCGAGCAGCACCTCGACGCCCGCGCCCGTCTTGCCGGAGACCTTGAGCACGTCGCTCGGGTCGCCGCCCACGAGGTTCGCGAGCTCCTCCGCGTACTTCTCGGGCTGCGCCGCCGGGAGGTCGATCTTGTTGAGCACGGGGATGATCTCGAGCTCGTTCTCCATCGCGAGGTACAGGTTCGCGAGGGTCTGCGCCTCGATGCCCTGCGCGGCGTCGACGAGCAGCACCGCGCCCTCGCACGCCGCGAGCGACCGCGAGACCTCGTACGTGAAGTCGACGTGCCCCGGGGTGTCGATCATGTTCAGCGCGTGCGGCGTCTCCACGCCGTCCGCCACGACGGCCCACGGCATGCGGACGGCCTGCGACTTGATCGTGATGCCGCGCTCGCGCTCGATGTCCATGCGGTCGAGGTACTGCGCGCGCATGGCGCGCGGCTCGACGACACCGGTGAGCTGCAGCATGCGGTCGGCCAGGGTCGACTTGCCGTGGTCGATGTGCGCGATGATGCAGAAGTTCCGGATCAGCTCGGGCGGCGTGGCCGCGGGCTGGATGCGGGTGCTCAGCTGGGCACTGGGGATCGGGGACAACGCGGGTGCGCTCCTGGGAGTGGCGTGCGGGTCGGGGCCGCGCGCTCGGGGGCGGCGCGCCGACGGTCGCTCTCGGGCGGGCGGGAACGACCATTGTCCCACGTCCGGCGTCGGGCACCCGCCCGCCCTGCGGGGCGCCGCGAGCCGACCTAGCGTGGAGGACCGGCCGGCCGCACCGGGCCGACCGGCGACGAGAGGAGCGCTCATGGCCCAGGACACCGAGCACCGCACCTCCGGCCGCCCCGGCGGGCGCCGCGTGCTGGCGATCGTGACGAACTACGGCGTCGAGCAGGACGAGCTCGTGGTCCCGCTCGAGCACCTGCGCGGCGAGGGGGTGGAGGTCGACGTCGCGGCCACGTCCGCCGACGACGTGCAGACCCTCGTGGGCGACAAGGACCCCGGCCGCACCGTGACCCCGAACCTCACGCACGCCGACGCCGACCCCGCCGAGTACGACCTGCTGCTCGTGCCGGGCGGGACGATCAACGCCGACGCGCTGCGCCTCCAGGACGACGCGGTGAGCCTCGTGCGCGCGTTCACGGCCGCGGGCAAGCCGGTCGCGGCGATCTGCCACGGCCCGTGGGCGCTCGTCGAGGCGGCCGCCGTCGAGGGCAAGACGCTCACGAGCTACGCGTCCCTCGAGACGGACGTGCTCAACGCGGGCGGCGCCTGGGTCGACCGGTCCGTCGTGCGCGACGACGAGGGGTACACGCTCGTCACGTCGCGCGACCCCGGGGACCTCGACGACTTCCTGCGCGAGGTGGACGCGGTCCTGGCCGGGTGACGCGCACCGTCCGCGCCGGGTGACCTGCACCGGCGGGTCATCCGCCGCGCGCCGCCCAGGTAGAGCCCCGGTCCCGCGAGGTAGAGCCCTCGCCCCGCGAGGTAAAGCCCTGGTTCCGCGAGGTAGAGCCCTGGTCCGGCGAGGTGGGGTGACCACGGCTCTGCCTCGGCGCGCCAAGGTCCGGCCGTCCGGGCGTCCGGGGCACCGGGGCGCACGCGCGTCCGCCCGGTAGGGTGCGCGCGTGGCACGCAACCGATGGCTGGGACTTCTGACCGACGCGGCGCGCGCCGTGGTCTCCGGGCTCACGCGCTCGCAGGGCGCGGGGCAGGGTGGCGCGGGGCAGGGTGGCGCGAGCCAGGGCACCGCGGCGACGCGGGCCCCGGGGCGCGAGCGGACGCCGTCGGGCCGCGGCCGCGGCGACCGCACGCC
>QAPD01000090.1 GCA_003052455.1 Sphaerisporangium cinnabarinum | reverse complement strand
CCCCGCCGCGCCGGACAACCCCGGCTGGGGCACCCCCGGCACCACGCCCCCCGCCGCCCCGCCCGCCCCGGCCCCGGAACCCTCGGCGGGCGTCCCTGCCCCGACGCCTCCGGCCGCGCCTCCGGCCCGCACGCCCGACCCGCGCTGGACGACGCCGACGGGCGAGCCGCGCTACGGCGCCATGCGCCCGACGTCGGACCAGCCGACCGACGCGCCGGCGCCCGGCGCAGACCCCGGGCCGGCGACCGCCCCCGGCCCGCACCCGGACCAGCCCGAGCGCCCTGCCTGACCGGGCGCCCGAGCCCGACCGTGCTCCGGTCGGGCTCAGGCTCCCCGGACCTGGGAGACGACGAAGGCCGACCGTCGGACGTCGTCGTCCGTCGGCCGGCCCTCGGCGGAAGCGCCGCTAGCGCTTCCGCGACTTCACTGCGGTCTCGGCAGCCCTCTCGCGCTTCTGGGCGCGCTTCTCCTTGATGGACATCGACGCTTCCTTCTTGATGCTCTTCGCCACGTGAGTTCACCTCCCCTCACCGGTGGATGAACGGGCCACCATAGCCCAGTTCCTCCGCCGGTGAGCCGGGTGCGACTCAGCCGCGCAGCCGCGCCATCCAGGCCTCGACGTCCTCCGGGCGACGGGGCAGCGCGGCCGACAGGTTCTCGTTGCCGTCGGCCGTGACGAGGACGTCGTCCTCGATGCGGACGCCGATGCCGCGGTACTCCGCCGGGACGGCCAGGTCGTCCGCCTTGAAGTACAGGCCCGGCTCGATCGTGAAGACCATGCCCGGCTCGAGCACCCCGTCGAGGTAGAGCTCGCGCCGCGCCTGCGCGCAGTCGTGCACGTCGAGGCCGAGGTGGTGGCTCGTGCCGTGCACCATCCAGCGGCGGTGCTGCTGCCCCTCGGGCGAGAGCGACTCGGCGGCGCTCACCGGGAGCAGGCCCCACTCCTCGAGGCGCGCGGCGATGACCTCCATCGCGGCGGCGTGCACGTCGCGGAAGCGCGCGCCCGGCACCGCGACGGCGAACGCGGCGTCCGCGGCGTCGAGCACGGCCTGGTACACGCGGCGCTGGACGTCGGTGAACTCGCCGTCGACGGGCAGCGTGCGCGTCACGTCGGCCGTGTAGAGCGAGTCGACCTCGACGCCCGCGTCGAGCAGCACGAGCTCGCCGGTCCGCACGACGCCGTCGTTGCGGATCCAGTGCAGCGTCGTCGCGTGCTCGCCGGCCGCGGCGATCGTCTCGTAGCCGACCGTGTTGCCCTCGAGGCGCGCGTGGGCGTCGAACGTCGTCTCGATGACGCGCTCGCCGCGACGGTGCCCGACGGCGCGCGGCAGGCTCCGCACGACCTCCTCGAAGCCCGCGATCGTCGCCGCGACGGCCTCGCGCATCTGCTCGACCTCGTGCGCGTCCTTGACCAGGCGCAGCTCGGAGACCGCCTCGACGAGCGCGGCGTCCGTGCGGCGGTACGCGGCCTCGGCGCGCGCGAGCCACTCGGCCTCGCTGAGCTGCTGGTCCTCGGCGGACCCGGCGGCCTCGTCGACGCCCGCCTCCGCGCGGATCGCCTCGACGAGCGCCTCCACGGCCTCGTCCGCGCCCGCGACGACGAGGAGCGTCACCCCGCCGGCGCCGACGTCCTTCGCGAGCGCGTCGCGCAGCTCGTCGACGTGCCGCGCCTCCACGCCGGTCGCGGTCGTGACGTCGTCGAGCGACGGACGCGCGCCGACCCAGAACTCGCCGTACCGCGCGTCCGCGTAGAACTCCTCGGTGTCGCGCGCGGCGAGCGGCCGGACGTAGAGCACCGCGTGGTGGTCGGACCCGGCGTCCCCGGTGCCCGGCTCCACGGGGTGCAGCACGAGCACCGCGTCGGGCTCCTGGTCCGTGCCGTAGCCGGTGAGGTGCGCGAACGCCGAGTGCGGGCGGAAGCGGTAGTCCGTGTCGTTCGACCGCGTCTTCAGCGGGCCGGCGGGCACGACGAGGCGCGCGCCCGGGAACCGGGCCGACAGCGCGGCGCGGCGCGCGACGGTGAACGGGGCGGCCGGCAGCGGCTCGACGTCGAGCGCGGCGCGCGGCGCCCAGCCGCTCGTGATGAAGGCCTTGAACGCGTCGGAGTCCGGGCGCTGGGAGCGGTTGCTCCCGCGCGCGGCCAGGTCCTGGGCCTCGCCGGGACCGGCGTGCTCGGTGGCCTGGTCGGGCGTCTCGGACGGGGGCGCGGGCGTGACGGGGGTGGCGTCGGTCATGCCCCCAGTCTCGCACCGCGCACGCGGCCGAAGTCCGCGAGCGCGCGCCCGAGCACGCGGTTGAAGGCCTCGGGGGCCTCGCTGTTGACGTCGTGGCCGGCGCGCGGCACGACGACGAGCGCCGCGTCCGCGGCCGCCGCGAGGTAGCGCTGCTCGTCGAGGCGCATGTGGTCGCGCGCGCCGTTGACGAGCCACACCGGGACGTCGACGTCGCGCACGTGGGCGAGCCACGAGCGGCCCGCGAGCTGGGAGAGCGCGTCGGTGACGACGTGCCAGCCGGGCGCGACCGGCGTCGGGGGCCCGGCGTCGGCCGGCCCGGCCAGCGCGTACGACGACGCGGCACCGCCCGGCAGGCCGCGCCCGCCGCGGGCGATCGTGCCCCACGCGGTCGCGGTCGTGCGCGCGGCCCAGCGCGCGCCGCGGCCGACGGCGCCGCCCCCGGCGACGACGAGGCGCGCGACGTCGCGGTACAGCGCGACCGGCTTGCCCTTGGGGTCGGACGTGCAGGCCGCGGCGACCACGCCCGCGAGGTTGGCGGGGCGGCGGGCCGCCCAGGCGAGCGACGTGTAGCCGCCGAGCGAGAGGCCGACGAGCGCGACGCGGCGGTCGGGGCCGAACGACGCGGCCGCCTCGTCGAGCACCTCGAAGGAGCGGTCGAGCGTGAAGCGCTCGTGCGCGCGGGCGCCGTGCGCGGGCAGGTCGACCGCGACGGCGTCGTGGCCGAGGGCGCGCACGTGCTCGACCTGGTGGTCCCAGATCGCGCCCGAGGTGCGCATGCCGTGGACGAAGACCACCGCGGGCGGAGCCTGCGCGGGGTCGGGGGACGTCGGCGTCGAGGGGGTCGTGGGGGAGGTCGTCGCGGGGGCTGCCGTGGGGGGCGTCGTGAGGGTCATCGCTCCTGACCATGGCACCCGAGCCTGGGACGGCCGTGGTGAGGCGCCGGGCCCCGTGTGGACATCGTGTGGGGGTCCGGTGCCGTCCTGCCCGGGCGTCGTCACTATCCTGGACCCGTGCGCATCGACCTCCACACCCACTCGACCGTGTCCGACGGCACGGACACACCGGGAGGGGTCGTCGAGGCCGCCGCCGCGGCCGGTCTCGACGTCGTCGCGCTCACCGACCACGACACGACGGCGGGCTGGGCGCAGGCGACGGACGCGGCGCTCGCGCACGGGGTCGCGCTCGTGCGCGGCGCGGAGATCTCGGCCCGCTCCGGCGGCATCAGCGTGCACGTGCTGTCCTACCTGCACGACCCGGCGCACGCCGCCCTCCTGGCCGAGCTCGACCGCACGCGCGACGCGCGCACGAGCCGGGCCCGGCGGATGGTCGACCTCATCGCCGAGGACTACCCGATCACGTGGGAGGATGTGCTCGCCCAGACCGTCGCGGGGACGACGATCGGGCGACCGCACATCGCCGACGCGCTCGTCGCGGCCGGGCTCGCGCCCGACCGCTCCGCCGCGTTCGCGACCATCCTCGCCACGGACACCCCGTACTACGTGCCCCACTACGCGCCCGACGCCGTCGTGGCCGTGCGCGGGATCCGCGCCGCGGGCGGCGTGCCCGTCTTCGCCCACCCGGGCGCGGACGGTCGTGGCCGCGTCGTGGCCGACGCCGTGATCGAGGAGATGGCCGAGGCGGGGCTCGCCGGGCTCGAGGTGTTCCACCGCGACCACGACGAGCGTCAGCGTGCACGGCTCGAGGACCTGGCCCGGACCCTGGGCCTGTTCGTCACCGGGTCGAGCGACTACCACGGGGCCGGCAAACCGAACCGGCTCGGGGAGAACACGACAGCACCGACCGTGCTGGAGCAGATCGAGGAGCTGGGACAGTTGGACGTGATCCGATGATCGGACGATGAGCGAGTTCTTCGACGTCCGGCTCTTCACGGAGGTCTTCGTCACCCTGTTCGTCATCATGGACCCGCCCGGCACGGTGCCGGTGTTCCTGGGCCTGACGAGCGCGATGGGCGCCAAGCAGCGCAACCAGGCGGCGCGCACCGCGATCCTCGTGGCGTTCGGCGTGATCGTCGCGTTCGCGGTGTTCGGCCAGCAGATCCTCAATTACATGCACATCTCGCTGCCCGCGCTCCAGACGGCGGGCGGCCTGCTGCTGCTCCTCGTGGCGATGGAGCTGCTCACCGGGAAGATGGAGGAGCCGCAGCCGTCGGGCAACAAGGGCGTCAACGTGGCGCTCGTGCCGCTCGGGACGCCGCTGCTCGCCGGCCCGGGCGCGATCGTCGCGACGATGGTCTTCGTGCAGCGCGCGGGGGAGCGCGGCGGGGGCGTCGCCGAGTGGGTCGCCATCGCGGCGGGCGTCGTCGCGGTGCACGTGTGCCTGTGGCTCTCGATGCGCTTCGCGAACGTCATCAACCGCGTCCTCGGCGACTCGGGCACGATCCTCGTGACGCGGATCGCCGGTCTGCTCCTCGCGGCCATCGCCGTCCAGCTCGTCGCCGACGCCGTCATCGAGTTCGTCCAGACCGCCTGACCCGCGTCCCGTCGTCGCGGACGACCGGCGTCCGGGGCGGTGGCCCCGGACGCCGTTCGCCGTTCGCGGTCGCGCGCCCGTGGTCGGGTCAGGGCCAGTACGCGTCGAAGGTCCGGGAGAACTCTCCGCCGTTGAAGCGGTCCCAGTTGATCGACCACGTCATGAGGCCGCGCAGCCCCGGCCAGCGCCCGTGGGTCCGGTACGACCCGCAGCCCGTGCCCTTCGTGAGGCAGTCCAGGGCCTGGGTGACCTGCGCGGGCGGGGTGTGGCCGTTGCCCGCCTGCGTGCTGGCCGGCAGGCCGATCGCGACCTGGTCGGGGCGGAGCGGGGGGAACATCTTCGTCGTGTCGCGCGCGACCGGGAAGCCGGTGAGCAGCATGTCCGTCAGCGCGACGTGGAAGTCCGCCCCGCCCATCGAGTGGTATTGGTCGTCGAGCCCCATGATCGGCCCCGAGTTGTAGTGCTGGACGTGGAGCAGCGTCAGGTCGTCGCGCAGCGCGTGGATCACCGGCAGGTAGGCGCCGCAGCGCGGGTCCTGGCCGCCCCACGGGCCGGAGCCGTAGAACTGGTAGCCGTTCTGGACGAAGAAGGTCTCCGGCGCCATCGTCAGCACGAAGTCGTCGCCGTAGCGTGCCGTGAGCGTCTTGAGCGCGGAGATGAGGTTGACGATCACGGGGGTGGTCGGGGAGCGGAAGTCCGTGTCTCCCGCGTTCAGGTACAGCGAGTGCCCCTCGAAGTCGATGTCGACCCCGTCCAGCCCGTAGGTGTCGATGATCGAGCTCACGGAGGCGACGAACGCGTCGCGCGCGGCGGTCGTCGTGAGCTGGACCTGGCCGTTCTGCCCGCCGATCGAGAGGAGCACCTTCTTCCCGGCCGCGCGCTTGGCGGCGACGGCGGCCTTGAACTCCGCGACCGACTCCACGTTCGGGCACTCGGTCCGCGGGCAGAGGCTGAACCGGATGTCGCCGGACGTGACGCTCGTCGGCTCGCCGAACGCGAGGTTGATGACGTCCCACGAGTCCGGGACGTCCGCCATGCGGACGTAGCCCGACCCGTTGGCGAACGACGTGTGCAGGTAGCCGACGAGCGCGTGCGCAGGCAGCCCGGCGCCGGGTCCGCCACCGGTGCCGCCGGTCGCCGTGGTGACGGCGACGGCGGCGGAGCGGGGTGACTCGCCCGCGGCGTTGGTCGCGGTGACCTGGAACGAGTAGGCGGTGGCGGCGGTGAGCCCCGAGACGGTGGTGGACGGGGCCGTGGTCGTGGCGACGCGGGTGCTGTCGCGGTAGACGGCGTAGCCGGTGGCGCCGGCGACGGCGCTCCAGGTGAGGGGCACGCTGGTGGCGGTGGGCGTCCCGGCGGTGAGGCCGGTGGGGGTCGCGGGCGGCTGCGCCGCGCCGCCGCCCGGGCCCACGAGGCTGACGTCGTCGACGAGGTAGGCGGGCTGGCCGTACCAGCCGTGCACGAAGACGGTCGCGGACGTCGCCGTCGCGGTCGTCGTGAAGGTCACGCTGAGCCGCTGCCAGGTCGCGGCCGAGGGCGTCCAGGTGGTGACGTCCTGCGCCGTCGCGCCGCTCGCCCCGAGGTACGCGTAGGAGCCCTGGACCCATGCGCTGAGCGTGTAGGTCGAGGAGGGCCGGACCGCGACGGTCTGCGAGCAGCGCGCGGTGTCGGTCCCGGTGGGCGTGGCTCGGAGCGCCCCGCTGCCGGTGCGGACCGGGCTCGTGACCTGCTGCCCCGTGGAGCCGGAGCAGGTCCACCCGGACAGCCCGGACTCGAACCCGCCGTTGACGGCGAGCTCGGTGTCCGCGGCCACGGCGGTCGTGGTGCCGGTGAGGAGCGTCCCGACGAGCGTGGCGGAGGCGACCAGGGCGAGGAGGCTGCGCAGTCGTCGGCGTCGTGACGGGGTGGGGTCCATGGTGGTCTCGCTTTCGTCGTCGAAGGAGCGGTCCTGTCGCAAGGTCCTCGCGGTCCTGCGCGCTGGTCAACCCCCGTACGCGGGACCCCGTACGCCCGTCTCACCACCGAGCCAAACAGGGGATGTTAGGTTCTTTCGGTGAACCAGCCGATCAGTCCTCCCCGCAAGGTGTCGGAGCTCGTCGTCGAACGGCTCATGCAGCGCGTCGAGCGCGGGGAGTGGCCCATCGGCACGCGCATCCCGGCCGAGCCCGAGCTCGTCGCCGAGCTCGGCGTCGGGCGCAACACGGTGCGCGAGGCCGTGCGCGCGCTCGAGCACGCCGGGATCCTCGAGCCGCGCCGCGGCGACGGCACCTACGTGCGCGCGGCCGACGGGCTCGACGCCGCCCTGACCCGGCGGGCCCGGACCACGGACGCGCTCCACGTGCTCGAGGTGCGCGAGATCCTCGAGCGCGGTGCAGCGCGCGCCGCCGCCGGGCGGGCCGACGCCGGCGCCCTCCGCCGCCTCGACGCGGCGCTCGCCGCCCAGGTCGCGGCACGCGACGGGGACGAGCACGCCTTCCAGGCCGCCGACGTCGCCTTCCACGGCGAGGTCGTGCGCGCCGGGGGCAACCCCCTGCTCGCCGACCTCTACGACGGCCTCGACCACGCGCTCGTCCGCACGCTCCCGTCCGGCGGGCAGCGTCGGCACCACCGCGACGTCCCCGGTCACGAGGAGGTCGTCGCGGCGATCCGGGCGGCCGACGCCGACGCGGCCGAGGCCGCCGTCGTCGCGACGATCGACGCCGTGCGGGCGCAGCTCGTCGAGGCCGCCGCGGACCGTCCCGGTCGCGCCGACGCCGGCGAGGTCGAGGCGTGAGCGGGCTGCGCAGGCCGCTGGGGCTGGCCGCCGTCGTCGCGATCGTCCTCGCGGCGCTCAACCTCCGCCCCGCCGTCGTCGCGATCTCGCCCGTGCTCGGCGAGATCCGCACGGACCTGGGCCTCAGCGCGACGGCGGCGGGCGTGCTCACGACGCTCCCCGTCCTGTGCTTCGGGCTCCTCGCGCCGCTCGCGCCCGTGCTCGCGCGGCGCTGGGGGCTCGAGCGCGCGCTCTTCGTGAGCCTCGTCCTGCTGTGCGTCGGCTTCGCGCTGCGCCTCGTGCCGTCGAGCGCGGGGCTGTTCGCCGGGACGGTGGTCGCCGGGTGCGCGATCGGGCTCGGGAACGTGCTGCTGCCCGCGCTCATCAAGCGCGACTTCGCCGACCGCATCGGCCTCATGACCGGCCTCTACTCGATGGCGCTCTCCGGCGGGGCGGCGCTCGCGGCGGGCCTGACCCTGCCGGTCGCGTCGGCGGCCGGTCTCGACTGGCGCGGCGCGCTCGCGACCTGGGGAGTCCTCGCCGTGCTCGGGGCGCTCGTGTGGGTGCCGCGCGCGCTGCGGCGCGACCCCGCCGGCACGGTGGCGCTCGGGCCGGGGGCGGGGCCGGCCGCCGCGCGGTCGGCGGTGTGGCGCAGCCCGCTCGCCTGGGCGGTCACCGTCGTCATGGGCATGCAGTCGCTGTCGTTCTACGCGGTCAACGCCTGGCTGCCCGAGATCATGGTCGCGCTCGGCCGGACGCCGGAGGTGGGCGGCTGGCTCCTGGCGCTGTGCAACCTCGCGGGGATCGTCGGCTCGTTCGTCACCCCGGTCCTCGCCGGGCGCATGCCGCGCCAGCGCGGCATCGGCCTCGTGCTCGTGGTCCTCGTGGGCTCGGGGCTGCTCGGGCTCGCCGCCGCCCCCGGCGGCGCGGCGCTCTGGGTCGTGCTCGTCGGCCTCGGGCAGGGTGGCGGGATCAGCCTCGCGCTCACCCTCATGGCGCTGCGGGCGCGCGACGCCGCGCACACGTCCGAGCTCTCCGGCATGGCGCAGAGCGCCGGCTACCTGCTCGCCGCGACCGGCCCGCTCGGCCTCGGGCTCGCGCACGACGTCACCGGCGCGTGGACGCTCCCGCTCCTGCTCCTCGTCGCCGCGGCGGCCGTCCAGGGCGTCGCGGTGTGGTTCGCCGGGCGCGACGCGCACGTGCACTGATCCCGACGCGACGAACCCCGGGCCGCGTCCCCACGGCCTGGTGACCGTGGGGCGCGACCCGGGGTTCGTCGTCGGGCCCGGGAGCTGCCGGGAGCGACTACTCCGCGGGCTGGGCGGTCGCCTCGGCGGCGCCGCCCTGCTGCTCGACGGGGCGGCCGCCGCGCGTGCGGCGGCGGCTGCGGGACCGACGACGGCGCTCGCCGCCCTCGGCCGCCGGAGCGCCCTCGGCCGCCGGAGCGCCCTCGGTCGCCTCGGTGCGCTCGCCCTCGG
>QAPD01000009.1 GCA_003052455.1 Sphaerisporangium cinnabarinum | reverse complement strand
GCGCTCAGCCGGCGGGGCGGCTCGCTGCGCGGTCGGCACCGGTGTCGGGGGCGACGGCGGCCAGCGCGTCGCGGAGCACCGCGAGCGTCGCGCGCGCGACGGCGAGGCGCTGCGCGGGCGAGGCGTCCGTGGGCCGCGTGGTGACCTTGGCGCCGACGAGCGGGACGGGACCGGCGGCGGCGAGGAACTCGCGCACCTCGGCCGGGCCCAGCATCGTCTCGTCCGGACCGGGGAGCGCGGGGTCGGGGCCGTGGGGCGGCACGTGCGCGTCCGCCCACGGAGCGCCCCACCGACCCGGGCTCCCGCTGGCACCCGAGAGCATCGCGCTCGCGAGCAGGCCCGCGGCGGCGGCCGCCCGTGCGTGCTCGACGGGCGTGGCGGCGCTGCGCCCCTCGATGGCGGACCGGCCCCAGTTGAGCCCGACGTGCAGCGGGTGGCCGGTGTCCCGGGCGGCGCGCGCGACGGCGGCGATCTCGTCGTCGAGGGCGAGGAACCCCTTCTCCGCGACGCCCCACGGTCGCGGCGCGTCGCAGTGCTCCACCACGAGCGGCAGCCCGGAGGGCGCGACGGCGGCCAGCTCGGTGAGGCTGCGCGCGAGCGCCGCGCCGGACCCGCGGCCGGGACCGGGCGCGGACTGGAGCTCGACCGCGACGACGCGTCGCCGACCCTCCGCCTCGGCGAGCCGGGTCACGGCCGCGAGGACGCGCGCGACGCCGTCGACCGCCGCGCGCCGGCCCTCCTCGTCGTCGGACGCGAGGCCGTAGGCGCGGTCGGCCGCGGCGCGGCGGGCCGTCGCGGCGACCGTCGTCGGCAGCAGCACCCAGTGCGGCGGCAGCGCGGCCGCGGTCGTCGCGAGCGCGTGCGTGTCGTCCGGGTCGACGGGGTGCTCGAGGCCGTCGAGGCCGTCCTCGTCGAGGGCGGCGTACCAGCCGCCCGGGTCGGGGACGCCCGCGAGGGCGTAGGCACCGAGCAGGGTCAGGGGGCGGTCGTGCAGGTCGGTCATCGGTCCTCGTCGGTCGTGGTGGGGAAGGGTCGGGCTCGTCAGGCGCGGGCGACGTCCTGGTCGGTGGTGGCGTACTCGCACGTGTAGCCCGGCGGGACCCAGCGCCACCGTGTCTCGACGTCCTGCACCGCGACGCCCGTGGGCCGGTCGGCGACGCACGCGTCGGCCTGCTGGCGCACCGCCGCGGTCACGTAGTAGACGACGAACACCGCGGTGAGCAGCACGGCGAGCACGGTCGCGGTGCGGCGCAGCGCGGGGGAGGGGCCGCCGTCGGAGCCGTCCTCCTCGCCCGGGCGCGGCGGCACCCAGTCCCAGCTCACGCGGTGCCGGTCGAGGTGCCGGTCGAGGCGCCGCTCGAGGCGCCGGTCGTGGTGCGGGCCGTGGTGCCGGCCGCGCCGTCCGCCCCGACGGGCAGGAGCAGCACCTTGCCGGTGGTCGCGCGGCCCTCGAGCGCGCGGTGGGCGTCGGCGGCGTCGGCGAGCGGGAACGTCGCGCCGACGCGCACGCGCAGCGTGCCGCCCGCGACCGCGCCGAGCACCGCGGTCGCGCGCTCGACGAGCTCCGCGCGCGTCGCCGTGTGGTCGGCGAGCTTGGGCCGCGTGAGGAACAGCGAGCCGCCCGCGTTGAGGCGCTGCGGGTCGAACGGGGGGACCTGCCCGGACGAGCCGCCGTAGAGGACGAGCGTGCCGCGGCGGCGCAGCGACGCGAGCGACGCGTCGAACGTGTCCTTGCCGACCGAGTCGTACACCGCCGCGACGCCCTCGCCGCCCGTGAGGCCGCGCACGACCTCCGGCAGCTCGGCCGTGAGGTCGGCGAACGCCGTGTACTGGATCGCGTGCTCGGCGCCCGCGCCGCGGGACAGCTCCGCCTTCTCGGGGGTCGAGACCGTGGAGATCACGTGCGCCCCCCGCGCCACGAGCATCTGGGTCAGGAGCAGCCCGACGCCGCCCGCGCCCGCGTGCACGAGGACGCGGTCGCCCGGGCGGACGGGGTACGACGACGTGCACAGGTAGTGCGCCGTGAGCCCCTGGAGCGCGACGGCGGTCGCGTCCTCGAGCGAGACGGCGTCCGGCACGTGGAGAGCCTGCTCGGCGTCCACGACGACGAGGTCCGCGTACGACCCCGGCGCCTCGGTCCACACGACGCGGTCGCCGACGGCGAACCCCTCGACCCCCTCGCCCACCTCGGCGACGACCCCCGCCCCCTCGCTCCCGACGACGTGCGGGTACTCCATCGCGTACACGCCGGAGCGCTTGTACGTGTCGATGAAGTTCACGCCCGCCACCGCGGACCGGACGAGGAGCTGCCCCGGACCCGGCGACGGGTCGGGCAGCTCGGTGTGCTCGAGGACCTCGGGGCCGCCCGCCGCGCGGGCCACGATCGCGTGCATGCCCCCAGCCTAGGGTCGTGCGGCGGTCAGGGTCGCCCGTCCCCGGCGACCTTCGCGTGCACGGCGGCGAGGTGCTCGCGCGCCGCCGCGGAGGCGCGGCCGGCGTCCCGGGCGCGCACGGCGTCGAGGATCGCCTCGTGCGCGTCCTGGTCGTGCCGGTGCGTCGTGCCCGCCCGGTCGAGATCGACCATGGCGACCATCGCGCGGCGCAGGCGCGGGACGAAGGTCGCGAAGAGCTCGGCCAGCACGGCGTTGTGCGCGGCGTCGACGACCGCCCGGTGGAACGCGAGGTCCGCGTCCACGTACTCGGCGGGCGACGCCGTCGCCGCGACCTGCCCGCGGCGAGCGAGCGCCGTCGTCATGGTGCGCATGTCCGCGGGGGTGCGGCGCGCGGCGGCGAGCCCGGCGGCCTCCACCTCCAGCGCGGCGCGCACCTCGAGCACGTCGACGATCTCGCCGCGGCGCAGCACCTCGTCCCAGTCGTCGGTGGTGTCCGTCGAGACGACGTACACGCCCGAGCCCTGGCGACTGTCGAGGACGCCGCGGCCCGCGAGCTGGCGGATCGCCTCCCGGACGGTCGAGCGGCCGACGCCGAGCTCGGCGGCGAGCGCCTGCTCCCCGGGCAGCCGGTGGTCGAGGGGCCAGGCGCCGGAGCGCACGCGCTCGAGCAGGAGCTCGGCCGCCTGGTCGGCCAGGGGGCGCCGCTGCAGCGCGGTCATGGAAACCTCTCAGGTTGTCTGAGGAATTGATCGGAGCTAGCGTACCCCGCATGTCCTGGACGGCGCTCCTCCTTCGGCGCCACGGCGGGGTCTGACCGGACCGGCCCCCCGCCGTGGGGGTCCGTCGTGCGCCGGTCGTCCCGCGCCCCGGCCACCACGGGGCTCCAGCCGAAGGACCGCCATGACCGTCTCCGCCACCTCTGCCCGCACGGACCGCCCCTCCGCCACGACCACGCCCTCGTGGAACCGTCAGCGCCCCTCGCCCATGCCGTCGTCCCGCTACGCCGACGTCCACGCCCGCGTCGACGTGCCCGACCTGCCCGACCGCCGCTGGCCTGCGCGCCGGCTCACCGAGGCGCCGCTGTGGGTCCCCGTCGACCTGCGCGACGGCAACCAGGCGCTCGCGGAACCCATGGACCCGGGGCGCAAGCGCCGCTTCTTCGAGCTGCTCGTCGCGATGGGGTACACCGAGATCGAGGTGGGCTACCCGTCGGCGTCGCAGACCGACTTCGACTTCGTGCGCCTGCTCGCCGAGACCGACCTCGCGCCCGAGCACGTGACCGTCGTCGTGTTCACCGCCGCGCGCGCCGACCTCATCGCGCGCACGGTCGAGGCCGTGCGCGGGCTGCGCAACCCGGTCGTCGTCCACGTGTACGCCGCGACGGCGCCCGTCTGGCGGGACGTCGTGCTCGGCCGCGACCGCGAGGAGATCGCCCGGCTGATCACCGACGCCGGGACCGAGGTGCTGCGCCACGCCGGCGACGACCCGCGGGTCCGCTTCGAGTTCTCGCCCGAGGTGTTCAACCTCACCGAGCCCGACTACGTGCTCGACGTGTGCGACCGCATGACGACGCTCTGGGACGCGACGCCCGAGCGGCCCGTCGTCCTCAACCTCCCCGCCACGGTCGAGGTCGCGACGCCCAACGTCTACGCCGACCAGATCGAGTACATGGACCGGAACCTCGCGCGGCGCGACGGTGTCATCCTCTCCGTCCACCCGCACAACGACCGCGGGACCGGCGTCGCGTGCGCCGAGCTCGCCGTCCTCGCCGGGGCGCAGCGCGTCGAGGGGTGCCTGTTCGGCAACGGCGAGCGCACCGGGAACGTCGACCTCGTGACGCTGGGCCTCAACCTCCATGCGCAGGGCGTCGACCCGATGGTCGACTTCTCCGACCTCGACGCGATCCGTGACGTCGTCGTGGCGTGCAACCGGATCGAGGTCCACCCGCGCCACCCGTACGTGGGCGACCTCGTGCACACCGCCTACTCCGGCACCCACCAGGACGCGATCCGCAAGGGGATGGCGCGGCACCGGGCCGACGCCGCGGCGGCCGGCCTCGATCCCGCGCAGGCACCGTGGCGCGTGCCGTACCTGCCCGTCGACCCCGCGGACCTCGGGAGGTCGTACGAGGCCCTCGTGCGCGTGAACAGCCAGTCGGGCAAGGGCGGCGTCGCGTACGTGCTGCAGTCCGTGCACGGCCTGGACCTGCCCCGGGGCCTCCAGGTGGACCTGGCGCGCCGCGTCCAGGAGCACGCCGACGCCACCGGCGCCGAGGTGACGCCCGACGTCCTCCTCACGCTGTTCGACACGGCCTACGCCCGCCCGGGCACGACCGAGCCCGTCGCGTGGACGAGCCGACGTTCCGACGACGGCACGGAGCACCTCGACCTGGTGGTCACGGTCGACGGCGAGCGCGTCCCCACGTCCGGGACGGGCGCCGGCGCGGTCGACGCCCTCGTCGACGCGCTGGCCCGCCTCGGCCGCCCGGTCGAGGTCCTCTCGCTCACCCAGCAGTCCGTCGGCAGCGGCAGCGACGCGACCGCGGTGACCTACCTCGAGCACCGCGGCCCCGACGGCGCCCCGCGCTGGACCGTGGGTCGTGACACGTCCGTCCTGGGAGCCGCCGTCCGCGCGGTCTGCGCGGCGACGGCCTGAGGTCGTCGGGCTCGCGACCGGTCCGAGTCGTACGCGTGCGGAAGACCGAGGCGACGGTGCGCCAGTCCGAGCACACGGTCCGACCCCACCGCGGACCCGGCCCTGCGGGCCGTAGACCGATCCCGAACCGCGGACCCGGCCCTGCGGGCCGTAGACCGATCCCGAACCGCGGACCCGGCCCTGCGGGCCGTAGACCGATCCCGACCCGCGGGCCCGACCCCGCGGGCCGTAGACCCCACCGAGCACGGACCCGACCCCGCGTACCGTGGGACAGGACCTCCGGCCCGACCGTTGCATAAGTATGTATAGTGATGCATATGACGATCAGAGTCGCGGTCGCGGGTGCGTCCGGGTACGCGGGCGGGGAGACGCTCCGCCTGCTCGCCGGGCACCCCGAGGTGGAGATCGGCGCCGTGACGGCGCACAGCAACGCGGGCACGCTCCTCGGCGAGCACCAGCCGCACCTGCGATCCCTCGCCGACCGCGTGCTCCTGCCGACGGCGGTCGAGCACCTCGTAGGGCACGACGTCGTCGTGCTGGCCCTGCCGCACGGCGCGTCGGGCGAGATCGCGGCACAGCTCCCGGACGACGTGCTCGTGCTCGACCTCGGCGCGGACCACCGGCTCGAGTCCGCGGCGGACTGGTCGGCGTTCTACGACTCCGAGCACGCGGGCACGTGGCCGTACGGGCTGCCGGAGCTCCTGCTCACGCTCGCCCCCGGTGCCGCGGCGACCGAGACGAGGCAGCGCGAGCGGCTCGTCGGGGCGCGGCGCGTGGCCGTCCCCGGGTGCAACGTCACCGCCGTGACGCTCGGCATCCAGCCGGGCGTCGCCGCCGGGCTCGTCGAGGGCACGGACCTCGTCGCGGTGCTCGCCAACGGGTACTCGGGCGCGGGGAAGTCGCTCAAGCCGCACCTGCTCGCGTCCGAGGCGCTCGGGTCGGCGCAGCCGTACGCCGTCGGAGGGTCGCACCGGCACATCCCGGAGATCGCGCAGAACCTGCGGGCCGCGGGGGCTCCGGCCGTGAGCATCTCGTTCACGCCCACGCTCGTGCCCATGTCGCGCGGCATCCTCGCCACGGTGACGGCGCGCCTGTCCGCCGACGCCGCGCGCCTCGACCCCGCCGCGCTCGACGCACGGGTCCGCCAGGCCTGGGAGGACGCGTACGTCGGCGAGCCGTTCGTCCGCGTGCTGCCCGCGGGCCAGTGGCCGACGACGGCGATGACCCTCGGCGCGAACACCGCGCTCGTCCAGGTCGCCGTCGACCACGCGGCGGGCCGCGTCGTCACCGTCACGGCGATCGACAACCTCGTCAAGGGCACCGCGGGCGCCGCGGTGCAGTCCATGAACATCGCGCTCGGCCTGCCGCAGACGGCGGGCCTCACGACCGAGGGGGTCGCCCCGTGACCGTCACCACCCCGCAGGGCTTCCGGGCCGCCGGCGTCGCCGCCGGGCTCAAGTCCACCGGCGCGCGCGACGTCGCGCTCGTCGTCAACGACGGGCCGCTCGACGTCGCCGCCGCCGTGCTCACGACGAACCGCGTGTTCGCCGCGCCGGTCGCCTGGACGCGCCAGGCCGTGGGCGACGGGCGCGCGACGGCCGTCGTGCTCAACTCGGGCGGCGCGAACGCGTGCACCGGCCCGGAGGGCTTCGCGGACACACACCGCACCGCGGAGCACGTCGCCGACGTGCTCGCGACGTCGGCGGGCGACGTGCTCGTCTGCTCGACGGGCCTCATCGGCGTGCGGCTGCCCATGGAGAAGCTCCTCGCGGGCGTCGACGCCGCTGCGGCGGCGCTCGCGGACCCGGTCGCCGCGGTCGACGGCGGCGGTGACGCCGCGCTCGCGATCATGACGACGGACACCGTGCCCAAGACGGTCGCGGTGGTCCGCGAGGTCACGGACGCCACCGCGACGGACGGCGCCGCGACGTGGTCCGTGGGCGGCATGGCGAAGGGCGCGGGCATGCTCGCGCCGGGCCTCGCGACCATGCTGTGCGTGCTGACGACGGACGCCGTCGTCGACGCCGCGACGGCCGACGCCGCGCTGCGCGCCGCGACCCGCACGACGTTCGACCGCGTCGACTCCGACGGCTGCATGTCGACCAACGACACCGTGATCCTGCTCGCCTCGGGCGCGTCCGGGGTCGAGGTCGGTCTCGACGCGCTCACCGACGCCGTCACCGAGGCGTGCGCGTCGCTCGCGCGCCAGCTCGTCGCCGACGCCGAGGGCGCGAGCCACGACGTCGCCGTCACCGTGGTGGGTGCGTCGAGCGAGGACGCCGCGGTCGCCGTCGCGCGCGCCGTGACCCGCTCCAACCTGTTCAAGGCCGCGATCTTCGGCAACGACCCGAACTGGGGCCGCATCGTGTCCGCCGTCGGGACCGTCCCCGAGGACGTCGCGCCGTTCGACGCGCTCCTGCTCGACGTGACGGTCAACGACGTGCAGGTCTGCCGGGCCGGGGGAGTGGGCGAGCCCCGCGAGCTCGTCGACCTCGCGGCCGAGCGCGAGGTGCGCGTCGAGATCGACCTGCACGCCGGCTCCGCGACCGCGACGGTCTGGACCAACGACCTCACGCACGACTACGTCCACGAGAACAGCGCGTACTCCTCATGAGCGACCCGACCACCCCCACGCCCCACCCGCACGACGCCGCGTTCGACACGCGCACCGACCTGCGCCCCGAGCAGAAGGCCGAGGTGCTCGTCGAGGCCCTGCCGTGGCTCGAGGAGTTCGCCGGCGCGCTCGTCGTCGTCAAGTACGGCGGCAACGCCATGGTCGACGACACGCTCAAGGCCGCGTTCGCCGAGGACATGGTGTTCCTGCGCCGGGTCGGGCTGCGCCCGGTCGTCGTGCACGGCGGGGGCCCGCAGATCTCCGCGATGCTCGACCGGCTCGGCATCGAGTCCGAGTTCCGCGGCGGGTTGCGCGTCACGACGCCCGAGGCGATGGACGTCGTGCGCATGGTCCTCACGGGCCAGGTCTCGCGCGAGCTCGTCGGCCTCATCAACGCGCACGGGCCGTACGCCGTCGGGCTCTCGGGCGAGGACGGCGGCCTGCTGCAGGCCCAGCGCCGGCACGCGACCGTGGACGGCGAGCCGGTCGACGTCGGGCTCGTCGGCGACGTCGTCGAGGTGCACCCGTCCGCGGTCCAGGACCTGCTCGACGCCGGCCGCATCCCCGTCGTGTCGACCATCGCCCCCGACCTCGAGGACCCGACCCAGGTGCTCAACGTCAACGCGGACACCGCCGCCGCGGCGCTCGCGGTCGCGCTCGGCGCGAAGAAGCTCGTCGTCCTGACCGACGTCGAGGGCCTGTACACGTCGTGGCCGGACCGGGGCTCGCTCGTCGCGCAGATCTCGCGCTCCGAGCTCGCGGCCCTCCTGCCGTCGCTCTCGGCGGGCATGGTCCCCAAGATGGAGGCGTGCCTGCGCGCCGTCGAGGGCGGGGTCCCCGCGGCGACGGTCATCGACGGCCGCGTGCCGCACTCGACGCTGCTCGAGGTCTTCACCACCCAGGGCAACGGGACGATGGTCGTCCCGGACGCCGCGGGCGCGCCTGCGCCCGCGCTCACCACGACCGCCGGAGGGGCCGCGTGAACGCGCTCGACCACCAGCAGGGCGCGCCCGCGCCCGCACCGCCCACCGACGTGACGGCCCCGGCCGACGGCTCCGTCGCGCAGTGGACCGACCGCTACGCGCACGCCGTCATGGACACGTTCGGCCCGCCGCAGCGCGTCCTGGTGCGCGGCGAGGGCGCGTACGTGTGGGACGCCGACGGGAAGCGGTACCTCGACCTGCTCGCAGGCATCGCGGTCAACGCGCTCGGCCACGCCCACCCGACGCTCACGGCGGCGGTCTCGGCCCAGCTCGGCACGCTCGGGCACGTCTCGAACTTCTTCGGCACCCCGACGCAGATCGCGCTCGCCGAGCGCCTGCTCGCGCTCGCGGGAGCGCCCGAGGGGTCGCGCGTGTTCTTCACGAACTCGGGCACGGAGGCGAACGAGGCGGCGTTCAAGATGACGCGCCGGACGGGTCGCACGCGGGTCCTCGCGCTCCAGGGCGGCTTCCACGGCCGGACCATGGGCGCGCTCGCGATGACGTCGAAGGCCGCGTACCGCGAGCCGTTCGAGCCGCTCCCGGGCGGCGTCGAGTTCGTCGCGTTCGACGACGTCGCCGCGCTCGAGGAGGCCTTCTCGCCCGCGGCGGTGGCGGCTCGCGGGGAGGTCGCCGCGCTCGTGGTCGAGCCCGTGCAGGGCGAGGCGGGCGTGCGCTCGCTCTCGCCGGGCTACCTCGTCGCCGCGCGCGAGCTCACCGCGCGTCACGGCGCGCTGCTCGTCCTCGACGAGGTGCAGACCGGCGTCGGGCGGACCGGCTCGTGGTTCGCGTACCAGCAGCCGGAGGTGGGGGGCGGCGTCGTGCCCGACGTCGTCACGCTCGCCAAGGGCCTCGGCGGCGGGTTCCCCGTCGGCGCGGTGGTCGCGTACGGCGAGCGCGCGGCGACGCTGCTCGGCCGCGGGCAGCACGGGACGACGTTCGGCGGCAACCCCGTGGCGGCCGCGGCGGCGCTCGCGACGCTCGGGGTGATCGAGCGCGACGGGCTCCTCGAGAACGTGCGGGCCGTCGGGGCGCTCCTGCGCGACGGCATCGCCGGGGCCGGGAACCCGCTCGTCGCGGGCGTGCGGGGCCGTGGGCTCCTGCTCGCCGTCCAGCTCACGCGGCCCGTCGCGGCCGACGTCGCGCGCACGGCGCTCGACGCGGGCTTCGTCGTCAACGCCGTCGCGCCCGACGCGATCCGGCTCGCGCCGCCGCTCGTCCTCACGCCCGACCAGGCGCGCGACGTCGTGGCGTTCTTCGCCGCGGTCGCGGTCGCGGTCTCCGACGACGCCGCCGCCCCGGCCGACGTCCCCCCTGTCCCCACCACGGACCCCACGACGGACCCCACGTCCGAGCCCACCACGGACCCCACGACCGCCCCCACGACGAGGAGCTCCTGATGGCCCCCCGGCACTTCCTGCGCGACGACGACCTCACGCCCGCCGAGCAGCGTCGGGTCCTCGAGATCGGCCTCGCGTTCCGCGACGACCGCACGTTCCGCCAGCCGCTCGCCGGACCGCAGGGCGTGGCCGTCCTGTTCGACAAGCCGACGCTGCGCACGCAGCTCTCGTTCGCGACGGGCATCGCGGAGCTCGGCGGCTTCCCGGTCGTCGTGGACGGCCGGCTCGCCCAGGTCGGCGTCCGCGAGTCCGTCGCGGACGTCACGCGCGTGCTCGACCGGCAGGCCTCCGCCATCGTGTGGCGCACGTTCGGCCAGGACCGGATCGAGGAGATGGCGGCGATCAGCCGGGTCCCGGTCGTCAACGCCCTGACCGACGACTTCCACCCGTGCCAGATCCTCGCGGACCTCCTGACGATCGCCCAGCTCCGCGGCGGGACGGGGGCGCTCGCGGGTCAGACGCTCGCGTACGTGGGCGACGGCGCGAACAACATGGCGCACTCCTACCTGCTCGGCGGCGCGACCGCGGGCCTGCACGTGCGGGTCGGGACGCCGGACGGCTACCCGCCGCACCCTGTCTTCGTGGCCGACGCCGAGCGGATCGCCGCCGAGACCGGCGGCTCCGTGCTCGTCACGTCCGACCCGGTCGAGGCCGTCGCGGGGGCGGACGTCGTCGCGACCGACACGTGGGTGTCGATGGGCGACGAGGCGGAGGCCGAGGACCGGGCCCTGCCGTTCGTGCCGTACCAGGTGAACGACGACCTCCTCGCACACGCCCGGCCCGACGCGATCGTGCTGCACTGCCTGCCCGCCTACCGGGGCAAGGAGATCACCGCCGAGGTGATCGACGGCCCCCGCTCGGCGGTGTGGGACGAGGCGGAGAACCGGCTGCACGCGCAGAAGGCGTTGCTCACGTTCCTCCTGGAGCGGTCGTGACCGAGCCCCGCACGGCGACGACGAAGACGGCGCGCCACGCGCGCATCGCCGAGATCGTGCGCCGCACCGAGATCCACTCGCAGGCGGAGCTCGCGCGCGAGCTCGAGCGCGAGGGCCTGTCGGTGACGCAGGCGACGCTGTCGCGCGACCTCATCGAGCTGCGCGCGGAGAAGGTGCGCGGCGCCTCGGGCGCGCTCGTGTACGCGGTGCCGGGGGAGGGCGGGGACCGCAGCGTCCAGACCGCGGAGTCGCCCGAGTACCTCGCGGCCCGGCTCGCGCGGCTGTGCTCCGAGATGCTCGTGTCCGCCGAGGCGTCCGCGAACCTCGTCGTGCTGCGCACGCCCCCCGGTGCCGCGAACTACCTCGCGTCGGCGATCGACCACTCCGTGCTCCCGCACGTGCTCGGGTGCATCGCGGGCGACGACACGATCCTCGTCATCGCGCGCGACCCCGACGGCGGCGCGGACCTCGCGCGGCGCTTCCTCGAGCTCTCCGGACCCCACGGCGGGCCCGTCCCCGGCACGCCGGACTGACCGCCGTCGGACCACGCCCCGCGCGGCCGCGGTGCCCTGCGAGACTGGACCCCGGACCCCACCCGCACGTCACAGAAAGAGACCGTCATGACTGAACGCGTCGTGCTCGCCTACTCGGGCGGCCTGGACACGTCGGTGGCCATCGGCTGGATCGCCGAGGCCACGGGCGCCGAGGTCGTCGCCGTCGCGGTCGACGTCGGCCAGGGCGGGGAGGACCTCGAGGTCATCCGGCAGCGTGCCCTGGACTGCGGCGCCGTCGAGGCGTACGTCGCCGACGCGCGCGACGAGTTCGCCGCGGAGTACTGCATGCCCGCGCTGCGCGCGAACGCCCTGTACCTCGACCGGTACCCGCTCGTCTCGGCGCTGTCGCGCCCGGTCATCGTCAAGCACCTCGTGCGCGCGGCGCGCCAGTTCGGCGCCACGACGGTCGCGCACGGCTGCACGGGCAAGGGCAACGACCAGGTGCGCTTCGAGGTCGCCACGACGTCCCTCGCGCCCGAGCTCAAGACCATCGCGCCCGTGCGCGACCTCGCGCTGACGCGCGAGAAGGCCATCGAGTACGCGGAGAAGCACGCGCTGCCCATCGCCACGACGAAGCACAACCCGTTCTCGATCGACCAGAACGTCTGGGGCCGCGCGGTCGAGACCGGCTTCCTCGAGGACATCTGGAACGCGCCGACCAAGGACGTCTACAACTACACCGACGACCCGACGTTCCCGCCCGTCGCGGACGAGGTCGTCGTCACGTTCGAGCAGGGCGTCCCGGTCGCGCTCGACGGCGTCGCGGTGACCCCGCTCCAGGCGATCCAGGAGATGAACCGCCGCGCCGGCGCCCAGGGCGTCGGGCGGATCGACATCGTCGAGGACCGCCTCGTGGGCATCAAGTCGCGCGAGGTCTACGAGGCTCCGGGCGCGATCGCCCTCATCGCCGCGCACCAGGAGCTCGAGAACGTCACGCTCGAGCGCGAGCAGGCCCGCTTCAAGCGCGGCGTCGAGCAGCGCTGGACCGAGCTCGTGTACGACGGCATGTGGTTCAGCCCGCTCAAGCGCTCGCTCGACGTGTTCGTCGACGACACGCAGCGGTACGTGTCCGGCGACGTGCGCCTCGTGCTGCACGGCGGTCGGGCGACCGTCACGGGCCGGCGCTCGGACGCGAGCCTCTACGACTTCAACCTCGCGACGTACGACGAGGGCGACTCGTTCGACCAGTCGCAGGCCAAGGGATTCATCGAGATCTACGGTCTCACCGCGAAGCTCGCCGCCGCGCGCGACGAGAAGTTCGGCAACGGTGTGGACCTCGGGACGGGAGCGCTGTGAGCACGCACGACGACCAGGACGGCACCGCCGCCGAGACGACGGAGACGTCGCGGGTGAGCCTGTGGGGCGGCCGGTTCGCCGGCGGCCCCGCCGACGCGCTGGCCGCGCTGAGCAAGTCCACGCACTTCGACTGGCGCCTCGCGGGCCAGGACGTCGCGGGCTCGAAGGCGCACGCGAAGGTCCTGCACGCGGCCGGCCTGCTCGACGACGACGAGCTCGACGGCATGCTCGCGGCGCTCGAGCGCCTGCGCGAGGACGTCGCGTCGGGCGCGTTCGTCGCGGCCGACGACGACGAGGACGTGCACACCGCGCTGGAGCGCGGGCTCATCGAGCGCGCCGGGCCCGAGCTGGGCGGGAAGCTGCGCGCGGGCCGGTCGCGCAACGACCAGATCGCGACGCTCACGCGCATGTACCTGCGTGACGAGGCGCGCACGATCGCGCGCCTCGTGCTCGACGTCGTCGACGCGCTGATCGAGCAGGCCGCCGCGCACCCGGGCGCGGCCATGCCCGGCCGCACGCACCTCCAGCACGCCCAGCCTGTGCTCCTCGCGCACCACCTGCTCGCCCACGCGTGGCCGCTGCTGCGCGACGTCGACCGGCTCATCGACTGGGACGTGCGCGCAGCCCGCTCCCCGTACGGTTCGGGGGCGCTCGCGGGCTCGTCGCTGGGCCTCGACCCGGCGGCGGTCGCCGCCGAGCTCGGGTTCGACGGCCCGGTCGAGAACTCGATCGACGGCACCGCGTCGCGCGACGTCGTCGCGGAGTTCGCGTTCGTCGCCGCGATGCTCGGGGTCGACCTCTCGCGCCTCGCGGAGGAGGTCATCCTCTGGGCGACGAAGGAGTTCGGCTTCGTGCGCCTGCACGACTCCTACTCCACGGGGTCGAGCATCATGCCGCAGAAGAAGAACCCCGACGTCGCCGAGCTCGCGCGCGGCAAGGCGGGTCGCCTCATCGGCGACCTGGCGGGCCTGCTCGCGACGCTCAAGGGCCTGCCGCTCGCGTACAACCGCGATCTCCAGGAGGACAAGGAGCCGGTGTTCGACCAGGTCGACACGCTCGAGGTGCTGCTGCCCGCGTTCTCCGGCATGGTCGCGACGCTCGAGTTCGACACCGACCGGATGGCGTCGCTCGCTCCGCAGGGGTTCTCGCTCGCGACGGACGTCGCCGAGTGGCTCGTGCGCGAGGGCGTGCCGTTCCGCGTCGCGCACGAGGTCGCGGGCGCGTGCGTGCGCGTCTGCGAGGAGCGCGGCATCGAGCTGTGGGACCTCACGGACGACGACCTCGCGTCGATCTCCGAGCACCTCACGCCGGGCGTGCGCGACGTGCTGAGCGTCGAGGGCTCGCTCGCGTCGCGCGACGCCGTGGGCGGCACCGCCCCGGTGCGGGTCGCCGAGCAGCTCGAGGCCGCGAAGGAGCGCTCGGCCGAGTACCGCTTCTGGGCCCAGGACTGACGGTGCCCCGGCTCGCGGTGCGGCGCGCGTGCCCGGCGGCGCGGGCGTGAGCGTCGGCCCGGACGTCCTCGCCGAGCTCGTCCGCCGGGTGCGCGACGCCGCCCCGCGCCTCGGGCCGCCCGGCCCGGGCGCGGTCGCCGCAGGGGAGGGGACGGCGTCGGGCACGCGGCTCGTCGTCGTGGACGGGCCCGCGGGCTCGGGCAAGACGACGCTCGCCGCGCAGCTCGGCGACGCGCTGCCCGCCCAGGTGCTCCACATGGACGACCTCTACGAGGGCTGGCGCGGGCTCGAGCCCGCCTGGGGGCGGCTCGACCCGTGGGTGCTGACGCCGCTCGCGGCGGGCCGGGCCGGGCGGTACCGCCGGTTCGACTGGCACCTCGACCGCTTCGCCGAGTGGCACGACGTCCCGGTCGCGCCGTACCTCGTGGTCGAGGGCTGCGGGGCGGGGCGGCGCGAGGCCGACGAGGTCGCGGCGCTGCGCGTGTGGGTCGAGGCGCCAGACGACGTCCGGCTCCGGCGCGGCCTCGACCGGGACGGCGAGGACCAGCGCGACCACTGGCTCGCCTGGATGGCCGCGGAGCGCGAGCACTACCGCCGCAACGCCACGCGCGAGCGTGCGGACGTCGTCCTCGACGGGTGGGGACGGCTCGTGCGCACGGGGCGGACGGCGCCCGGCCCGGACCCGACCGCGTCCCGCCCGGACGTGGGCGGCGAGGCGTAGATTGCCCGGGACGGGAGGTGGTGGCATGCCGGCAGAGGCTGCGGCGGACACGGTGCCGGGCATCGTGGGGACGGGGGAGTCCGGGAGCGCGCGCGTCGTCGGGCCGTGGGACGCCCCGGCCCGCGGCTGGTACGCGCGCGACGTGCAGGAGGTCGCGCGCGACCTCCTCGGCTCCCTGCTCACGCGGCGCAGCGCTGAGGGCGACGTCACGCTGCGGATCACCGAGGTCGAGGCGTACGACGGCGAGCGCGACCCGGGCTCGCACGCGTTCCGCGGCCGCACGGAGCGCAACCGCGCCATGTTCGGCGAGCCGGGCCGCCTCTACGTCTACCGCCACCTCGGCCTGCACCACTGCGTCAACGTCGTGTGCGGTCCGGTGGGCCGCGCGTCCGCCGTCCTGCTGCGCGCCGGGGAGGTGACCGACGGCGTCGAGCTCGCCCGGTCCCGCCGGGTCGCCGCGGGCCGGTGCGACTCCGACCGCCAGATCGCACGCGGCCCCGCGCGTCTTGCCGTGGCGCTCGACCTCGACCTGCGCCAGTACGGCGCGGAGCTGACCGATCCCGACGGCGAGCTCGTGCTGCACCGGGCGACGGACGGGCCGCACCGGCCGCCGATCGCCACGGGACCGCGCGTGGGCGTGTCGGGCGACGGCGGGGACGGCGAGCTGTTCCCCTGGCGCTACTGGCTCGCGGGGGACCCGACCGTCTCCGCCTACCGCCGCGTGAGCGCCCGGTCCCGCTGAGCCGGGCCGTCGCCCCGCGGCACACCACCCGCGCCGCCCGCGTGGTGGGCGGTGTCCGGGCGACGGCGGCCGGCACGGCAGACTAGGACCCGTGGCCCGGACGGGGCCGCACCGCTGTGCCCGCACGACGGGCACTCGACGAAGGAGCAGAAGTGAGCGACGTTCTCGACGAGCTGCAATGGCGAGGCCTGGTGGCGCAGTCCACCGACGAGGCCGCGCTGCGCGCCGCGCTGGCCGAGGGCCCGATCACCTATTACTGCGGCTTCGACCCGACGGCGCCGAGCCTGCACCACGGGCACCTGGTCCAGCTCCTCCTGCTGCGTCACCTCCAGCTCGCCGGCCACCGGCCGATCGCGCTCGTGGGCGGTGCGACGGGCATGATCGGCGACCCGCGCCAGTCGGGGGAGCGGGTGCTCAACTCGAAGGAGACGGTCGCCGACTGGACCGAGCGCCTGCGCGGCCAGGTCTCGCGCTTCCTGGACTTCGAGGGGGAGAACGCGGCGCGGGTCGTCAACAACCTCGACTGGATCTCGGAGATGTCGGCCATCGACTTCCTGCGGGACGTGGGCAAGCACTACCGCCTCGGCACGATGCTCGCCAAGGACACGGTGGCGCGCCGCCTGAGCTCGGACGAGGGCATCAGCTTCACGGAGTTCAGCTACCAGATCCTCCAGGGCATCGACTTCCACGAGCTCTACCTGCGCCACGGGGTCACGCTGCAGACCGGCGGGAACGACCAGTGGGGCAACCTGCTCTCGGGCGTCGACCTCATCCGCAGGACGGAGGGCGCGTCGGTGCACGTCATGACGACGCCGCTCATCACGAAGGCCGACGGCACGAAGTTCGGGAAGACCGAGGGCGGCGCCGTCTGGCTCGACGCCGACATGATGAGCCCGTACGCCTTCTACCAGTTCTGGCTCAACGCGGCGGACGACGACGTCGTGCGGTTCCTGAAGATCTTCACCTTCCGCTCGCGCGAGGAGATCGCGGAGCTCGAGGCCGCGGTCCGGGAGCGGCCGGGTGCGCGCGAGGCGCAGCGCACGCTCGCGGCCGACGTGACGACGCTCGTGCACGGGGCGGCGGCGACCGAGGCGGTCGTCGCCGCGAGCCAGGCGCTCTTCGGGCGCGGCGACCTCGACGGACTCGACGAGCGCACGCTGGAGGCGGCGGTCGCCGAGCTGCCGCGCGCCACGGCGCAGGTCGGCGACCCGGTCGTCGACCTCCTGGCGGCGTCGGGGCTCGTGGCGTCGAAGGCGGCCGCGCGCCGAGCGGTCGCCGAAGGCGGCGCGTACGTCAACAACGTCAAGATCACGGGTGAGGACGCGGTGCTCGGGGCTGACGACCTGCTGCACGGACGGTTCGCGCTCCTGCGCCGGGGCAAGAAGACCCTCGGGGTCGCCGTCGCCGGCTGACCCGGAAGGGCGAGGGACAGGAGGGGCCGGGCCGCGTCGAGCGGTGCCGGCCCCTCCTGCGTCGGGCCCTGCGAGGGCGGCACGGAGCGGATTTGGCACTCCCGCGGAGCGCGTGTAGTGTTCTCGACGTTCGCCCGGCAGGGAGGAACGGACACCGGGTCTCGATCATCCGAGACGGTGGCTGGTCCCCCGGGCGGTCCCCTCGAAGATCGACCGGGTGCCTCGCGCGCCCTGACGAGCTTCGAGGCTGCTGGCTCCACGGCAGGCCCTCCGAGCTCGGAACACCGAGTTGGAAGGGACACCGAGGGTCTGGTAGATTAGAGAAGTTGCCCCAAGCGAGGTTCTGCCCGGTCGGGTGGTGCTGAGTTGGTGTGTGTCGGTTGTTTGA
>QAPD01000089.1 GCA_003052455.1 Sphaerisporangium cinnabarinum | reverse complement strand
GGGTGGTACGCCGGCTGCTGCGACGGCGGCGTGGCCGCCGCGTAGGCGGGCTGGCCGGTCGGCTCGTACGCCGCGGGACCGCCCGCGTACGGGCCTGCCGCGGCGTACCCGGCCGACGTGTCGCCCGGCGCGTAGCCCGGACGGCCCGCGGCCGTCCCGACCGGGGCCGCGACGCCGAAGCCGTTCTGCTCGGTCGCGTAGCGCACGCGCTGCGGCGGCGCGGGGGACGGCGAGGGCACCGGGACCGCGGGCTGCGCCGCCGTCGGGAGCTGCGTGATCGGCGTGACGTGCTGGACCGTCGTCGCCTGGAAGGACGCCGCCGAGGCGACGACGGTCGGCTGGCCGTCCGCGGGCGTGGCGCGCGGTGCCTGGGCCGTGGGGCCGCTCGTCGGGGCGAAGGAGGGCAGCCCCGAGGACGCGTGCGCGGGCACGGGTGCGAACGCCGTGGTCGGCTGGGCGTCGTCACGACCGACCGCGGCCCCCGGGACGCCGCCGGGCGGCGGCGGCGGCGGTGGCACGGGTGCGTTCGGGGACATGCTCGGCTCCTCGCGGGCTTCCTCGGCGGACTCGCCCGGCGCGACCGGGCGGCGGGCGCTGCTCCTGACACCGCCCGCGAACTGACGAAGCATGGCACGAGCCACCCGCACCGGTCGAACCCCGGGAGCCCCGCGACGCCCCCGCCCCCGGGGTCTGCACGTCGTCGGCACGACGTCCGCACGAGGCGACGCCGTGCCCGTGCCGTCAGTCGAAGACCGGGCCCTGGGTGCGCGTGCGCTTGAGCTCGAAGAAGCCCGGCGTGCTCGCGACCAGCACGCACCCGTCCCACAGCCGCCCGGCGGCCTCGCCCTTCGGGGCGGGCGTCACCACGGGGCCGAAGAACGCCGTCCCGCCGAACGCGACGACGGGCGTCCCGACGTCCTCGCCGACGCGACCGATGCCCTCGGCGTGCGACGCGCGCAGCTGCTCGTCGTAGGCGTCGGAGCCCGCCGCCTCCGCGAGCGACGCGGGCAGGCCCACCTCGGCGAGCGCCTCGCGCACCACGGCGTCGTAGTCCGCGCGGCCGCCCGGGTGCAGGCGCGTCCCGATCGCGTCGTAGAGGGGCTTGACGACGTCCTCGCCGTGCTCGACGCGCGCGGCGGTGACCACGCGCACCGGGCCCCACGCCTTCTCCATGAGCTCGCGGTACTCCTCCGGCAGGTCCCGGCCCTCGTTGAGCACCGCGAGGCTCATCACGTGCCAGCGGACGGTGACGTCGCGCACCTGCTCGACCTCGCCCATCCAGCGGCTCGTCATCCACGCCCACGGGCACACGGGGTCGAACCAGAAGTCGGCGACGCGCAGGTCGTCCTCGGTCGCGGTCGGGTCGGTCGTCGCGGTGAGCGTCACGGGGCGGTCTCCTTCGTCGTGGGTCGCGCCCGGGGGTCCGGGTCGCCGGGGCGCGCGCGGCCGGGCCGACGGCGTCCCCACCCCGTTCCGACACCGCGCGACCGCAGCGTATTCCCGGGAGCGGGCGCGGGCACGCGTGGGATGATCGTCCGTGGCCCACAGGCCGCCGTCGAGGCCGACCGGCCCGACCACGAGACCGAGGAGATGCAGTGCCCGGAGAGAACCTCACCCGCGCCGAGGCGAGCGAGCGCGCGGCGATCGTCGACGTCCAGTCCTACGAGGTCGACCTCGACCTCACGACGGGGGCGACGACGTTCGCGTCGACGACCGTGGTGCGGTTCACCGCGACCGAGGGCGCGAGCACGTTCGTCGACCTCGTCGCGCCGACCGTGCGCGAGGTCGTGCTCAACGGCCGCCCGCTCGACCCGGCGCAGGTGTTCGCCGACTCGCGCATCGCGCTCGACGGCCTCGCGGCCGACAACGAGCTGCGCGTCGTCGCCGACTGCGCGTACACGAACACGGGCGAGGGCCTGCACCGGTTCGTCGACCCGGTCGACGGCGAGGTCTACCTCTACACGCAGTTCGAGGTCCCCGACTCGCGGCGCGTGTTCGCCGTGTTCGAGCAGCCCGACCTCAAGGCCACGTTCGCGTTCACGGTCACCGCGCCCGCGGCGTGGGAGGTCGTGAGCAACCAGCCGACGCCTGCACCCGAGGCGCTCGGCACGAAGGCCGACCCGACCGGCACCGGCGCCGGCGACGTCGAGGTCGCACGCTGGGCGTTCGAGCCGACGCCGCGCATCTCGTCGTACATCACCGCGCTCGTCGCGGGTCCCTACGTCGTGGAGCGCAGCGAGCTCACGTCGTCCGACGGCCGCACGATCCCGCTCGGGGTCTTCTGCCGCGCGTCGCTCGCCGACCACATGGACGCCGACTACGTGTTCGACAAGACGCGCGAGGGCTTCGCGTTCTTCGAGTCCGCGTTCGAGCACCCGTACCCGTTCGACAAGTACGACCAGCTCTTCGTGCCCGAGTACAACATGGGCGCGATGGAGAACGCCGGGTGCGTGACGTTCACCGAGACGTACGTCTTCCGGTCCAAGGTCACCGACGCGGTCAAGGAGCGTCGCGTCGTGACGATCCTCCACGAGCTCGCGCACATGTGGTTCGGCGACCTCGTGACCATGAAGTGGTGGAACGACCTGTGGCTCAACGAGTCGTTCGCGGAGTACGCGTCGACGCTCGCGACCGCCGAGGCGACCGAGTGGCGCGAGGCCTGGACGACGTTCGCCGCGATGGAGAAGTCCTGGGCCTACCGCCAGGACCAGCTGCCCTCGACGCACCCCATCGTCGCGACGATCAACGACCTCGAGGACGTGTTCGTCAACTTCGACGGCATCACCTACGCCAAGGGCGCGTCGGTGCTCAAGCAGCTCGTCGCGTGGGTCGGCAAGGAGCAGTTCCTCGCCGGCGTCGCGGCCTACTTCCGCAAGCACGCGTGGGGCAACACGGAGCTGCGCGACCTGCTCGTCGAGCTCGAGACCACGAGCGGCCGCGACCTCACCGCGTGGTCCGCGCTCTGGCTGGAGACCGCGGGCGTGAACACGCTGCGACCCGAGTTCGACCTCGACGCCCACGGCCGCTTGACCACCTTCTCCGTGGTGCAGACGGCGGCCGCCGACCACCCGACGCTGCGCCCGCACCGGCTCGGGATCGGCTTCTACGACGTGCAGGACGTCGACGGCGAGCAGGTCCTGACCCGCGTGCACCGCACCGAGGTCGACGTGGCCGGGCCGCGCACCGAGATCCCCGAGCTGCTCGGCCTCGACCGCCCGCAGCTGGTCCTGCTCAACGACGACGACCTCGCGTACGCGAAGATCCGTCTCGACCCCGCGTCGCTCCAGGTCGCGACCGAGCACCTCGCGGACCTCGCCGACCCGCTGGCCCGCTCGCTCGTCTGGGGCTCCGCGTGGGACGCGACGCGCGACGGCGAGACCCCGGCCAGCGACTACGTGCGCCTCGTGCTGGGCAACATCGCCCGCGAGACCGAGTCGACGACGATCCGTACGACGCTCAACCAGCTCGCGCTCGCCGCGAAGACGTACGTCGCGCCGGAGCGCCGCGAGGAGACGCTCGCGCACGTCGGCGACGTGCTCTGGTCGCTCGCGCAGGACGCCGCCCCGGGCTCGGACCTGCAGTTCCAGCTCGTGAAGTTCTTCGCGCACCTCGCGTCCACGCCCGCGCACGGCGAGGCGCTGCGGTCGCTGCTCGACGGCTCCGCGGCCCTCGACGGGCTCGAGATCGACACCGACCTGCGCTGGGAGATCCTCGAAGGGCTCGTCCTGCTCGACCTCGCGGACGACGCCGAGATCGAGGCGACGCTCGACGCCGACTCGACCGCGACGGGTCAGCAGTCCGCCGCGCGGGCCCGCGCGACCGTGCCCACCGCCGCGGCGAAGCGCGCCGCGTTCGACCGCCTCGTCGGCTCGGACGACGCCCCCAACGCGATCGTCCGCGCCACCACGCTCGGGTTCCAGCACGTCAACGACCCCGAGTCGCTCGCCCCGCTCGTCGGCGCGTACTTCGACGCGCTGCTCCCCCTGTGGGACCAGCGGTCGTACCACATCGCCGAGGCGCTCGTCACTGGCCTCTACCCCGCGCCGCTCGCGAGCACGGTGCTGCGCGACGCGACGCAGGAGTGGCTCGACGCGAACGCCGACGCCGCCCCCGCGCTGCGCCGGCTCGTCGTGGAGAACCTCGCCGGCGTCGAGCGCGCCCTCGCCGCCCAGGCCGCCGACGCCTGACCCGCCGGACCGGCGCCCCTCACGATCCCGCGCCGGGTCGCTCCGTCCGACGGAGCGGCCCGGCGCTCGTCGTCCGGCGTGGGTCCGCGCGGGTCCTCGACCAGGCGGTACCGGCGCGTCGAGCAGGCGGTCCCGGCGCGTGCGGCGGCCAGGACGGCCTGCTCGGCCGGTCAGAGGGAGTCGTTCATCGCCTTGGCGAGCGAGCGCAGGCGGGCGGAGTCGAAGAGGTCCTCGAGCAGGACGAGGTTGCCCGACGAGTCGCCGAGCGGCACCTTCCAGTTCGGGTACTCCTGGTCCGTGCCGGGCTGGTTCTGCGAGCGGCGCTCCCCCACGGCGTCGGCCAGCGAGACGCCGAGCAGCACGGCGGGGGTGCTGCGGACGAGCCGGTGCAGAGCCTCGACGAGCTCGCGCTCGGACGGGTCCTCGCCCACGAGCGAGCGCTCGCGCAGGAACGCGATCATCGCGTCGCGCTCGGCACGGGCGGCCCGTCGCACGTCGGCGACGTCCTCCGTGAGCACGCCCAGACGGTCCCGCAGCTCGACGTGCTCGCCCGCGAGGTACCCGGCCGTGGGCGGCAGGTCGTGCGTCGTGACGGTCGCGAGCGCGAGGCGCCGGTAGTCCTCCGGGGGCAGCGGACGGCCGTCGTCGGTCTTCTCGAACCACAGGACGGACGTGCCGAGGACGCCGCGGTCCGCGAGGTAGTCGCGCACCCAGGGCTCGAACACGCCGAGGTCCTCGCCGATGACCATCGCGCCCGCGCGGTGCGCCTCGAGGCACAGGATGCCGACGAGGGCCTCGTGGTCGTAGCGGACGTACGCGCCCGCGTCGGCGCGCGCGCCGCCCGGGATCCACCACAGCCGGAACAGGCCGATGACGTGGTCGATCCGGATCGCGCCCGCGTGCCGCAGGACGGTGCGCAGCATGTCGCGGTACGGGGCGTACCCGGCCCGCGCGAGCGCGCGCGGGTGCCACGGCGGCTGGGACCAGTTCTGCCCCTGCTGGTTGTACATGTCCGGCGGCGCCCCGACGGACACCCCGGTGGCGAGCACGCCCCGGTGCGACCAGACGTCCGCGCCCTCGGGGTGCACGCCGACCGCGAGGTCGTGCATGATCCCCACCGACATCCCCGCCTCGCGCGCGGTGCGCTGGGCGACGCGCAGCTGCTCGTCGGCCACCCACTGGAGCCAGCAGTAGAACTCGACGCGGTCGGCGAGCTGCTCGCGCAGCGCCGCGACGGTCGGGCCGTTCGGGTCGGACGCGCCGGGCGGCCAGTCGCGGTCGCCGTAGTGGTCGGCGAGCGCGCACCACGTGGCGAAGTCCTCGAGCCCCTTGCCCTGCTCGGCGCGGAACGCGTCGAGCGACGCCTGCCGGGCGGTGGACCGGGGCGCGGTGAACACGACCTCGAGCGCCGCCTTCTTGGCCTCCCACGCGGCGTCGCGGTCGATGGGGCCGGGGTCGGTGTCGAGGTCGCGCACCGGGTCGAACGCCCACTCGACGAGCGAGCGGTCGGCCGCGGACAGGTACCCCGTCTCGCGGATGTCCTCGACCCGGATGTACAGCGGGTTGACGAAGCGGCGGCTCGTCGGGAGGTAGGGCGAGGGCGTCATCGGGGTGCGGGGCTCGGCGGCGTGCAGCGGGTTGACGAGGACGAAGTCCGCGCCGGCCTCGTGCGCGGCGAGCCAGGCGAGGTCCGCCAGGTCGGCCAGGTCGCCGACGCCCCAGGACGCGCGCGAGCGCACCGAGTACAGCTGGGCCATGAAGCCCCACGCGCGGCGTTCCGCGACGGCTGCGGGCAGCTCGAGCCGCTGCGGCGTCACGACGAGCGTCGCGCGCGCGTGGGCGCCGTCGCTCTCGGCGTGCAGGTCGTGCCACCCGAGGGGCAGGTCGGCCGGGATCTCGAACGTCGCGCGGCCGACGCGCCGACCGTCGACGGTGCGCGGCTCGACGAACAGGTCGAGCTGGCCGAGGTCGCGGCGCTCGCGCGCAGGGCGCGCGGCGTGGTGGCCGCCCGCGCCGCCGGGGCGGCCCTGCTCGGCCTCGAGCTCGACCCAGACGTCGACGGCGGAGCCGTCCTGGACGTGCACGGGGACCGGCACCGCGTCCCCCTGCCGGACGACCACGGTCGGGGGCAGCATCTGGCGCCACGCGTCGTCGCGCGAGTGCTCGAGGCTGACGGCGACCTTCTCCGGGGACGACGCGGGGACGCCGAGGGCCTCCAGCACGGCGACGAGGGTCGAGGCCCGGACCTGGCGGCGCGTCCCGTCGAAGTCCCAGAAGTCGGACGCGACGCCGTGGGCGTCGGCCAGCTGCACCAACGGCTCGGGCAGGTCCGTCTGCGGGGGTTCGCTCACGCCTGCATCCTGCCAGACCAGGGCCTTGCGGGCAGGACGATCGCCCGGCGTGCCCGGGGCGCTCTCATGCGCCCCGGGTACCCTGCCCGCATGTCCCTCCCCCTTCTCGCTCCTGCCGTGCGCGCGCCCGCGACGATCCCGGACGAGCTCCAGAACGGGTTCGACCCGAGCAACCCCGACGACTGGTTCGAGTGGTTCGTCGGCCTCCCGCTGCGCGTCCTGCTCATCGTCGTGATCGGCGCGCTCGTCCTCGCGGTCGTGCGCCGGCTCATCCGCCGCGTCTCCGAGCACATCGCCGAGGGCACGCCCACGCTGCGGGGCAAGCGGCTCAAGGGCCTGGGCCAGTCCGAGGTCGGCACGGTGCTGCTGCGCGCCAACCCGCTCGCGAGCGCCCGTCGGGCGCAGCGGGCGCGGACCGTGGGCTCGGTGCTGCGCTCGACCGCGAACATCGTCATCGGCGCGACGATCGTGCTCATGGTCCTCACCGAGCTCGGCGTGAACATCGCGCCGTTCCTCGCGTCGGCCGGGATCGCGGGCGTCGCGCTGGGCTTCGGCGCGCAGAGCCTCGTGAAGGACTTCCTCTCGGGCACGTTCATGCTCCTCGAGGACCAGTACGGCGTGGGCGACACGGTCGACTTCGGCGAGGTCACGGGCACCGTCGAGGAGGTCGCGCTGCGCGTGACGAAGGTCCGCGACGGCAACGGCACGCTGTGGTTCGTCCGGAACGGCGAGATCCTGCGCACGGGCAACAAGACCCAGGAGTGGGGACGCGCGGTGGTGGACGTCCGCGTCGCGTACTGGGCCGACGTCGAGGCCGTGCGCGCGGCGCTGCTCGCGGCCGCCGAGGACGTCGGGAGCGACCCGGTGCTCGGCACGTACTTCCTCGAGCCGCCCGAGGTCACGGGCATCGAGGCCATGACGGCCGAGGCCCTGCAGCTCAAGGTGCAGGTGAAGACGCAGGCCGCGATGCAGTGGGAGGTGGCGCGCGCGCTGCGCTCGCGCGTCCGGCAGGCGCTGTCCGACGCGCGCATCCCGCTCGCCGGGGCGCAGCAGGTGGTCGTCCTCGACCACTCCCCGTCCCTGCCCGACGACCGGGCAGACGCGCGGCCCGAGGACCCGGACGACAGGTCCGCGCAGGCGGCCCGCGAGAGGCGCGGCGCCGCCGCGGCGACCGTGGTGCAGGACACGGCGGGGGGCCCGGCGTCCTGAGCCGCGCGGCGCCGTCGGGCACGACCACGACGGCGCCGGTCCCTCCGTGGGGAGGGACCCGGTGGAGGCTCAGCGCAGGCCGTCGAGCTCCGCGGCGAGGTTGTCGGCCTCCGGGCCGACGATGACCTGGACGACGCGGCCCGAGCGCACGACGCCGAACGCGCCCGTCGCCTTGAGCCGCGCCTCGTCGACGAGCTGGGGGTCCGTGACCTCGACGCGCAGGCGCGTGATGCACGGCTCGAGGTCGACCACGTTGCCCTGACCCCCGAGGGCGTCGAGGATGTTCTGTGCCTTCTGGTCCGAGGGGGTGCTCATCGAAAGTGTCTCCTGAGGCGAGTCGCGGGTGGGGATCCGCGCGGGGGATCCGGGGTGTCGGGGTGCCGAGCACCTGGGAACAGCCTAGTCTCCTGGCGAGGTTGTCACCGGATCGACGCGGCCCCGCAACGCCCCCGCAACAGGGACGTGCACGGCAGCCTGGCGGTCGGACCGTGACGGGCACGCGTGCGCACCGGCCCGGGCACCCGGGTCGCACGCCCGAGGCGGACAGGAGCGAGAGTCGTGACGGGCGGAACCGAGGACGAGGCACGGCAGGTCATCACGGGCATCGGCGTGTGCCCCGGCACGGTCGTCGGGCCGGTGGTGCTCATGCCGGAGGCGATCGACGAGCCGGCACCCGGGCTGCGGATGGGCCCGCGCGAGGACCACGAGGCGCAGGCCCGGCGCGTCGACGCCGCGGCGGAGCAGGTCGCGGGCGACCTCCAGCGCGCGGCCGACGCCGCCGACGGCGACGCGCGCGACGTGCTCGAGGCGACGGCGGCCATGGCGGCCGACCCCACGCTCGCGGCCGACGCGCGTCGCCGCGTGCTCGACGAGCACCTGGTGCCCGAGCGCGCGGTGTGGGAGGCCGCGGAGGAGGTCGTGCGACAGTTCACCGAGCTCGGCGGGTACTTCGCCGAGCGCGCCCGCGACGTCGCGGACGTCCGCGACCGGCTCGTCGCGGCCCTCACCGACCGCCCCGCGCCCGGGGTGCCCGAGCACGCCGAGCCGTTCGTCCTCGTCGCGTACGACCTCGCGCCGTCGGCCACGGCCGCGCTCGACCCCGCGCGCGTGCTCGCGATCGTCACCGACGGTGCCGGGCCGACGTCGCACACCGCGATCGTCGCGAACGCCAAGGGCATCCCCGCCGTCGTCGCGGCCACGGGAGCGAGCGCGGCGCTCGCCCCCGAGGACGTCGTCCTCGTCGACGGCGCGGCGGGGACCGTCGTCGTGCACCCGTCGCCCGAGCAGGTGGCCGCGGCGCGGGCCCGCTCGCAGCAGGTGCGCACGTTCGACGGCACGGGTCGCACGCGCGACGGGCACCGCGTGCAGCTCCTCGCGAACGTCGGCGACCCGGCGGGCGCCGCGGCGGCGGCCGCGTCCGGCGCGGAGGGCGTCGGGCTGTTCCGGTCCGAGTTCTGCTTCCTGGACCGCGAGCAGCCGCCCACCGTCGAGGAGCAGGTCGCCGCCTACCGCACCGTCTTCCACGAGTTCGGCGGGCGCAAGGTCGTGATCCGCACCCTCGACTCCGGCGCGGACAAGCCGCTGCACTTCCTCACGGTCGACGACGAGGAGAACCCGGCGCTCGGCGTGCGCGGGCTGCGCACCGCCGCCCGCTGGCCCGAGCTCCTCGAGCAGCAGCTCGACGCGATCGCGCAGGCGGCCGCGGCCGAGGAGGCCGAGGTGTGGGTCATGGCGCCCATGGTCTCGACCGTCGGGGAGACCGAGTGGTTCGTCGAGCGCTGCCGCGCGCACGGGCTCGACGTGGCGGGCGTCATGGTCGAGGTCCCGAGCGCGGCCCTGCTCTCCGGGCCGATCCTCGCGCGCGCGGCCTTCGCGTCCATCGGCACGAACGACCTCACGCAGTACACGATGGCCGCGGACCGGCTCCTCGGGTCGCTCGCTGAGCTGAGCGACCCGTGGCAGCCCGCCGTCCTCCGGCTCGTCGAGGCGACGTGCGCGGGCGGGGCCCAGCAGGGCCGGCCCGTGGGCGTGTGCGGCGAGGCGGCGTCCCAGCCGGTGCTCGCCGTCGTGCTCGTCGGGCTCGGGGTGTCGTCGCTGTCCATGACGGCCCGCGCCATCCCCGACGTCGCGGCGCTCCTGCGCGAGGTCGACGTCGACGAGTGCCGACGGCTCGCGCGCCTCGCGGTCGAGGCGGAGAGCGCGGCCCAGGCGCGCGCCGTCGTCCGCGAGAACCTGCCGGTGCTCGCCGAGCTCGGGCTGTGACGTGCGCCCGGACCACCCCGAGCGACGGCTCCGGGCTCGGGAGCGCGCCGCGGCCGGTGCGATGATGGGCCGGTGACGACCGAGCCCACCCCCCGCCCGACGCTGCCCGTCGCCGGTCTCTCGAACGGCGCACCGGCCGGCCCCGCGGACGCGGCCGCGCCGGTCCGCCCGAGCCGCACGTTCTACGACGAGGTCGGCGGCCACGAGACGTTCGTGCGTCTCGTCGACGCGTTCTACGAGGGCGTCGCGGACGACCCGGTCATGCGGCCCATGTACCCGGAGGAGGACCTCGGCCCCGCGCGGTGGCGGCTCACTGCCTTCCTCGAGCAGTACTGGGGCGGCCCGACGACGTACAGCGAGCAGCGCGGGCACCCGCGCCTTCGCATGCGGCACGCGCCCTTCAAGGTCAACCCCGACGCGCGCGACCGCTGGCTCGCGCACATGCGCGCCGCCGTCGACACCCTGGACCTGCCGCCGATCCAGGAGGCGACGCTGTGGGACTATCTGGAGCGCGCGGCGCACTCCCTCCTCAACACCTTCGAGGACTGACCGACCCGCCGCCCGAGCGAAGGAGCCCCCACCCGTGACCCCCGAGCCCACCCCGCCGTGGACGTCGTCTGCCTCCCCCGGCCCGACGTCGGACACCGCCCCGCGCGAGCAGGTCCCGAACCCGCTGAACCACCTCCTCGACGTGCTGCGCCTCGAGCGGGTCGGCGACGGCGACGGGTCGGCCGCCGACCCCGAGCACTTCCGCGGGGTCTCCGTGCACCAGCCGACGGGCCGGGTCTACGGCGGGCAGGTGCTCGCGCAGGCGGTCCTCGCCGCGGGCCGCACGGTCCCCGAGGGCCGGCTCCCCCACTCGCTGCACGGGTACTTCCTGCGGCCCGGCGGCCTCGACGTGCCCATCGACTTCGCGGTCGAGCGGCTGCGCGACGGGCGCTCGTTCAGCGCCCGCCGGACGCACGCGATCCAGCACGGCAAGCCGATCCTGTCGATGATCTCCTCGTTCCAGGAGGAGCAGGGCGGCATCGAGCACGCGTCCGAGATGCCCGACGCCCCGGCCCCCGAGGACGTGCCGTCCGCGCTCGACGTGCTCGGCGGCATCGACCACCCCATCGCCCGGTTCTGGTCGCACCACTCGGCGTTCGAGCTGCGGCACGTGGGCGGGTCGCTCTACCTGCACCCGGACCACGAGCCCAAGGACCACCAGATGGTGTGGATGCGGGCGCGGGGCGACGTCGGTGACGACCAGCTGCTGCACCGCGCGCTCATGGCGTACGCGTGCGACCAGGTCATGCTCGAGCCGATCCTGCGCCAGGCGGGCACGAGCTGGGTCACGCCCGACATGTCGATCGCGAGCCTCGACCACGCGATGTGGTGGCACCGCGACGCGCGCGTGGACGAGTGGCTGCTCTACGTCCAGTCGGCCCCGAGCGCCCAGGGCGGCCGCGGTCTCGGCGCGGCGCGGGTGTTCGCGCAGGACGGCACGCTCGTCGCGTCGATCGCCCAGGAGGGCATGGTCCGCCTCCCCGCGCTCTGACGGGCGACGGACGCGCGTCGGCCCGACACTGTCCTGGTGCGACTGCGCCGCGTGACCGTGACCTCGCCGGGGTACACCCGCCGCCCGAAGGGCGACGCGTGGGTGTTCCTCGACGTCGAGGGCCTGCCCCTGGCCGACGAGGAGGAGGTCGTGCGGTGCGAGCGCCTCGCGGTCCCGCCCGCGTGGTCCGACGTCTGGATCTGCCGGTACCCCAACGGGCACATCCAGGCGTTCGGCCGGGACGTCGCCGGGCGCGGCCAGTACCTCTACCACGAGCAGTGGCAGGTGCGGCGGGCGCGCCGCAAGCACGACCACGTGCTCGACGTCGGCCGTCGGCTGCCCGCCGCCCGGCGCCGGGTCGCGCGCGAGCTCGAGCTGCCCGGCATGCCGCGCGACAAGGTGCTGGCGCTCGCGTTCCGGCTGCTCGACCTCGCGTACTTCCGGGCGGGCGGCGAGATCTACGCGAAGCAGAACAACAGCTACGGCCTCGCCACGATCCGCAAGGAGCACGCGCGCGTCCGCCGCGACGGGAGCGTGCACTTCCACTACCCGGCGAAGTCGGGCCAGGTGCGCGACGTGGTCGTCGACGACCCGGTCGTCGCCGAGCTCGTGACGACCCTCAAGCGGCGCCGCGGCGGCGTCGAGCTGCTCGCGTGGCGCGACCTCGACGCGACCGGCAGCGCCGTGTGGCACGACGTCACGAGCGCCGACGTGCAGGCCGGCATCAAGGAGCGGCTGGGCGACGACGCGACGCCCAAGGACTTCCGCACGTGGCACGCGACGGTGCTCGCGGCGCGCGCGCTGGCCGACGCCGGCACGGCGCCCGCGTCCGAGCGCGCCCGGCGCCGGGTCGTCACGGGGATCGTCAAGGACGTCGCGGAGGAGCTCGGGAACACGCCCGCCGTGGCGCGGTCGTCGTACATCGACCCGCGGCTGTTCGACCTGTGGGAGCGCGGCGAGACCATCGGGTCGACGCGCTCGCAGACGCGCGCCGAGCGCGAGGTCCTGGAGCTGCTCGGATGAGGGCCGCGGTCACCGGGGTCACCGGGTACGTGGGCGGGCGGCTCGTGCCCGAGCTGCTCCGCGCCGGCTTCGAGGTCCGTGCGCTCGCCCGGCACCCCGAGCGGCTCGCGGGCCGCGAGTGGGCGGACGACGTCGAGCTCGTCGAGGCGGACGCGAGCGACCTGGACCAGATCCGGGCGGCGCTCGAGGGCGCCGACGTGGCGTACTACCTCGTGCACTCGCTCGGCACCGGGCGCACGTTCGAGGTCCGCGACCGGCGCACCGCGCTGACGTTCGCCCGCGCGGCGCGCGAGGCCGGCGTGCGACGCATCGTCTACCTCGGCGGGCTGTTCCCCGACGTGCCGGAGGGCGAGCTGTCGCCGCACCTCGCGTCGCGCAAGGAGGTCGGGGAGATCCTGCTCGCGTCGGGCGTCCCGACGACGGTGCTGCGTGCCGCGGTGATCCTCGGGTCGGGCTCGGCGTCGTTCGAGATGATGCGCTACCTCACCGAGCGGCTCCCGGCCATGACCACCCCGAAGTGGGTCGACAACCGCATCCAGCCGATCGCGGTCCGCGACGTCCTGCGCTACCTCGTGGGCTCGGCCTCGATGCCCGACGACGTCTCGCGCGGCTTCGACATCGGCGGTCCCGACGTGCTCACCTACCGCGACATGATGCAGCGCTACGCGCGCGTGGCGAACCTCCCCCGGCGGCGCATCGTCAGCGTGCCGGTGCTCACGCCCCGGCTGTCGTCGCACTGGGTGGGGCTCGTGACGCCCGTGCCGAGCGGCATCGCGCGGCCTCTCGTCGAGTCGCTCCAGCACGAGGTCGTGTGCCACGAGCACGACATCGCGCAGTACGTGCCCGACCCGCCCGAAGGGCTCATCGGGTTCGACCGGGCCGTCGAGCTCGCGCTCGAGCGCATCCACGACGGCGAGGTCACGACGCGCTGGTCGTCGGCGTCGGTGCCGGGTGCGCCGTCGGACCCGCTGCCGAGCGACCCCGACTGGGCGGGCGGCTCGCTCTACGTGGACGAGCGCCGAACCGTCGTGGACGCGCCGCGCGAGGTGCTCTGGCGCGTGATCGAGGAGATCGGCGGGCAGGGCGGCTGGTACTCGTGGTCGCTCGCGTGGCGCGTGCGCGGCCTCATGGACCGGGTCGTCGGCGGGCCGGGCCTGCGCCGCGGCCGGCGCGACGAGCGCTACCTCCGCGTGGACGACGAGCTCGACTGGTGGCGCGTCGAGGCGATCGAGCCCGACCGCCGGCTGCTGCTGCGTGCCGAGATGCGGCTCCCGGGCCTCGCCTGGCTCGAGCTGCGCGTCGACGAGGCCGCGGCCGAGCTCCCGGACGCGACCGACCCCGACGCGCCGGGGCCCTCCCCCGAGGACGCCAGCGGGCCGGGCCGCACGTACTTCGCGCAGCGCGCGCTGTTCCACCCCCACGGGCTCGCGGGCCAGCTCTACTGGTGGGCGGTCAAGCCGTTCCACGGCGTGGTGTTCGGCGGGATGCAGCGCAACGTCGCCGAGGCCGCCGAGCGCGCCGCCCGCAGCGGCCGCCCCTCCGCGGACCGGCCGCGCGACGACCGAGAGTCGGGCTGACCGGGGCGGCGGCGCGCGCCGCCGCCCCGAGGGCTCAGCGGCGCCGACGGAACGTCAGCGGCTCCTCGACGAACGGCTCCCACGCGGCGCGCTCGGCCTCGCTGATGCGCCGGGGCGAGCCCGTCGCGGCGTCGACCACGACGATCGTCGTCGCCGCCTTCGCGTACGGCGCCCCGCCCGAGGTGGGGCCGGTGCGCTCGAAGCGCGCGGCGCCGTCGTGCACCTCGTAGCAGACCTCGAGGCTGGCCCCGCCGAGGTGCCCGATCCACAGCTCGACGCGGACGGGCGTGCGCGTGAAGCCGAGCGGGCGCAGGTACTCGATCTCCTGGCGCGCGACGAGCGTGTGGCTCGTCGCGTGGGGGCCGGTCTCCAGCACGGCCGTCGGCCAGGCGTCCTCGCCCGCGTCCGGGTGCGTCCAGAACGCGGTGATGCGGGCGTCCTCCAGCAGGCGGAACATCTCGACGTTGTTGACGTGCGCGTACGCGTCGAGGTCCGACCACCGCAGGGAGACGGGGACGTGCAGACGGGTCATGGAGGGTCCTCTCGCTCGACGGGCGGCCCGGCGCGACCGGCAGGACGGATGCCCCGGTCACCGGACCGGGTCCATTCTCCACCGGCCCGCCGACCACGAGGTCCCTCCGCGCCGAGCACGAGGTTCTCGTCGTCCTGGCACCCAGGACGACGAGAACCGCGTGCTCGGCGTCAGGAGGGGTGCAGCTCAGGACGCGGCGACGAGGGCGGCGGCGCGGCAGCTCGCGAGCGCGGAGAGCTCCTCGCCCACGGGGAGCCGCACCCGGCGGTCGGCCACCTGGCCGACGGCGTCGCGCAGGCGCCGTCGGGCGCGCGCGGCCCGCCGACGTCCGCCCACCGCGGCCGCGGCGCGGGACACGAGCGCGACGAGCACGCCCACGACGATCCCGCCGAGCGCGAGCAGCGTCGGCCACGGGAGCTCCGGGGCCCCCGGCCCGCCGAGCGTGAGGACCGGCGTCGGCGGCTCCGGCAGGCGCAGGTAGGTGAAACCCCACAGCGCGGCGAGCCACAGCAGGCCCACGACGAGCGCCGCGAGCACGAGCCACTGGAACGCGCCGACGACGCGCCACCACACCGGACGGCGGGCCGCCTCGAGCTCCGTCCCCGCGACGGCCTGGTCGAGCGCGTCGGCGAGGTCGGCCGCGCCCTCGGACGCCCGACGGCGCACGGCGAGCGCCCAGTCGTCCGGCACGCCCGCGGTGGCCTCGGCCGCGTAGTCGCGCACGGCCGTCTGGGCTCCGGCGCGCAGCGCGGCACCGACCGCCGGGAGCGAGGTCCGCGCGAGCTCGGGCCGGCTCGCGGTGTCGGCCGTGCCCAGCTCCTTCGCCGCCCGCGCGCGCGACGAGCCCGGCGCGGGGCCGGTGCGCAGCCCGATGCGGCGCAGGGGGTCGGGCCGGAACCGGCCGACCCAGCGCGTCACGGGCCAGCCCGTCGCGGCGCGCGCGTCCCGCACGGCCGAGCCGCGCACGGCGGCGACGACCGTCGGG
>QAPD01000088.1 GCA_003052455.1 Sphaerisporangium cinnabarinum | reverse complement strand
GCCGCGCGGGTCGCCGGCCTGCCCGCCGCGGCACTCGGGGTCGCGCGCGCCGGCGCCGAGGCGCAGGCCGCGCTGCGCACCGCTCCGCCGGACGCGTGCCGGCTCGCGGTGCGCGAGAGCGACGTGACGGACGAGGCGCTCGCGGAGCTGCGGGGCCGGTGGGCGGACGAGCTCACGGAGCGCGAGCTCGACGTCGCGCTCCTCGTCGTCCAGGGGGCCTCGAACCGGGAGGCGGCGGACCAGCTGTACCTGTCCGTGCGCACCGTGGAGGTCCACCTCGGGCGCGTGTTCCGCAAGCTCGGCGTGCGCTCGCGCGTCGAGCTCACGGTCCTGGCGCACCGCGTGGGCCGCTGAGCTCGGGGCACTTCGGGTGTACTTGTCCGTCTCTGACCTAGTTTGTCCTACGGGTCTTCCCCTACGCCGACCGCGCGGACGCGCCGCGAACACTGCGGGAAGCGCGGATCACGCGCGGGGTCCGGCGTGGCTACGTTCGGGGAGACCTGAGGGCAGGGCGGCCCCGAGCACGACGCCGCCGCAGCTCCCCGCACGAGCACGAGGCAGGACCCATGGACGTGTCCCTCTCCACCCGACCACCGCGCCCGGCCCGGCGGCGCGGCGTGCGCCTCGCGGCGCTCGCGACGGCGGCCGCCCTCGTCGGCGGCCTCCTCGCGGGCGTCGCGCCGGCGCAGGCGGCGCCGACCGCCACGACGGCGGTCGGCAACCCCGGCGACAGCGACGTCAACGGCTACCGCAACGTCGGCTACTTCACCCAGTGGGGCGTGTACGGCCGCGCCTTCCCGCTCAAGAAGGTGCAGGACTCCGGCGCGGCCGCGGACCTCACCCACATCAACTACTCGTTCGGCAACATCCACCACCAGAACCTCACGTGCTTCATCGCGAACAAGGCGCAGGGCACGGGGCCGAACGGCTCCGACGGCGCGGGCGACGCGTGGGCCGACTTCGGCATGGGCTACACGGCCGCGAACTCCGTCGGCGGCGTCGCCGACGCGTGGGACCAGCCGCTCGCGGGCTCGTTCAACCAGCTCAAGCAGCTCAAGGCGAAGAACCCGCAGCTGCGCGCGCTCATCTCGATCGGCGGCTGGACCTGGTCGAAGAACTTCTCCCGCGCGGCGGCGACGCAGGCGTCCCGCGAGAAGCTCGTGTCGTCGTGCATCGACCTCTACATCAAGGGCAACCTGCCCGTGATCGACGGCCGCGGCGGGCCGGGTGCGGCCGCCGGCGTGTTCGACGGCATCGACATCGACTGGGAGTGGCCGGGCTCGAACAACGGCGAGGTCGGCAACTCCGTCGACCCCGTGAACGACCGCGAGAACTTCCGGCTCCTGCTCGCCGAGTTCCGCAAGCAGCTCGACGCGTACGGCGCGCAGACCGGCAAGCACTACCTGCTCTCGGCGTTCCTGCCCGCCAACCCGGCCGACATCGCGGCCGGCGGCTGGAACGACCCGCGCATCTTCCAGTCCCTCGACTACGGCAACGTGCAGGGCTACGACCTCCACGGCGCCTGGGACCCGGCGCTGGCCGGCCACCAGGGCAACCTCTACGACGACCCGGCCGACCCGCGGGCCGCGAGCCGCCAGTTCAGCGCGGACAAGGCCGTCCAGGAGTACCTCCGCGCCGGCGTCGCCCCGAGCCAGCTCGGCCTCGGTCTCGCCATGTACGGCCGCGGCTGGAAGGGCGTCACGTCGTTGCAGCCGTGGTCGGCCGCGAACGGGGCGGCCCCCGGCACGTGGGAGGCGGGCAACGAGGACTACGACAAGCTCCGCACGCGGGGCCAGGACTACTACGACCCGACGACCGTCTCCGCCTGGCGGTACGACGGCGACCAGTGGTGGAGCTACGACGACGCCCGGTCGGTGGCGGCCAAGGCCGAGTACATCGACCGCCTGAACCTGGGAGGCGCCATGTGGTGGGACCTGTCCGGCAACCACGACGGCACGCTGCTCGGCGGCTTCACGGACAAGGTCCGCACCCTGCCGGTCGGTCCCGTCGACGGCACGAGCGGCCCGACGAACCCGCCGACCAACCCGCCGACCAACCCGCCCACGAACCCGCCGACGAACCCGCCGACGGACCCGACGGCCTGCGTGGCCGCGTGGTCGGCCGCGACCGTCTACACGGGCGGTGCGACGGCGTCGTTCGAGGGCAAGAACTACCGTGCCAAGTGGTGGACCCAGGGCGACCGGCCGAGCGCGGGCGGCCCGTGGGAGGCGACGGGCGCGTGCGGCGGGACCACCCCGCCGACCCCGCCGACGACGCCGCCCACGAACCCCCCGACCACGCCGCCCACGACGCCGGGCACGTGCACCGCGCCGGCGTGGTCCGCGACCGTGGCCTACACCGGGGGAGCGACGGTCTCCTACCAGGGCCAGTCCTACCGCGCGAAGTGGTGGACGCAGAACAACGTCCCGGGCGCGGAGCAGTACGGCCCGTGGCAGGCCCTCGGCGCGTGCTGACGACCTGCCGGACCTCCTGACGGGGGGCCGCCATCGTGTGGTTCTCCCGCATCTCGACCAACCCTCGCGCTCGTTAGCGTGAAGGGGCCGACGAGGACCTCCGCAGCCCTCCCCAGTGGGTTGCGGGGCTCCTCCGACCGTGAAAGGCGGTCAGCGTGCCCGTGCGTCACCGAACGACCCGACCCCGCACCTCCCGTCCCCTCCCGCCGTCCGCGGCCTCCGCCCTGCCCGTCGCCCTGACGGCCGTGCTCGGCGCCGCGCTCCTCGCGGGCTGCACGAGCGGCTCCGCCGACGCCGGGGCGACCGTGGACGGCGGGTCGGGCCCCGCCCAGGCCGAGGACCACGGCTCGCACGGCGACCACGCCGACGCGGGCAAGGTGCCCGTCGGCCCCCTCCAGCTCCCCGGCGCCGACTACTGGTCGGTGCTCCAGCCGGCCGACGGCGTCACGCAGGTCCGGGCGGGCGGGTGCCCCGAGGACGCCGCGTGCCCGAGCTTCGAGGTGCTGACCGGCGCGGCGCTCGACGGCGTCGACCCCGCGACGGCGCTCCTGCCCGACGGCGCGACGTGCCCGGGCACGGACGCGCTCGCGGCCCGCGCGGTCGGTGACCCCGCCGAGTCGGACGTCGAGGTCGCCGGCACGCCCGCGACGCTCGCGCGCTGGACGCTCTCGTGCGTCGACGCCGCGGGGTCCGAGGTGCGGACCGTCGAGCAGCTCCAGTGGTACGTGCCCGACGCCCCGGGCGGTGCGGTGCTCGTCGTCGACCGCTGGGCGTTCGAGGGTCTCGAGTCGCGTCTCGCCGCGGGGGGCTGGGCGTCCGCCTGACGGCGACCTGCCCCCGGGCACCACGACGGCCTCGCACCCGGGAGGGTGCGAGGCCGTCGTCGTGCGCCCGGCCGTGCCGGCGGCCGGGTCAGCTCTTGCGGGTGCGGCGCGTCAGCAGCACGACCGCGGCGCCCACGGCGGCGAGCCCCGCGGCGACGGCGGCGTACAGGCCCACGGTCGCGCCCGTCGTCGCGAGCGACGAGGACGACGAGCCGGTCGCGACGGTGCGCGAGACCTGGGAGGCCGTCGTGGTCGTCGTCGGGTTCCCCTGCCCGGGCGGGTTCGTCGCACAGCTCGGGGACGACGGCGGGTAGTCCACGCTGACGACCGTCTCGGGGTTGACCTGGAAGAGCACCTGGACGCTGGGGCGCACCCAGTCGAACTCGTCGCCCTCGACCCACTGGCCGTCCACGAGGCTCCAGCCGGGCCAGTCGGCGCCGCGGCCGTCCGCCCCGACGACGGCGCCGGGCCACAGGACGCGGCCCTGCAGGGGGAGGCCGGACTGGACGACGTTCTCGCCGCCCGGGTTGAGCCACGTGATCGTCGCGGTGTCGTTGTCCGTGCCGGTGACGGCGATGGCGTACTCGAGGTACGGGACGTCCCCGTCGCAGACGGGGGTCAGCGTGGTGAGCTCGATCGTCGGCTCCGGCACGTACGTGTCGTCCTCGGCGGCTCCCGCGACCGGTGCGGCGAGCAGCACCACCGTCGCGGCTGTTGCGGTGACGGCCAGCGCGCGGCTCCCGGCGCGGCGTCCTCCCGACGTCTTCATGGTGATTCCTGTCCGTGGGCGGGAAAGGCTGTTTGTGGAGAGGGAGCCGTGCCCCGAGGTCCCTGATACGTGCAGGTGCCACACGTGCGCGAGGTGTTTCCGTCCTGCCAGGCTAGCGAGGCGGGCGCCCGAGTTGGACGCTTGTCCAGGGTGAAAAAGGGGCGGTGCGCGGAATCGTGACGGCGCCGTGACGCGACCCGCCGCGGCTCAGCCGCAGGGCGCGACGTCGACCGTGCGCAGGCCCGGCTGGGTGGTCGTGGGCGTGCTCCACACGTCGAGCGAGGTCGCGGCGGCGGTCCCCGCGTCCCGCGGCGTCGTCGTCGTGAACGACAGGGTCGTCGACTGGCCGGGCGCGAGGTCGACCATCGCGGAGAGCGCGCCGCGGCCCGCGACGTCGCCGGGCTGCGCCGGGAGCGGGGCGTCGTCGCGACGCAGGCCCGACACCTGCCCGTCGCGCGGCGGGTAGAGCACGACGAACGTGCGCGTGACGCCCGGCTCGACGCCCGCCGTGCCGCCGCCGGTGACGTACCAGGGCAGGCTCGTCGCGGCGTCGGCCGGGGCGGACGACGCGAGGTCGACCTCGAACGTGTCCACGCGGCCCGCGGCCGTGCACGTGCTGCCCGCGAGGCGCACGTCGCTGCCGAGGTAGACGCCCATCTTGCCGCCGGTGCCGTCGTTGAGGAACACGCCGACCGAGCCCGCGGCCTGGTCGGCGGTGTCGATGTCGCCCGCCACGACCGTGCCCGCGAGACGCTCCTGCTCCGCCTCGTGCGCCGACCACAGCAGCACGCGGTGCTCGTCCGCGCCGCGCACGAGCGCGTCCCGCGCGACGGCCGGGTCGGCCCCGCCCGCGAGGAACTCCTCCAGGACCTGGGCCGCGACCGCCGCGAAGAACGTGTCCGTCTGCTCGCCGGGCTCGAGCTCGGCGTACGCGTCGGAGAGGAGGGTCTGCACGACGTTGCCCGCGTCGAGGTCGACCGCGCCGCCGTCGACGTCGACGGTCACCGGGCCCGTGGCCTCGAGCAGGTAGGAGAGCGCGACGGGGTCGGTCGCGACCACGCCGTCGACCTGCTCGCCCTGCGCGCGCTCCCACATCGTCGACGCGAGCGCCGCGGTCGTGGGGAAGTCCGGCGTCAGCGGGGTGTCCTGGAGGTAGCGGCCCACGCGGTCCGTGAAGAGCTCCTCGACCCCGGGGTCGAGGGGCAGCACCGGCTCGTCGAAGGACGGGAAGCCGACCGTCGAGGCCTGCCGCTCCAGCGTCACCCTGCCCTGGTCCGCCGAGATCACCGCGAGCGCGCCGGGGATCCCGCCGGCGGCGCGCAGCTCGGCGTTGTTCAGCGCGAGGACGAGGTAGCGGCGCGGGCCGTCGGCGCCGAGCATCGCGGGCGCGAGCGCCGTGAGCCGGTCGGCGGTGCGGACCACCGGGCGCAGGTCGTCGGTGCGCGCGACGAGCGCGGCGTACGGGTCGGCGACCTCCGCGTGCAGCGCGTCGCGGTCGACGGTGGCGAGGCGCGCGTCGATCGCGTCGAACGCGTCGGCGGCGCGCGCCACGGTCGGCGCCGCGGCGACGAGAGGTGCGAGGTCGACGCCGTCGCCCGTGAGCGCGAGCCCGTCGCCCTCGACGCTGCCGAGCGTCTGCGTGAGGGACGGCAGCACGACGGCCGCGAGGTCGTCCGCCGTCGCGGCGGCGACGGAGAAGGCCCGCACGTCCTGCCCGTAGACCGGCAGGTGCGCGGCCAGCGACCACAGGGGACCGTCGGTGTGCGCGCGTGCGGACGCGGTGAGGGGCTGGACCCGCTCGAGCGCGGCGTCGGCGGCCGCGACGTCGCCGTCCCGGAGCGCCTCCTCGGCGGCGGGGACCTCGTCCAGCGCGCGCGTCAGGGCGTCGCGCGCGGCGAGCGCGTCCCGGGCGAGGAGCCCCACGCACACGACGAGCCCGACCGCGAGCAGGATGAGACCCCAGCCCAGCCAGGCCGCCCGGCTCCGCCGACGGCGGGGGTGGCGCGGCGGGGCGTCCCGCTCCGTCGTCGTCATGCCTTCAGCGTAGGGGCCGGGGATGGCAGGATCGGGGCCGTCGCGGGTGAGGTTCGGGTGAACCGCGGGGCGTGCAAGGAACGCGCGCCCCGGGACACAGAGCGGTTGACAGCCCGCCCCGCCGACGAGGAGCCGCCGTGACGACCGACGAGGGCAGTGACGAGACCACCGAGGCCGCCGTCCACGACGAGGCCTGGTTCGCCGCGCTCTTCGCCGCGCACGCGACACCGCTGTACCGCTACTTCCGCCGGCGCCTGCCGAGCGCCGTCGGGGGCGTCGCCCCGGACGCCGACGACCTGACGGCCGAGGTCCTCGCGACCGCGTGGCGGCGTCGCGACGACGTGCCCGACGGCGCCGAGCTGCCCTGGCTGTACCGCACGGCGGGGTTCCTCCTCGCCAACCACCGCCGCAAGGCGCGAGCCCTGCCCGTGGCCGAGGTGCCCGAGCGCCCGGACGACGGGGCCGACGTCGAGCACGTCGTCGTGCAGGACGACGAGGTGCGCCGCGCGCTCTCCGCGCTGTCCGACCGCGACCGGCGCATCCTGCTCCTGCACGCGTGGGAGGGGCTCGGCGGGGCGGACCTGGCCGCCGTCCTCGGCACGTCGCGCGGGGGGGCGGACGCCGCGCTGTCCCGGGCCCGCGCGCGCCTGCGCACGGCGTGGGCGGAGCAGTCGGCGCTCGCGCAAGAGACCGGCGCCTGAGCACACATCACGGGTAGACCCGACCGGCCGCACCTGCGCGGTACGGCCCCTGCGGTACCTGGAGGGCGACATGACCACCCGAACCCCCGAGCAGCCCGACGACGCGGACCTGGAGCGCCTGCGCGCGGCCGACCCGGCCGCGGACGCGACCCCGGACGCCACGGCCCTGGAGGCCGCGGTGCGCGACCGCGTCCCCGAGGCGTTCGCCCGCCCCGCGACGACCGGCCCGGGCGCCGCTCCCGCGGAGCTCTCGGCCGCGGCCGGGCTCGCCGGGGCGGACGGCCCGACGGCCGCGCTCGTCGACGAGCTCGCCGAGCGCCGCGCGCGCCGGCTGCGCCGTCGGGCGCCGCCCCAGGTGGCGGCGGCCGTGGTAAGCGCGCTCGTCATCGGGACGGGCGGCTACGCGCCCGGCGCCGGCGAGTGGGGGACCGAGGCGGGCGCCCCCGCCGCGGAGCGCACGGCCCACGCGCCGCCCCGGCCCAGCCCCCCGGACGCCGCCGCCCCGGCCGACCGCCCC
>QAPD01000087.1 GCA_003052455.1 Sphaerisporangium cinnabarinum | reverse complement strand
CCGCCGCGGGGGGGGCCGGCACCACGACGACCGGGCGGACGCCGCGGGGGTCCGGGCCGACGGCCGCGGGCGCGCCGAGCGCGTCGGGCACAGCGGGTCCAGCGGGCCCAGCGGGCCCAGCGGGCCCAGCGTCGGGAGGGGTGCCGGGCAGCCCGGCGGGCACGAGCGGCTCGCGGTAGGCGAGGTCGAGGTGCACCGGGCCGGGGTGGCCCGACCGCGCGCCCACGGCCTCGGCGAGCGCGCGCGCCGTGACGGCGAGGAGGTCACGAACCTCGCCCGGGCGGCCGTCGGGCGCCGGGACGTCCGCCGCGAACCGCGTCGCGGGGCCGAAGATCCCGGCCTGATGGGTGGTCTGGTTCGCGCCCGTGCCGCGCAGCTCGTGCGGCCGGTCGGCGGTGAGGAGCACGAGCGGGACGCCCGTGTGGTGCGCCTCGAGGACCGCGGGGTGCAGGTTCGCGACGGCCGTGCCGGACGTCGTGACGACCGCGACGGGCCGGGGCAGCGCGACGCCGCCGCGCACGAGCGGGCCCGCGCCGCGCGAGAGCCCGACGGCGAGGAACCCGGCCGCGCGCTCGTCGACGCGCACGTGCAGCGTGAGGCGGCCGAGGTCGGCCGCCGCCGCGAGCGCGTACGCGAGCGGGGCGCTGCGCGACCCGGGGGCGAGCACGACGTCCGCGACGCCCTCGAGCGCGAGGCGGTGCACGAGCGTGAACGCGCTGCGCAGCGCGGGCGGCTGCGCGTCCAGGCCGTCGAGCAGCGGGTCGACCGCGGCGCTCATCGTGCCCCTCCCGCGAGCGCCAGGCCGGCGACGCGGTCGAGCCGCGCCCGCCACCGCCGGTCGGTGTCCGCGTCGGGCGCGGTCGCCGCGAGCGCCGCCGCGCTCGGCGCGGGGCGGGCCACGGGCAGGGCCCCGTCGACGGGCACGAGCGGCTCGGCCACGACGTCGGCGGCGAACAGGTTCACGGTCGCGAGGCCGCACGCGTAGGGCAGCGCGGGGAGCGCGGCGGCGAGAGCGACGCCCGCGGCGATGCCGACCGACGACTCGAGCGCCGACGACACGACCACGGGCAGGCGCACCTGCTCGGCGAGGTCGAGGCACGCGCGCACCCCGCCGAGCGGCTGCACCTTGAGCACCACGACGTCGGCCGCGTCCGCGCGCACGACGGCGAGCGGGTCCTCGGCGCGCCGGATCGACTCGTCCGCGGCGACGGGCACGGCGGTGTCGCCCCCCTGGCCGCGCCGCACGGCCGCGAGACCGGCGACGTCGGGGCACGGCTGCTCGACGTACTCGAGCCCGCCCGCCGCGCGGTCGAGGTGCGGGAGGCGGCGCAGCGCCTCGTCGGGGTCCCAGGCGCCGTTCGCGTCGACGCGCACCCGACCGCCCGGGCCGAGCGCGTCGCGCACGGCCTCGAGACGGGCGACCTCGGCGTCGAGGGGTTCGAGCGCGCCGTCGGGCCCGCGCTGCGCGACCTTGACCTTGGCGGTGCGGCACCCGCCGGACGCGGCGACGAGCCCCCGGGCACGGTCCGGCCCGACCGCGGGGACGGTCACGTTCACGGGGACCCGGTCGCGGACGGGGGCGGGCCAGCCGTCGTCGGCCGCCTCGCGCGCGGCGCGCAGCCACGCCGCGGACTCGGCGTCGTCGTAGTCCCAGAAGGGCGAGAACTCGCCCCAGCCGGCGTCCCCGCGCAGGAGGACGCCGTCGCGCGCGTCGAGCCCGCGGAACCGGGTGGTGAGTCGGGTGCGGTAGACGACGGCGCGGGAGTCGGGCACGCGCCCAGGCTATGCCACGCGTCGTCGTCGGCCCGCGGCCCGGGCACGGGCGCGGCGCACGGGCACGGGCACGGGCACGACGCTCACGCGTTGACGAGCACCACCACGACGAGCGCGACGATCACGGCGTTGAACGCGAACGCGACGACGGCGTGGGTCGTGACCATCCGGCGCGTGACCGTGTCGAGGACGGTGACGTCGGCGGTCGAGAAGGTCGTGCTCACGCCCGCGGCGAGGTACACGTAGTCGGCGTAGGCGCGCGGTCCCTCGCCGGGGAACGCGAACCCGAGGCCGTCGCCCGCCGCGACGTCGCGCCGCGCGTAGTGCACGGTGTGGGACACGAGCACCGCGACCCACGACACGACGATGACCGCGACCCCCAGGACGGTCAGCGCGGGGGCCGCGGCCCACGCGACGCCCTGGGCGAGGGCGAACCCGACGAGCAGCGCCATGACCGCGAACTGGACGGACCACGCCGTCGACCCGCCGCCGAGGAGCAGCGTGCGGACGCGCCCGCGCCCGTCGGGGTGCGCGCGCAGCAGCGCCCGCTCGAGCTCGGGGCCGCGGCGCCCGGCGAACGCGACGCACGTCAGCGTGCACGAGAGCCCGGCGAGCACGACCCACACGAGGAGGCCCGCCGCCACGGGGACGGTCCCGTCGTCGAGACCGAGCGGGCCCTCGGCGAGGAGCACGACGACCGGGCCGGTCACGAGCGCGACGACGGTGGAGACGAGGGTCCGGGTGGTCTCGGGGACGAGGCGGTCGCGCAGGGCGGGTCGGGCGGTGGACGGGCGTCGGGTCATGGGCCGCGAGGCTACCCGGCCGCTGCGCCCGACCTCAGCGCGGTCCGGGTGCCACGAGCTCGCCGACGAGGCGGACGGCGAGCGCCCGCACGTCGCGCCCCTCGCTCAGCGCGCTCACCGCGGCGCCGTCGACGACCGCGACGAGGAGCGACGCCGCGACGTGGCCGAGTCCCCGGACGGCGAGGAGCTGCGCGACGGCGTCGTCCAGACCCTGCCGCCCTTTCCCGTAGGCCCGGGCGAGCGCCGGGTAGCGGCCCGCGCCGACGAGGTGCTCGTAGAAGCCGCGCAGCTCGCTCTCCCCGCCGGGCGGCAGGACGGCGTCGACGAGGACGCGCGCGTCCTCCCGGGCCCGGTCGCCGCCGCGAGCCGCGCGCTCCGCGGCGCCGTGCGCGTGCTCCGCCCACCCGGTGACGATGAGCTCGCCGGCCGCGCCCATGAGGTCGTCGAGGCCGGTGAAGTAGTAGGTGGTGGCGGCGAGCGGGACGTCGGCGCGCGTCGCGACGGCGCGGTGCGTCACCGCGGCGGGGCCGTCCTGGAGGATGAGGTCCGCGGCGGCGCGGACGATCGCGTCCCGGCGCGCGACACCGCGCGCCTGGCGCCGCGGTGCGGGTCGTCGGTCGGCGGTCTCGGTCGGCGTCGTCCCCACCCGCACACCGTAGGGCACCTGCCGCGTGCTCGTCAGGCGGGCAGGCGTCCCGCGCCCGCCGCCCGCAGCGCGTCGACGACGCGCGCGACGTCGGGCTCGCGCACGCGCGCGGTGCCGACGACCACGCCGTGCTCGGTCGGCTCGGCGCGCTCGACGCCCGTCCGGCTCAGGGGCTCGACGGGGACGCCGACCGCGCGCAGGCCGTCGACCGCCGCGTCCTCGGCCGCCGGGCCGGGGAGCGGGACGACGAGGTGGAGACCCGCCGCGACGCCCCCGACCGTGACGCCGGGCAGGGCCTCGCCGAGCGCGGCGAGCAGCGCGCGGCGCCGCCGCTGGTAGACGACCCGGGCCCGGCGCAGGTGCCGCTGGTACGCCCCCGAGCCGAGGAGCGCCGCGAGCGCCGCCTGCTCGGGGGCGGACGTGCCGAGGTCGGCGTGGCGCTTGGCCTCGACGAGCGGCCCGACGACGCGCGGCGGCGCGACGACCCAGCCCAGCCGCAGCGCGGGCGACAGGAGCTTGGAGACGGACCCGAGGAGCACGACCCGCTCGGGGTCCAGGGGCTGTACCGACGCCACGGGCCGGCGGTCGTAGCGCAGCTCGGCGTCGTAGTCGTCCTCGAGCACGAGGCGGTCCCCCGCGGCGGCCCACGCGAGCAGCGCACGACGGCGCGCCGGGGCGAGCACGACGCCCAGCGGGAACTGGTGCGCGGGCGTCACGAGGGCCGCGCGCGCGTCGCCGGGGAGCAGGTCGGTCCGCAGGCCGTCGGCGTCCACGGGCACGCCGACGGGCCGGGTCCCCGCGTCGCGCAGGAGCTCGAGCGCGCCTCTCGACGACGGGTCCTCGACGGCCACCGTGACGGGACCCGGGCCCGGGTCCGGCCCGGGCGCCACCCGGCCGTCGGCGAGCAGCCGCGCGAGCAGCGCGAGCGCCTGGGCCACGCCGCTCACCACGACGACGTCGTGCGCGCTCACGTGCGCGCCGCGGCTGCGGCGCAGGTGCTCCGCGAGCGCCGCGCGCAGCGCGGGCAGGCCCTGGGGGTCCGGGTAACCGAGGTCGGCGTCCGCGAGCCCGCGGACGCCGTCGCGGACCGCGCGCGCCCACGCGGCCCGGGGGAAGAGCGCCGGGTCCGGCGTCCCGACGCTCACGGGCCGGGCCGCCGCTGCGGCGGCCCGGGCGGCTCCGGGGCCCGCCTCGCCGAGCAGCACCGCGCTCCGGGCGGACGGCGCCGCGGGGAGCGCCGCGACGACGACACCCGATCGCGGCCGGGACACGAGCAGCCCCTCACCGACGAGCACGTCCACCGCCGTCGTCACCGTGCCGCGCGACACCCCGAGCGCGACGGCGGCGTCCCGGCCCGACGGCAGGACCGTTCCCGCCGGGACCCGCCCCTCGACGACGGCCGCGCGCAGGCCGTCCTGCAGCCAGCGGCCGACGTCGCGCGCGGGGCGCGGACCGAGCGCGAGCAGCAGGGCGTCGGGCGCGAGCCGGGTCGTCATCTGGCCCAGTGAACCAGGCACGACCTGGCCCTGCACCCTGGTCCAACCGGCTCCTACGGTCGAGGCATGACTCCCGCACCCGAGCGTCCCGGCAGCCGACGGACCGGCGACCTGCGCTGCGCCGTCGGCATGGCGATCGTCGGCTCGTCGTTCGTCGCGTCCGCCGCCCTCGCCGGGTTCCCGGTGCTGGGCGGCCAGGCCGCGCGCTACGCCGTCGCCGCGCTCGTCCTCCTCGCCGTCCTCGCCGTGCGCCGGGTGCCGTGGGTCCTCCCCTCGCCCCGCGCGCTCGGGCGCCTGACCGCGCTCGCGGCCACGGGGCTCGTCGGCTTCAGCGTCCTCGTCGTCGAGAGCGCGGGCCGCGCCGACCCGTCGCTCGTCGGGGCCGTCGTGGGCGCCTCTCCCGTCGTCCTCGCGGCCGCGGGCGCCCTCCGGGCCCGGCGGCTCGCGGTCCGCACCCTCGCGGCCGCCGTCGTGGTGACCGCCGGGGTCGTGGTCGTCGAGGGCGGCGGCGCGGGCGACCCCGTCGGCGTCGCGCTCGCGCTCGGCGCGCTCGCGTGCGAGGTGTGCTTCTCCCTCCTCGCCGTCCCCCTCCTGCCGACGCTCGGGGCGCTGCGCGTCTCCGCCTACGCGTGCGTCCTCGCCGTCCCGCAGCTCGCCGTGCTCGGGCTCGTGCGGCAGCGGGTGTCGGGGAGCCCGTTCCTCGCCGTGCCCGACGGCGCCGAGCTCGCCGCGCTCGCCTACCTCGCCGTCGTCGTCACGGCCGTCGCGTTCCTCCTCTGGTACTCGGGCCTCGCGACGATCGGTCCCGCGCGCGCCGGGCTGTTCGCGGGCCTGCTGCCCGTGGCGGCGCTCGCCGCGTCGGTCGTGCTCGGGTTCGAGGAGCCGACCGCGCGGTCGGTCGTCGGGACGCTCGTGATCGGTGCCGGGCTCGTGCTCGGCCTCGCCCCGGCACGCGCACGCCGGCCGCTCGCGCACCGGCTACCGTGGCGGGCGTGAGCAGCACCGACCCCGCCTCCGCCGCGCCCGACCCCGCCGCGCTCCCCCGCCAGGTCTCCGAGACGTTCGACCCCCGCGCCTGGCGCGAGGTCGGCGGCTTCGAGGGCCTCACCGACCTCACCTACCACCGCGGCGTCGAGCGCGACGCCGACGGCGCCGTCGTGCGCGACCTGCCCGTGGTCCGCGTCGCGTTCGACCGGCCCGAGGTGCGCAACGCGTTCCGGCCCCACACCGTCGACGAGCTGTACCGCGTCCTCGACCACGCGCGCATGACGTCCGACGTCGGGACCGTGCTCCTCACGGGCAACGGGCCGTCGCCCAAGGACGGCGGGTGGGCGTTCTGCTCGGGCGGCGACCAGCGGATCCGCGGGCGCTCCGGCTACCAGTACACGACCGCGCCCGACGGCGGCGGCGACGTGCACACGCGCGACGCCGTCGACCCGGGGCGCGCGGGCCGCCTGCACATCCTCGAGGTGCAGCGGCTCATCCGGACGATGCCGAAGGTCGTGGTCGCGGTCGTCAACGGCTGGGCCGCGGGCGGCGGGCACTCGCTGCACGTCGTCGCGGACCTCTCGATCGCGAGCCGCGAGCACGCGCGGTTCAAGCAGACCGACGCGAACGTCGGGTCGTTCGACGGGGGCTACGGCTCGGCGTACCTCGCGCGGCAGGTGGGCCAGAAGCGCGCGCGGGAGATCTTCTTCCTCGCGCGGGAGTACTCCGCGCAGGACGCGTACGCGTGGGGCGCGGTCAACGAGGTCGCGGACCACGCCGACCTGGAGGCGCTCGCGATCGAGTACGCGCGGGTGATCGCGACGAAGTCGCCGCAGGCGATCCGGATGCTGAAGTTCGCGTTCAACCTCGCGGACGACGGGCTCATGGGGCAGCAGGTCTTCGCGGGCGAGGCGACGCGGCTGGCGTACATGACGGACGAGGCCGTCGAGGGCCGCGACGCGTTCCTCGAGCGGCGCGACCCGGACTGGGGACGCTTCGGCTACGCGTTCTGACGAACAGGCTCAGGAGCCGCCGACGAGGCTCGTCAGCATCTCGATGAGGCCGCGGCCGACGAACGCCGCCGCGACGGCGAGGCCGAACAGGAGCCCGACGGAGACGACGACCGGGGCGGCCGAGCGGGCGACGCCGGGCTCGTCGTCGCGCGACGCGCGCGGCGCGTACGACGGCGGGAGCGGGGTCTGGTCCGCGCGCTGCGGGGCGCCCTCGGACGGGGTGCGGGGCTGGGACGGGTGGACGGGGTGCGGGACGACGGTTGCCATGACTCCACGGTGCCGCCCGGGACCCCCTCGGCGCGTCGGCCCCGCGGCTCGACCTGGGCGGCGGGCGGTCCCCCTCGGGGCGGAGCGGTCGTACGCCGTGGGGCGGACGCCGTCCGCCCCACGGGGGAGGGTCAGCCGGCGGTCCAGCTCCCCGAGCCGGTCGGCACGAGCTCGATCCACGACGCGCCCGGCTCGAGCTCGACCGGCTCGCCGTCCGCCCCGGTGAGCACGAGCGGGGCCTCGACCCCCTCCTTGGACCACGTCACCGCGACCTGCTTGCCGCCGCTCGCGACGACGCCGTCACCGGTCCCGACGAGCTGCGTCTCGGGGACGGCCACGCCCGCCGGGTCCTTGAACGGCGTGTCCACCATCGTCGCGGCGAGCAGCACGACGTTCGTCGCCGACAGCCGCACCTCGTCCGCGGAGACCGCCGGCCGGTCGCCCTCGCTCCGCACGTAGCGGCCCTCGCCGCCGTCCCACTCCCACACGGCGCGGCTGGCGTGGGTGAGGCGCACGTCGAGCCGGGTCGCGGGAGCGCCCGCGACCGTCGCGGTCGCCGTCCCCGGCTCGCGCGCGAACACGAGCTGCGCGGGCGGCGGGGACGTGCGGTCGTCGTCGGCCTGGGCCCAGAACGCCTCGGGGCTGCCGTACACGTTGTGCGGGGCGCGCCGCGCCCGGGTGGTCGTGAAGCCGTCGTCGCCCTCGTCCATGACGACCGACTGGACGCCCGCGGCCCCCACGGCGTCGATGAAGGGCTGCTGCCCGCCCGTGTACGCGAGGACGCCGTGCAGCGGAGCGACGATCGCCGGGTCCATCGGCCGCACCGAGCGGACGGGGCCCACGCTCTCCGGCACCTGAGAGTGGAAGACGGCGACGAAACGGGTGATGCCGCCCTCGACGACCTCCTCCCACACGACGTCCGCCTGCTCGAGCCCGGTCTGCGGGCGTGCCTGGGGCGCGTTCTCGATCTTCACCGCGAGCGCCGGCCGGTCCGCGACCTCGTCGGCCGCGACGCCCGTGAGCGGCCACACGAGGGGGACGTCCGGCGTCGGGGGGACTCCCTTGGTGCCGGACACGTCCGGCTCGACCGTCGTGGTGCTCAGCGCCGCCGGCTCGCCCGCGCACCCGGCGAGCGCGACCGCCGCCGCGACCACGACCGCGGCGAGCGCGGTCCCCCGGACTCCTCGTCCCGTCCTCGTCACCCTCGACCTCCCCGACGACCCGGGGCCCCTGCCCGTGCCGGCACCACGACGGACCTGTGTCCTCGGCCACGGTACGACCCGACCTAGGCTGATCCGGTGAACCGCGCCGTCGTCCCCGCAGATCTGGACGCTCTCGTCGCGGCGGTCGGGGCCGCGCTCGACGGCGACGGGCCGCCCGTCGCGCCCGTCCCGCTGCTCCCCCGGCGCCCGGGCTCCGGGTCGACCTCGGCCGACGTGCCTGCGGGCACCGCGCTCGTGCTGCGCACGTCGGGCTCGACGGGCGCGCCCCGGGAGGTGCTGCTCGGTGCGGAGGCGCTGCGCGCGTCGGGCGCCGCGACGCACGAGCGGCTGGGCGGCCCGGGGCACTGGCTCCTCACGCTGCCCCCGACGCATGTCGCCGGGGTCCAGGTCGTCGCGCGCGCCCACGCCGCGGGGCGCGGCCTCACGGTCGCGCCCCCGGACGAGCCCTTCACCCCGGGCGGGTTCGCGGCGCTCGTCGCGCGCGCCCCGCGCGGCGAGCGGCGGTACGTCTCGCTCGTCCCGACCCAGCTCCACCGCCTCGTCGCGGCGGCGGACGCCGGGACCACCGACGGCGCCGCGGGGCTCGACGCGCTCCGCACGCTCGACGCCGTGCTCCTCGGCGGCGCCGCGACGCCGCCCGCGCTGCTGCGCCGCGCGCGGTCCGCGGGAGCGCGCGTCGTCACCACGTACGGCATGACGGAGACGTGCGGCGGCTGCGTGTACGACGGCGTCCCCCTCCGGGGCGCGCGCGTCCGGCTGGTCCCGGCGGACGACGCGGTCGCCGCGGGTGCAGGCGTCGTCGAGCTCTCGGGGCCGTTCCTCGCGCACGGCTACCTCGGGGAGCCGGACGCGACCGCGGCCGCGTTCCGCAAGGACGACGACGGCACGCGCTGGTTCCGCACGAGCGACGTCGGCCGGCTCGACGGCCCTCCGGACGCGTCGGTGCTCACCGTCCTCGGCCGCGCGGACGACGTGATCGTCTCGGGCGGCGTCAACGTCGCCCCGGCGGCGGTCGAGGCCGTGGTGGGCGAGGTCGCGGGCGTCGGGGAGGCCTGCGTCGTGGGGGTGCCGCACCCCGAGTGGGGCCACGAGGTCGTCGCGGTCGTCACGCTCGCGGGCGCGCAGCGCGACGACGGTGCCACGCCGGGCACGGCGGGCACGGCGAGCACGGCGGGCACGGCGGGCGCCGAGGACGTGGCGAGCGCACCGCCCGATCTCGTCGCCGCCGTGCGGGGCCGCGTCGCGGATAGGCTGGAGCGGGCGGCCGCACCCCGCCGCGTGCTCGTCGTCCCGGACCTCCCCCGGCGCGGGCCCGGCAAGGTGGACCGCGCCGCGGTGGCCCGGATCGCCGCCGGGCACGGGCGGACTCCGCCCGGCTGAGCCCGGCCGGACCACCCGCCGCACGACCGAGACGCACGAACCGAGCCGCACGAACCGAGACGGAGCACCATGGCCAGCACGACCCAGTGGGTCGCGGGCGCACGCCCGCGCACCCTCCCTGCCGCCGCGACGCCCGTCATCGTGGGTTCCGGTGCCGCGGCGCAGGTGGACGGCTTCGCGTTCTGGCCCGCGCTGCTCGCCCTCGGGGTCGCGCTCGCGCTCCAGGTCGGCGTGAACTACGCGAACGACTACTCGGACGGCGTGCGGGGCACCGACCTCGACCGCGTCGGCCCGCTGCGGCTCACCGCGTCCGGGCTCGCGCGCCCCGGGCAGGTCCGCGCCGCGGCGTTCGCCGCGTTCGGCGTCGCGGGCGTGCTGGGGCTCGTCCTGTGCGCGGTCACGGGCCACTGGTGGCTCCTGGCGGTCGGCGCCCTCGCCATCCTCGCCGCCTGGTACTACACGGGCGGGCGGAACCCCTACGGCTATCGCGGCCTCGGCGAGGTCGGGGTGTTCGTGTTCTTCGGCCTCGTCGCGACGCTCGGCACCACGTACACCCAGGCCGGGGTCGTCACGTGGCCGTCCGCGGTCGGCGCGGTCGCCGTCGGCCTGCTCGCGTGCGCGATCCTCATGGTCAACAACATCCGCGACATCCCCACCGACGTCGTCGCGGGCAAGCGCACGCTCGCGGTGCGGCTCGGCGACTTCCGGGCGCGCCGCGCCTACGTCGCGATGATCTGGGTCCCGCTCCTGCTGGCGGTGGTGTGCGCCTTCGCGTCGCCGTGGGCGCTCGGCACGCTCGTGCTCCTGCTGCCCGCCGCGCTCCTCACCGTCCCGGTGATCGCGGGTGCGCGCGGTCCGCTCCTCGTCCCGGTGCTCGCGGGCACCGGCCTGTTCGAGCTCGGCTACGGCGTCCTGCTGGGGGTCGGGCTGGCGCTCTGAGGGCGGCCTCCGCCCGGCCGGAGCGGCTCGGACGTCCCGGCCGGGACGCTCCCGGTCAGCGCGCCGGGGAGGTTCCCGGACGGCCCGTCGCGTCGGCGTCGGCGTCTGCCTCCGCGTCCTCGGCCGCCGCGTCGTCCTCGATCTCGCGGGAGAAGCGCTCGCCCGTCCGGGCGCGGTGCTCGGCCCGGGCGGCGAGGTAGCGCGAGGCCGCCTCGCGGGGCTTGCTCAGCGTCAGGTAGGACAGCATGAGCGCGACGACGGCGGCGACGAGCACGAGCAGCCAGCCGCGGAGGCCGGCGAACCAGAGGGCGCCGAGCGCGACGGCGAGGAGCAGCAGACGCAGGACGGAGTAGACGACGACAGGCACGACTCCAGGGTACGGCCCGTAGGCTGGAGCCATGCTCCGCGTCCTGCTCCCGCTCCTCGCCGTCGGTCTCGCCGTCTACGCGCTCGTCGACCTCGCCTCGAGCGACGAGGACGAACGTGGCGGCATCCCCAAGGGGCTGTGGGTCGTGCTCATCATCCTCCTGCCGTTCCTCGGCCCGATCGCCTGGATCCTCGTCAAGCGCTCGGCGTCGCGGTCCGGTACGCGCGCCCGGCCCGCCGGTCGCCCCGGTCCCGGCTCCGCCGCCGGGGGCACGCGGCGGCGGCGCAGCGCGCCCGTCGCGCCCGACGACGACCCCGAGTTCCTCTGGCGCCTCGAGCAGCAGCAGCGCCGCCAGGCCCGCGACGGCTCCCCGACGCCGACCGCCGACGACGCCCCGGCGACGGACACGACGCCCGAGGACGAGCGCACCGACGACGGCGACGCGCGCCGCCCCGGCGCGAGCAACCCCTCGGAGGACGGCGACGACGCGACGCGCTGAGGCGCCCCCGCAGGGCCCCAGGCTCGCGCCACGACGCGGCGCGCACCACCCGGCCCGCAGCATGACGAAGGGGGCCGCCGTCCGATCGGGACGGCGGCCCCCTTCGTCGTGCTGCCACGCGGTGGCGGGAGCCGGTCGGTCAGTCGCCCGGGTTGAGGCCCGAGTACGAGTGCTTGCCGTTGAACAGCAGGTTCACGCCGGTGAAGTTGAAGAGCACGCACGCGTAGCCGACGATCACGAAGTACGCCGCGCGGCGGCCGGACCACCCGCGGGTCGTGCGCGCGTGCAGGTACGCCGCGTAGACGATCCAGACGACGAAGCTCCAGACCTCCTTGGGGTCCCAGCCCCAGTAGCGGCCCCACGCGTGCTCGGCCCAGATCGCGCCGCCGATGAGCGTGAAGGTCCACAGCACGAACGCCACGGCGTTGAGGCGGAAGCTCAGCGCCTCGAGCTGCAGCGGACCGGGCGTCGAGTCGAGCCAGCGCCACCCGCGCGCTCCGAGGAACGCGTTGCCCGAGTCGCGCGAGTCGCGGAGCAGCTGGAGCACCGAGGTCACGAACGCGACGGTGAAGATGCCCGTCGCGACGATCGCGACGCCGACGTGGATGACGAGCCAGTAGGACTGGAGCGCGGGCTGCACGCCCGTCGCGACGACGAAGAAGGCGTTCTGGGCGAGCACGAGGAACAGGACCGAGAGTCCCGTGACGAACGAGCCGAGGAACCGGACGTCGCGCTTGAGGGAGACGACGAGGAACGCCGCGAGGGCGACGAACGTGCCGACGAGCGTGAACTCGTACATGTTGGCCCAGGGCGTGCGGCCGGCCGCGACGCCGCGCGTGACGATCGCGACGAGCAGCAGCGCGGTGCCGAGCCAGGTCAGCGAGATGCCGATGTTGCCGGCCTTGCGCGACGGCTCCGGCGCGTCGGCGGCGGGCGCGCCCGCGACGGTGCCCGTGGCGTCCGGTCCGTAGGGGGACGCCGACGGGGCACCGGCGGAGGCGAGCACCTCGGCGCGGTCCGTGGTGCGCTCGCGCGCGTCGGCCTGCTCGACGTCCACGCGGCCCGCGAGCCGCGTGAGGTCGATCGCGAACGCGACGAGCGCGAGGGTCAGCGCGGTGGCTGCGGCCCAGACGAGGTCCTGGCTCAGCTCGGCGAGGGTCATCGGTCAGCCTTTCGTGCGCGGTCGCGCTGTCGGGTCCTGTGCGGGACGCCCGGTCGGGCGGGTGCCGTCCGCCGGGGCGCGCCCCGACGACGAGATGAGGTCGCCCTCACCCGATGGTGCCACGCCGGGGAGCGCGGCGAGAAGCGAGTCGACCTCGCCCTGGAGCCCGGCGTCGTCGCCCCGGGCGAGGCCCGCGACGGCGACGACCGTCCGCTCGCGCGGCGCGTCGTCGTCGGCCGTGCCGGGCACCTCCTCGCGCCACGCCCGCACCCAGACGCGGCGGCGCGGTGTGAAGAGGGAGACGGCGAGGCCCAGCAGGGCGCCGAGCGAGAAGACGAGCACCCAGGTCAGCGACGGGTCGTGCCGCAGGTCGAGGGCCACGTAGCGCGGCAGGGAGTCGAACGTGATGGTGCCGAGACCGTCCGGGAGGTCGACGGTCTCGCCGGGCGCGACGAGGATCTTCACGCGCTCGCCGTCCTCGTCGACCGACGGCGTGAGGTCGTCGGTGTCGAGGCGGTAGACGTTCTGCGGCAGGCCCTCGTCGAGACCCAGGTCGCCCCGGTACACCTCGAGCACGAGGAGCGGGTTGATCGGCTGCGGGTACACCGACGCCGCGGACTCGCCGTCGGCGCTGAGCTCGGCCGTCGGCAGGAAGTACCCGACGAGACCGACCTGGTCGAGGCCGTCCGACACGTCGGGCACCTTGATGACGCCGCGCGACGTGTACATCGTGTCCTCCGGGAGGAACGGCACGCGGCCCGAGAACGCGACCTCGCCGTCGGCGTCGTGCACCGTGACCTCGGGCGCGAACCCGTTGCCCTGGAGGTAGATCTTCGCGCCCCCCGCGGTGAGCGGGTGGTTGACCTTGATGGTCTCCTCGTGGGTCCCGCCGTCGGGGTCGCGCACCGTGACGAACGCCGTGAAGTCGCGCGACTGGGCGAACGCCGCGGCGTCCGCGGCGAACTCCGACTCGAACGCGTCGAGCGTCATGGAGAACGGGACGAGCGACGACGGGCGGAACCAGGCGCCGTTCTCGAACGTGTCGTAGTCGACGACGGCGTTCGCGAACCCACGGCCCTCGGTGACGATCGCCTGGCCGCGGTAGTGCAGGAGCTGGCCGGTCGCGACCGCGACGAGCAGCCCGACGAGGGACAGGTGGAACAGCAGGTTCCCGGTCTCGCGCAGGTAGCCGCGCTCCGCGGAGACCGTCCGGGCGGCGGGCCGGGCGGCGGCGCGCCCGCGCGCGGGCGCCGCGTCCTCGGCGCCGGTGTCGACGCGGAAGGTCGGGAGCCAGGACAGGCGCCCCCGCAGGTGCGAGCTCGCCGCCTCGACGACCTCGTCGGGCGTCGCGTCCGTGACGGCGCGGCCCTGCGCGGGGAACCGGTCGAAGCGGCGGGGCGTGCGCGGCGGCCGGGACCGCAGCGCCTGCCAGTGCGCCTTCGTCCGCGGCAGGATGCACCCCACGAGCGAGACGAACAGCAGGATGTAGATCGCCGAGAACCACACCGAGGAGAAGACGTCGAAGAAGCCGAGGCGGTCGAGCCACTCCCCCGTCGTGGGGTTCTCCTGGAGGTAGCGGAGCACCGCCGCCGGGTCCTGCGGGCGCTGCGGCAGGACGGACCCGGGCACCGCGGCGACCGCGAGCAGCATGAGGAGCATGAGCGCGACGCGCATGCTCGTCAGCTGTCGCCACGTCCAGCGCAGCGCGCCGCGCCACCCGAGCGTCGGGAGCGCCGGCCCGTCGCCGCGCGCGCCACCCTTCCCGCCCGACGGCGTCCGGTCCCCCGGGCCGTCGCCCGCGGAGAACGCGTCGTCGATGCCCTCGGGGCGGTAGCCCGTCCGCACGGTCTTCTCCGCCTCGTCCGCCTGCTGGGTCTGCTCGGTCTCGCCCGGCTCGCCGGTCCGCTGGCTCATCTCACACCACCGTCACGTATCCGCCGATCCAGCCCTGCAGCGACGTCGTCCACGTCGTCCACAGGCCCGTGACCAGCGCCAGACCGATGAGCACCAGCAGCCCGCCGCCGATCCGCATGATCGCGAGGCGGTGCCGGCGCAGGAACCCCAGCATGCGCTGCGAGCTCTGCAGCCCGAGCGCGATGAGGAGGAAGGGCACGCCCAGCCCGAGGCAGTACGCGACGCCGAGGATCGCGCCGCGCCCCGCCGACGCCTCGCTGAGCGACAGGGCCTGGACGGCGACGAGCGTCGGGCCCAGGCACGGGGTCCAGCCGAGGCCGAACGCGATGCCGAGCAGCGGCGCCCCCCACAGCCCGGCCTGCGGGCTCACGTGCAGGCGCCGCTCGCGCTGGAGGAAGGGCAGCGCACCGAGGAACGCGAAGCCCATGAGGATGACGACCACGCCGAGCACGCGCGTGATGACGTCCTCCCAGCGGACCAGGTGCACGCCGATCGCGCCCGCCGCGAACATGAGCGCCACGAACACGAGCGTGAACCCGGCGACGAACAGCCCGACCCCCGCGAGCACGCGACCGCGGCTCGGCGCGGCGACGCGGGTGGCCGTCGTCGTGCCCCCGGACGCGCCGCCGCCACCGGTGGTGGCGGCGGCCATGCCCGAGACGTAGCCGACGTACCCCGGCACGAGCGGCAGCACGCACGGGGACGCGAACGACACGAGGCCGGCGATGAGCGCGACGGGCACCGCGAGCAGCATCGAGCCGCTCCACACGGTCGTCGCGAAGGTGTCGCCGATGCTCGACGCGGCGGCCGCGGGGACGGCGGCGGCGAGGGGCGCGAGGACGGGCACGGTCAGCTCTCGGCGAGGACGTCGTCGACCAGGGCGGTGAGCGTCGAGCCCTCGACGAGCCCGATGACGCGCGCCGCGACACGGCCCTCGCGGTCGAGCACGACGGTCGACGGCACGGCCTGGAGCGGGACGGTGCCCGAGAGCGCCGCGACGACCTCGCCGGAGCGGTCGTCGATCGACGGGTAGGGGACGTCGAACCGACGCTGGAACGCCTGGGCGGCACCCGCCTCGTCGGTGGTGTTGATCCCGAGCACCTGCACGCCGTCGTCGGCGCGGTCGTTGGCGAGCGCCACGAGGTCGGGCGCCTCGGCCCGGCACGGTGCGCACGCCGCGTACCAGGTGTTGAGCACGACGACGTCGCCGAGCCACGCGCTCGTGTCGACCTGCTCGCCCTCGTAGTCCGTGCCCGTGAGCGCGACGACGTCGCCGCGCTCGTCGGCGTCCCACGTGCGGACCGACCCGTCGCCCGAGACGAAGCCCTGGCCCACGACGTCGGTCGTCGCGCCGGAGTCCTGGGCGGCGCACGCCGCGAGGCCGAGGGTCGCGGCGAGCACGACGGCGCCCGTCAGCGCCCGGCGCACGGGTCGTCGGCGCGGCGGCACGGCAGCGGCCCGCGCCTCGACGGAGAGGGGGCGCGCGGCGCGCGCGCGCGAGTCGGCGGTCACGACGGCATCACGGGACGCACCCTGCCCGCGCTTCCTGAACGGGACCTGAGAGACGTGACCTCCGCCACGCCCGAACCGTGCAGTTCGGGCGTGGCGACCATGGCGACAGCGCTGGACATGACCGACGTCACGCCCCCGAGACGGTCGCCGCGCCCGGGAGGAGGTCCGCGACCGGCTCGGTGTAGTGCAGGCCGACCAGGCGGTCGTCCTCGAAGTGCAGGGACGTGAGCGACGCGAGCGAGCACTCGCGCTTGCGCGGGTCGTGCCAGAGCCGGCGGTTCTCGAAGCTCAGGCGCGTGAGCCACACCGGGAGCTGGTGGCTGACGAGCAGCGCCTCGTGCCCGGCCGCCTTGTCCCGCGCGTCGGCGACGGCGGCCCGCATGCGCGCGACCTGCTCCACGTACGGCTCGCCCCACGACGGGCGGAACGGGTTCCACAGGTAGGGCCAGTGCTGCGGGTGCCGCAGCGAGCCGTCGCCGACGCCGAAGGTCTTGCCCTCGAAGTGGTTCGCGGCCTCGATGAGCCGCTCGTCCGTGCCGAGCTCGAGCCCGAACGCCTCGGCGGCGGGCGTCGCGGTCTCCTGCGCGCGCTGCAGCGGCGAGGCCACGACGACCGTGAGGTCGGCGCGCGGGCGCGACGTGCCGTCGGGCCCGGGCTCGCCCGCGAGGTGCGCGGCGACGCGGCGAGCCATCTCGTGCCCGCGCTCGGAGAGGTGGTAGCCGGGGATCCGGCCGTAGAGGACGCCGTCGGGGTTGTGGACCTCGCCGTGGCGCAGGAGGTGGACGATGGTGGAGACCATGCCCACCAGTGTCCCGCACTCGGGGCGAGCGCACGCCATCGCGGGCCGACGTCGCGGGACGGGACGGGCGGGGACGCGCCGGGACGGGACGGTCAGGTGTCGCGGTCGGCCTTGCACGCCTCGGCGACGGCCGCCATCGCCTCGCCCAGCGCGCGGAACTGCTCCGGCGTGAGCACGTCGACCAGGTAGCGCCGCACGGCCGCGACGTGCGCGGGCGCCGACGCGACGAGCACGCGGTAGCCCTCGCTCGTCATCACGCAGTTCACGCCGCGGCGGTCGCCCGAGCTCGCGGAGCGCCGGACCAGGCCGCGCGCCTCCATGCGCGCGACGGTGTGCGTGACGCGGCTGCGCGAGCGGGCGAGACCGTCCGCGAGCGCCGACATGCGCAGCGTGTGGTCGGGGCTCTCCGAGAGGCGCACGAGCAGCTCGTACTCGTTGAGGGACACGTCGGACCGCTCCTCGTGGTCACGACCCAGTGCCTCGATGAAGCGCACGGTCCCGTCGAGGTAGGCGCGCCACAGGCGCTGCTGCTCGGTGTCGAGCCAGCGCGGCTCACCGGTCGGGGCGGCTGCCGCGGTGCGGACGGTCGTCGCCGTCGGGGTGTCGACGTCGTTGCTGGTCATGGGTCCTCGGCGGTGCGGGAGGGGGCTGGGGGCGGTGCGGGGCGACGCGGAACATTGTTCCACCCCACCGGGAATAGACGGATCGAGGGGTGCTGTTGATACGCTCGTCCGAAGTTGAACCTTCAACCACTTGGGTCCGCCAGGACCCCGACCACCACAGGAGCACCCATGGCCTCGTCGCTGCCCGCCGGCCTCACCACCGGTACCTACGCCCTCGACGCGTCGCACTCGCAGGCGTCGTTCACCGTCCGCCACGCCGGGATCTCCAAGGTCCGCGGCACCCTCGCGATCACCGACGGCACGATCACCGTGGGCGACGACCTCGAGTCGACGTCCGTGACCGCCCAGCTCGACGCCGCGTCCGTGAGCACGGGCGACGAGAACCGCGACAACCACCTGCGCAGCGCCGACTTCTGGGACGCCGAGAACAAGCCGACGTGGACGTTCACGTCGACGCGCATCACGGGCGACGGCGACGACTACGTCGTGGCGGGCGACCTGACCATCAACGGCGTCACCAAGCCGGTCGAGCTCGAGACCGAGTTCGCGGGCACCGCGACCGACCCGTTCGGCAACCCGCGCGCCGGGTTCGAGGCGACCACCGAGATCTCGCGCAAGGAGTTCGGCCTCACCTGGAACGCCGCGCTCGAGACCGGCGGCGTGCTCGTCGGCGACAAGATCAAGATCGCGCTCGACGTCTCGGCCATCAAGCAGGCCTGACCGTCCTCCCGGGCACGTCCCGGGCGAGACCGGCGCCCACCGGCAGGGGTGCCGCCCCGAGGGGCCGCGTGCAGAGCACGCGGCCCTTCGTCGTCCCCGGGTCCGGGCGCCGGGCCCGCTCAGCGCTCCTGCGACGCCGCGAGCGCGCGGGCCTGCGAGTGGAACGCGAGGATCTGCAGCTCGCTGCCGACGTCCACGCCGCGCACGTCGACGTCCGCCGGGACCTGGAGCGCGCGCGGCGCGAAGTTGAGGATCTCGCGCACCCCGGCCGCGACCACGCGGTCCGCGACCGCCTGGGCGTGCGCCGCAGGCGTCGCGAGGACGACGATCGACACCTTCTCGCGCTCCACGACCTCCTCGAGCGCGTCGACGTGCTCGACGACGAGGCCCGCGGCCCGCGTCCCGACGACGTCCGGCGACGCGTCGAGCAGCGCCGCGACGTGGAAGCCGCGCTGCTCGTAGCCCGAGTAGTTCGCGAGGGCGTGCCCCAGGTTGCCGATCCCGACGATCGCGATCCGGTGCTCGTCGACCAGGCCCAGCGCCTCGGTGATGTACTGCGCCAGCGAGTCGACGTCGTAGCCCACGCCGCGCGTGCCGAACGAGCCGAGGAACGACAGGTCCTTGCGCAGCTGCGCCGGGCCCACGCCGGACAGCTCCGCCAGCTCGACCGACGACGTCGTCCCGACGCCCCGCGCCACGAGGTCGCGCAGCGCGCGCAGGTAGGACGGGAGCCGCGCCACCGTCGCGCTCGGGATCCCCGGCGCCGTCACCTCACCGACTACCTGCTCAGCCACCGTCACTCCGTCGTCCATGGGACCGTCCTCGTCGACGGTCACGCTCCACCGGGAGGAATCATCCCAGGTCCGTGCGCGGCACCGAAATCCGGGCCACCGCGCGCGCCAGCCGACGCGCGTCCACGCGCCAGAAGCCCTGCTGCACGCCGCCGACCGTGACGACCGGCACGTACTCGCCGTACTGCTCGCGCAGCGCCGGGTCCGCGCCCGGCGCGTCGACGTCGACCTCCGCCCACGCGACGCCGGCCTCGCGGCACACCGCCTCGACGACCGTCCGTGCGTCGTCGCACAGGTGGCAGCCCGCGCGACCGAACAGCAGGACCGGGGCGGGGGCGTCGGGGGTGCTCACGCCTCCCAGGGTACGAGGCCCCGGCAGCCCGACCGCCTAGAGTGGAGGCATGGCGACGTCTCCCGGCCCGGGCCCCGACCCGACCTCCCGGCCGACGCTCCCCGAGGAGGCCCCCGCGCGCGCCCCCGGGCCGCCGCACCGGACCGCCGCGTTCTTCGACGTCGACAACACGATCATCCGCGGCGCGTCGTCGTTCCACCTGGCGCGCGCCCTGTACCAGCGCGAGTTCTTCTCGACGCTCGACATCGTGCGGTTCGCGGCGCACCAGGCCCGGTACCTCGTGTTCGGCGAGAACAAGCGGCAGATCGACCGCATCCGCTCGCGCGCCCTGGACCTCATCGCCGGGCGCTCCGTCGCGGAGGTCACCGCGATCGGCGAGGAGGTCTACGACACCGTCCTGTCGCTGCGCATCTACCCCGGCACGCGCCGCCTGCTCGACGAGCACCTCGCCGCCGGGCACCAGGTGTGGCTCGTCTCCGCGACCCCCGTCGAGATCGGCGAGCTCATCGCGCGCCGGCTCGGCACGACGGGCGCGCTCGGCACCGTCGCGGAGCACGAGGACGGCTTCTACACGGGACGGCTCGTCGGCGACATGATGCACGGCCGCGCCAAGGCCGCCGGGGTACGGGCGCTCGCCGAGCGCGAGGACATCGACCTCGAGGCGTCGTACGCGTACGGCGACTCGCTCAACGACGTGACGATGATGGAGGCCGTGGGGCACCCGTGCCCCATCAACCCCGACGCGCGCCTGCGCCGCCACGCGCAGGACGTCGGCTGGCCCATCCGCGAGTTCCGCGGGCGCCGCCGCCGCGTCGCGCGCAGCAGCGTCCGCACCGCGAGCTGGGCCGGCGCCGCCTGGGCCGCCGCGCTCGTCCTGCGCTCCGTGCGCCGCGCCGTCGACCGGCGCATCGCCCGCCTCTGACCCGGCCGGCGCGGACGGCGACCGCCGGAGACGCGTCGAGCCCGGTCCCTCGGGAGGGGCCGGGCTCGACGACGGGTCGGCGCGTCAGGACGCGCGCGACGTCACTTCTTGTTGCGACGCTGGTGACGCGTCTTGCGAAGCAGCTTGCGGTGCTTCTTCTTGGCCATGCGCTTGCGGCGCTTCTTGATGACGGAGCCCATACGGTCCTCGCAATGCTCGAGCGGCGTGTCGGTCGGCGACCGGTCGACCGGCCGCGGGTGGTCCACGGTTGATCGGGGCCCCGGCGACCACGAGGGCGCCGCAAGCCGACCAACACGAGAGAAATCCGCCTCCTAGCCTACCCGCTCGCGCCCGTGCCCCGGTACGCGACCGGTCGCGGGGCGTCTCAGTCGAAGTGCGCGTCGAGGCCGAGCAGCGGGAAGACGGCCCGGCGCGTGGCCGCGACGGCGCGGTCGACGTCGTCGTCCGGGTCGTACCCGCTGCTCCACCGCCGCACCTCGACCTCGGGCCCGAACGCGAGCGGCGCGTCGAACCCGGCGACCTCGGCGACACGCTCGCGCCACGCCGCGGGCAGGGGCACACCCGCGGTGACGGGCCGGTGCACGACCTCCCCCACGACGGCCGACCACACGAGCGGCACGACGCGCGCGATCGCGTACCCGCCCCCGCCCAGCGCGAGCCACCGCCCGTCGGTCAGCTCGTGCGCGAGCCCGTGCATCCACGTCGTGGCCGTGCGCTGCGCGTCGACGGACACGTCGAGGTCGGACAACGGGTCCTCGCCGTGCGCGTCGCACCCGTGCTGGGTGACGAGCACCTCGGGGCGGAACGCGCGCAGCACGGGCGGCACGACGGCGTCGACCGCGCGCAGCCAGCGCGCGCCGTCGGTGCGGCGCGGGAGCGCGACGTTGACCGCCGTCCCCTCGGCGCCGGGCCCCCCGAGGTCGGTCGGGTGACCCGTCCCGGGGAAGAGCGTCGCTCCGCTCTGGTGGACGGAGACGGTGAGGACGCGCGGGTCGTCCCAGAACGCGTCCTCCACGCCGTCGCCGTGGTGGGCGTCGAGGTCGACGTACGCGACGCGCTCGACGCCGTCGTCGAGCAGGCGCCGGATCGCGACGGCCGCGTCGTTGTAGACGCAGAAGCCCGACGCCGCACCCGCCTTCGCGTGGTGCATGCCGCCCGCGACGTTCACGGCGTGCCGGGTGCGGCCCGCGGCGATCTCGCCCGCCGCCTCGTACGAGCCCGCGACGATCCGCGCGGCCGCCTCGTGCATCCCGGGGAAGACGGGGTCGTCCTCGGTGCCGAGGCCGCGGGCCGGGTCGGGCGTGCCGTGCTCGGACGCCGCGCGCACGGCCGCGACGTAGGCGTGCTCGTGCACGAGCTCGAGCACGTCGTCGGGCGCGGGCTCGGGCCGCACGACGCGCAGGTCCGCGTCGCCGTCGAGCAGGCCGAGGGCGCGCACGAGCCCCATCGTCAGGTCGAGCCGGGCCGGCGCCATGGGATGGCCCGGGCCGAAGTCGTAGCCGAGGAGCTCGGGGCTCCACACGACGCAGGCTCCGGGCGCCGCAGCCGCCCCGGTCGGGGCGGGCGACGACGTCGGGTCGGTCGTGGGCATGGCTCACGGTAACGCCCGACGGCGCGCCCCCGCCCCACCGACCGCGGGCCGGACCGCGCGGGACCGCCGGTCCGGGCCTCCCCGGGTCCCTGGTGCGGCGTCCGGGCCCGCGAGCGGGCATGATGTCCGGGCGCCGGAGCGGCGACATGACGGGCCACCAGGCCCGTGGCAGAGTGGCGCGAGTGGTGAGGGAGGCTCCATGCCGACGAGCATGACCGGGCGCCTGTTCAGGGGGCGGGAGATCGTCGACCGCCTCGCCCGGCAGTCGCCCGCCCGGCTCGCCGTCACCGTGTTCGCCGCCGTCATCGCCGTCTTCACCGCCCTGCTCATGGCGCCCTGGGCGACGGCGAGCGGCCGGTCCGCGCCGTTCGTCGACGCGTTCTTCACGGCCACGTCGGCCGTGTGCGTCACCGGTCTCGTCGTGGTCCCCACGGGGACGTACTGGTCGGGGTACGGGCAGGTCGTCATCCTGCTCGGCATCAAGATCGGCGGCCTCGGCGTCATGACGCTCGCGTCGATCCTCGGCATGGCCGTGTCCCGGCGCATCGGCCTCACGCAGAAGCTCCTCACGGCGTCGGAGACGAAGACGACGCGGCTCGGCGAGGTCGGCTCGCTCGTGCGGGTCGTCATCATCACGTCGACCTCGCTCGAGCTCCTCATCGCGCTGCTCCTGCTGCCGCGGTTCGTCGTGCTGGAGGAGACGTTCGGCGAGGCCGCGTGGCACGGCATCTTCTACGGCATCTCCGCCTTCAACAACGCGGGGTTCATCCCGACGGAGCACGGCCTCGCCCCGTACGTCGGCGACTGGATGCTGTGCCTGCCGATCATCCTCGGCGTGTTCATCGGGTCGCTCGGCTTCCCCGTGATCCTCAACGTCATGCGCAACCGCCGCCGCGCCTCCAAGTGGAGCCTGCACACCAAGCTGACGCTCACGACGAGCGCGGCGCTCGTCGTCGTGGGCACGGTGCTCTTCGCGGCCGTCGAGTGGGGGAACCAGCGGACCCTCGGGCCCCTCGACCTCGGCGAGAAGCTCCTCGCGTCGCTCTTCGCGGGCGTCATGCCGCGCTCCGGCGGCTTCTCGACCGTGGACACCGGCGGCATGCACGAGGCGAGCTGGCTCATCACCGACGCGCTGATGTTCGTCGGCGGCGGCTCCGCGTCGACCGCGGGCGGCATCAAGGTCACGACGCTCGCCGTCATGCTCATCGCCATCGTGTCCGAGGCGCGCGGCGACCGGGACATGGAGGCGTTCGGGCGGCGCATCCCGCGCGACACCCTCCGGCTCGCGGTCGCCGTGTCGTTCGTCGGCGCGACCGCGGTGCTGCTGTCGAGCCTGCTCCTGCTGGAGATCACCGGCGAGACGCTCGACGTCATCCTCTTCGAGACCATCTCGGCGTTCGCGACCGTCGGCCTGTCGACCGGCATCACGCCCGAGCTGCCCGACGCCGGGAAGTACGTCCTCATCGCGCTCATGTTCGTGGGCCGCACGGGCACCATGACGTTCGCCGCCGCGCTCGCGCTCCGCGACCGCCGCCGCATCGTGCGCTACCCCGAGGAGCGCCCCATCATCGGGTGAGCGCCCCCGCCCGGCGGTGCGACCGCCGTCGGGCCGGACGCCCCGCCGCACGAGACCTGACCGACACGACCGACACCGCACCACCGGACCGACGAGAGGCCCCATCGTGACCGACCCGTTCACCCGCGCCGCCGACGGGAAGGAAGGCGTGCCCTCCGACCCCGTCGCGCAGCGCATCGTCGAGCGCGGCCGCGCGGAGCGCGCGCGCCGGGACGAGGCGAAGGCCCCGCGCAAGGACGCGGGCGTCCTCGTCATCGGCCTCGGCCGCTTCGGGACGGCGATCGCCGCGACGCTCGACCGGCTCGGCCAGGACGTGCTCGCCGTCGAGCGCGACCCCGACCTCGTCGCCCAGTGGAGCGGGCAGCTCCCGCTCGTCGAGGCGGACGCCTCCAACCCCGTCGCGCTCGAGCAGCTCGGCGCGCGCGACTTCCCCGTCGCGGTCGTGGGCGTCGGCACGTCGCTCGAGGCGAGCGTGCTCATCACCGGCAACCTCGTCGACATGGGCACGCCCCAGATCTGGGCCAAGGCGATCTCGGCGGAGCACGGGCGCATCCTCCAGCGCATCGGCGCGCACCACGTCGTGTTCCCCGAGGCCGACGCCGGGTCGCGCGTCGCGCACCTCGTCTCCGGGAAGCTGCTCGACTACATCGAGGTCGAGGACGGCTTCACGATCGTCAAGATGCGGCCGCCGAAGGAGGTGCAGGGGTTCACGCTCGCGCAGTCGAAGGTGCGCGAGCGGTACGGGGTCACCGTGATCGGGGTGAAGTCGCCCGGCGAGGACTTCCTCTACGCGACGCCGGAGACCCGGATCAGCGCGAACGACCTGCTCATCGTGTCGGGTCACGCCGACCTCCTGGAGCGTTTCGCCGCTCGGCCCTGAGGGTCGGGTCGGTGGGGTCGGGTTCACAGCCCGCGGGGGTCGGGTCCGGTTCACCGCCCGCGAGGTCGGGTCCGCGGTGGGGTCGGACCGTGCGCTCGGACTGGCGCACCGTCGCCCTGGTCCTCCGGGCGGAGGTCTGAGGAGTGCGCCTCGACGTCCTTCGCGCACGGTCCGACCCCACCGCTCGTCCTGCCCGGCGCCGTGCGCCCCGGGTCCGGGTCCGGCGGTCGCGTTGGTCGGCCTGGCGCCGACGTGCCTCGGGGGATCCGGGGGCTGTCGTGCCGCGTGGAGGCCCGCTGTGCCCGGAACTCTCGCGCGCGGTCGGACCGACGTCGGCCGGCCGGGGTCAGGACGGATGGCGGTCAGGGCGGCCGGAGGTGCCGACGGCGGGCGGTTCCGACGGCGGGCGGTGCAGGACGAAGAGGCCTCGGTGGAGGGGGCGGTCCTGGCGGTCTACGTCGGTCGCGACGTACTCGTCGAGCACCGCGAGGATGCGCCGGTCGAGCTCGGTGACGTCGTCGTCGGAGAGGTGCAGGTAGAACGCGGCGGAGGTCGTGACGGCGTCGGGCCCGGCGGCCAGGGCGTCGTCGAGCGCGGCGGCGACGGGACCGAACTGCACGCCGGGCGCGGCGTCGCGCAGCGGGTCGTCGAGCCACCAGGTGGCGCCCGTGGCGCGGTAGGGGCGCTCGAGCGCGCCGCCCGTACCCGTGCGGACCTCGGCGGGCTCGAGCAGCCCGGCGCGCACGAGCAGCCGGACGTGGTGCAGGGCCGTGCCCGGCGGGACGCCGAGGTGGTCGGCGAGCTCCTTGTTCGTCATCTCGCGCGTGCCGCACTGCCGCACGATGCGCTGGCGCAGCGGGTGCGCGAGCGCCTTGGCCTCGAGCGCGGTGGGCGGGCGACGGCTCGGGACGGCGGCAGCACGCGGACCCGGGGCGCGCCCCGGCCCGGGCTCCGGAGTGGGCTCGGCGGTCATGGAGACATCGTACGGACCTCCGATCGAGAGCGCTCGATCGATTGGGATTTCTCGATCACTGTGCCATGCTGGGCGCCATGGCCTCTCGACCCGGGCGCCGACGCCCCGCCGCCGCACCGCTCGGTGCGCCGTTCCGGCGCCTGTGGGCCGCGTCCGCCGTCTCGAACCTCGCCGACGGGGTGCTCAAGGTCGCGCTCCCGCTCGTCGCGGTCCGGTACACCGAGTCGCCGGCGCTCGTCGCCGGGCTCACGTTCGCCCTCACGCTCCCGTGGCTGCTGTTCGCGCTGCCCGCGGGTGCGCTCGCCGACCGCCTCGACCGGCGGCTCGCGATGGTCGGCGCGAACGTGGCGCGCGCGGTGCTCGTGGCCGCGCTCGCGGCCGTCGCGCTCGTGCCCGACGCCGGGAGCATCGCCGTGCTGTACGTCGTCGCCTTCGCCGTCGGCGTCACCGAGACGCTGTACGACACCTCGGCGCAGTCGATCCTCCCGCAGGTCGTGCCGCGCACCGCGCTCCCCCGGGCCAACGGGCGCCTCTACGCGGCGGAGCTCACGACGAACCAGTTCGTGGGGCCGCCCCTGGGCGGGCTGCTCGTGGCGGCGGGCGCCGCCCTCGCGTTCGGCGTCCCCGGTGCGCTGTGGGCGCTCGCCGTCGTGATGCTGCTCGGGCTGCCCGGCACGTACCGGACGGTGCGCACGACCCGGACGACGTTGCGCGCCGACGTCGCCGAGGGCCTGCGCTTCCTGTGGCACGACCGCATCCTGCGCACCCTCGCGATGATGGTCGGCGGCATCAACTTCGCGAGCAACGCCGCGTTCGCGGTGTTCGTGCTCTACGCGGTCGGCCCCGACTCGCCCCTGGGCCTGTCGGAGCCGGCGTACGGCGTGCTCCTCACGGCGACGGCGGTCGGGGCGTTCGCGGGGTCGTTCGTCGCCGAGCGCGTCGTCGGGACGATCGGGCGCGCGCGCTCCCTCGCGCTGACGATCCTCGGGACGGTGGCGTTCGTCGGCGTCCCCGCGGTCACGACGGACGCGTGGGTGATCGGCGCCGTCTCCGCCGTCGGCGGTGCCGGGATCGCCGTGTGGAACGTCGTGACGCTCTCCCTGCGGCAGCGCATCACGCCCGACGCCCTGCTGGGCCGGCTCAACGCGTGCTACCGGCTCCTCGCGTGGGGGACGCTCCCCCTCGGCGCCGCCGTCGGCGGCCTGCTCGGCGAGCTCTTCGGGCTGCGCACGGTGTTCGTGGTCATGGCGGCGGTGTCCGGCGCGACGCTGCTGGGGATGCTCGTCGTCGACGACCGGGCGATGGACGCCGCGGAGGCGGCCGCGGACGCGCGCGACGCCGAGACGCCTCCGGCCGACGCCTCTCGGCCGGAGGCCGAGGCGGAGCCGCGCCCCGAGGGGTGAGCCCGCGGCGTGCCGCGGGTGCGGGTCCGGCCGGCGGGCGAGCCGGGGGCCGGGCCGCCGAGCCGCCGAACCGCCGAACCGCCGAGCCGCCGAGCCGCCGAGCCGCCGAGCGCAGGCTCAGGCCGAG
>QAPD01000086.1 GCA_003052455.1 Sphaerisporangium cinnabarinum | reverse complement strand
GCGGTGTCGGCGGCCTGCGCCGCGCGGAGTGGGGCCCGCGCACGCTGGCGGGCCCGGGCCCGGCGCCGGAGACCGGCCGCCACGCCACGCTGCTCGGCCTGCTCGAGGGCTCGGGGGGGTACTGCCTGCCGCGGCTGGCCGAGCGCGCCGGGGCGGAGACCGTCCCGACGCTCGAGGCGCTGTGGGACCTCGTGTGGTCGGGCCACGTGACGAACGACGGCCTCGGGTCGCTGCGCGCGCGGCTGGGCGCTGCCGGGGGGACCCACCGCGCGCCGCGCGCCCCGGCCCGGGCCCGGCCGCTGGCGCGCGGCCGGTTCGCGGGGCTGCGCCCACCGACGTCGCCCGAGACGGTGCTGCGCGGAGGTGCCGGGCGCTGGTCGGCGCTGCCTCCGCGCGAACCCGACCCGACACGCCGGGCGCACGCGCTCGCCCGGGTCCTGCTCGACCGCCACGGCGTGCTCACCCGCGCCGTGGCGCCCGCCGAGGGCGTCGCCGGGTCGTTCCGCGCGGTGTACCGCGTGCTGAGCGAGCTGGAGGCCACGGGCGCGGCGCGGCGCGGGTACTTCGTCGAGCACCTCGGCGGCTCGCAGTTCGCGCTGCCGGGCGCGGTCGACCAGCTCCGGACCGACGCGCAGGACCGTGAGCGCGCGCTCGAGGCCGACGCGGCGCCGGGCGCGACCGACCCGTTCGCCCCGCTCCCCGACGCGCGGACGTCGCGCGGCGGTCCGCGTCCCGGCGCCGTGCTGCTCGCCGCGACGGACCCGGCGAACCCCTACGGTGCGGCGCTCCCCTGGCCCTCCCGCCCGGCGACCGGACCGGGCGCACCCGGCGCCGAGGGCGCGACCGGCGAGGGCTCGCGCGGACACCGCCCCGGCCGCAAGGCCGGTGCCGTCGTCGTGCTGAGCGACGGCGACCTCGCCCTCTACGTCGAGCGCGGCGGGCGGTCCGTGCTGTCCTTCGTGGACGGTCCGCGCCTCGCCGAGGCGAGCGCCGCGCTGGTCCGCGCGGTGCGGGCGGGCACGCTCGGGAAGATCGTGGTCCAGCGGGTCGACGGCGTGGAGGCGCTCGCCGGTGCGGGCACCACCGCGACCCCGGCGGACGACGCGGTGCGCGCGCTGCTCGACGCCGGCTTCCGCGCGACGCCGCGCGGCCTGCGGGCGGCCTGACGTGCGCCGGTCGTCGCACGCCTGCGGCCACGGAGGGCGGTCGCGTGCCCGAGGGTGACATCCTGCGTCTCGTCTCGGCCCGCCTCGACGAGGCGCTCAAGGACCGGGTGCTCGTCCGCTCGGACCTGCGGTGGCCGAGCGCGGCGGAGATCGACCTCGCCGGCCGGGTGGTCGTCGGGAACACGGCCTACGGCAAGCACCTGTTCACGCGGTTCGACGACGGCCGGTCCCTGCACACGCACCTGCGCATGGAGGGGTCGTGGCGGCTCGCCCGGACGGGCACGCACGACGCGCGCGGGGCGGAGCCGAACGTGCGCGTGGTCCTCGCGAACGAGTGGTGGACGGCGGTCGGGAACCGGATCGGCATGCTGCACGTGCTGCGCACCGCGGACGAGCGGGTGATCGTCGGGCCCCTCGGCCCCGACGTGCTCGGCGACGACTTCCCGGAGACCGGCCTGCCGGAGGCGGTCGCACGGATGCGGGCCGACGACGCGGCGGGCGGGAGCGGCCCCCGGCACCGGCCGGAGCGGGCAACGACCGGCGTGCCCGTCGCGGAGGCCCTGCTCGACCAGCACCTCGTCGCCGGCATCGGCACGATCTACACGGCCGAGTCGCTCTTCGCCGAGCACGTCTACCCGTGGACGCCCGTCCGCGACGTCGAGGACCTCGAGGGCCTCCTGCTCACGGCGCGCGCGCTCATGCAGCGCACCGTCCGGCACGGGTTCGACCCGCGCGCGGGCGTCGTGCGGCACGTGCACGGGCGCACACGAAAGGCGTGCCACGTGTGCGGCACGCCTGTCGCGGAAGGTACGGCGAACGAGCCCCCGTACGACCGTCCGATCTTCTGGTGTCCGACCTGCCAGGCACCGCCCGCAGCGGGATGACGGCGGGCGTCGCTGCCCCCGCTCCCGGTGCGGCCGGTCCCGGCCCGACCATCAGCCGACGGGCTGCAGGTCCTCGCGGCGTGCCGTGCCCTCGGGATGCTGGCGACCCAGCACGGCCGTCGCGAAGTCGGCCGGGATGGTGTCGGGGATCAGCAGACCCTCGGCGACGGCGACCCGGTCGCTGACCTCGCGCAGCACCAACGACATCGGGATGTCGAGCGCCTCGCAGATCGAGCCGAGGAGCTCCGACGATGCTTCCTTCTGACCGCGCTCGACCTCGCTGAGGTAGCCCAGCGAGACCCGTGCGGCGGAGGACACCTCTCGCAGGGTGCGCCCCTGTCGCTGGCGAGCGTCTCGCAGCACGTCCCCGATCTCTCGTCGAAGAACAATCATCTGGCGACCCCCTTCCGTGTCCCGTGCGCCCCCGGGAGCCGGAGAGGCCCCCACCTGGGTGCGCGAACTGCTCGTGCCGGTCTTCCTGTTCACTGCCCCGCGTGACGGGGTCGTCCTACCGTACCCCGCCCGCGGTCCGCTCACGTCGCCGGTGCCCCGTGCGGGACGGGCCGCAGGGGCGTTGTCCGTGCGTCCCACCGGTCGGTTGACGGTCCTGTTGGCGATCACGTGCTGTGCAACGTCCCGACGTGGGGCGTTGTTCCCGCGCCGGGGCTCGCGGCCGGTCCCCCGCGGCACGTTCACGACCTCTCCACGACGCGTCCGGCCGGGCTCGCGCACGGCTTCCCCGCCCGGCGCCCGCCGAGGATTTCACCCGACGGCGGACGCCTCTCCGCCGCCGACGGTCGGCGGCCCGACGGCGGAGCGCGCGAGCGCCACCGCGGCGGCCACGGTCGCGGCGCGGACGGTCGCACGGTCGCCGTCGACGTGCAGCTCCCGCACGTCGGTGCCGCCCGGTCCGCTCACGGCGACGAAGACGGTGCCCGGCGCCCGGCCGTCCTGCGGGTCGGGGCCGGCGACGCCCGTGGTCGCGAGCCCGACGTCGGCCCCGAGCACGCCGCGCACGCGCTCGGCCATCTGGCGCGCGACCGCGGGATGCACGGCTCCGTGAGCGGCGAGCAGCTCGCCGTCGACGCCGAGGACCGCCTCCTTGAGGTCGGTCGCGTACGCGACGACGGCGCCCCGCAGCACGCGCGAGGCGCCGGGCACGTCGACGATCGTCGCGCTGAGCAGGCCGCCCGTGAGGGACTCGGCCGTCGCGAGGGTCCACCCCCGGGCTCCCAGCGCGTCGAGCAGGTCCACGACGTCGGGCCGGACGTCCGGCCCGGTGGCCGACGACGTCCCCGCCGGGACCGCGGCGGCGGTCATGAGACGGAGGCGCCGTCCGCGCTCGGACCGCGCTCGACGACCCGGGCCGCGCGCACCGCGTCGCGGCGCAGGCGCCAGCCCTGGTACGCGTACTCCAGCCCGGTCACGACGGTGACCAGGATGGCCGCGGCGAGCACGACCCACGCGACGACGCCGACGAACGCCGGCAGGTGCGCCAGCGGGAGCACGAAGAGCGTGATCGCGACGGTCTGGAGCACGGTCTTGAGCTTCCCGCCGCGCGACGCGGGCATGACCGCGTACTTGAGGACGGCGAACCGGAGGAGCGTGACGCCCAGCTCGCGCGCGAGCACGACCACGGGGACCCACCAGGGCAGCTCGCCGAGCGGCCACGCGAGCAGCACGAGGGCGGTGCCCACGAGCAGCTTGTCCGCGATCGGGTCGAGGAGCTTGCCCAGGTCCGTGACGAGGTCGTAGCGCCGTGCGAGGTAGCCGTCGAGGCGGTCCGACGTCGCGGCGAGGACGAAGATGCCCGTCGCGACGAGGCGCCACGTGACGGACTCCCCGCCGTCGACGAGGAGCGCCCACGCGAAGAACGGGACGAGCAGGATCCTCGCCATGGTGACGAGGTTCGCGGAGTTCCACGGCGAGGGGACGGCGTTGACCACGTCACCAGCCTAGGGGGTCGTCCGGGGTGCGCCGACCGTCGACGGCGCCACCGGCCGCCCGGGTCACCGCCAGCCCGACTCCACGTCGGCGCCGTCGTGGTACTCCGTCGCGACCGGGGGCATGTGCCCGTCGGTGCCCTCGCCGTAGTCGTGGCCGCCGCTCGCGGGTGCGGGGGCCGCGGCGGGCGCCTGGCCGTCGAAGACGTCCTGCGCGGGCTCGCCCCGGATGAGCGCGAGCGCCGAGGGCAGCTCCTCGGGCGTGACGAGCACGTCCCGGGCCTTGGACCCCTCGGACGGCCCGACGATCTCGCGCGACTCCAGGAGGTCCATGAGGCGCCCCGCCTTGGCGAAGCCGACGCGCAGCTTGCGCTGGAGCATCGACGTCGAGCCGAACTGCGACGTCACCACGAGCTCGGCCGCCTGGAGCAGCAGGTCGAGGTCGTCGCCGATGTCCTCGTCGATCTGCTTCTTCGTGGCCGCCTGCGTGACGTCCTCGCGGTAGACCGGCTTGAGCTGGCTCTTCACGTGCTCGACGACGGCGTGCACCTCGGACTCCGAGACCCACGCGCCCTGCACGCGCATGGGCTTGGCCGCGCCCATGGGCAGGAACAGCGCGTCACCCTGGCCGATGAGCTTCTCCGCGCCGGGCTGGTCGAGCACGACGCGCGAGTCCGCGAGGGACGACGTCGCGAACGCGAGCCGCGAGGGCACGTTCGCCTTGATGAGGCCCGTGACGACGTCGACCGACGGGCGCTGCGTCGCGAGCACCAGGTGGATGCCCGCCGCGCGCGCGAGCTGCGTGATGCGCTGGATCGACGCCTCGACGTCGCGCGGCGCGACCATCATGAGGTCCGCGAGCTCGTCGACGACGACCAGCAGGTACGGGTACGTCGCGATCTTGCGCTCGGAGCCGGGCAGCGGCTTGACCTTGCCGGCCCGGACGGCGGCGTTGAAGTCGTCGATGTGCTTGAACCCGAACGCGGCGAGGTCGTCGTAGCGGGCGTCCATCTCGCGGACGACCCAGTCGAGCGCCTCCGCGGCCTTCTTCGGGTTCGTGATGATGGGCGTGATGAGGTGCGGGATGCCCTCGTAGATCGTCAGCTCGACGCGCTTGGGGTCCACGAGCACGAGCCGCACCTGCTCCGGCGTCGAGCGCATGAGGATCGACGTGATCATGGAGTTGATGAAGCTCGACTTGCCGGCGCCCGTCGCGCCCGCGACGAGGATGTGCGGCATCTTCGCGAGGTTCGCGACGACGTAGCCACCCTCGACGTCCTTGCCCACGCCCATGACCATCGGGTGCTCGGTGCGCCGCGCGGCCGACGACCGCAGCACGTCGCCGAGCACGACCGTCTCGCGGTCCGTGTTGGGGATCTCGATGCCGATCGCGGACTTGCCGGGGATCGGCGCGAGGATGCGCACGTCGGCGCTCGCGACCGCGTACGCGATGTTGTTGGACAGCGACGTGATGCGCTCGACCTTGACCTTGGGCCCGACCTCGACCTCGTAGCGCGTGACCGTGGGCCCGCGGGTGAACCCGGTGACCTTCGCGTCGACCTCGAACTGCTCGAACGTCTGGGTGAGCGCCTCGACCACGCGGTCGTTCGCGGCCGAGCGCACCTTGTGCGGCGCGCCCTTGACGAGCGCGTCCTCGTCCGGGAGCAGGTAGACGGTGTCGCCCTCGAGCATGGGCTGCACGCCCCGCGGCATGGGGCCGGGCGGGGGCGGCGGCACGCTGCCGGCGCCGTCCTCCGGGGAGGGCGCGACGGCGCCCATCGCGGCCGCCGCCGTGTCCTGCGCGGTCCCCTGCCCGACGGCGGGGACCACCTCCGTCGCGGCGGTGCCGGCGCCCGGGTCCTCCGCGCGACGCTTCTTCCCCCGGCCGCGCGGCGCGTCGTCCTCGTAGTCGAGGAACGCGGCCGTCTCGAACGCCTCGTCGCCGGAGAAGCCGCCCTCGGGCTTCTCGATCTCCGCCGCCTCCGCCGCGCGCTGCGCCTTGGTGCGCCGCGGCTTGCGGGGTCGGCGACCCGCCGGGGGCTCGCTGCCGTCGTGGCGCGAGACGCCCTCCGCGAGCGGGAGCCCGTCGGCGTCGAGCCCGTCGTCCTCGGCGCGGTGGTTGCCGGTGAGCACGTCGTAGAGGCCGCGCAGCCGGCTCGGGATGCGGTGCACGGGCGTCGCGGTCACGACCAGCAGCCCGAAGAACCCGAGGAGCAGGAAGATCGGGACGGCGAACCACGGCGTCAGACCGGCGGTGACCGGCGTGGCTGCCAGGTAGCCGACGATGCCGCCCGCGTCCTGCACCGCCGCGAGACCGTCCCGCGGCGCGGGCAGGTCCTCCGAGATGTGCACGAGGGAGCACACGGACACGACGATGAGCGTGAGCCCGATCGCGACGCGCGAGTTCGCCTGGGCGCGCTCGGGGTGCCGCATGATGCGCACCGCGAGCCAGAGCAGCAGGACGGGGACCGCGACGCCCGCGAGGCCGAACGTCCCCGCGACGACGCCGTGGACGACCTTGCCGAACGTGCCCTGGATGCCCCACCACTCGCGCGCCGCGACGACGACCGCGAGGGCGATGAGGGTGAACGCGACGCCGTCGCGCCGGTGTGCCGGGTCCAGCTCTCTTGCTCCTCTTCCGATGGTGCGCACGAGCGATCCCACGCCGTGCGCGGCGCCGAGCCAGACCCCCCGCACCGCGCGGACGGGCCACGGCGGCCCCGCCGCCGGGCGACGCGCCGGGCGGCGCGCGCTCGAGGAGGAGGACCGTCCGCGACCGGTGCCGGCGCGCGACGTGCCGCGGGCCGAGGACGAACCGCCGCGCGCCGCGGTGCGGGGCGCTGGTGTGCGGTTGCTCGCGGTCCGACGTGCCTGCGGGGACGTGCGGGTCGCCATAGTGGTCCTAACCTACCTGCGAGGGACGACGGCGCCGGGGACCCCGGGGCGCGTGTCCCCGCCGGACCGGGGCCCGGGCAGGTCTCGCCGCCCCGGTCCCACGAGGACGAGCGGAGGACCGATGGACGAGCCCGCAGGGTCGCAGCGCGCGGACGGCGACGCGACGACGGACGCCGCTTCCCCGCACCCCCGCGACCTCGTCGAGGTCCGCCCGGGGGTCTGGGTGGCCACCGCGACGATCTGGACGACGACGTCGACGGTCGTGGTCGCCCCGGGCGGGGAGGCGCTCGTCGTCGACCCCGCCGTCACGGTCGAGGAGGTCGAGGCGCTCGCCGCGGCCGTGCACGGGCAGGGCTGGCGCGTGACCGCCGGGTTCGCGACGCACCCGCACTGGGACCACGTGCTGTGGTCCCGTTCCCTGGGCGACGCACCGCGCTACGCCACGGCCCGCGGCGCCGACGCGGCCCGGTCGCGGGGAACGGACCTGGTCGCCGCGGCCGACGCCGCGGCACCCGGCCACGACCCGGCGCTCGTCGGCGCGCTCACCCTGCTCCCCCGCGGCGCACGACGGCTGCCCTGGCCGACCGGCAGGACGGCCGACGGAGGGCCTGCCGCGCAGGCCGACGAGCAGCCCCGCGAGCCGGCCGGCGCCGTCGTGGTCGAGCACGACGCCCACGCGCCGGGGCACGCGGCGCTCGTCGTGCACGGTGTGCTGCTCGCCGGCGACATGCTCTCGGACGTGGAGGTGCCGCTCGTCGACACCGGGTCGCGCGACCCGGTGCGCACGTACCGCGGCGCGCTCGACGCGCTCGAGCTCGCGGCGCGCGACGTCGACGCCCTCGTCCCGGGCCACGGGAGCCCGGCGGTCGGTCGGGCCGCCGTCGCCGCGCGCTTCGCGGCCGACCGCGCCTACCTCGACGCGCTGGAGCACGCGGTCACGCACACGGACGCCGTGGTGGCCGACGACCGGCTCACCGGCTACGTCGCGACGTGGCACGACGAGCAGCTCGCCGCGCTGCGCGCACGCTGAGGCCGCCTGGGCGGTCGTGCCCGGATCGCGGAGCCGCGGTCCGACGGCACGAGGCCTCCTGGACCTGCCGCGCTCCGCGCTCAGTCGTCGAGCCCGAGCTCGACCGACCGGGCGAGCGCCGCGTCGAGGGCCTGCTCGTCGGTGACGAGGCGGTGCAGGTGCCGCGCCGCGACGTGCAGGGCGTCGAGGTCGGAGCCGTAGACGCTCACCATGCCACCCTCGGGGTCGAACCCGACGGCGCCCAGCACGTCCGGCTCGTGGTCGGTCAGCGTGGCCTGGAGCGCGCCGGAGAAGTCGTAGCCCGAACCCTCGACGCCGTGCCGCTCGAGCGCACCCCGGTGATGGTGCCACTCCGGCCCGCCGGGCGAGTAGATGATGCTCCACCCCTGGGCCAGCGTGACGAGACGGACGGGGTCGAGCGGGACGAAGTCCTCGGCGGTGGTCATGGAGGAACGGTAGCGAGAGCCACCCACGTCAGGGCCCCGGATCGGTCAGCCGAGGAAGAGGCCGACGGCGAGGGTCACGACGCCCGCCGCGAGGACGACGGCCCCCGCGGGCAGCAGCGCGACGGCCCGGTTCGGCGTCTCGCGACCGGGGCCGACGGCCGACAGGAAGAAGCCGGCCGGGAGCAGGATCGCCGCGACGAGCACGCCGGTCGCCGCGAGCCACCGCCAGAGGCCGACGAGGCCCGTGGCCTCCGTGAGGAGCAGGCACACCAGGCCGAGGATGACGAGCACCCCTGCGTGCGCGTGCCCGGCGCGGAAGAACGACGTCTGGAACGCGGTGGCCGGGACCCGCCGTGTCACGACCCGGACGAGGAAGGCCCCGCCGGACTCGATGCCGACGACGGTGAGGAGGACGATGCCGGCGGTGAGCCGGGCGGCGTCGGTGAGCTCGAGCACGGGACCTCCAGAGGGGCGGCGCGAGAGCTCGCGCACCGGTTTGCAAACACTGTTATAGAACAACGTTCGCAATCGCTCGTCAAGACCCCTAGACTCGGCGCGTGGCACGACCCCGCCTGCACGACGACGCCCTGCGCGACCGCCTCCTCGACGTGGCGTCGCGCGCCGTCTCCATGCACGGGGAGGCAGCCGTGACGGTCCGGTCGGTCGCGACCGAGGCCGGGACGAGCGCATCGGCGGTGTACGCGCTCTTCGGCAGCCGCGACGAGCTCGTCGCCGCCGTCTCCGCGGAGGGCTTCCGACGCTTCGCCGCACGCCTCGCGAGGGTCCCCCGTACCGACGACCCTGCCTCCGACCTCGCCGCCCTCGGACGGGCGTACCGCGACTTCGCGCTCGCGGACCCGCACTTCTACGCCGTGATGTTCGCGCGCGGCGTCCGCCCCGGGCCCGACCGGCCCGAGGCGGTCGAGGAGCCCACGTTCCGGGTGCTGCGCGACGCCGTCGCGCGCCTCGTCCCGGAGGACGCGGGTGCCGCCGACGTCGCGCTCGGTCTGTGGGGGCTCGTGCACGGCCTGGTCTCGCTCGAGCTCGCGGGCCTCGTGCCCGGCGGGGACGACGCCCGCGCGGCGCGCTACGCCGCGACGCTCGCCGCCGTCGGCCCGGGGCTCGTGCGGCGCGGCGCGGCGTCGTAGCCCCGGGGACGCCGGCCCGCCCGCCCGTCCCCGGCGAGGGCCCGTGCGGTCACCGGGCGTCGGCACCCACCGCGGCGCGCTGGCCCGCGGTGATCTCCCGGACGGTGCGCACCCACAGGACGAGCGCGACGACGAGGCCCGCGGTGCCCACCGTCTCCGCGACGGGCAGCAGCGCGAACGTCCCGGCCGCACCGGTCGAGGAGAGCGTCGTCAGCTGGGTGGCGACGTTCGTGGCGACGCTCCACAGCAGCCACCCGGCCCACCACCACCCGAGGCCGGGACGCGGGACGACGACGGTCGCGGCGCGCACGTCGCGCACGACCTGGTAGGGGAACCAGAACGCGACGACCGGCACGATCCACCCGAGCCAGACCCACACCCGGCTGCGCGCGTGCCCGCGCGCGGGCGACACGGCCTCGGCCAGCACGCGGCTCTGCCAGAGCCACAGGCACGTCACGACCGCCGCCGCGAGCTGCACGGGAAGGAGCAGCAGGCCGACGGCGTCGTACCCGGTGAGGACCTCGGCGCTCGGGGTGCCGACGCGCGCGGCGCGCTCGAACTCCTCGGCCGCGCCGAACGACGTGAGCCAGGCCAGCACCTGCACGGCGGTGACTGCGACCGCGAGCGCGATCGTGGCCGTCGCGAGGCCCCCGGGGACGGGCGGTCGCGGAACGTAGCCGTACCCGCCGCCGTACGCGCCGTAGACCGGCGGCATCGGCTGCCCGTACACGGGCGCGGAGGGCGGCATCTGGCCGGACGCGCCGGAGTGCGGGGGTGCCGCCTGCCCGTACGCGGGGACGGGCGCGGTGCCGTACGCGCCGTACTGCGGTACCGGCCGACCCGGCGCCGGAGGCTGTCCGGGGACGGGGCCGCCGGGCTGTCCGTAGGGCGGGACCCCGGAGGGGTCGTGGTGCGTCAAGGGTGCCTCCTGCGCTGGTCGGGGCGCCAGCATACTGGCGCCCCGACCTGGGCGGAGACCGGTCCGACGCCGGTCGCGGAGGCTACGCCTCGACGACGACCGGGACGATCATCGGACGACGGCGCAGGCGGTTCGAGACCCACCGGCCGATGACGCGGCGCATGACCTGCTGGAGCTGGTGCGTGTCCGTCGCGCCGCCGGCGATCGCGTCCTCGAGCGCCTTGACGACCTCGGGCTGGATGTCCTGGAACACCTTGTCGTCCTCGGCGAAACCGCGCGCGAGGATCTGCGGCCCTGCGAGGACCTTGCCCGTCGCGGAGTCGACGACGGCGAACACGGAGACGAAGCCCTCCTCGCCGAGGATGCGGCGGTCCTTGAGCTCGGCGTCCGTGATCTCGCCGACGCTCGACCCGTCGACGTACACGTACCCGCACGGCACGGCGCCCACGACGGACGCGCGCCCGTCGACGAGGTCGACGACGACGCCGTCCTCGGCGAGCACGACGCGGTCGGCCGGCACGCCCGTGCGGACCGCGAGCGCCCCGTTGGCGACGAGGTGACGGACCTCGCCGTGCACCGGCATGACGTTCTTGGGCTTGAGCACGTTGTAGCAGTAGAGGAGCTCGCCCGCGCTCGCGTGGCCGGACACGTGCACCTTGGCGTTGCCGCCGTGGACGACGCGCGCGCCGAGGCGCGTGAGGCCGTTGATGATGCGGAAGACGGCGTTCTCGTTGCCCGGGATGAGCGACGACGCGAGGATGACCGTGTCGCCGTGGCCGACCTGGACCTTGTGGTCGCCGTTCGCCATGCGCGACAGGGCGGCCATCGGCTCGCCCTGCGACCCCGTGCACATGAGCACGATCTCGTCGTCGCGCAGCGAGTCGACCTTCTTGAGGTCGATGAGCACGCCCTCGGGCACGTGGAGGTACCCGAGCTCGGACGCGATCGTCATGTTGCGGACCATCGAGCGCCCGACGAGCGCGACGCGGCGGCCGTGGTGGTGCGCGGCGTTGAGGACCTGCTGCACGCGGTGCACGTGCGACGAGAACGACGCGACGATGATGCGCTTCTCGGAAGCCGCGAAGACGTTGTCGAGCACCGGGCCGATCTCGACCTCGGGCGTGACGAAGCCGGGGACCTCGGCGTTGGTCGAGTCCACCATGAACAGGTCGACGCCCTGCTCGCCGAGGCGCGCGAACGCCCGCAGGTCGGTGATGCGCCCGTCGAGCGGGAGCTGGTCCATCTTGAAGTCGCCCGTGTGCAGCACGGTCCCGGCGCCGGTCGTCACCGCGACCGCGAGCGCGTCGGGGATCGAGTGGTTCACGGCGACGAACTCGCAGCGGAACACGCCGAGCTGCTCGACCTGCCCCTCCTTGACCGCGAGGGTCACGGGCGAGATGCGGTGCTCCTTGAGCTTCGCCTCGACGAACGCGAGCGTGAGCTGCGACCCGACGAGCGGGATGTCGCGGCGCAGCCGCAGCAGGTACGGCACGGCGCCGATGTGGTCCTCGTGGCCGTGGGTGAGGACGATCGCCTCGATGTCGTCCAGCCGGTCCGCGATGTAGTCGAAGTCCGGGAGGATGAGGTCGACGCCGGGCTGGTTGTCCTCGGGGAAGAGGACGCCGCAGTCGATGACGAGCAGGCGCCCGTCGTACTCGAGGACGGCCATGTTGCGGCCGACCTCACCGAGACCGCCGAGGGCGACGATGCGCAGCCCTCCGGCGGGGAGCTCGGGAGGCAGGGAGAGTTCGGGGTGGGGATGGCTCACGGGGCCTCCTGTCGTGGCTGAGCCTGGGGGTTTCGAGGGCTCCTGCCCTCGCTAGCTCGTGGGTGCGGCAGCGCCTGCCGCGGTGGGCACGCCGCCGAGCACGCCCGCGGCGGCGAGGGCGTCGCGCACGAGCGCGACGTCGTCCTCGGTCGCCGCGACGTTCGGCAGGCGCAGGAAACGGTTGTCGGTGACGCCGAGCAGCTCGACGGCGGCCTTGGCCATGACGGCCTGGAAGCCGGCACCGTTGAGCGCGTCGATGACGGGCGTCGTGGTGAGGAACACCTCGAGCGCGCCCGCCGGGTCGCCGGCGTCGAACCGGCGCACGACCTCCGCGAACTGCGGCGCGACGGCGTGCGCCGACACGGAGACGATACCCGCGGCGCCGTGCGCGAGGAACGGCAGCAGCAGGCCGTCGTCGCCGCTGTAGAACGCGAGGCCGGTCGAGGCGGCGAGCTTCGCGGCGGCGTACACGTCGCCCGTCGCGTCCTTGCTCGCCACGACCCGCTCGTGCGCCGCGAGGCGCGCGTACGTGTCGGGGGCCACGCGCACGCCGGTGCGGCCGGGGACGTCGTACAGCATGACGGGGAGGTCGGCCGCCTCGGCGATCGCCACGACGTGCCGGTAGACGCCCTCCTGGCTGGGGCGCGAGTAGTACGGGGTGACGACGAGGAGCCCGTCCGCCCCGGCCTCGGCGGCCTGCTCGGCCATGCGCAGCGCGTGGTCGGTGTCGTTGGACCCGGCGCCCGCGAGGACGGCCGCGCGGTCGCCGACCGCCTCGACGACGGCGCGCACGAGGTCCTGCTTCTCGGGGGCGTGGGTCGTGGGCGACTCGCCCGTCGTGCCGCTCAGCACGAGGCCGTCGTTCCCGTCGTCCACCAGGCGCTTCGCGAGCCGGGCCGCCGCCTCGAGGTCGACGGCGCCGTCGGGCGTCATCGGGGTGACCATGGCCGTGAGGACGGCACCGAACGGGCGCGCGGGGGTGGCGGGAAGGACCATGTGCACAAACTACCGTGCGGCGGGTCGTCGCACCGCGCCCGTCCGGCAGCGGCCGGACGCCGTCCGGGGCACAGGCCGGCGCTCGCCCGGGTGCGTCCCCGCGACCCCCAGGGCGATACTCGGAGCATGTCCCGCCCCGCCTCGACGTCGAACCTCTCCCCCGCGCTCGTCGCCCACGTGCCCACCGGGCTTCTCGTGGACGGCCACTGGGGTCCTGCCGAGGGCGGGCGGACCTTCGAGGTCGAGGACCCGGCGACCGAGGAGTCGCTGTTCGACGTCGCGGACGCGAGCCCGGCGGACGCGCTGCGCGCGCTCGACGCCGCCCACCGGGCGGCGCCCGCGTGGCGCGCGACTCCCCCGCGGGAGCGGGGCGAGGTGCTGCGCGCCGTCTACGACCGGGTGGTCGCGCGGGCCGACGACGTGGCCGCGCTCATCACGGCCGAGTGCGGCAAGCCGCTCGCGGAGGCGCGCGCCGAGGTGCTCTACGGCGCCGACTTCCTGCGCTGGTACGCGGAGCAGGCGGTGCGCGCCGAGGGGCTCGCGCGGACCGCGCCCGCGGGCGGCAACCGCCAGCTCGTCTTCCGCCGGCCCGTCGGGCCCGCGCTGCTCGTCACGCCCTGGAACTTCCCCATCGCCATGGCGACGCGCAAGATCGGCCCGGCGCTGGCCGCCGGGTGCACGGTCGTCGTCAAGCCCGCGCGGCTCACCCCGCTCACGACGGCCCTCGTCGCCGAGGTGATCCGCTCCGAGCTCGCCGACCGCGGGCTGCCCACGGGCGTCGTCAACGTCGTCCCCTCGTCACGCGCCGCCGACGTCACCGAGCCGCTCCTCGCGGACGAGCGCCTGCGCAAGCTGTCGTTCACCGGCTCGACGCCCGTCGGGCGCACGCTGCTCGAGAAGGCGTCCGCCCAGGTGCTGCGCACCTCGATGGAGCTCGGCGGCAACGCCCCGTTCCTCGTCTTCGCGGACGCCGACCTCGACGCGGCGGTCGAGGGCGCCGTCGTCGCGAAGCTCCGCAACGCGGGGCAGTCGTGCGTGGCGGCGAACCGCTTCCTCGTGCACGACGCCGTCGCGCGCGAGTTCGCCCAGCGCCTCGCCGCCGCGTTCGCCGACCTGCGGGTCGGGCCGGGTGCCCAGGACGGGACGCAGGTCGGGCCGCTCATCGAGGCGAAGGCCGTCGACAAGGTCGCCGAGCTCGTCGACGCGGCGGCCGACGGCGGGGCCCAGGTGCTCACCGGCGCGGAGCGGCCCCGCTCCCCCGGGTACTTCTACTCCCCCACCGTCCTGTCGGGCGTCGACCCGGACGCGCGCGTCGTCACCGAGGAGATCTTCGGTCCGGTGGCGCCCGTCGTCGCGTTCGGCGACGACGACGAGGGCATCGCGCTCGCGAACGCGACCGAGTACGGGCTCGCCGCCTACGCGTACACGACGTCGCTCGACCGGGCCGTGCGCGTCTCCGAGGAGGTCGAGGCCGGGATGATCGGCGTCAACCGCGGCCTCGTCTCCGACGCGAGCGCCCCGTTCGGCGGGCTCAAGCAGTCCGGTCTCGGCCGCGAGGGCGGCGAGGCCGGCCTCGAGGAGTACCTGGAGACGGTCTACGTCGCCCTCTGACGTCGGCCCGCCGCCGACCCACCCCGCCGCCGAGCACGGGGTCCGCGACCGGGATCGGCCGATCCGGGTCGCGGACCCCGTGGTCGACGAGCGGGACGCGGGGGCCTCACGTGGCGTTGGTACCCTGACGCCCCGGTGACGACCGGTGACCGGTGCTGCGCGCGCCGAGCCGTCGTCCCCGTCCGCCGTCACCGACTCCCGGAGAGCCCACGCCCGTGCCCTCGACGCCCGCGTTGACCACCAGCCCGACCGTCCCCTCGCCCAGCGCCCGCGTCACCACCGTCGGGTACATGATCTTCGCGTCGCGCTGGCTCCAGGCGCCGCTCTACTTCGGCCTCATCGTGGCCCAGGTCGTCTACGTGTGGCAGTTCCTCAAGGAGCTGTGGCTGCTCATCGTGGGCGGTTTCACCGGCCGCGCGACGGACCACGCGACGCACGAGGTGGTCGACTTCGGCGCCGAGGAGATCATGCTCGCGGTGCTCGGGCTCGTGGACGTCGTCATGATCTCCAACCTGCTCATCATGGTCATCGTGGGCGGCTACGAGACGTTCGTCTCGCGCATCAGGCTCGAGGGGCACCCCGACCAGCCCGAGTGGCTGAGCCACGTCAACGCGAACGTGCTCAAGACGAAGCTCGCGATGTCCATCGTCGGGATCTCCTCGATCCACCTGCTGCGCACCTTCATCGACAGCGGCCGGTACACGCCGACGCAGCTCATGTGGCAGACGCTCATCCACCTCGCCTTCGTCCTCTCGGCGCTCGCCCTCGCGCTCATCGACCGCATGTCCCTCACCGCGCACCAGCGCGCGGCGAACGCCGCCGCCGCGGGCGAGGGCCCGGCCGACCCGCACGCATGAGCCGGCCCGACGACGTCCCGCGCCCCGGCGCCGACCCCGCGCCCGGTGCTCCGCGCGCGGACGGCGCCGAGGTGCCGGACGTCGTCGTGGTGCCGGACGACGTCGAGCACGTGGTCGAGCAGGCCGTCGAGGACGAGGTCCGCGCCGCGGTCCGCCAGGCCGTGTCGGTCTCCGTCGCGACGGGCCTGTACGGCATCTCCTTCGGCGCGCTCTCGGTCGTCGCAGGTCTCGACGTGGCGCAGACCATGGCGCTGAGCCTGCTCATGTTCTCGGGCGGCTCGCAGTTCGCGCTCATCGGCGTGGTGGGCGCCGGGGGCGCGCCGGTCGCGGCGATCACCACCGCGGGCTTCCTGGGCGTCCGCAACGCGCTCTACGGCGCGCAGCTCGGCCCGCTGCTCGCGCTGCGCTCGTGGCACAAGGTCGTCGCGGCGCAGTTCACGATCGACGAGTCGACCGCCGTCGCGACCGCGCAACGGTCCCGGCGCGCCGTCCGGGCCGGGTTCTGGTGGACGGGCGTCGGCATCTTCGTCCTCTGGAACGCGATGACGCTCGTCGGGGCGCTCGCGGGCGACGCGCTCGGCGACCCGCGCGCGTGGGGGCTCGACGCCGCCGCGGCGGCCGCGTTCCTCGGCCTCCTGTGGCCTCGTCTCGCGACGCGGGCGATGCAGCTCACCGCGGCCGCGGCGGTCGTCGTCGCGGCGGCGCTCGTCCCGGTCGCGCCGGGCGGCGTGCCGGTGCTCGCGGCGGCCGCCGTCGCCGTCGTCATCGGTCAGGTCGACGCGCGGCGCCGACGGGCGGCCGACCGTGCGGGGGCCGTGCGCGGTCCCCGCGGAGAGGAGCCCTCATGACCTCGGCCACCGTCTGGGTCGTCGTGCTCACCGCGTCCGCGGTGTGCTTCGCGCTCAAGCTGGCGGGCCACCTCGTGCCCGAGCACTGGCTCGCCGACGAGCGCGTCGCGCGCACCGCCGCGCTCGTGACGGCCGCGCTCCTCGCGGCGCTCGTCACGGTGCAGACCGTCGGCGACGGGCAGGCCCTCGTCGTCGACGCGCGGCTGCCCGCGCTGGGCGTCGCGGCCGTCGCGCTCGCGCTGCGCGCGCCGTTCATCGTCGTCGTGGTCCTCGCCGCGGTCACGGCCGCGGGCCTGCGCGCGCTCGGCTGGGGCTGAGACCGTCCCGGCGCCCGGCCGGGTCTCGTAGGGTGAACCCGTGAGCCTCTTCCGCGAGACCGCCGACGTCTCCGTCCGCCCTGCCGTGCCCGGCGACGACGTCGCGATGACCGCGATCCAGGTCGGGGCGTGGCGCTCCTCGCACGCCGACGTCCTCGGCGACGACGTGCTCGACGCGCTCGACACCGTGCGGATGCGCGAGCAGTGGGCCGCCGCGATCTCCTCCCCGCCCGGCCCCGGCTTCGCGGTGCTCGTCGCGTGCGCGGGGGCCGACGTCGTGGGGTTCGCCGCGGTCGCGCCCGGCCAGGTCCTCGCGCTCGAGGTCGAGCCGCGCCACCAGCGCGGCGGGCACGGGTCGCGCCTGCTGGCGGCGGCCGTCGACCGGCTGCGGCGCGACGGCGCGGACGAGGTCGTCACGTGGGTCCTCGACGGCGACGCCGCGCGCGAGGCCTTCCTCTCCGGGTCGGGGCTCGGCCCCGACGGGCGCACCCGGACGCTCGCGACCGGGCTGCGGGACGTCGTCGAGCGGCGCTGGACCGCCGAGATCTGAGGACCGCGGAGCCCCGCGTCACGCAGCCGTGACACGCCCGTGACCCGTTCGTCCCCGTGACCTGCGAGGATCGTCCGCCATGGGCATCCTCACCGACTACTTCGCCGCACCGGACGACGCACGGGCCGCGCTCGCCGCGCAGGCCGGACCGGCCTCCCCCGACCCGCTGACCACGCAGCCGGGCTTCGCGACCGTGGAGCTCAAGGGCATCGACCCGTTCGTGGTCCTCGGCACCCTGACGAGCCTGCTCACCGACCGCCCGTACGCCGAGGTCACGGCGGACGCGCGCCACGGCTCGCTCGTCGCGACCGGCGGGGACGAGGGGCCCTGGGTGGTCTCCGTGACCGACGTGCTCGTCGGGGCGCTCGCCTCCGCGACGCCCGCCGCGCTCGACGAGGTCGCCGTGCGGTGGGCGGGGACGGAGGAGCTCGAGGGGTCGGACCCCGCGGACCTCGCCGACGCGCTGCACCGGCTCGCGGCGCTGTGCGTCCGCGCCGACGACGCGGGGCACCGGCTCTACTGCTGGACGAGCCTCTGACGCCCGTCCTCGGGAGCCGTCAGGCTCGACGACGCGCGCGGTAGAGCGCCGCGGCCTTGCGCAGCGCCTCCCGGGCGCGGCGGCGGTCGCGCGCCGCGTCGTACGCGAACGCGAGGTGGTACCACGCCTCCCAGCTCGTGGGGTCGGCGTCGACCGCGTCGCGGTACGGGCCGAAGGCGGCGTCCGCGGCCTCGCGGTCGATCCGGCCGCCCGGCGAGCGCGGCAGGTCGTCGACGGGCAGGCGGCCGCGGCCCGCGAGGTCGTCGGCCATGCGCTGCACGGTGCCGGCGAGCAGGAACTCGCGCCCGATCAGACCGACGACGAGCAGCGGCAGCACGAGCACGCCCGCCCCGATCGCCATGGCGACGGGCTCGCCCGTGCCGATGAGGGCCGCGGAGCGTCCCGCGACCTGCCACACGTACAGCGCGAGCAGGAGGGTGACGAGGACCGCGCCGACGATCGCCTTCCACGGGCGCCCGGATCGCGACGGCACGCGCGACCCGCCGCCCCCGGGTCCGGGGGCGTCCGGGCCGGTGGGTCCGCCGGGCACGCTCACGCGAGGTCCAGCACGTTCTCGAGGCCGACGGTCAGCCCGGGCCGGCCCACGACCTCGCGCACGGCGAGCAGGACGCCCGGCATGAACGAGACGCGGTCGAACGAGTCCTGCCGGATCACGAGCTGCTCGCCCGCGTTGCCGAAGAGGATCTCCTCGTGCGCGACGAGCCCGCGCAGCCGGACCGCGTGCACGCGCACGCCGTCGACGTCGGCACCGCGTGCCTCCCAGCCCGCCTCGGTCGCGTCCGGGCTCGCCGCGAGACCGGCGTCGGCCCGCGCGGCGGCGATCGCCGCGGCGGTGTGCCGGGCGGTACCCGACGGTGCGTCGACCTTGTCCGGGTGGTGGAGCTCGATCACCTCGGCCGACTCGAAGTACCGCGCGGCCTTGGCGGCGAACGTCATCGCGAGGACGGCGGACAGCCCGAAGTTGGGCGCGATGAGCACGCCGAGCCCCGGTGCGCCGGCCGCGGCGGCGCGCCCGAGGTGCGCGACGACGCGCCCGCGGCTCTCCTCCGTCCAGCCCGTGGTCCCGACGACGGCGTGCACGCCCGCGTCGATCAGCGCGTGGACGTTCGCCTCGGTCGCGGACGGGACGGTGAAGTCGACCGCGACGTCCGCGCCGCCGAGCGTCGCGGCGGCGACCTCGTCGCCCGCGTCGAGGCGCGCGACGAGCTCGAGGTCCGCGGCGCCCTCGACGGCGGCGCAGACGGTCGCGCCCATGCGCCCGGCGGCGCCGAGGACGGCGACCCGCAGCGGGCGACCGGGCTCCCTGCCGGGGGCGGTCGGGGCGGGATCGGGCGCGGGGGTGCTCTGCTCGCTCACGCCCGTCACCCTATCGCCGGAGCACGGGCCGACCGGTGCCTCGTCCACCGCACCGGGCAGTGGGTCTGCCCACAGCACGACGGCGGCCGCCCTCCGCGAGGAGGACGGCCGCCGCGCGACGCCGTGGGAGGCGAGGTGTCAGTCGCCGAACGGACCGACGCGCACCACGGAGCGCGGCCGCGACGCGAGGTCGTCGGCGAGCTTCTGCACGTCGTCGGCCGTGACCGAGCGGATCGCGTCGAGCGACTCCTCGACGCTCAGGAGCTCCCCGTAGACGAGCTCGGCCTTGCCGAGCCGGCTCATCCGCGAGCCCGAGTCCTCGAGCCCGAGGACCATGCCACCCGAGAGCTGACCGATGCTGCGGTCGAGCTCGGCGCCGGTGATGCCGTCGGCCGCGAGGCGGTCGAGCTCGCTGTGCAGGAGCGCGGTCACCTCGTCCACCTTCGACGGCGCGCACCCGGCGTAGAGGCCGAACGTGCCGATGCCGCCGTGGCCGGACGCGAACGAGTAGGTCGAGTACGCGAGGCCGCGCCGCTCGCGGATCTCCTGGAAGAGGCGCGAGCTCATGCCGCCGCCGAGGACGGCGCTCAGCACGGAGAGCGTGAAGCGGCGGTCGTCCGTCGCGGCCAGGCCGGTGCCGCCGATGACGACGTTCGCCTGCTCGACCGCCCGGTGGACCGACAGCTCGACGCTCGCAGACCCCAGGCCCGCCAGGGCCGGGTCCACGGGGTCGCGGCGTGCCCGGGGCGCGCCCGACGCGTCGAGCGCCCAGCCGCCGTCGTGCAGCGCCCGGCCCACCTGGTCGACGAGCGTGTCGTGGTCGACGCCGCCCGCCGCCGCGACGACGAGCGTCTCGGGACGGTAGTGCCAGCGGTAGTGCTCCCACACGGCGTCCCGGGGCACGGCGTTGATCGTGTCCGGGGTGCCGCCGATCGGCCGACCCAGCGGGTGGCCGGCGAGGACCGCGGCGGCGAACTCCTCGTGCACGACGTCCGAGGGGTCGTCGTCGTTCATCGCGAGCTCTTCGAGGATCACGCCGCGCTCGGTCTCGAGCTCGTCGGGGTCCAGGCGCGCGGAGGTCACCATGTCGGTGATGACGTCGACCGCCATCGGCAGGTCGGCGTCGAGCACGCGCGCGTAGTAGCACGTGTGCTCCTTGCCGGTCGCCGCGTTGGCCTCGCCGCCGACGGCGTCGAACGCCTCGGCGATGTCCATCGCGGAGCGGCGGGCCGTGCCCTTGAACAGCAGGTGCTCGAGGAAGTGCGTCGACCCGAAGTGGCCGTCGGTCTCGTCGCGCGAGCCGACGCCGACCCACGCGCCCACCGTCGCCGAGCGCAGGCCCGGCATCGACTCGGTGAGCACGCGGACCCCGCCGGGCAGGACGGAGCGACGGATCGTCGCGCCGTCCTGCCCGGCGGTCAGCTCGGCCCCGGCGTCACCCGCCGGGACGAGCGGAAGGTCCCACGGCACGTCAGGCGTCCGCGTCCTCGGTCGCGGGAGCGTCGGCCGGAGCCTCGTCCTCGACCACGGCGTGCAGCGAGAGCTTGCCGCGCGGGTCGATCTCGCCGATCTCGACCTGGACCTTCTGGCCGATGGACAGCACGTCCTCGACGTTCTCGACGCGCTTGCCGCCCACGAGCTTGCGGATCTGGCTGATGTGCAGCAGACCGTCCTTGCCCGGGGAGAGCGAGATGAACGCGCCGAACGACGTCGTCTTGACGACCGTGCCGACGAAGCGCTCGCCGATCTCCGGGACGTGCGGGTTGGCGATCGCGTTGATCGCCGCGCGGGCGGCCTCGGCCGACGGGCCGTCGACGGCGCCGATGTACACGGTCCCGTCGTCCTCGATGGAGATGTCCGCGCCCGTCTCCTCCTGGATCTGGTTGATCATCTTGCCCTTGGGGCCGATGACCTCGCCGATCTTGTCGACCGGCACCTTCACGGAGATGACGCGCGGGGCGTTCGGGGACATCTCGTCGGGCACGTCGATGGCCTCGGCGAGCACGTCGAGGATCGTCAGGCGCGCGTCGCGCGCCTGGGTCAGCGCACCGGCGAGCACCGAGGCGGGGATGCCGTCGAGCTTGGTGTCGAGCTGGATGGCCGTGACGAACTCGCGCGTGCCGGCGACCTTGAAGTCCATGTCGCCGAACGCGTCCTCGGCCCCGAGGATGTCGGTGAGCGCCGCGTAGCGGGTCTCACCGTCCACCGTGTCGGAGATGAGGCCCATCGCGATGCCCGCGACGGGGGCGCGCAGCGGCACGCCCGCGTTGAGGAGCGAGAGCGTCGAGGCGCACACGGAGCCCATGGACGTCGAGCCGTTGGAGCCGAGGGCCTCGGACACCTGACGGATCGCGTAGGGGAACTCCTCGCGGCTCGGCAGCACCGGCACGAGCGCACGCTCGGCGAGCGCGCCGTGACCGATCTCGCGGCGCTTCGGGCTGCCGACACGGCCGGTCTCGCCGGTCGAGTACGGCGGGAAGTTGTAGTTGTGCATGTAGCGCTTGCGCGTCTCCGGACCGAGCGAGTCGATCTGCTGCTCCATGCGGAGCATGTTCAGCGTGGTGACGCCCATGATCTGGGTCTCGCCACGCTCGAAGAGCGCGGAACCGTGCACGCGCGGCAGCACCTCGACCTCGGCCGACAGGGTGCGGATGTCCGCGAGCCCACGGCCGTCGATCCGCACGCCGTCGGTGAGCACGCGCTGGCGCACGAGCTTCTTCTGGAGCGAGCGGTACGCGGCGGAGAGCTCCTTCTCGCGGCCGTCGAACCCGGCCTGGAGCTTGCCCACCATCTCGTTCTTGATCTCGTCGAGACGGTTCTCACGGTCCTGCTTGTCCGCGATGGCGAGCGCCTCGCGCAGGTCCGTCGCGACCTCGGCCTCGACCGCGGCGAACGCGTCGTCCTGGTAGTCCAGGAAGACCGGGTACTCCTTGACGGGCTTCGCGGCCTGCGCCGCGAGCGCCGACTGCGCGTCGCACAGCGCCTTGATGAACGGCTTGGCCGCCTCGATGCCCTCGGCGACGACCTCCTCGGTCGGCGCGGCCACGCCCTCGTCCTTGACGAGGCCCCATGCGCCGTCGGTCGCCTCGGCCTCGATCATCGCGATCGCGACGTCGTCGCCGACGACGCGGCCGGCCACGACCATGTCGAAGACCGCGCGCTCCTTGTCGGAGTACTTGGGGAACGCGACCCACTGGCCGTCGACCAGCGCGATGCGGACCGCGCCGACCGGGCCGGAGAACGGCAGGCCGGAGATCTGGGTCGACGCCGACGCGGCGTTGATCGCGAGCGTGTCGTACGCGTCGTCCGGGTGGAGCGCGAGGACCGTGATGACGACCTGGACCTCGTTGCGCAGGCCCTTGACGAAGAGCGGGCGCAGCGGGCGGTCGATGAGGCGGCACGCGAGGATCGCGTCCGTCGAGGGACGACCCTCGCGGCGGAAGAACGAGCCGGGGATGCGGCCCGCGGCGTACATGCGCTCCTCGACGTCCACCGTCAGGGGGAAGAAGTCGAACTGCTCCTTCGGGTGCTTGCCGGCCGTCGTGGCCGACAGGAGCATGGTCTCGTCGTCGAGGTACGCGGCGACGGAGCCGGCGGCCTGACGGGCGAGGCGCCCGGTCTCGAACCGGACGGTGCGGGTGCCGAAGCGACCGTTGTCGATCGTGGCCTCGGCGAACTGGATCTCGGGACCCTCCACGGGTGCCCTCCCTTTCTCGAAGCGCCGCCCGGGTAGCCCTGTCGAGGGTTCCGGTCCGTGCCCCGGCGCGTGGCGCAGGGGCTCCGGTCGCACTCGACGCTCGGCGGTCTTCGATCGAGGTCCACGGCGGTTCCCGCACCGGCGCCGTCCGAGGACGGGGCCGAGGGGGTCCGTGAGCCACTACCGAGGACCGAACGAGAGGCCGGCGGCGCGGTGGGTGGTGTGCGGCTGGTGGTGCTCAGCCGGGGTGTGACGGGTACATCACACCAGACCAGCCCGGTCCCCGCAGGGACCGGGCTGGCGGTGTCGTGTCAGCGACGCAGACCGAGGCGCTCGATGAGGCTCCGGTAGCGGTTGATGTCGACCTTCTGCAGGTAGCCGAGCAGGCGACGGCGCTGGCCGACGAGGAGGAGCAGACCACGACGGCTGTGGTGGTCGTGCTTGTGCTCCTTGAGGTGCTCGGTGAGGTCCTTGATGCGCTGCGTGAGGAGCGCGACCTGGACCTCGGGCGAACCGGTGTCGCCCTCGCTCGTCGCGTACTCGGTCATGATGCGCTGCTTCGTGGCAGTGTCGAGCGGCACGGTTCTCCTTCGGGTTCGTTGCGCGGTGCGCCGGGACGGATCTCCCGGGCTCTCTCTAGTCCGCGGCCGGTCAGACGGCGCATCCACCCTACCAAACGGACGCGCCGTCGTCGGCCGCGACCCCGGCCCGCCCGGCCGGACCGCGCGACCCGCCTCAGGGGGCGCCGTCGTGCCCGGCCGTGCCGTCACCACGGAACCGGCCCGCGGCGTCGGGCAGCACCCCGGCGAACCGGAGCAGGTCCGGCAGCGTGAGGACGAGCGCCCCGTCCTCGAAGTGCACGCCCTGCGCGGGCGTCCAGTGGTTGCTCGTGCGCACGTACGACGTGTCGTCCTGCCGCAGCAGGTACACGAACGTCTCCGCGAGCACGCGGCTGCCGACCTCGCCGAGGAAGCTGCCGTCGCCCTGGAGCTCGGCCTCCTTGAGGACGTAGTACCACAGCGGGGTGCCGCCGTGGTCGCCGTCCCGCAGGGCCGCGAGCGCCTGCTTCACGTCGTCCCCCGCCCGGTCCTCGAGCTGGGCCGGGGTGAGCGGGGTGACGCCGAACGCCGCGGCGACGGCCTCGCCCGTGGGCAGGGCGAGCATGTACCCGCGCAGCAGGTTGCGCTGCGCGAGCTGCTTCTGGAGCGCGCTCGCGACGAGCTGGGCCGGGGTGTGCGCCGGCGGCTCGGGCGGCAGGTTCCCCTCCTTGACCATGGTGCCCAGGCTGGGTGCGAGGAACGTGTCGATCTTCTCGGCCGCACGGAACGTGCGCGGGTCGCCCTTGTCGACGAACCGCGCCCACTCGATCGGCCAGTTCGACGGCAGGACGGGCGTGCCCTGCGGTCCCGGGCGCAGGCTGCCGCCGTTCCCCGTGAACTGGAAGAGCTGGGTCAGGCTCGCGTTCGCGGGCGGCGGGCCCGTGAAGTTGACGTTGAAGTCGTAGGAGTCGCGGATCATCGAGTGCCCGAACCGGAACGCCGCGACCGCGAACTCGAGCGGCATGGAGATCGGGTACCGGGGCCGGAAGAACGACGTGTCTCTCAGGAGCGTCGCGTCGAGCACGCCCGGCTTGGTGAGGGTGCGCAGGTAGTCGTTGACCACGAGCCACTGGTAGTGCCACCGCACGAGCTGGCTCGCGCGCTCGAACACGCCGCGCTCCCCGCCCGTGTGCCGGGTCCAGGGCTCGACGTCGTCCACCCAGTCCACGACGGCGTTGTGGAACCGGATCATCGCGAGGTGGAGCTGGGCGACCACGAGGTTCTCGTCGTTGCGCCCGTCCGGGATCAGCGGTGCGCCGCCGTCGTCGCGCGGCAGGTCGCGCTGCGCGTCGTCGCCGGGTGCCACGAGCGAGAACGAGGGGCCGCCCGGGATGACGAGCGGCTCGGTCGAGATGCGGCCGAGCCGCAGCTTCGCCGAGCCCGGCACGTACGACGCCTCGCTGCGCGTCGTGCGGTAGCCGCGCTCTCCCTCGAACCGCGGCCCGCTGCCGTACAGGGAGTCGAGGTTGAGCGCCGGGTGGCGACCGTTGTGGAGCGAGCGGACCACGACCCACGGCGCGAACACCTGGAAGGGCACCGCGTCGACGTCGCCGAGCGCCTGGTCCCCGTCCCGGCCCGTCGTCGTGTCGGGGCCGTTGGTGTTGAGCGTGATGTCGTGGTCGATGAACTGGCCCCAGTACGTGTACACGGCCGGCACGTGCGAGTCGAGGCTGCGCGGCGGCTGCCCGGGCGGGGTGACGGGCCGGGCGACCATCGCCGCCCCGAGCGTCTTCAGCGCGGCGACGGTCGCGGCCGTCGCGCCGTTCCCGACCGGGAGGTGGAACCGCGGGAAGCGCTCGGCGAGCTGCGGGAACAGGTAGTCGAACGCGGTCGTGGAGTCGTACCGGTGGTGCTCGAGGTCCCGCGCCACCGCGGCCTCGGCCGCGGGCAGGAGCGGGGCGTCCGACTCCGCCGGGTCGACGTCCGCGTCGGTCGCGACCTCGTCGGGGACGACGGCCGACCCGTGCCCGACGCTGCGGACGGTCCGGCCGACCGGGGTGGACGCCTGGTCGACGGCGTCGGGGGCGACGTCGTCGACGACGGTCTCGGCGACGGGGGTCGCCGCGTGCTGCTGAGCCTCCATGGCTCTGCCCTCTCTGTCGGAGGTCTTCGTGCGGCCCGCGCGCGAGCCGCCGGCGCCCCCGCGGGCGTGCGCGCGCGGGGACGGGTGCGACCGCCCCCGGGCCGCAGCCCGGGGACCGCGCGGCCGCCTGGGCGCCGTGCACGACGGCGCCGCTCACCCGGAG
>QAPD01000085.1 GCA_003052455.1 Sphaerisporangium cinnabarinum | reverse complement strand
GGGCGGCCGGTCGGCCACCACGCACGCCGTGGGGGCCGGCCGGGCCGGCGGCTCGTCGTCCGAGCCGCCCCACCTGCACCGACGAAGGACCGAGCGCATGACCCACCGACGCACCTCTCCCGCCCCCGCGTCCCGCGCCCTGCGCGCGCTCGCCGGGCCCCTGCTCGCGCTCGCGCTCCTCGCCGCGCCCGCCGCCGCCGCGCTCCCCGGGGAGGCCGCGCCCGCCGCGGCCCCCCGCCAGGTCGCGCCCGCCACGCGGGTGGTCCTCGCGACCGACGACGCGCCCGCCCCCGACCCGGCGCAGACCGTGCAGTGGGGCGTGCGCCCGGGAGACACCGCCCAGGGCGTCGACCGTCCCAACTTTGCGTACTCGCTCGCGCCCGGCGGCTCCCTGCGCGACAGCCTCGTCGTCTCGAACCACGGCGACACCCCGCTCGCGCTCGCCGTGTACGCCGCCGACGGCTTCCTCACCGACGACGGCACGCTCGACCTCCTGCCCGCGGGCGAGGAGTCGACCGCGCTCGGGTCGTGGATCGCCCTCGACCAGGCCGAGGTCGAGATCCCCCCGCAGGAGCGCGTCGAGGTCCCCTTCACCGTCACCGTGCCCGACGACGCGACCCCGGGCGACTACGCCGCCGGAGTCGTGTCGTCCCTCGTCGTGGTCGCCGAGGACGGCGTCACGACCGACCGGCGGCTCGGCTCGCGCGTCCACCTGCGGGTCCAGGGCGAGCTCGCCCCGGCGCTCGCGGTCGACGACGTGCGGCTCGCCTACGACGGCACGCTCAACCCGTTCGCGCCCGGCAGCGCGACCGTCACGTTCACCGTGACGAACGAGGGCAACGCGCGCGTCGCGCCGGCGACCGCCGTCCGCGTCGCCGGTCCGTTCGGGCTCGGCGCGACGTCCGCCACCGACGTCGACGTGCCCGAGCTGCTCCCCGGCTCGTCCGTCGAGCGGACCGTCGAGGTCGACGGCGTCTGGCCGCTCGGGCGCGAGGTCGCGACGCTGACCGTCGGCGGCGAGGTCGTGCCGCTGCCCGGGACGGTGCCCGACCCGGAGGTCGTCGTGCCGGGCGTCGTCGCGACGGCCACCACCTGGGCCGTGCCGTGGGTCGCGCTCGGCCTCCTCGTCCTCGTGGCGCTGCTCGTCGTCTGGCGCGTCCGCGCGCGGCGCCGGGCGCGGACCGCCCAGCAGCGCGCGGTGGACGCCGCCGTCGCCGCCGCGCTCGCCGAGCGTGTCGCGGGCGGGGCGGACGAAGCGCGGGCCGAGGACTCCCCGCGCGACCCCGACGCCGTCGGGAGTCCTGGTGCTTCCGGCAGCGCGGTCGGCGGCTCCGGAGGCTATCGGGGGCCAGGGAAACGCGCGCCGTGAGGTCACTCCGCGAACGCGGCGCCCGCCCTGGGGCGAGGCGATCAGGTCGCGGGATCAGTGCAGCTGGATGCCCAGTCGGTTTCGGGCAGTGCGAAGTGCGGGGTCTGTGAGCTCGAGCGGATCGCCGGACAGAACCTCGTACTCGGTTGCGACCGCTTCGGCGACGGTGACGTCAGGCCCATGCCGGTCGAGGTCGACCCAGAGCGCGTAGCACCGGAGGTCTGCGCCATGGCGCGAGGGGTAGACGATGCCGACGGGAAGCGATCCGTCGGCCAGCACGGTACGCGAGAGCCACCAGGCTGCCTGGGTGGTCGCGGTCCGGCGAGGGCCGGTGAGAGTAGCCACGTCGATCGCCAGCGGCTCGTCGCGCAGCCCACGCGGAGCCCACTGCTCTGCTGTTGCGCGTAGATAGGCCAGCGAGCTGCTGGATGCGATGTCGACGACGTGACCGGCGCCGACGCGCCGGAAGGAACTGATGGTGCGGACGTCACGCCACTGGCGGGGAACTGAGCGCGTCGGCATGTGCCCCAGCCGCTCCCACTGCTGCTCGACCGGTTCGGGGTCCTGGTCGTCGAACAGGTCGGCGAGCGGTAGGGGGACGAGCTCGGCGTAGGCGAGGGATTCCATGAACGCGCCGACGGGACTCACGGCCCCGTACAGGGTCGCCCAGCCGCGCAGGTCGAACCTGCCCCAGGTCTTGTTCGGGCGGCCTGACCGTGGAGGAGGGTTCAAGGGGCCGTACGACGTCTTGTGAACCCGCCACAGTGCCTTCGGGACGGTGACGACGTCCGGAAGCGGCGCACCTGCCGTACGGGGATCCGCGGCAGGTGTGCCCTCGTTCAGTCGTGCCATGTGCCGGTGACGAAGGCCTCGGCCGCCTGGGCGACCTCCTTGGCGCGGCCCTCGCGCAGCGCGAGTACCGGTGAGGTCTCGCCCAGGAGGGGGTTGTTTCCGAGGAACCACGTGCGCGCCACATGGTCGGACTCGGCATCGGCGATCAGCAGCCACACACGATGGGCGGTGTAGATCCGTTCCCGGGCACCCTGGCCCGGCTCGGTCTCCTTCGCCCATCGGTAGGGAAGCTTGCTGTCGCGGCTGCCTGCGAGTGCCGCGACAGCGGTTGCGCCCAGGTGTGTGTTCAGGCGCCGTACTACTTCGTGAATGTCCATCCGGGTCGAGCGCATGTGCGCGTCGACCATCGCGTCGAGAGCCATCAGGCCACCCTTCCTACCACCTTGCTTACCACCTGAGAATACACCGCTGTCTCCCCGGATGCTCTACCTGCCACGGGCGCCCCCCGCGGCAGAGGCACCTGAGCGACCTTGCCTCGCGAGAGCCGCAGCCTTAGCCACCCGGCCGCACGACGTCGTCGTGCGGGACGAGCACCTGCACCCCCGGCCGGTCGACGACGGTCGTCGTCGTGGCGTCGAGCGTGCGCCAGGTCTCGTCGCTGAACCCGTTGCCGGTCGACCGCACGAGCACGGCGGACGACCCCGACGTCAGGTAGCGCAGCGCCTCCTCCTGCCAGGCGAGGTTCCGACGGCGCGGCACCGGCTCGCCGGCGGCGTCCCGTGCGCCGTGGTCGTACGCGTACCCCGACAGGTCCACCGGGAGCTCGCAGCCGCGTTCGAGGTCGCGGCTCAGCACGTCGAGGACGGCGAGGACCCCGGGGGAGTCGGCGCGGACGCAGCCGTCGTCGGGGAGCGCCGCCGCCACCTCGGCCGTCGGGAACGGGGCGATGCGTGGTGCGGTCTGCACCGCGGCCACGAGGAGGGCTGCAGCGCCGGCGCTCAGGAGGGCCCCCGCCGCGACCCGGCCCGGGCGGGGCAGGAGCGAGCACGCGGCGGCCAGGACGAGGACCAGCGCCGGGGCCGAGAACGCCGCGTACTGCGGGTACGCCGACGGCGAGAGCAGCAGGACGCCGACCTGCACCGCGAGCAGCGCGACCCACAGCCGCCCGCGCCGCCCGACCCACGCCGCGACCGCGGCGATCGTCCCGAGCGCCAGCACGGTCCACGCCACCGCGAGCTGCTCCTGCTCCGGCACGAGGTCGCGCAGGCCGCCGGTGCCCGTGAGCCACACGAGCCGCTGCTCGAGCTCCGTCGTCGCCCGGGGGCGGGTGAGCTGGTCGAGCACGACCATGCGCACCATGTCCGACCCCGCGGCGAGGAGGAACGGGCCGAGCACCGCCACCAGCGCGACGACGGCTCCCGCGGCGGCGCGGGCCGCGGCGCGCCACCCGGCGACGACCAGCAGCCAGAGGAGCACGACGAGCAGCGGCACCACGCCCCAGATCTTGACCGTCGCACCGAGCCCGAGGACGGCCCCGCCCGCCCAGAGCCACGGGCGCTCGCGGCCGGTGCCCTCGCGGCGCCGGTCGAGGCCGCGGAGCAGCAGCACGACCCCGCCGAGCAGGCACAGGGAGCCGAGGGGTTCGAGGAGCGTGAGCCGCTCGGCCCACGCCGCGGCGTACGACAGCGCGTACAGGACGCCGCCCACGACGGCCGCCGTCGTACCCCACCGGCGCGCGACGCGTGTCACGAGCACGGCGTTGGCCGCGCCGACGAGCATGATGCCGACGCGTGCGGCGACCAGGGCGTGGTCGTCGCTCGTCCACGTGGTGAGCGCCGCGAAGGGTGTCAGGGCGAGCGTCGAGCCGGGCGGGTGCAGCAGCAGGAAGTCGCGGTAGGGCACGCGGCCGTGGACGAGCGCCACCGCGGCCGAGAAGTACACGCCGTCGTCGTAGCCGCGGTACCCGCCGATGCCGGCCGAGCCCCCGACGAGGTGCCACCGCACGAGGAACGCCAGGCCCGCCACGACGGCGGCCACGACCCACCCCCACCGCGCGGCAGCGGGCGCTCGGCGCGGGGCACGGGCTGCCAGGCTCACACCCGCCAGTGTGCGCCGGGGCCGCGGCGGGCGCGCGACGCGTCCTCCTAGCGGGACCCGACCGGGCGCTCCCGGCCGGGCTCCGGCAGGTCGTCGGCGGGGGCGGGCGCCGCCGGGCGCGGCAGCGGCCGGACCTGGCCCGCGACCGCGAGGGACAGCACCGTGGCGGCGCAGATCACGAGGAGCGCGTGGCGGGCCCCGACGCCGTCGACCAGCAGGCCGAGCAGCGGGGGAGCGCTGAGCATCGCGACCGTGGAGAACGACGTCGCGACCGCGACGCGCGGCGCGGCGTGCGCCGGGTCGTCGGACGCCGCGGCGATCGCGACGGGGTTCGCGAGCGCGGCACCGCAGCCCCACAGGACGATGCCCACCCACGCGAGCGGCAGCGTGGGCGCGAGGCCGAACACGAGGAGCCCGACGAGCGCCGAGGCGCCCGACGCCCGGAGCACGGCGACGCGCCCGAACCGGTCGATGAGCCCGGTGCCCGCGAACCGGAACACCGTCATCGCGCCGACGAACGTCCCGTACGCCACCGCGCCGAGCGCCTCGCGCACGTCGAACCCGTCGACCACGGCGATCGACAGCCAGTTGCCCGCCGACCCCTCGGAGAGCGACGACGCGAGCAGCACGAGCCCGATGAGGAGGGTGCGCGGCTCGCGCCACGCGGCGAGCGCCGCGCGGACGCCCGCGCCGCGCCGGGGTGCGGGGGCGCCG
>QAPD01000084.1 GCA_003052455.1 Sphaerisporangium cinnabarinum | reverse complement strand
CCTGACGACCCCCGCCGCACGACACCGGTCGGCGAGCACGACACCGCTCCCCCACCAGAACGAGGTTGGTCCCGCTATCCACTGGATAGCGGGACCAACCTCGTTCTCACCGGCCGCCCAGGGCCACAAGCCCGTCAGTCCGCGGTCACGAACAGGTGCCGCGCGACGTCGTCGGCCCCGGGGGTCACCGAGCCCGACGCCCTGCCGTGAATGCTGCCGCCCTCCCGTAGGGCACCACAGCGCCGCCAGGGCATCGCGGGAGCGCTGGCCACCCGTCCGGCCCGTCTCCTGCGCGCGACGTGGCGACTCCCCGCAGACGACAAGACGGCCCGACCCCCGCGAGGGGATCGGGCCGTCCAGATGTCGTCCGTCAGTGCGCGTGCTGGCCGCGGGAGAACTCGAAGACCCAGCCGACGAGGGCGACCGCGCTCAGCGCGAACCCGACGTAGACGAGCCACCAGCCGACCGCGAGGCCCAGGAAGACGACTGCCGCCGAAGCCGCGATCGCGAGCGGCCACCAGCTCCACGGCGCGTACACGCCCTGGTCGCCGGCGCCCTGCTCGATGAGGCCGTCCGGGTCGTCCTCCGGGCGGGCGTCGATCCGCTTCGCGGTGAGCGCCAGGTAGGCGCCGATCATGCCCGAGAGGCCTGCGGTCAGGAGGAGCGCGGCGCTGCCGACGGGCTCCCAGCCGCTCCAGAGCCCGTACACCACGCCGATGAGCGCGAAGAAGGGCGTCAGGAAGATGAACAGCTTGTACTCGACCTTCACTTGCCGGCCTCCTCGTCCGTGTCACCCGTCGTGCGCGGCTCGTCGATGATGACCGTCGACGTCGAGTCGCTGCCTGCCTGCTTGTCGCCGAGGCGGTCGAGCGCGACGCTCTTCTCACCGCGGCGGTCGGCCTCCCCGTAGACCTTCTCCAGGACGTTGGGGTTCGGCTCCGCGTGGTCCATCGCGGCGACCTCGGGGTGGTGCAGGTCGAACGCGGGCGATTCGGAGCGGATGCGCGGCAGCGACGTGAAGTTGTGCCGCGGCGGCGGGCAGGACGTGGCCCACTCGAGCGAGCGGCCGTAGCCCCACGGGTCGTCGACCTGGACCTTGGGCGCGTTGCGCCAGGTCGTGTAGACGTTCCAGAGGAACGGCAGCGTCGACGCCGCGAGGATGAACGCACCGACCGTCGAGACCTGGTTCTCCCACGTGAAGCCGTCGGAGGGCGCGTAGTCCGCGTAGCGGCGCGGCATGCCCTCGACACCCAGCCAGTGCTGGATGAGGAACGTCATGTGGAAGCCGATGAAGAGCAGCCAGAAGTGGACCTTCCCGAGCCGCTCGTTGAGCATGCGCCCGGTGAACTTGGGCCACCAGAAGTAGAAGCCGGCGAACATCGCGAACACCACGGTGCCGAACACCACGTAGTGGAAGTGCGCCACCACGAAGTAGGAGTCGGACAGGTGGAAGTCGAGCGCCGGGCTGGACAGGATGACGCCCGTCAGACCGCCGAAGAGGAAGGTCACGAGGAACCCGATCGACCACAGCATCGGTGTCTCGAACGTCAGCTTCCCTCGCCAGAGGGTCCCGATCCAGTTGAAGAACTTCACACCGGTCGGCACGGCGATGAGCATCGTCATGAAGGCGAAGAACGGCAGGAGCACCGCACCGGTCACGTACATGTGGTGGGCCCACACGGTGACGGACAGCGCCGCGATCGCGATCGTCGCGTAGACGAGGCCCTTGTAGCCGAAGATCGGCTTGCGGGCGAACACCGGGAAGATCTCGGACACGATGCCGAAGAACGGCAGCGCGATGATGTAGACCTCAGGGTGCCCGAAGAACCAGAACAGGTGCTGCCAGAGGATGGCGCCCCCGTTCTCGGGGTTGAAGATCTGTGCCCCGAAGCGCCGGTCGGCGCCGAGCGCGAAGAGCGCGGCGGCCAGGGGCGGGAACGCCATGAGCACGAGGAGGCTCGTGATGAGCGTGTTCCACGTGAAGATCGGCATGCGGAACATCGTCATGCCGGGCGCGCGCATCGTGATGATCGTCGTGATGAAGTTGACCGCACCGAGGATCGTCCCGAACCCGGCGAGCGCGAGCCCGAACACCCAGAGGTCTCCCCCGAGGCCTGGACTGAACGTCGTGTTCGACAACGGTGCGTACGCGAACCACCCGAACGAGGCGGCGCCCTGCGGCGTGAAGAAGCCGGCCGAGGCGATCAGACCGCCGAAGAGGTAGAGCCAGTACGCGAACATGTTCAGTCGCGGGAACGCGACGTCCGGCGCACCGATCTGCAGCGGCATGATGACGTTCGCGAACCCGGCGAAGAGCGGGGTCGCGAACAGCAGCAGCATGATCGTGCCGTGCATCGTGAAGAGCTGGTTGTACTGCTCCTTGCTCTGCACGATCTGGATGCCGGGCTCGAAGAGCTCGGCACGGATCACGAGGGCCATGAGGCCGCCGATGCAGAAGAAGATGAACGACGTGATCAGGTACATGTACCCGATCGTCTTGTGGTCGGTGGACGTGACCCACTTGATCACGGTCCGCCCGAGGGTCTGACGCCGCGGCGCGAGACCGGGGATGACTTCGGCCTGCGCGACCATCAGTTCTCACCCTCCGTGGTAGCGGTGACAGGGTTCGGGTCCTGGAGACGGCTGAAGCCCTCCACCGGGATCTGGCCCTCCTGGCCCTTCTCGCGGAGCGCCTCCATCTGCGCGTCGAACTCCGCGCGGTCCACGATCTCGACGTTGAACAGCATCCCGGAGTGGTGCTCGCCGCAGAGCTCGGCGCACTTGCCGGCGTAGACACCCTCGCGCTGCGGGGTGACCACGAACTCGTTCGTCCGGTGCGGGATCATGTCCAGCTTGTAGAGGAACGCGGGGATCCAGAAGGAGTGGATGACGTCGCGCGAGTCCAGGACGAAGCGGATGCTCTCGCCGGCGGGCAGGTAGAGCGTGGGCAGCGCCTCGGCCGTGCCGGGGGCGCCGTCGATCTCCGCGTCCACCGTCATGGTGCCGCCGACGTCGGCGAGGTGCTGGCCGGTCTCGTAGACGTCCTCGTCGACGTAGTTGAAGTCCCAGCTCCACTGCTTGCCGATGACCTGGACGGTCATGTCGGACTCGACGTCCTTGTCCACGATCGCGCTCATGTCACGGTCCGTGTAGAAGAACAGGACGAGGACCATGAGGATCGGCACGGCCGTGTACATGATCTCGAGCGGCAGGTGGTAGCGCGTCTGCACGGGGAGCTGGTGGTCGTCCTTGCGCTTGCGGTACGCGGCGACGCACCACAGCATCAGGCCCCACGTGATCACGCCGACGATGAGGGCCGCGATCCAGGAGCCGGTCCACAGCGACGTGATCCGGGCGGTCTGGTTGGTCACCTCCCCGTCCTCGTAACCGGGCAGGAACCCGCGCTGGACGGTGTCGGTGGCGCAGCCGGACGCCACCGCGGCGACGGCGACGGCGAGGGCCGTCGCCCGCAGGATGGTGCGCCGTGTGCGGCTAGGGGGTTGCGAGTGCAAGGGGGGCCTTTCACGTCACGTCCTGCCCGTGCCCGTCTTTACGAGCCCAGCACAGGACCTTCGTCCTCGACACACGAAGCCTAGCGCGGGATTCCGCCCTTCGTGGCCCGGAACGCGCTGCGGACGGGCGAGATGCGGCACACGTCGTGGCCGGTCAGCGGTGGGTTCGGCACACCCGTCCCGAGTCTGTCAGATCCTTGCCACACCACCGGGCCACCGGGCAGCGCGGTAGCGTGCCGGTGGGACCTTCGGACTCCCGGAGGCACCTCGTCGCGGGGCGCGCGAGCGCAACGATCCGGCGCCGTGCGCCCGACCCCGACCGGCGCCCTGCGCCCGCTCGGGCCGTCCCGGCGCGGACGTCCCCGGCTCCGCGACGGCCCCGCCCGCGCCCTGGAGGCCATGTGACACACACCACCCCCGATCGCCGGGTGCTTCTCGACAACGGGGGCCACGCCCCCTGGCACCCGCTCGCGCGCGAGGCCTTCGACCGCGCGCTCGACGACGGCTGGGCCGACCCCCGTCGGCTCCACGCGGAGGGCAGGCGTGCGGCGGCGCTGCTCGACGGCGCCCGGGAGGCCGTCGCCGCCGCGCTCGGCGCCCGCACGGAGGAGGTCGCATTCACCGCCAACCACACCGTCTCCCTGCACACGGCCGTGGCCGCGCTCGCCGGCGCGCGTCACCGCGCGGGGCGTCGGGTCGTCGTCGGCGCCGTCGAGCGTGCCGCCGTCCTGCACGCCGCGGAGCACGGTGGTCTGGAGCGGGAGGTCGTCGGGGTGGACGGGTCCGGCCGCGTCGACGCCGCGACGATGTCCGACGCCGTCGGCCTCTCCGGCGTGGCCCTCGCCGCGCTCCAGGCCGCCAACGGCGAGGTCGGGACGCGCCAGCCGGTCGCGGCCGTGCACGAGGCGGCGCGCCGGGCCGGGGTCCCGCTGCTCGTCGACGCGGGGGCCGCGCTGGGGCACGACGTCGTCCCCGAGACCTGGGACGCGCTCGCCGCCGACCCGGCCGACTGGGGCGGCGGGCCGGGCATCGGGGTCCTCGCCGTGCGCTCCCGCGTCCGGCGCCGCACCGCGTTCCCCGAGGACGCGGACCCGTGGGCACCCGGCGGGGTGTCCGTCCCGGCGGCGTTCGCGGCGGCCGTGTCGCTCCAGGCGGTGCTCGCCGACCGGGAGGCGCAGGACGCGCGGCGTCGGGCGCTCGTCGACCGCGTACGGGCCCGGGTCGCCCGGATCCCCGACGTCGAGGTGGTCGGCGACCCCGACGACCGGCTCCCGCACGTCGCGACCTTCTCGTTCCTCTACGTGGACGGCGAGGCGCTGCTCACGGACCTGGACCGCCAGGGCGTCGCCGTGGGCTCCGGGTCGGCGTGCACGGCGAGCTCGCTCGAGCCCTCGCACGTCCTCGCGGCGATGGGGGTGCTCACGCACGGCAACGTGCGCGTCGCCCTGGACCGCTCGACGACGGAGGCGGACGTCGAGCGCCTGCTCGCCGCGCTGCCGGACGCCGTCGCCCGCGTGCGCGCGACGCTGGGGGTGCAGGGCCTGTGACCGACGCACCCCCGTCCGCCGCCTCGTCCGGCGCGGCCGACGACGTGGTCGACGCGCGCGGGCTGCGCTGCCCGCTCCCCGTGATCCGGCTCGCCGCGGCGGCGCGCGACCTCGCCCCGGGTCGGCGGCTCACCGTGTGGTCGACCGACCCGGCCGCCCGCCTCGACGTCCCCGCGTGGGCGCGGATGCGTGGGCACACGGTCGTGGGCGAGGAGCCGCTCCGCGGGCAGGAGGACGCGGAGGCCTGGGCGATCACCGTCGAGCTCGGCGGCTGACCCGGAGCGAGCAGGTCGGGGCAGCACGACCCGCGGACGACGCGAGCCCGGCCACCCGCGGACGGGTGACCGGGCTCGTGCGCTCCGGAGGCGTGCGCGCGGCACTCCGGACGGCTCAGCTGAAGGAGCCGCCGCAGGCGCAGGCGCTGCCCGCGTTGGGGTTGTCGATCGTGAAGCCCTGCTTCTCGATCGTGTCGGCGAAGTCGATCGTCGCGCCCTCGAGGTAGGGGACGCTCATCTTGTCGACCACGACCTCGACGCCGTCGTAGTCGCGCAGCGCGTCGCCGTCGAGCACGCGCTCGTCGAAGTAGAGCTGGTAGATCAGGCCGGAGCAGCCGCCGGGCTGCACCGCGACGCGCAGGCGCAGGTCGTCACGACCCTCCTGCTCGAGGAGCGTGCGGACCTTGTCCGCGGCCTCGTCGGTCAGGTTGACGCCGTGCGTGGCAATGTCGGTGGTCTCGCTCATCTCGTCTCCGCGCTGTCGGGGGCAGTGCTGCCCCGGTGGTGGCCGGCTTCTCGGATCTCTCGAGAGAGATCCCGTCAGGTCCTCAACACCACACGTGCCGGTGGTGTTCCCGAGTCTACGACCCCGCACGGCACTAGGGTCGAACGGACCTCGGCGCACGGGGCGCGAGGGCCACGACGGAGGACCCATGGACCAGGCGGTGCACTTCGTGACGGTCGCGACGCGAGACCTCGACGCGGCCCGGCGCTTCTACGGCGCGCTCGGCTGGGAGCCCCGGCTCGACGTGCCGGGGGAGATCGTGTTCTACCGGTCCGCGGCGGGCCAGCTCCTCGGTCTCTTCGACGCGGCGAGCTTCGCGCGGGACGCCGGGGCGGCCGGCGCGCCGCCCGCGACCACGGGCGTGACCCTGTCGCACAACGTCGGGTCGCGCGCCGCCGTCGTCGAGCTGGTGGACGCGATGGTGGCCGCGGGCGGGACCGTTCGCAAGGAGCCGCAGGAGGGAGAGTTCGGGGGCGTCTTCCACGCCCACGTCGCCGACCCGAACGACCTCGTGTGGGAGATCGCGCACAACCCCGCGTGGTCCGTGCGCGCGGACGGCGACGTCGACCTCGGCTGACGCGCCTCAGCCGCGCGACCACGTGCGCGCGACGCGCTCCACGAGGTCGCGCGGGTCGCCGTCGCCCCACGCGTACGTGCCGCTGATCCCCGCGGCCGCCTGCTCGCGCCGTCCGGCGACCACCTCGCGCGCCACCACGACGACGGGCAGCGCGTGCCGGGCCGCACGGGACGCGACCTCGTGCACCGTCCCCTCCCCCAGCTCGTGCGCCCCGAGCTCGTCCGCGAGCACGACGACGACGTCCGCGGCCGCGAGCCGCGCGTCGAGCCCGACGTCGTCCCCCACGACCCGCAGCGCGGGCACGAGCCGCCCGCCCAGCGCCGCGACGGCGAAGCCCAGCCCTCCCCCGCTGCCCGCCCCCGGCAGCCCGGCGAGGCGGCGGCCCGCCGTCGCGCCCGCGAGCAGGTCGCGCCCGACGATCCCGCGCTCCCCCGGCCCGGCCGCGTCCGCCCGGTCGACGGCGGCGGCGACGTCGTGCGCGACGGCGCCGCGCGCGCGCTCGAGGTGCTGCGCCACCAGCGGGTCGACACCGCGCGCGTCCAGGGTCGCGCTCGCGCCGTGCAGACCGCGGCGCGGGCCGTCC
>QAPD01000083.1 GCA_003052455.1 Sphaerisporangium cinnabarinum | reverse complement strand
GACCCCGCCGACGGCCCGGCCGCCGGGGACCCCGCAGGCGCCACCCCCGCCGCGGGTCCCCGGCGGCGACCCGGCGAGCTCGTCGTCGCCGGCGTCACCGCCGCCCTCGGGGTGTTCGTGCTCCTCGACGCCGGGACGATCGTCGTGCCCGGCTCGGCGAACACGCTCGGGCCCCGGGCGTTCCCCTACCTCGTGGGCGCGATGCTGCTCGCGACCGGCCTCGTGCTGCTCGTCGCCGTCTGGCGAGGGCACGGCGGCCAGGAGGAGGACGGCGAGGACGTCGACCCCGACGCCCGCACCGACTGGCTGACCGTCGGGCTCCTCGGCGCGGTGCTGTTCGTGCACGTCTACGCGATCAACCTCGTCGGGTGGCCGCTCGCCGCGACGCTCCTGTTCGCCGGGGCCGCGATCGTCCTCGGCGCCCGCCCGTGGTGGCGCGCCGCCGTGCTCGGCCTCGTCCTGGCCCTGGTGATCCAGGTCCTGTTCGGGGGCGTGCTCGGGCTGTCGCTCCCGCCCGGCCCGCTCCTGGAGGGGGTGACCTGGTTCCGTGGATAACCTCACCGCGCTGCTCGACGGGTTCGCGACCGTCGTCCAGCCCGTCTACCTGCTCTACGCGCTGTTCGGCGTGTTCGTCGGGACCGCGGTCGGGGTGCTCCCCGGCATCGGCCCCGCGATGACGATCGCGCTCCTCCTGCCGCTCACGTACTCGCTCGACGCGACGGCCGCCATCATCGTGTTCGCCGGCATCTACTACGGCGGCATGTACGGCGGGTCGACGACGTCGATCCTGCTCAACACGCCCGGCGAGTCGTCGTCGATCGTCACGGCGCTCGAGGGCAACAGGATGGCCCGCGCGGGCCGCGGGGCGGCCGCGCTCGCGACCGCCGCGATCGGCTCGTTCGTCGCGGGCACCATCGCGACCGTCGCCCTGACCTTCGTCGCGCCGTACGTCGCGCGCTGGGCCGTGCAGCTCGGCGAGCCCGACTACTTCGCGCTCATGGTCGTCGCCTTCGTGACGGTCGGCGCGCTGCTCGGGTCGTCGGTGCCGCGCGGCATGGCGTCCCTGTCGCTCGGCCTGTTCCTCGGGCTCATGGGCACCGACACGCTCACCGGCCAGCAGCGCTTCACGTTCGGCGTCCCGACGCTCGCCGACGGGATCGACGTCGTCATCGTCGCCGTCGGCCTCTTCGCGGTAGGGGAGGCGCTGTACGTCGGGTCGCGCCTGCGGCACGGTCCCGTGCACGTCATCCCCGTCGAGAAGGGCTGGCGCTCCTGGATGAAGCGCGAGGACTGGCGGCGCTCCTGGAAGCCGTGGCTGCGCGGGACGGCGATCGGGTTCCCCGTCGGCACCATCCCGGCGGGCGGCGCCGACGTCGCGACCTTCCTGTCGTACGCCGCCGAGCGCAAGGCCGCCGGGAAGCACAAGGACGAGTTCGGCAAGGGCGCGATCGAGGGCGTCGCGGGCCCGGAGGCGGCGAACAACGCCGCGGCGTCCGGCGTCCTCGTGCCGCTCCTCACGCTCGGCCTCCCGACGACGGCGACCGCCGCGATCATCATCGTCGCGTTCCAGTCGTACGGCATCCAGCCCGGCCCGCTGCTCTTCGAGAGCCAGTCCGCGCTCGTGTGGGCGCTCGTCGCGAGCCTCTACGTGGGCAACCTCATGCTCATCGTGCTCAACCTGCCCCTCGTGGGCATGTGGGTGAAGGTCCTCCAGATCCCGCGGCACTACCTCTACGCGGGCATCCTGCTGTTCGGCGCGCTCGGCTCGTACGCGCTGAACTTCTCCCCGGTCGACGTGCTCATCCTGCTCGTCATCGGCGCGATCGGGTTCTTCATGCGGCGCTACGGCTACCCCGTCGCCCCCATGGTCGTCGGCATGATCCTCGGCCCCATGGCCGAGGACCGGCTGCGCCGCTCGCTCGCGATCAGCCAGGGCGACCTGACGACCCTCGTCACCAGCCCGTTCGCCGCGACGGCCTACGCCCTCGTCGCCGTCGTGATCCTCGCGGGCCTGTGGCTGCGCCGGCGCGAGCGCCGCACCGGTGCCGAGCTCGCGGAGCTCGCCGAGGACGTCCGCGTCGAGGCCCAGGACCAGGAGGTGCGCTGATGACCGTCGTCCTCGCCTACGCGCCCGGCGAGCTCGGGACCGCCGCGACGCGGGCCGCGGCCCGGGCGGCCGTCCTGCTCGGCACCGGCGTCGTGGTGGTCAACACGACGCGCGGCGACCGGCTCGTCGACCCGCGCTGGGCCGACCACGACCAGCTCGTCGAGGTCGGCACGATCCTCGAGGAGGCAGGGGTCGAGCACGAGGTGCGGCACCTGCAGTCCTCCGCGCTGCCCGCGGAGGTCGTGCTCGGCGTCGCGGCCGAGGTCGACGCCGACCTCGTCGTCGTGGGAGTGCGGCACCGCACCCCCGTGGGCAAGCTCGTGCTCGGCTCCACCGCCCAGCAGATCCTGCTGGGCGCCGCGTGCCCCGTGCTCGCCGTGAAGCCGCCGGCCCGGTGACACGACTCCACCCCGCCTGCGGGCGCCCGGGTCACCCGGGCGCCCGTAGGCTGTGACCATGGCGACAGCACTCATCACCGGCGCGAGCGCCGGCCTGGGTTTGGAGTTCGCGTGGCAGCTCGCCACGGCGCGGCACGACCTCGTCCTCGTGGCGCGCGACGAGGCGCGCCTCGAGGAGACCGCACGGCAGATCCGCGCCGCGGCCGGGGTGCGCGTCCAGGTGCTGCGCGCCGACCTCTCGGTGCCCGACGACGTCGCGCGCGTCGCGGAGCGCCTCGCCACGACCGGCGGCCCGGACGAGCGCCCGGTCGGCCTGCTCGTCAACAACGCGGGCTTCGCGACGCACCAGCACTTCGTCGGGGGCGACCTCGACGTCGAGCTCGAGGCGCTGGACGTCATGGTCCGCGCCGTCATGGTCCTGTCCCACGCGGCGGCGGGCCAGATGACGGAGCGCGGGCGCGGCGCGATCCTCAACGTCGCGTCGGTCGCGGCCCTCACCGCGGGCGGCACGTACGCGGCGGCGAAGGCCTGGGTGCGGTCCTTCACGGAAGGCCTCGCCGTCGAGCTGCACGGCACGGGCGTCACCGCGACCGTGCTGTGCCCCGGCTTCACGCACACCGAGTTCCACGACCGCGCGGGCATCGACAAGTCCGTGCTCCCCGACCTCGCGTGGCTCGACGCGGACCGGGTCGTCGCGGAGGCGCTCGCGGACGTGCGGCGGGGCGTCGTCATCTCCACGCCGTCGGTGCGGTACCGGGTCGCCTCGGCGGCCCTGCGCGCGATGCCGCGCTCCGCCGTCCGCGCGATCGGCAAGTACCGCTAGGCACGGGGCGGGCCCGATACCCTGGCGGTCGTGACTACCGACCCCGCCTCGACGCTCGCCTCGACCCCCCGCGAGCAGCTGCTCGGCCTCATCCGCGAGCTCGCCGTCGTGCACGGCCGCGTGACGCTCTCCTCGGGCAAGGAGGCGGACTACTACGTGGACCTGCGCCGCGTCACGCTGCACCACCGCGCCGCGCCGCTCATCGGCCACCAGCTCCTCGACCTCCTCGAGGAGCAGGGGCTCGGCACGGCGGAGATCGACGCGGTGGGCGGGCTGACGCTCGGCGCCGACCCCATCGCGACCGCCCTCCTGCACGCCGCCGCGTCCCGCGGCCAGGACCTCGACGCGTTCGTGGTGCGCAAGGCGGCCAAGGCGCACGGGATGCAGCGCCAGATCGAGGGCCCCGACGTCGCGGGCCGGCGGGTCGTCGTGGTCGAGGACACGACGACGACGGGCGGCTCGCCGATCACGGCGATCGAGGCCGTGCGCGCGGCCGGGGGCGAGGTCGCGGGCGTCGCGACGATCGTCGACCGGGCCACGGGCGCGGGCGCCAAGATCGAGGCGCTCGGCGTCCCGTACCACTACCTGTTCAGCCTGGAGGACCTCGGTCTCGCCTGAGCTCCTCCGCTCCGTCTCCCGCCGCTCGACGCGGCGCACCGCCCCGCGGCCTCCTGGGTCGCGGGGCGTCGTCGTGGAGAGAGGAGGCGCGCGTCACATGTCGATAGGTCAGGCTTACCTTGCTTTGGTGAGGCGACCCTTATATGGTCCGTCTCGGCGGAGCGTGAGCACGCTCCCTTCTCGGTCCCGCTCCCCGCCGGGACCTCGCCCGGACCAGCACGGGAGACCTTGTGCGCACTTCATCGTCGAGACGCGTCCGACGCGCCCTCGCCTCGTTCCTCGCCGCGGCGCTCGCCGCCGGCCTCACTGTCGCCGGCACCGGCGCCCCGGCCCAGGCGGCCGCCGCCGACGTGACCGGCGGGTCGGCCACCTGGAACTTCGTCGACTCGTGGACGTCGTACGTCACGGGCGGCATCGCCCAGGGCGCGATCACCCCGCCGCTCCAGGGCGGCCAGGCGTCCTACGGCCCCGCGTCCGGCAGCTACGACGACGCGTCCGGGACGGGCTCCGTCCGTCTCGGCGGCTCGACCCGGTACGAGGGCCACCACGGCGCGCTCGACGTGACGCTCTCCGACGTGCGGCTCGACCTCACCGGTCCCACGACGGGCGCGGTCTACGCGGACTTCGCGGGCACCGTCAACCCTGGCGCGGGGAACGACGTGAAGGTCGCCGACGTCACGGTGTCCGCGACGCGAGCCGGTGACGAGGTCACGTTCGTGGCGGACGGGACCGTCGTCGGGACGCTCGGGAACGTCTCGCCGTACTTCTCGTCGTACGCGGGCAGGCCCATGTCGACCCTGACCGCCCGCGTCGTGTCGCCCGAGCCGGTGGCGCCCGCGCAGGCGACGACGACCACGCTCGTCGCGGCGCCCGCGGGCACGTCCGCGGCCGGGGCGACGGTGACGCTCACCGCGACCGTCGCGCCCGCCGCCGCGGGCACGGTCGAGTTCCGCGACGGCGGCACCGCCCTCGGCACCGCTGCCGTGGCCGACGGCGTCGCGCGCCTCGAGACCACGACCCTCGCCGCGGGCAGCCATCAGCTGAGCGCCGCCTTCACGCCCGCGGACCCGGCCGCGTTCGTCGCCTCGGCCTCCGCGGCCGTCGCGCACACGGTGACCGCCACGGAGCCCGAACCGGAGCCCGAGGCGGAGCCCGCCGTCGAGCCGGCCGTCACGGTGTCGCCGTCGACGCCCGTCGACCCGGCGGTGGAGAACACCTTCACGATCTCGGGCACCGGGTTCGTCGGCGCGGGCGCCGCGAACGGCGCGTACGTGCTCCTCGGCGACGCCGCGATCTGGGACGGCAGCGGCCCGCTCGTCGCGAGCGGCTGGCTGGCCCAGGGCTGGGTCATGCCGCAGCAGGTGCGCGACGGCGCGTTCACCACGACGCTGACCGTCCCGGCAGGAAAGCTCGACCCGGCGAAGCAGTACGTGGTGGCGACCTCCGCCGCGCACGGCCTCTCGGTGACCGACCGCAGCCTCGACACGTTCACGCCCGTCGCGGTCCAGGGCAGCACCGCGCCCGAGCCGGTCTGGGAGCCGCAGATCACCCTCTACGCCGCCGACGGCACGACACCGCTCGGAGACGCGCCCGTCCGCCCGGACGACAGGATCGTCGTCAAGGGCTCAGGCTTCGACCCGGACGCGAACGTCGCGCCGGCGGGCAACCGTCCGCCCATCTCCGGGGGCATCCCCGCGGGCACCTACGTGGTCTTCGGCAGCTTCGCGGCCGACTGGCGCCCGTCGGAGGGTGCCCCGTCGAGCGCGCGCACGGCCGGCTCGCAGCAGTGGGCCCTCTCGTCCGCGGCGCTCGACCAGGTGGACCCGCGCTACCAGTCCGCGATCCGCGGGCAGTGGGCCGAGCTCGCGCCGGACGGCACGTTCACCGCCGAGCTCGTCGCGAGCGAGCTCGGGCGCGAGGGCGGCCGGTACGGCGTGTACACGTACGCCGCGGGCGGCACGGTCAACGCCGCGCAGGAGCTGTACGCGCCCGTCGCGTTCACGACCGAGCCCGAGGCGCCCGAGTGGACGCCCGAGATCACCGTGCTCGCCGCGGACGGCACGACGCCGCTCGGCGACACCCCGGTCGCGGTAGGTGACACGATCGTCGTCCGGGGCACCGGCTTCGACCCGGCGGCGAACGTCGGCGGCCGCGGCGTCCCGATCCCGGCGACGCTCCCGCAGGGCACCTACGTCGTGTTCGGGAGCTTCGCCGAGCAGTGGCGGCCGTCCGAGGGCGCCGCGTCGTCGAACCGCAAGGTCGGCTCGCAGGCGTGGGCCCTCGCCGAGCCCGTGCTCGACCAGGTCCCCGCGCAGTACCAGTCGGTGGTCCGGGCGCAGTGGACGGACATCACGCCGGACGGCACGTTCGAGGCGCGTCTCGTCGTGAAGAACCCCGCCGCGCTCGAGGGCGGGCGCTACGGCGTCTACACCTACGGCGCGGGCGGCGTGAGCAACGCCGCGCAGGAGCTCTTCGTCCCCGTCGCGTACGACGCACCGGGCACGCTCACCGTCACGCCCGCGTCCACCACGGTGGAGGCCGGCTCGACGGTCCGCGTCACGGTGCGCGGTCTCGGCGCGGACGACGCGATCAAGGCCGTGACGTTCGGCGGCGCCCCGGCGTCGTACTCCCGCGACGGCGCGACGCTCGTGCTCACGGTCCCCGCCGGCACCCCCGCCGGGTCCGTCCCCGTGGTCGTCACGTCGGAGCTCGGCCTGACCGGCAGCACCACGCTGACCGTGACCGCCCCGGTCCCCGGCGGCGAGGCGAAGGCGACCACGACGACGCTCGCGTCGTCGGCGACGTCGGTCGTCGAGGGCACGGCGGTGACGCTCACCGCGACGGTCGCGCCGAAGGCGGCAGGCACGGTCCGGTTCGTCGAGGGCGGCACGACCCTGGGCACCGCGACCGTCACGGACGGTGCCGCGACGTTCCGGACGGCCCCGCTCGCCGTCGGCTCGCACGCCCTGAGCGCGACCTTCGTCCCCACGGACGCCACCGCCTACCGCGGCTCGACGTCCGCGCCGGTGACGGTCGCGGTGACCGCCACGCCGGCGACCCCGGCGCCGACGACGGCCGGCAGCCTCACGTGGGGCGTCAAGGAGTCGTTCCGCAGCTACATCGTGGGCCCGGTCGCGAAGGGCGGCGCGACGGCGACGGACGGGGCGAGCGTCGTCGACGGCGTCTTCCGCTTCGGCCAGGCCGACGGTGGCACGTGGACCGCGGCGAGCGGTCGGGGGACGGCCCGGTACACCGGGACGGTCCGCTTCACCGGCCACGCGGGCGCGCTCGACCTCACCCTGTCGAACCCGGTGGTCGAGATCACCGGCCCCGGCACGGGTCGCCTGCTCGCGGACGCGCGCTCCACCGGGCTGGACGGCTCGACGTTCGACCGCACGGGCGTCGCCGTCGCGACGCTCGCGCTCGGCACGCCGACGACGAGCGCGGACGGGGCCGTGACGTTCCGGGACGCGGCCGCGACGCTCACCGCGGACGGCTCGCTCGCGTTCGTCGGCTTCTACCCGGCCGGGACGGCGCTCGACCCCGTGACGTTCACGGTCGGCGCGAAGGCGACCGCGCCGGGCGGCGGCACCATCGGCACCCCGGACGACGGCTCGACCGGCGGGTCCGTGGACCCGGCGAAGGCGACGCTCTCGGTGGCGCAGGCACGCCCGGGCGACGAGGTGACGATCAGCGGCGTCGGGTTCGGCGCGGGCGAGTCCGGCATCCGTACGGAGCTCCGCTCGACGCCGCGCACGCTCGCGACGGGCACGACCGCGAACGCGGGCGGTGCCGCGACCTCGACCGTGACGATCCCGAAGGACGTCGCGCCGGGCGAGCACACGCTGCTCCTCGTCGGTGCGGGCCACACGGCGTCCGCGCCCCTCACGATCGTCGGTGCCGGCACGACCGGCACCGGCACCGGGTCGGGCAGCGCGGCGGAGCAGTGCTTCGCCCAGGGCGTCCACGGCGCGACCCTCTCGTGGGGCGTGAGCGACCGGTTCCGGTCGTACGTCACCGGCCCGATCGCGAAGGGCTCGGTCTCGACGGACGGTGTGCGGGACGGCGGCTCGGCGTTCACGTGGAGCGGCGGCAAGGGCTCGTTCAACACGGACCTCGGCAAGGGCCGCGCGAGCTTCGGCGGCTCGGTGTCGTTCTCCGGGCACGAGGGCATCCTCGACCTGCGGATCAGCAACCCGCGCGTCGTCGTGGACGGGTCGTCGGGCACGCTCGTGGTCGACGTGCAGAGCAGCGACATGGAGGGCAAGAAGTCCTCGTCGACCGGCGTGGCGTTCGCGAGCCTCGACCTGTCGGGGAAGAAGTCCACGTCGGGCTCCACGATCACGTGGAGCGGCGCCCCCGCGACCCTCACGGCCGCCGGCGCGAAGGCGTTCGCCGGGTTCTACGAGGCCGGCACCGCGCTCGCGCCGGTGACGGTCAGCCTCCCCGTCGGCGGCGACGTCGAGTGCGACGCCTACTCGGGCGCGCTCGCCACCACCGGCTCCGACGCCGGGAGCCTCGCGCTCCTGGCCGGGACGCTGCTGTTCACCGGCGGGGCACTGGTGGCCGTCCGACGCCGCCGCGCAGGCCGCGCGGAGGTGGCCGCGGCCGCCTGACCCGGCCCCCGCACGACGACGCCCGGTCACCACGAGGTGACCGGGCGTCGTCGTGCGTGCGGTGCTCCCGGGGGGCGGCCGGGCCGGCCCGGCGTGTCCTCAGACGAGGTCGACGAGGTCCGCGACGGAGTCGACGACCTTGCTCGGCCGGAACGGGTAGCGGTCGACGTCGGCCATCCTCGTGGACCCGGTCATGACGAGGTAGGTGTACAGGCCCGCCTCGATGCCCGCGACGACGTCGGTGTCCATCCGGTCGCCGATCATCGCGGTCGTCTCGGAGTGGGCGTCGATGCGGTTGAGCGCCGAGCGGAACATCATCGGGTTCGGCTTGCCCACGAAGTACGGCTTGCGGCCCGTCGCGGACGTGATCATCGCCGCGACGGCGCCCGTGGCGGGCAGCGGGCCCTCCTGCGACGGCCCGGTCGTGTCGGGGTTGGTGCAGATGAACCGCGACCCGCCCAGCACGAGGCGGATCGCCTTGGTGATCGCCTCGAACGAGTACGTGCGGGTCTCGCCCAGCACCACGTAGTCCGGGTCGGACTCGGTGAGCGTGTAGCCGGCCTCGTAGAGCGCCGTCGTCAGCCCGGCCTCGCCCACGGCGTACGCGCTGCCCTGGGGGATCTGGTCGGTGAGGAACTGCGCGGTCGCGAGCGCCGACGTCCAGATCGACTCCTCCGGCACGTCGATGCCCGACGTCGCGAGGCGCGCCCGCAGGTCGCGCGCCGTGAAGATCGAGTTGTTCGTGAGGATGAGGAACGGCCGGCCCTTGTCGCGCAGCGCGCGCACGAACTCCGGGGCGCCGGGGATCGCGTGGCCCTCGTGGACGAGCACGCCGTCCATGTCGGTGAGCCAGCTCGTGATCTCTCGTGTCATGTCAGGCGTCCTTCCCGTCCGTGTCGGCCTGGCCGACGGCGGTCGCGTCCTCCGCGACCCCGTTCTGGTGGGCGTCGGCGGCGATCTGCGCCTCCAGCGCCGCGGCCCGCTTCTCCGCCCGCCGACCGCGCCAGACCTCGATGACCATGGGCAGCACGGACAGCAGGACGATGAGGAGCACGAGCGCCTCGATGTTCTCCTTGACGAACGTGATGTTCCCCAGGAGGTAGCCGAGCCACGTGAGGCCGACGGCCCAGAGCAGGGCGCCGAGCGCGTTGAACCCGACGAAGTGCCGGTAGTGCATCTTGCCGACGCCCGCCGCGACGGGGGCGTACGTGCGCACGATGGGCACGAACCGTGCGATGACGATCGTCCGGCCGCCGTACTTCTCGAAGTAGGCGTTCGTCTGGTCGATGTACTTGCGCTTGAAGAACCGGGAGTCGGGCCGGTCGAACACCTTGGGCCCGACGGTGCGTCCGATGAGGTACGCCGTCTGGTCGCCGAGGAACGCCGCGGCGAACAGCAGGACGAGCAGGACGGGCAGGCTGATCTGCAGCGACTCCTGCGCGACGAGCGCGCCCGCGGTGAAGAGCAGCGAGTCGCCGGGCAGGATCGGGAAGAGCAGGCCCGTCTCGATGAAGATGACGACGACGATCCCGACGAGCGCGGCGTCACCGAAGCGCTCGATGAGCGTCATCGGGTCCATCCAGTCCGGGCCCAGGGCGGCGACCGGTCCGGCGGCGCCGAGGCCCGCGGCGTGCGCGGCCCCCGGGAGGGCGGAGGCGAGCTCGGCGAGGGTGTTCACGGGTCACCAGCGTAGCCGGGCGGGGCCGCGCGGCCCGGCGGTCGGTGTGCACCCGCCGTGGAGGTCCGGCGACGACGGACCTGCGGGTCCCGGCAGAATGTGCGCCATGGCGAGCAGCGCGGGGACGGCGGGACCGGGCGGGACGGCCGAGCGCGAGGTCGGCGTCGGCCCGTGGCCCGGCGGCCCGGAGGCGTGGCCCCGCGTCCCGGACCCCGCCGGACCGCCCGGGGCGACGCGGCTCGACCCCCGGTACGACCCCGAGCTGCTCGCGCACGGCGACCGCCGCAACGTCGTCGACGCCTACCGCTACTGGACGGTCGAGGCCGTCGTCGCCGACCTCGACGCGCGTCGTGACCCGGCCCGTCGGCTCCACGTCGCGATCGAGAACTGGGCGCACGACCTCAACATCGGCTCCGTCGTCCGCACCGCCAACGCGTTCAACGCGGCCGGGGTGCACGTCGTGGGGCGGCGACGCTGGAACCGCCGCGGCGCCATGGTCACGGACCGCTACCTGCACGTGCACCACCACGCCTCGGTGGAGGAGCTCGCGGGCTGGGCCGCGGGGGAGGGCCTGCCGCTCCTCGGGGTCGACAACGTCCCGGGTTCGGTGCCGATCGAGGGCTACGCGCTGCCCGCGTCGTGCGTGCTGCTCCTCGGCCAGGAGTCGGCCGGGCTGACCCCCGAGGCGGTCGCGGCGTGCCGCGCGGTGCTCCACATCACGCAGCACGGGTCGACCCGCTCGATCAACGCCGGCGCCGCCGGCGCGATCGCCCTGCACGCCTGGGCGGCGCAGCACCTGGGGCCGACGGGGCCGCCGAGGTAGAGGCGTGGTCATCGGGGGACCACAGGTCGAACGGCCCTGACCTCGCGCTGTCATCCATGCCAGACTTTGACCTGACAGTCCACCCCGCACGACTCCACAGGAGCTCCGCATGCCCATCGCAACCCCCGAGGTCTACGCCGAGATGATCGACCGGGCGAAGGCAGGCTCGTTCGCCTACCCGGCCGTCAACATCACCTCGTCGCAGACCATCACCGCCGCGCTCCAGGGCTTTGCCGAGGCCGAGTCCGACGGCATCATCCAGGTCTCCGTGGGCGGCGCCGAGTACGGCTCGGGTTCGACGGTCAAGGACCGCATCGCCGGTTCGCTCGCCCTCGCGGCGTACGCGCGCGAGGTCGCGAAGAACTACCCGGTGCAGATCGCGATCCACACCGACCACTGCGTCAAGAAGAACCTCGACTCCTGGGTCCGCCCGCTCCTGGCCATCGAGGCCGAGCAGGTGAAGAACGGCGGCCTGCCGACGTTCCAGTCGCACATGTACGACGGCTCGGACGTCCCGCTGGACGAGAACCTCACCATCGCTGCCGAGCTGCTCGAGCTCTCGCAGGCGGCGCGCACGATCCTCGAGATCGAGGTCGGCGTCGTCGGCGGCGAGGAGGACGGCCACGAGGCCGAGATCAACGAGAAGCTCTACACGACGGTCGAGGACGGTCTCGCGACGATCGAGGCGCTCGGCACGGGCGAGAAGGGCCGCTACCTGACGGCCCTCACGTTCGGCAACGTGCACGGCGTGTACAAGCCGGGTGCGGTCAAGCTCCGCCCGGAGATCCTCAAGGAGATCCAGGAGGCCGTCGGCGCGAAGGTCGGCAAGGAGAACCCGTTCGACCTGGTCTTCCACGGCGGCTCCGGCTCGACGGCCGAGGAGATCTCGGCGGCGGTCGACTTCGGCGTCATCAAGATGAACATCGACACCGACACGCAGTACGCGTTCACGCGCCCCGTCGTCGGCCACATGTTCTCGAACTACGACGGCGTCCTGAAGATCGACGGCGAGGTCGGCAACAAGAAGGCCTACGACCCGCGCGCCTGGGGCAAGCTCGCCGAGGCCGGCATGGCCGCGCGCATCATCGAGGCGTCGCAGCAGCTGCGCTCGGCGGGCAACAAGATCCGCTGACGCCCCACGGCCCGGCGCCCGCTCCGGGCTCGCGTCGCACGAAGGCCCCCGGTCCGTGAGGACCGGGGGCCTTCGTCGTGCTGCGGCCGCGGGCGAGCGCGGCCACGCGTCAGTCGGTGCTGCCCGCGCCGTTGCCGGGGGGGCTCGTCGAGGTCGAAGCCGGGGTCCACGTCGACGATGTCGAGCAGCTCGCCGATCCGGGTCACCTCGAGCAGGAACCGTACGGTGGGCGGGGCGCGGAGGACGCGCACGCGGTGCGGGCCGCGCGACGCGAGGCGGGCGAGGAACGCCACGCCCGACGAGTCCATGAAGGTCACGTGGTGGGCGTCGATCTCGACGGGCAGGCCGGAGTCCTCCGCCGCGGCGGTCGCCTCCTGGAGATCGGCGCCGAGGTCGGCGTCGATCTCGCCCGAGAGCACGATGCGTGCTCGCGTCGTGCCCACGATGACGTGCACGCTCGCGGGGTCGCCCGCTCCTGCGGGGTCGCCGGCGACGCCGACCGGGCGGTCTGCGGCCGGGGGTGTACCTTCGCGCACCGGCGCTCCTCTCTGGCGTGGTCCGGACCGGTTCCGGTCTCGGGAAGCACCAATCTACGGTTGAATGTCCAGTCGGGACAGTAACGCGACCGTGGCGTCCGTTTCCAGACGATCGACGCTCGGACCGTCGGAGGTGACGATGGGCAGCTCGCCGGGGCTCGGCACCGACCTGCCCGCGCACGTCCAGGAGCTGTGCACGCGCGCGATGGACGCCACCGGGGTGGCGATGTTCGTCACGGGCCCGCGATCGTCGGAGATGCCGATCGTCTGGGTCAACCGCGCGTTCGAGCGACAGACCGGGTTCACCGCCGCCGAGGTCCTCGGCCGCAGTCCTCAGGTCCTCGAGTCGCTCCTCGCGAACCCCGTCGACGCGCAGCAGCTCCGCTCCGCCGTCGCCGACGAGCGTGAGCTCACCTACACGGTGCGCACGTTCCGTCGCGACGGGGTGGCGGTGTGGACGCAGCTCTCGCTCGCGCCCCTCACGGGCCCGGACGGCACGGTGACCCACTGGGTCGGAGCGCAGGTCGACGTGTCCGAGCACCTCGAGCGGTACGCGGCCCAGGTCGCGTCGCTCGCGCTCGAGCGGCGCGAGCGCGCGGTGCTCGACGTCGTCTCCCGCAGCTCCGACCTCCTCGCGGACCTCGACCAGCCGTACGCGCTGCGCGACATCACGGCGCTGCTCGCGGGCTACGTCGTCGACTGGGCGGGCTTCTACCTCAACGACGACGGCCTGCGGTACGCGGAGGGCGTCGACACGGCGGCGCCCCCGAGCGGGCGCGGCCAGCGGCACGGCCGCTACACGCCCGGCGTCCTGCCCCTGGCCCCGGGCGTGCACACGACCGACGCGCTCGGCGACGCGGCCTCCGTCACCGGCTCGGTGCCGCGCGTCCGCGTGGACGTGCCCGACCGTGTCCAGGACGTGCTCGACGGGCGCATCGAGGGGCCTGTGACGCTCGACCTCTCCGCCACCTACCCGCAGTGGTCCGCCTCGGGCTGGCTCCAGCGCGACCTCCACCACCGGCTCTCCGGCCTGGCGCGGCGGCCGGGGTCCGTGACGGTGTCCGCCGTCCCGGGGCGCCGGCGCATCCTCGGCCTGCTCGTCACGGGAGACCTGCCGGACTCGCCGCCGCAGGGGTTCGGCACGGACGCGGAGGCCCGCGAGGGCGTGCGCACGCTCCTCCAGGTCATCGCCCGCCGGGCCGGCACCGCGATCGACAACGTGCGCCTCTACGCGCGCGAGCACCGGCTCGCCGAGACCCTCCAGCGCGCGATGCTCCCCGAGCAGGCCGACGTCACGGGCCTCGACGTGTGGACGTACTACGCGCCGAACTCCGAGCACGCCCAGGTGGGCGGCGACTGGTACGACGTCCTGCAGATCGCGCCGGACGTCGTCGGCCTCGTCATCGGCGACGTCGTGGGGCACGACGTCGAGGCCGCGGCCGCCATGGGGCAGCTCCGCTCGGTGGTGCGCTCGTACGCGTACGAGCTCACGACGCCCGGCCCCGTGCTCGAGCGCGTCGACCAGCTCGTCCAGGGCATGCGGATCCCGCGGTCCGCGAGCCTGGTGTACGCGGCGCTCACGCAGCCGGACGCCGCGCAGCCCGAGGACGCGTGGCGGATCGAGTACTCGCGCGCCGGCCACCTGCCGCCGCTCCTGCTGCGCGACGGCACCGTGACGCAGCTCGACGACGCCGGGGGAGCCCTCGTCGGCTTCGGTGGCCGCAGCCGCTCGACGGGCGTCGCGACGCTCGTGCCGGGCGACACGCTCGTGTTCTACACCGACGGCCTCATCGAGCGCCGCGACCGCGCCCTGCGGGTCGGCCTGGAGGCGCTCGTGGCGGCGTCCGAGGCGGTCACGGCCGTCGACGCCGCGGGCGTGGGCGAGGAGCTCCTGTCGCGCCTGGCGGACGCCCCCGAGGACGACGTCGCGCTCGTCGTCGTGCGCATCCCCGACCCGCAGCGGGACGCGTCCGCCGTCGTGCTGAGCCCGCGCAGCCGTCGCTGGCTCCTGCCGAGCGAGCCGGCGTCCATCGGGCGCGCGCGGCACGCCGTCGTGCGCACGTGCCAGGCGTGGGGCGTGCGGGAGAGCGCGAACGCGGAGCTCGTCGTGTCCGAGCTCGTCGCGAACGGCGTGCTGCACGGGTGGGGGCACCTCGCGCTGCGCCTGTTCGACACGGGCGACGGCATCCGCGTCGAGGTCGAGGACTCCAACCCGGCGCCGCCCGTCCCGACGGACGGGCACCCGAACCGCATGGGCGGCTTCGGCATGCAGATCGTCGAGCGGCTCGCCGACTGGGGATGGCGCCCGACGGCGTCGGGCAAGCTCGTGTGGGCGACCCTGCGGCCCTCGGGGCGGTAGGGCGGCCCGACTCAGGCCGGGGGCTCGACCTTGGCGAAGCCGGACGGCGGCGTCGCGGGCTCGCAGCGGTGGTCGTTGTCGATGCGGAACAGCTCGAGCGCTCCGCACACCTCGAGGACGAACAGGTCCCGGTCGTCGCAGCCGCGCAGCACCGTCGCACCACCGCGCTTGCGGCCGGCGTCCGCGAGCGAGATGAGGAACGCCGCGCCGGTGGAGTCCATGAACGTCACGCGGCACATGTCGATGACGAGGAGCTGACGGCGCAGCCCGACGACGCGTGCCGCGATCTCCGGGAACTGGTCGCGCTCGGCGAGATCGAGGTCTCCGGCGATGACGAGGGTCGTCGTCGCGGGGGACGTGGCGATCTCGATCATGCGCACGACTCTAGACGCCGCCCGGGTGCGTCGCGCGCCCACCCGGTGCTCGCCGGGCGGACGCGCGGCCGGTCAGCGCAGCGCACGCACCTCGTCGGCCGAGGTCCCGGCGTCACGCAGGAACTGCTCGCAGCGCTCCGCCTCCTCGACCTCGCCGAGGTACGCGGCGCACTCGGCGAGGGCCAGGAGCGCCCGCAGGAAGCCCTGGTTCGGCACGTGGTCGGCCGGGATCGGGCCCTGGCCACGCCAGCCGGCGCGCCGCAGCGAGTCCAGGCCCCGGTGGTAGCCGGTGCGCGCGAACGCGTAGGCCGTCACCGCGCCGCGCGAGCCGTTCTCGTGGAGGAAGTCCTCGGCGAGGTAGGCCCACGCGAGCGAGCTCGCGGGCGAGCGGCCCGCGATCTCGTACGGGTCGCCGTCGGCCGCGATGGCGTCGCGGACGTGCGCGTAGTCGTCGGGGAGGCGGACCGGTGCGGGGCCGCCGAGGAGGTTGGCGTGCGTGTCGCTCATGAGGCCATTCTGCCCATCCCGGGCGTGACGCGGTCGATAGACGTCTCGAAGGTCAATTTCCGTCATCCGACCGGTAAACTCGGCGCCGGTCCCCGGGTCTCTGCCGCCCGGGTGACGCCTCGGGCCCGCGGGCCCGGCGCCGTCGGGCACCCCGTGCCCGCTCCGCTCCGGACGCCGGTGCGCGCCCACGACCATGACCGGCCCGAGGAACAGGCAGTGCGAAAGTGGGGATTCCATGCCAGGCGTGGTGCTCGTCGGTGCCCAGTGGGGCGATGAGGGCAAGGGCAAGGCGACCGACCTCCTCGGGTCCCGGGTCGACTACGTGGTCAAGTTCAACGGCGGCAACAACGCCGGCCACACGGTCGTCATCGGGGACGAGAAGTACGCGCTCCACCTGCTGCCGTCGGGCATCCTGTCCCCGGGGGTCACGCCGGTCATCGCGAACGGCGTCGTCGTCGACATCGAGGTGCTGTTCCAGGAGCTCGACGACCTGATCTCGCGCGGCGTCGACGTCTCGCGCCTGCTCGTCTCGGGCTCCGCGCACGTCATCGCGGGCTACCACCGCACGATCGACAAGGTGAGCGAGCGGTTCCTCGGCAAGCGCCGCATCGGCACGACGGGCCGCGGCATCGGGCCGGCGTACGCGGACAAGATCAACCGCGTCGGCATCCGCATCTGGGACCTGTTCGACGAGAAGATCCTCGCGGAGAAGATCGAGGGCTCGCTCGACCAGAAGAACCACCTGCTGGTCAAGGTGTACAACCGTCGCGCCATCACGGTCGACGAGACGGTGGCCGAGCTGCTGCAGTACGCCGACCGGCTCAAGCCGATGGTCGCGGACACGGCGCTCGAGCTGAACAAGGCGCTCGACGCGGGCAAGAACGTCCTCTTCGAGGGCGGGCAGGCCACGATGCTCGACGTCGACCACGGGACGTACCCGTTCGTCACGTCGTCCAACGCGACCGCGGGCGGCGCGCTCACGGGCTCCGGTGTCGGACCGACGCGCATCAGCTCCGTCATCGGCGTCATCAAGGCGTACACGACGCGCGTGGGCGAGGGCCCGTTCCCGACCGAGCTGTTCGACGCGAACGGCGAGTACCTGCTCAAGCAGGGCGGCGAGTACGGCGTCACGACGGGCCGCGCACGCCGCTGCGGCTGGTACGACTCAGTGATCGCGCGCTACGCGACCCGCGTCAACGGCATCACCGACATGGTGCTCACCAAGCTCGACATCCTCACCGGCTTCGAGAAGGTGCCGGTGTGCGTCGCGTACGACGTGGACGGCGTCCGGTACGACGAGATGCCGCTCGACCAGACGGCGTTCCACCACGCGAAGCCGATCTACGAGGAGCTCGACGGCTGGTGGGAGGACATCTCCGGCGCCCGCACGTTCGACGACCTGCCGGTCAACGCGCAGCGCTACGTGCACGCGCTGGAGGAGATGTCGGGCACGCGGATCTCCGCGATCGGCGTCGGCCCGAGCCGCGACGCGATCATCCCGCGCCACGACCTCATCCACTGAGCCGACGACCCCCGCCGACCACGGCCCGGACGCCCCGCAGGGTGTCCGGGCCGTCTCGGTAGACTCGGCGCCCGTGAAGATCCTCGTCGTCGGGACCGGTGCCCGCGAGCACGCCATCGTCCACGCCCTCGCGCACGAGGCCGACCGCCCGGGCGCGGAGCGGCACGAGCTGCACGCCGCCCCGGGGAACCCGGGCATCGGGGACCTCGCGACGCTGCACGCCGTGGACCAGAACGACGGCGCCGCGGTGGCCGCGCTCGCGACGGACCTCGGCGTCGACCTCGTCGTCGTCGGCCCGGAGGCGCCGCTCGTCGCGGGCGTCGGGGACGCCGTGCGCGAGGCCGGCGTCCCCGTGTTCGGGCCGAGCGCGGAGGCCGCGCGGCTCGAGGGCTCCAAGGCGTTCGCGAAGGACGTGATGGCCGCCGCGTCGGTCCCCACGGCGCTCGCGCACGTGTGCACCGGCGTCGACGAGGTCGCGGCCGCCGTCGACGCGTTCGGCGCCCCCTACGTCATCAAGGACGACGGGCTCGCCGCCGGCAAGGGCGTGGTCGTCACGGAGGACCGCCAGGCCGCGCTCGAGCACGCCGCCGCGTGCTTCGCGACGCCCCGCCGGGCCGCGGACGGCACGCCCGAGGACCCGTGCGTCGTCGTCGAGGAGTACCTCGACGGGCCCGAGGTCTCGCTCTTCTGCGTGAGCGACGGCGCGACCGTCGTGCCGCTCGCGCCCGCGCAGGACTTCAAGCGCGCGTTCGACGCCGACGCGGGGCCCAACACGGGCGGCATGGGCGCGTACAGCCCGCTGCCGTGGGCGCCCGAGGGCCTGGTCGAGGAGGTCGTCACGCGCGTCGCGCAGCCGACGATCGACGAGATGGCGCGGCGCGGCACCCCGTTCGTCGGCGTGCTCTACGTGGGCCTCGCGCTGACGAGCCGCGGCACGCGCGTCGTCGAGTTCAACGCGCGCTTCGGCGACCCGGAGACGCAGTCCGTGCTCACGCGCCTCGCGACGCCGCTGTCGGCGGTCATGCTCGCGGCGGCGCAGGGGCGGCTCGCCGAGGTCGGCCCGCTGCGCTGGCACGACGACGCGTCGGTCACCGTCGTCGTCGCGGCGCACGGCTACCCGGGCGCCGTCCGCGGCGGCGACCCGATCACGGGGATCGAGGCGGCGGAGGACGTCGAGGGCGTCCACGTGCTGCACGCCGGGACCGCGCGCACGGACAAGGGCGACCTCGTCGCCGCGGGCGGGCGCGTGCTCTCGGTCGTGGCGCGCGGCGCGGACCTCGCCGAGGCCCGCCGTCGCGCGTACGCGGCGGTCGACCGCATCGTGCTCCCCGGCTCGCACCACCGCGACGACATCGCGGCCCGCGCTGCCGCGGGCGAGGTCACGCCCGCGGGCTGACGGCGCGTCCGGCGACCGTCGCTACCGGCGGAACCAGGGGTCTCGGTTCACCGTCCCCGACAACCCCGCGAGGGCGCTGCCCGCCGTGCCCTTCGTCGTGACGAGCGACAGGCCGTAGGCGGACAGGATCGGGTTGACGGGCTGGTAGACGAACGAGCCGCCGTTGGAGCAGTCCTTGACGCGCCCCGACGTGACGCCCTGCGCCTGGTCGCCCGAGACGACCGAGCCGCCCGAGTCGCCGCCCTCCGCGCACGCGCTGCCGCGCGCGAGGCCGGAGACGGTGCCGGTGCCGTAGTTGACGGTGATGTTCTTCTGCTCGATGACGCCGCAGCGCCAGCCGGTCGTGGCACCCGAGCGGCACACCGACGCTCCCACGGGCGCCTCGGCCGAGCCGGCGACGTCGACCGTGCCGCCCGCGTAGTCGTTCACCCGCGGGACGGGCGAGAACCCGGCGTCGACGCGCGCCCACGCGTAGTCGTGGCCGGGGAACGACGCCGCCTGGACCGTGCCCATCCGCGCCCAGCTCGCGGTGAGCACCTCCTTGCCCGCCGCGCCGCAGTGCCCCGCCGTGACGAACCCGCCCTGGACGGCGAAGCCGATCGAGCACGCCGACCCGGACCACCCGCCGGGGTCCCGGGAGATGTAGCGGTCCCCGCCGCGCACGTCCGCCGCCGGCTCGTACGGCGCGTCGACGACCTCGGTGCGCACCGCGGACCCGTCGGTCCCCGACGCCTCGACGAACGCCTCCGCGGCCGCGGGGTCGAGCGACTCGACGACGACCTCGTTCGTGGTGACGTCCACGTACCAGGCCTGGACGGCGTCGGGCGTCCTGGTCGTGTCGAGCTGCGCCGCGACGTCGTCGAGCTCGGCCCGGCTCCGGTCCACGACGAGGGCCGTGGCGCCGGCCGCCTCCACGTCCGCGACGGCTGCGGGGTCGGTCACGGCGACGACGGGCGTCCCTGCCTCGGCGTCGACCCACGTCCCGGCGTACACGGCACCGAGCTCGCCGCTCAGCGTGCGTTCGACCGTGGCGGTCGCGGCGTCGAGCGCGAGCCGGTCGTCGACCTCCGTGGGGTCGAGCCCGAGGTCGAGCTCGAGCGCGCGCAGCTGCCCCTCCGGCAGGCTGCCGGAACCGCGGTCCGTCGCCGGTGCCGTCGTGCGCCCGGGGGCCGTGCCGGGCACGGACAGGGAGACGCTCTCCGTCGTCGGCGCGCTCGCCCGCGCGGTCTCGGCGAGGCCCGCGCTCGCGACGAGCACCACCAGCCCTGCCGCTAGTGCTGTCCTGGGGTGGTGCATCGGTGCGTCCTCCGTTCCGGTGACGGCCGCTGCCGTCGGCGCAGCCGGGACGAGACGTGCGCACGCGGGAGGCGTTCCGGAGCGGGCGCCCGACGGCGGGGGAGCGTGCCCACGGTCGTCCTCTCGGGACACTAGCCGCGGGCGGGAGGTTCGGCGCGGGCTGGCGGTCCGCCCCGGCCCGACGCCCCCGAGGACGGCCGTCGCCGGTCAGGGCTCGAGCGACCCCTCGTCGAGGAGGTCCGGCGACGAGCCGAGCAGCGAGCGCGTGATGCGCTCGGCGTCGGCGGTCATCTCGTGCACGGCGGACCGGAGGTCCTCGTCGCCCACGTCGTGCCCGGCCTCGACCGCGCGCAGCACGGCCCGCCGGACCACCTCCTTGACGAAGGAGGCGGTCACGCCGTCCGTGCGGTCGGCGGCGTCGGCGAGCGCTCCGGAGGTGAACGGCAGGTCGCCGCGGTAGAGCTCGAACAGCCGCAGCCGTGCCGACGCGTCCGGCAGCGGGATCTCGACCGCGAGGTCGACCCGGCCGGGCCGCTGCGCGAGCGCACGCTCCAGGAGGTCGGCGCGGTTCGTCGTCAGGACGAACGCGACGTCGGAGTCGCTGCCGAGGCCGTCCATGGCGTCCAGCACCTCGAACAGCAGCGGCTGCGGGCCGTCGTGGAACGAGCGGTCCTCGGCGATGAGGTCGCAGTCCTCGAGCACGATGATCGCGGGCTGCAGCGCGCGGGCCGTCTCGGCGGCGAGCCGGACGAGCCGCAGCGCACCGCCCGCGAGGACGATGACCGTCGTGCCCGGGCTCTCGCCGACCAGGTGGCGGACGGTGTGCGTCTTGCCGGTCCCGGGCGGGCCGTAGAGCAGGACGCCGCGCTTGAGGTGCTGGCCCGCCGCGAGGAGCTCCGTGCGGTGCCGCGCGACGCCGAGCACCTGGCGCTCGATCCTGCTCAGCGTGCCGTCCGGGAGCACGACGTCCGTCGCCGGGACCCGGTCCCGGGGCAGGAACGTCATGCCGCCGGCCTGCGCGCCGTAGTCCGACGCCGTGAACGTCACGACCTGGCCGCGCAGCACGCTGTGCTCGACCATCGCGGCCCGGAGCTCCGCGAGGAGGGACAGGGCGGCGTCCTCCTCGGGGCACATGACCTCGACGCTGCCCTCGTTGCCGTGCCGCGGGTTCGCCGCGCGCTGCAGGAGCGCGACGGGCGTGCCCGCGTACGCGAAGAGGTGGAGCCCGAAGGAGACGGTGCGGCGCTCGCTCTCGGGGCCCGTCGCCGCACGCGCGTAGTCGACCGCACCGACGGGGAACTGACGCCACAGGGCGGAGTGCTCGACGATCTCGGAGAACGACGTGTGCATCCGCTGCTCGCCACCGCCGACGCCCACGACCCGTCCTCCGCCGTGACGCGTGACGACGGCCTCGATCGCGACGTCCGCGTCGACGCTGCGCAGCGTCGACACCGTCTCCGTGACGACCGCGATCGCGCGCGGGTCGGAGCCCAGGTGCTCGCGCAGCACGTCCGCGACGGACGGCCCGGCGTCCACCCGCTGCCTCTGCGCCTGCTCGTTGGCCGTCTCCATGAAGGCCGAGAACGTCGCGAGGAAGTCGCGCACCCGCGGGTCGTCCGTCGCGCGCCCCGCGTCGTCACCGTCCTCGGGCGGGGCGGGGGACGGGCCGGAGTCGGTTCCGGAGGTGGACGCGGGGCCGGGTGCGAATCGCATGGTGCGACACTAGGGGCCGTGACCTCCACCCCGCAGGACCCCGGCTCCGCGCTCTCGCTCGGCGAGGCCGACGCCCTCGACACCGCCGCGCTCGACCTGCCCGGCTGGACGCACGCGTACTCGGGCAAGGTGCGCGACCTGTACGTCCCGGACCTGCCTGCCGTGGGGGGCGTGCACCCCCTGGGCGACGTCGTGCTCGTCGTCGCGAGCGACCGGGTCAGCGCCTACGACCACGTGCTGTCGCCCGGCATCCCGGACAAGGGCGTGGTGCTCACGCAGCTCAGCCTGTGGTGGTTCGAGCAGCTCGCGGACCTCGTGCCGAACCACGTCGTCTCGACCGCGGTCTCGGCGGTGCCGGGTGACGGCCTCGTGCCCGACGTCGTCGCCGGCCGCGCGATGATCTGCCGTCGCCTCGACATGTTCCCCGTCGAGTGCGTGGTGCGCGGGTACCTGACGGGCTCCGGCCTCGTGGAGTACCGCGCAGGCGGAGAGGTGTGCGGCGTGCCGCTGCCCGACGGCCTCGTCGACGGGTCGCGCCTGCCCGAGCCGATCTTCACGCCCGCGACGAAGGCGGCGGTGGGCGAGCACGACGAGAACGTCTCGTTCGACGTCGTGGCCGAGCAGATCGGTCTCGACGACGCCACGCGCCTGCGCGACCTCACGCTCGCCGTGTACTCGCGCGCCGAGGAGATCGCGCGCGATCGCGGCGTGATCCTCGCGGACACCAAGCTCGAGTTCGGCGTGGACCCGGCGACCGGGGAGACCGTGCTCGGCGACGAGGTGCTCACGCCCGACTCGTCGCGCTTCTGGCCCGCGGACCAGTGGGAGCCGGGCCGCGCGCAGCCGAGCTTCGACAAGCAGTTCGTGCGCGACTGGCTCACGTCGCCCGCCTCGGGCTGGGACCGCGCCGCGGACACCCCGCCGCCGTCGATCCCGGCCGAGGTCGTCACGCGCACCCGCGCGCGCTACCTCGAGGCGTACGAGCGGCTCACCGGCTCGACGCTGGCCTGACCCTCACGCGGTCCGGAGGGCGCCGGGCCGGAGGTAGGTGTGGCCGCTCGGCGCGGTCCACCGGACCGACCCGTCGGCGAGCAGCGCCGGGCGCCAGCCGTCGCGCGCGCGGACGACCCGGTGGTGGCGGCACAGGGCGACGAGGTTGTCGGCCTCGTGCGCGGACCCCGCGTCGTCGTCCGTGCCTGTGCCTGAGCCCGGCCGCGGGGCGACGACGTGGTCGAGGTCGCAGCGGAACGCCGGCACGCGGCAGCCCGGAAAGACGCACGTCCCGTCGCGCGCGAGGACCCGCGCCACGGTCGCCGGCGCAGGCCGCGAGCGGCGGCGCTCGGTCGTCGGGACGGGTGCTGCCGGTGCGTCCATGGTGAGCCTCCGTGCGTCGTCGGGCCAGGTTCGTGCGAGGGCGGGGAAGGGGCAGGACCCCGCCCTCGCACCGTGCCCGAGCGTGCGTCTCGAACACGTGTTCGAGAGTAGCGGCACCCTCTGACACACGCGTCGAGCGGTTGCGCACATAGGTCGTCGGGCGATATATATCGACCATGGTGTCCTCAGCCCCGTTCCGGATGACGGAGCAGGCGTACCTCGTGCTCCTCGCCCTCAGCGGCGAGGCGCTCCACGGTTACGCCGTCATCCGGTCGGTGCGCGAGCTCTCCGACGGGCGCACACGCCTCGGCGCGGGCACCCTCTACGGGAACCTCGACCGCCTCGTCGCGGCCGGGCTCGTCGAGCCGACGGGCGAGGAGGTCGTCGACGGCCGGCTGCGTCGCTACTACCGCGCGACCGACGACGGGCGCCGCGCCGCCCGCGCCGAGACCCTCCGCCTCGCCGAGCTCGCCGAGCGCGCGCGCCGGTCGCTCTCCCGCGGTGCCGGTCGAGGTGCCGGTCGAGGTGCCGCCGACGGGCTCGCGGGGAGCGGCGCGTGAGCCGGCGACGGGCCGGCGCCGCCCGCGCGCCTCCCGGCCGCCCCGCGCGCGGGTCGCGCGGCGCGGACCCGTACGAGCGGG
>QAPD01000082.1 GCA_003052455.1 Sphaerisporangium cinnabarinum | reverse complement strand
GGGATGTTCGCGCGCGGGGTCTCGCCCGTCCCGGCCGCCGCACCCGCGGGGCGTGCCGTGGTGACCTGGCCGTCGGCGTGCGCGTGGCCGCCGAGGATGTTCTGCGCCCAGACGGTCCCGTCGATCTGGGTGGTGGGCAGGGGGTCGGCGGTGACCGGCACGGTCGCGTCGGCCGGGGTGGCCGCAGCGGCCACCGGCGCGTCGGGCGCGACGGCGGCGGGGGCCGCGGCGGGCGCCGCGGTCTCGACCGCGCCGGCCGACGGGGCGACCAGCGCCGTCGCCACGAGGGCGGCGACGGTCAGCCCGGCGACCCGGCCGACGACGCGTCGTCGTCCCGGCGGCGCGCCCCGAAGAGAGCCCTGGACGACCGTCCGACTCGCGTCATTGTTTTTCATGGGTCACTCTCTTCGTCGCGGACCCGCAGAAATGCCGGTCCATCAGCCGGACGTTGTGACTGTAGCGCCGGAGAACCGGCCGCAGAACGGCGCGAGCGGGCGAAATTTACCGCCCCTCCCGCGCGGGTCAGGACAGATCGCCGCGAAACACCACGGTCGACGTGCCCGGCGCGTACTCCACCGCGACGGTGACGTCGTCGCGGTCGGCGTCGGGGATGGAGAACAGGACGACACCCGTCCCGCTCTCGCCCGGGGCGAGCTCGCCCTCGAAGGGCCGGCCGCCGGGCTGCACGAGGCGCCCGGCCGGCACGCGGTCCTCGCCCGTGTAGGCGTTGACCACGGCGTAGGAGAGGTCCAGCGGGGCGTCGGTCCCGTTGGTGACCTCGACGGTGAGGCGGACGGCCGGACCCGAGGTCTCGCCCGCGGCCACGGCCTCGCCCTCGACGTGCTCGACCTGCGCGAGCCGCACGGCGACGCCGTCGGGCGCCTGGACCGTCTGGTCCGGGGCGGCCGGCTCGAGCTCGGGGGCCACGGGCACGACGGCGGGGTCCGCCCCGTCCGTCCCGGCGGTCCCCTCGCCGCCCGCCGCGTCCGCACCGTCCCCGGCGTCCGCGTCGTCCGACGGCGTCGCGTCCGCCGAGGCGTCGCCGCTCGTCTCCGGGGAGGCGACCGGTGCGGGCGTGACCGTCCCGCCCGGGGACTCGTCGCCGTCGGACCGCCACGGCTGCAGCACGACCAGGGTGACGGCGACCGCGAGCGCGACCGCTGCCCCGATCACCGCGACGACGCGGCGGGAGGGCCGCCGTGCCGGGGTGGCGCCACCCTCGGGGGCGCCGTCGTTCTCCGCGTTCATCGTCCGCCTCCGGTCGTGCTCCGTGCCGGCTCGCGCCGGTCCGCCGTCGCGGCGCCCTGCCGGGCCGCCCGACGGCCGTCGCGCAGCCCGCGCCAGGCCGCCCGCAGCGGGACGACCGGCCGCAGGAACTGGCGACGGCCGCCGCGCCGCAGGACCGCGCGGGCGTTGCCCGGCGCGCTGCGCCGCCAGCGCCGCACGGACACCTCGTCGAGGTGCTGCGCGGCGAACAGCATCCGGTTGCGGATGTTGTAGTAGTAGTACGTCTCCGACTTGGCCTCCGGCCGCTGCCGGCCGTCGCGGTGGGTCCCGCCCTCGTCGTGGACCGCGACGGCGTCCTCGACGACGGCGACCCGGCCGCCCGCGCGCTGCAGCCGGTAGGACAGGTCGACGTCCTCCCAGTAGAGGAAGTAGGCGTCGTCGAACCCGCCCGTGCGCTCCCAGACCTCCCGGGTGACGAGCAGGCACGCCCCGCTGAGCCACTCCACGCGCGCGGCGCCGGGGTGCTCGTCGCGGCGCGACGGCGCGCGGAACGTCCCGTCGTCGAGGTAGACGTCGAGGCCCCCGAACCAGCGGCGCCCCGCGGGCGTGAGGACGACCGGGGAGACGAGGAGCAGGCGGTCGTCGTCGACGGCCGCCCGCAGCGTCCGGACGTCGGCCGCGGCGATCGTCGCGTCGGGGTTGAGCAGGAGCACCTCGTCCGCGCCGGCGTCGAACGCCGCGCGCATCCCCAGGTTGGCGCCGCCGCCGAAGCCCAGGTTCTCCGCCGGGGCGAGCAGGTCCCAGCCGCGCTCGTCCGCCAGGCGCGAGACCCGCTCGCGCTCCGCCGTCGTCGAACGGTTGTCGACGACGAGCACGCGTGCCTCCCCGACCGCGCCGCGCGCGCCGAGGTTGCGCTCCAGGAGGGCGGCGGAGCCGTAGCTCACGACCACGATCGCGAGGTCGCCGGAGGCGTCCGAGACGTCGTCCACGGTCGTCACCTCCAGGTCCTGGCACGTCGGCCGTCGCGGCGATCCTAAGCCCGCCGCGCGGCCGTGACGCCGGAATTCACCCGGGCGAGATACAACCTCACCCGCTGTTCACCCGGCCCCGCCTGGATACGATTCTCGGCACGGTCGGGGCGGGCAGACAATCCGTCGCCGCCGCTTCCCAGAAGCTCCCCCCGTCTCTTTCGCGAGGTGCCCATGTCCGAGTTCGGCGCGGCGATGACGCGACTGCACGACGCGCAGAAGTCCTCGAGCGGCGCGGCCGCGTACTCGCGCTTCGTCAACCGCCCGCTCGGCCGCCCGCTGGCCGCCGGCGCGTACGTGCTCGGCCTCACGCCCGACGCCGTGACGCTCGTCAGCGCGGCGACCACGCTCGCCGGGATCGCGACGATCGCGCTCGCCGAGCCGACGCTCGCGTCGTCGCTCGCGGCCGTCGTGCTCCTCGTCCTCGGGTACGCCCTCGACTCCGCGGACGGCCAGCTCGCGCGGCTCTCGCGGTCGGGCAGCGCGGCGGGCGAGTGGCTCGACCACTTCTTCGACGCGTTCAAGACCGTGGCGCTGCACCTCGCCGTGCTCGTCTGCTGGTTCCGGTACTACGACGTCGACGCGGGCTGGCTCGTCGTGCCGCTCGCGTTCTGCGTCGTGAGCAGCACGTTCTTCTTCGGGATCGTCGCGGTGGACCTGGTGCGCCGCGCGAAGGGCTCGCCGGGCGGGGCCGCGCACGGGACCGGGGGCCGGCTCCGCGAGCACCCGCTCTACACGCTCGCGGTGCTCCCCACCGACTACGGCTTCCTGTGCCTCTCGTTCGCGCTGCTGTGGCTCCCCTCCGCGTTCCTCGTCGTGTACACCGCGCTCGCCGTCGTGAACGCGCTCGTCCTCCCCGTCGCGGCCGTGCGGTGGTACCGGTCGCTCCAGGCCCTGGAACGCGGCGCGACGGCCACGGCAGGAGTCCCCTCGTGAGGCGCGTGCGGGTGATGCAGTCGTTCCGCGCGCCCCGGCCGACGACGAACCCGTACATCACCCAGCTCGACGCCGCCCTCGCGGCGGAGCCGTCCGTGGAGCACCTGCGCTTCGACTGGCGCACGGCGATCGTGGGCCGCTACGACGTCTTCCACTGGCACTGGCCCGAGGGCAAGCTCGAGGGCACCACGTGGTGGAAGGCCGCCGCGAAGCACGTGCTCGTCGCCGCGATCCTCGTGCGGCACCGCCTGAGCCGCGTGGTCGTCGTGCGGACGGTCCACAACGTCGAGCTGCCCGACGTCCCGCGCGTCTCGCGCTGGCTGCTGGTCCGCGTCGACCGCTCGACGGACCACCGCATCGTCCTCAACGAGACGACCGAGCTGCCCCCGGAGCAGCCGCGCACCACGATCCTCCACGGCCACTACCGCGACTGGTTCGCCCGGTACGCCCGGGACGAGCAGGTCCCGGGGCGCGCGGGCTACTTCGGCGGCGTGCGGCGCTACAAGAGCGTGGGCGACCTCGTGCGCGCCTACCGCGAGGCGCGCGCCCTGCGCGACGACCTGAGCCTGGAGATCGGCGGGCGCCCGTCGTCGGCCGAGCTCGAGTCCTCGCTGCGCGCGGAGACCGCGGACCTGCCCGGCGTCGAGCTGACCCTGCGCTTCCTCCAGGACGACGAGCTCGTCGCCCTCGCCTCGCGCTCGCAGCTCGTGGTGCTGGCGTACCGGTTCATGCACAACTCCGGGAGCGTGCTCGCCGCGCTGTCGCTCGACCGCCCGGTCCTCGTGCCGCGCAACGCGGTGAACGAGGCCCTCGCGAAGGAGGTGGGCGACGCGTGGGTGCTCATGTTCGACGACCGGCTCACGGGCGAGCGCCTCGTCGGGGCGCTCGCCGAGGCGGCCGCGATCCCGGACGGCGCGCGGCCGGACCTGTCGCGCCGCGAGTGGACGGACGCGGGGGCGGCGCACGCCCGCGCCTACCGCTCCGCTCTGGCGGGCCGGCGGTCGCGCCGACGCCCCGGGCAGGAGGGGGCCGCGTGATCGCCGAGGCGGCGTTCCGCGCCAAGGCGGCCGTCGTGGGCCGGGACAGCACGGCCCAGCTCGACGCGTTCGTGCGGCACGACGCCCTCCCGGGGCCGGCGCTCGAGCAGCTCTCGCGCGAGCGCGCCCTGCGGCACGCCCGGTTCGCGTCCGAGCACAGCCCGTTCTACCGGGACCTCTACCGCGACGCCGGGATCACGGCCGCCGACCTCCACGACGACGCGGTGCTCGACGCGCTCCCCCTCGTCGACAAGACCGCGCTGCGCGAGCACTTCGACACGATCCGCACCGACGAGGCGACGGACCGCACGTCGGCGACGTCGCGCACGGGCGGCAGCACGGGTCTCCCGCTGCACGTGCTGCGCGACCTGCGCTTCCCGGCGCGCGCGCTCGAGTGGCGCCTGTTCCGGTGGTGGGGCGTCGAGCCGTGGGAGGACCGCGGCATCATCACCCGGCACATGCTGGAGGGGCTCGCGCGCGTCCGCCACGACCTGCAGTGGCTCCCGAGCCGCCGCGTGCAGCTCGACGCGTTCCGCATCACGGACGAGACGGTCACCGAGTTCGCGCGCCGCTGGAACCGGCTCCGGCCGCCCTTCCTGCTCGGCTACGGCGGGGGCGTGCTCGAGCTGGTCCGCCGCACCGGGCGGCTGGGCATCGAGCTCGCGCCGCCGCGTGCGGTCGCGGTCACGGCCGCGCCGCTCGCCCCGGGCGTCCGTGCGGAGATCGCGACGGCGCTCCGGGCCCCCGTCTACGACCACTACCGCAGCGCCGAGGTGCCGTGGATCGCCGGCGAGTGCGCCGAGCAGTCGGGGATGCACGTGTTCTGGGACGTGCGCCGCGTCGAGATCCTCGACGACGACGACCGCCCGGTCCCCGACGGGCAGGAGGGCAACGTCGTCGTCACCGACCTGACGAACCGCGTGTTCCCCGTGGTGCGGTACCGCCTCGGCGACGTGAGCAGCATCCACCGCGAGACGTGCGCGTGCGGGCGGTCCCTGCCCCGGCTCGGCGCCGTCTCGGGGCGGGCGTCCGACGCCGTCCGGCTCCCGGACGGGACGACCATCGCCGGCGCGCTGGGCCACATCTTCGACCACGCGCCGCTCTCGGTGCGCCAGTTCGAGATCGTGCAGGGCCGTGACTACGCGGTGACGCTGCGCTGCATCCCGGCGAGCGACGAGCGCGCCGACATCGAGCGGGCCCTCGCGACGCTGCGCCGCGCGACGCGCGGGCTCGTGCCGGTGACGCTCGAGCTCGTCGACCACATCCCGCAGGTGGGCGGGAAGATGAGGTTCATCCGCAGTGACGCCCCCTCCTGAGCTCCGGCTGGTCGTCGCGGTCCCGACGTTCCGGCGCCCCGCGACGCTCGCCGGGCTCCTCGCGCGGCTGCCCGAGCGGGTGGCCGAGGTGGAGGGTGCCCGGGTCGAGGTGCTCGTCCTGGACAACGACCCCGCCGGGTCGGCGCGGCAGGTCGTGCGGGACGCCCCGCTGCCCGTGCGCTACGTCGTCGAGCCGCGCCCGGGCATCGCCGCCGTGCGCGACCGCGCGCTCGACGAGACGGCCGACGCCGACCTGCTCGCGTTCCTCGACGACGACGAGCGCCCGCGCGAGCGGTGGCTCGCCGCCCTCGTGGGCACGTGGCGCGACACGGGCCGGCCGGCCGCCGTCATGGGCCGCGTGATCTCCGTGTTCGCGCACGAGCCCGACCCGTGGCTGCTCGCGACGGGCGTGTTCCGCCGTCGTCCGCGCCCGACGGGGCTCGAGATCCCCGTCGCGGCGAGCGGCAACCTCCTGCTGGACCTGCGGCAGGTGCGGTCGCTCGGGACCCGGTTCGACGTCACGCTCGGCCTCGCCGGGGGCGAGGACACGCTCTTCTCCCGCGCGCTCGTCGCCGCGGGCGGCCGGATCGTGTGGTGCAACGAGTCCGAGGCCGAGGACCTCGTCCCGGCCGAGCGCATGACCCGGGCGTGGGCCATGCGGCGCGCGTTCAACGGCGGAAACGGCGCCGTGCAGGTCGAGCTCCGCCTCGCCCGGGGCCCCGTGCGTCGGGCGCTCGTGCGGGCGCGCGCCCTCGTCGGGGGCGCGGGGCGCACCGTCGCGGGCGCGGCGCGGCACGTCTGGGGCCGCTGGACGGGCGACGTGGAGAGCGACGCGCGCGGCCTGCGCACGAGCCACCGGGGCCGGGGCATGGTCGCCGGCGCGTTCGGGCACCTGCACCGGCAGTACGCCCGCGACGCCGTGGCGGCTCAGGGTGCGAGCCCCGCCTCCTCGGCGACCGGCTCGAACGACGAGACCGCGGCGGGGATCTCCGCCTGAGCGAGGAGCGCGCGCGTGAGCAGCACGTACCGCGCGACGTAGTCCTCCTGGCGCAGGCCCCGCGCCCGGACGTCGGCGGCGCTCGTCGCCTCCCCCGGGCCCAGCGCGTGCCGCACCGCGTCGGCGAGCGCGGCGGCGTCGTGCGGGGCGACGAGCAGGGCTCGCGTCCCGGCGACGTAGTCGCGCACCCCGCCCGCGTCGGTCACGACGAGCGCGCGGCCCGCCGCCATCGCCTCGACGCACGCCGTCGCCCCGGACGCGTGCCGGTTCTCGCGCAGCGGCACGACGACGACCCGGCAGCCCTCGTAGAGCCGTGCGAGCTCGGCGCGGCCCGCCGCGGGCGCGACGTCGACCCGGCCCGGGACCGCGACCCGGGCCGCCGCCGCCGACCGCGACGCGATGCGCGCGGTCACCCCGGGCAGCAGGTCGAGCGCGGCGCGCAGCACGGCCCAGTCCCGGTCGCGGTCGTTGCCCACGGCCAGCACCTCGGGCGCGGACGCGGGGCTCCCGGCCGCGCGCCCCTCCCCGGTCGCGGGCGCCGTCCCGAACGGGACGAGGACGACCCGCCGACCGGGGACGCGGTCCAGCGCCACGCGTCGGTTGACGTCGCTGTGCACCGCCTCGACCGCGTGCCCGCGCAGCACGGCCGCGAAGAGGCGGCGGCGGGCGCGGCCGAGGTCGTCCCACCGGTCCCAGAGCCAGACGGACTCCGCGAGGACGGCGGGCCGGCGGCGTCGCGGCAGGGTCGTGCGCACGAGGCCGACCGCGAGGTGCTCGCGCTCGGTGTGCGTCCACACGACGTCCGCGCTCCCCAGGAGCGCGCGGTTGCGCCACGCGTGCACGACGTCGGTCCCGATCCGCGCCGCGAGCGCGCGCCGGACGCGGGCCACGACCGGTCGCTCGCGGTGGGACACGCTCCAGGCGAGGTCGAACGCCCCCGCGGCGAGGTCGTAGCCGTAGGGCGTGCGGTCCAGGGTCTCCCCCGCCGCGTACCGCGCGCGCCAGGCCACCGGGTCCTGCTCGTGCGCGAGGTGCACGACGACGCGCGGCCGGGCCGCCGCCCGGGCGGCGGGGCGCTCGGTCCCCTGGGCAGCCGCGGGCCGCGTCACGGGACGAGCCCGCGCAGCCGTTCCACCACGCGGTCCCACTCGTACCGGGCGAGCAGCCGCTCGCGGGCCACGGGGTCCGGGGTCGTCCCCCAGGCGGCGTCCAGCGCGGCCGCGACGTCGCGCGACGGCGCGTCGAGCGGGACGAAGCGCGCGAGGCCGTCGGCGAGCTCACGGAAGACCGGGGTGTCGGCGAGCACGAGCGGCGAGCCGAAGTGCGTCGCCTCGAGCACGGGCAGCCCGAAGCCCTCGTCGCGCGACAGGAACGCCGTGACGGCGGCGCGGGAGTAGAGCCACGCGAGCTCGGCGTCGTCGATCGCGCCGAGCAGCCGCACCGCGCCGCTCGCGAGGAGCGCGTCCGTGCCGGGCGGGAGGTCCGGGGCGACGCCGGAGTGCTCGGCCCCCCCGACGACGAGGAGGGGCGCCGCAGGCCCCAGCCGCCCGGACAGCGGGACGGCGCGCAGCACGGCCTCGAGGTTCTTGCGGACGTTGAGGCGCCCGACGCACAGCGCGAACGGGACCCCCGGGTCGACGCCCGCGGGCGGGCGCGGGACGGCGTCGGTCAGGGCGCGCGGCACGCCGAGCCCCACGGGCGTGACCGGCCGGCCGGAGCGCCCCTCGATGCGCTCCGCCTCCGTGCGCGACGAGGTCGCGACCGCGTCCGCCGCGCGCAGGAGCGGGATCATCGGCGCGAAGTACGCGCGCTCGGTCCGCGAGAACCACTCGGGGTGGTCGCGGAACATCACGTCGTGGACGAACGTCACCGCCGGCACCCGCCCGAGCGGCGTGTAGTTGTGGGCGACGACGACGTCGGCGTGGACCGTGCGCGCGAGCCGCCCGAGCTCGACCGTGTTCGACAGCGCGTGCGGGTACAGGCGCGTCCCGATCGTCCGCGCGCCAGGCGGCAGGTCCGACGGCGCGGCGACCTCCCCGCCGCGGACGGCGAGCACGAGCTCGTCCTGCGGGAACCGCTCGTGCCAGTGGTGGATGAGCGCGCGCTGGACGGACCGGTTGGAGAACGGCCCGCGGTCCCACCAGTAGGCGTCGAACAGGACCCGGCGGGGCGGGTCACCGAGGGCCGGGTCGCCGAGGGCCGGGTCACCGGCGGCCGGGTCACCGGCCACTGCGGCGGGGCGGGGCGCGTCCTGCCGGTCCGCGGCGCCGGCGCGGCGCCGCGCCGTCCGCCACGGCCCGGGCGTCTGCCGGGCCGCGAGGTCGTGCGCGAGCCGCTCGTACCCGTCGGCGACGTCGTCCCACGAGTAGTCCTCGGCGCGCTTGCGGTTCGCATGGCCGCGCTCGACCGTCCCGACGTCGTCGCGCTCGGCGTCCTCCAGGATCCCGTGGAGGTCGTGCGCACCGCGGAAGTAGAGGCCGGGGTCGCGCACCACCTCGCGGTTGAAGTCGACGTCGAACGCGACGACGGGCGCCCCGGCGCCGATGGCGCGCAGGAGCGACGGGTTGGTCCCCCCGACGGAGTGCCCGTGGACGTAGGTGAACGCGGACGCGTAGAGGTCGTCGAGGAGCTCCTGGTCCCACACCGCGCCGAGCAGGCGGACCCGCTCGTCCCCCTGCGCGAGCCGGTCGATGCGGTCGGTGTACTCCGCGGAGTACGGCGCGGAGCCGACGACCACGAGCGGCTTCGTCGCGGCGGACCGCACGTAGCCCTCGACGATCTCCTGCACGTGGTTCTCGGGCTCGAACCGCGCGACGACGAGGTGGTACCCCCCGGGCGCCAGGCCGAGCTCGGCGACGCGCGCGCCACGGTCGTCGTCGAGCAGCGGGGCGCCGTACGCGATGAGCGACGACGGCACGCCGTACTCGCGCGTGTAGTAGTCCTGGATGCCCCGGGCGTCGGCGATGATCGCGTCGGAGCACCGGACCGCCGTCGTCTCGGCCGCGCGGTAGTAGCGGCGGCCCGCGGGGCCCCACTTCGCACGCCGCCACTCGAGCCCGTCCACGTGGGTCGCGACCGGGATGCGCGCCGCGCGCAGCAGCGGCAGGAAGGGGGCGTTGGCCGCGTTGAAGACGAAGGCCGCGTCCGTGCGGTGCGCGACGAGGTGGGCGACCGACACGGCCGTGTGGCTCAGCGTCTCGAGCGAGCGGCTGCGGAGCGCGCCCGCGGTGACGACCTCCATGCCGAGGTGCTCGCGGACGACGTCCTCCGTGTTCCCCGTGCGCGTGTAGACGCGCACGCGGTGCCCGCGCGCCGCGAGGCGCGAGCCGACCTCCTCGACCGCCGTCTCGAAGCCGCCGTACCGTGCCGGGACGCCGCGCGTGCCCACCATCGCGATGCTCAGCGTCGCCGCCACCGTCACTCCCGCCCTGCCGCCCTGTGCCTTCCTGCGAGGCTAGTGGCGCGCGGGGCCCGCGCGGCCCGGTTCGCGGAGCCTCACCCGGGTGATTTCCGCAGGCGGGACGGGGTGGAGGGCCTCGGCGGGCGGGACCGGTCAGGCCCGGGCGTGGTACTTGCCCTGCGCGGCGAGCAGCCCCTCGGTGAGCAGCATCTCGACGGCGTCGGCCGCGTCGTCGAGGAGGAAGGGCAGCTCCTTCGCCTCGGTGCCCTTGAAGTCCTTGAGCACGTAGTCGGCGGTGTCCATGCGGCCGGGCGGGCGCCCGACGCCGCCCCGGACCCGCACGTAGTCCTTCGTGCCGAGCGCCTTGGTGATGTCGCGCAGCCCGTTGTGCCCGCCCTCGCCGCCGCCGATCTTCAGCTTGACGGTGCCGAAGGGGATGTCCACCTCGTCGTGGACCACGACCACGTGCTCGGGGTCGATCCCATAGTACTTCGCGAGCCCTGCCACGGGTCCGCCCGAGACGTTCATGTACGTCGTGGGCTTCGCGAGCACGACGCGCGGCCCGGGACGCCCGCCGGGCAGCATGCCGAGGCGCGCCTCCGCGACGGCGGCCTGCGCGCGCGGGTGCCGCGCGAACCGGGCGCCCGCCCGGCCCGCGAGGACGTCCAGGACCATGTGGCCCAGGTTGTGGCGGTTGCCGGCGTAGCCGGGGCCCGGGTTCCCGAGCCCGACGACGAGCCACGGCTGGTCGCTCATGTGCACCGTTCCTTCGCTGACGTCCTGCACGGTCCCGGCTCCCGACGCGCGCGAGGCGTCCGGCACCAGGGTGCCGGACGCCTCGCCGAGAGCATGGCGCGGACGAGGTCCGCGCGGGGGGTCACTCGCCCGCGGTCGCCTCGGCGGCGGCCTCGGAGCCGGCAGCCTGCTCGGCAGCCTCGGCCTCGGCGGCCTCGATGTCCGCCGAGTTGTCCTGCGGCACGGAGATCGTCACGACGACGAGCTCGGCGTCGGTCGTGAGCGTCGCGCCGGAGGGGAGCTTCACCTCGCCCGCCGTGACGGTCGTGCCGGCCTCGAGGCCCTCGATGGAGACCTCGACGGACTCGGGGAGGTGCGTCGCCTCGGCCTCGATGGCGAGGGTCTGCAGGTCGACGAGGTGGATGGTGCCGGGGGCGGACTCGCCGGTGACGGCGACCGGGACCTCGACGGCGACCTTCTCGCCCTTCTTCACGATGAGCAGGTCGACGTGCTCGATGACGTTGCGGACCGGGTCGCGCTGGACGTCCTTGGCGATGGCGAGCTGGCCCTTGCCCTCGAGCTCGATCGAGAAGAGCGCGTTCGAGTGCTTGAGCGCCATCATCGTCTGGTGGCCCGGGAGGGTGACGTGCACCGGCGCGCTGCCGTGCCCGTAGAGGACCGCGGGGATCTTGTCGGCACGGCGGATACGACGGGCGGCACCCTTGCCGAACTCGGTACGGGCCTCGGCGGCGAGCTTGATCTCGGACACGTGGATCACTCCTGGAAGAACGTTGCGGGCCGGCCGCCAGTGGGGGACGGTCGGCTGTCCGGACGGTGAGAGGGCCTCCCGGACGGGCGGCTGCGTCGGCGCGGGACGTGTGACGGGCGCGCAGGAGGACGACCGCCCAGTCGATAACGGAGATCCAACAGGTCTGGCTGACACGTGCGGTCCCGCGCCGCCGGTGTGCTCACCGGTCCAGCGCTGCCGGCCGTCAGACGTCCCTCGCCGAGGCAACCTGATAACTGTACCCGGGCACGGCGCGAGTCGGAAACCCGCGCCCCGCCGCCGGACCCGGAACCACGGCCGCGAGGGCCTGCGTCCGTCGTCGGGAAGGACGTCAGGGCGTGGCGTCGGCCCGGGCGGTCTCAGGACGGGCCGCGGGCCGGCCGGCGAGCCGGCGCGCGAGGCCCCGGGGCAGCTCGTACAGCCAGTAGACCGGGGTCCGGGAGACGACGGCGTACACGCCCACCGACACCAACGTCGCCACGAGCGCGAGCACGGGCGGCGCGAGGGCGGCCACCGGGGCGGGCACGGCGTCGAGCGCCCCGCCGCCGACGAGCAGGATCGCGTGGATGACGAGCATGTGCGTGAGGTAGACGGGCAGCGTCCGCGTCCCGAGCGCGCGCAGGGGCCGCAGCCCGCTCGTCGCGACGCCGAGCACGATGCCCGCCGCGACGCCGAGCACGCACACGACCCACAGCAGGACGCCCGACGCCACGTGCGCCGCGAGGACGCAGCCGGCGACCCAGAGGGCCACGACCGCCGCGCCCGTCCACACCGTGAGGCGCTCGGCCAGCCCGAGGACGCGGTCGCGCAGGAGGAGGCCCCCGAGGAAGAAGACGAAGTACTTGGGCGCGCTGTCCCACGCGTTGTTCGGCAGCTCGAGCGCGAACGCGAACGCCGCGAGCGACACGGCCGCCGCGCCGACCAGCTGCACGCGCGGCGACAGCCGCGAGAGGAGCTTCGCGACGACGAAGAACACCGCGAGCGCCCAGAGGAACCAGCGGATCCCCGACGGCCACACCCACGCCGAGAGCGCCGCCGCGCCGACCTGCACGGCGGGGCCGCCGTCGTCGGCCAGGCCGGGCGGGAGCTCGAGCCCCACGAGCGCCTCGTGCACCGGGTCGGGGTCGCCCGCGACGACGGCCCCGAGGAGGTAGCCGAGCGCCCGGACGAACGGCCACAGGAGGAGAAGCCACGCGAAGAGCGCGACCTTGGACGCGAGCAGCGCGCGCCACGGCCCGCGCACCCACTTCCCGGCGAAGAGGCCGGCGACGGCGAAGAAGAGCGGCATGCGCATCGTGCCGAGCGCCGCGTTCACCCGGTCCCACCCGGCGAGCACCGTGCCCCAGGCGCCGGTGAGGTCGAGGTCCCCGAGCGCGCGCGTCGCGTGCAGCACGACGACGAGCAGGATCGCGAGGCCGCGCGCGGCGTCGGGCCAGCGCAGGCGCACGCGTTCGACGGGCTGCTGCCGGGGCACGTCGTCACCTCCGGACGCTGCGGACGGGACCGCGCGGGGACTGCCACGACCGGACCGGGAGACCCGGTCGTCGGGACCGACGCGGACCGTGCGAACCTACCGTCGCGACGGCGGCGACCACGAGGGTCCTGCCGCCTTTTCACCCGGGCGAGATCGCGCGCTCAGCCCGTCACGGCCGTCGTCGTCGCGACGGTCGTCGCGACGGTCGCCCCGACGAGGATCACCGCGGTGACCTCGTCGACGTACGCGCGCACGGCCTCGCTCGCCCAGCTCTCGCGCGCGATCTCGCGCGCCCGGGCGTCGACGTCGCGACGGCCCGCGGGGGTGCGCTCGGGCCCGCCGTCGGCGTCGGCGCCGGACCCGCCGGTCGCGAGGACCCGGCCGGCCTGGCCCGTCGCGGCGAGCAGCGCGACGATCGCCGCCGCGCGCGCGTCCGGCGCCTGCCCCTCGACGAGGACGCGCCGCAGGTCCGCGCGCACGGCGTCCTCGTGGCGCGAGTCCGCCGCGGGCCAGCGCGTCGTGGGGAAGATCCCGAGCACGCGACCCTCCTCGCGCCGCAGGACACCGCGCTCCGCGAGCGCCGCGACCGCGCGGGCGGCGGGCCGGAGCTTCGCGATCGGCGCGACGAGCGCCTTCGGCGTGGAGCCCTCCTTCGCGCGCACGACGTCGAGCGCCTCGTCGAGCAGCGCGTTGCCCGTCGGGGACGCGTCCCGGACGACGATGCGGCCCACCCGACCGCCGTCGCCGTCGCCCGCGAGGTCCGCCCGGCCCAGCAGGGCCAGCTCGACGAGCAGCGCGCCCGCGGCGACCTGCTCGCGGAACGAGGCGTCGACGACGGCCTTCCCGGTCACGTCGTCGAGCGTGAGCAGCAGGTAGTCCTCGAGGATGAGCATGCGTCCACGCTAGGACCGCGCGACGGGGCCGGGCACCTGCCGTTTGTCACCGGTGCGCGGTGCAGGTCTCACGCCGTCGGCGACGCCGGGCCCCGTCACGCCGGGTCGGCGAGCTCCCACCGGACGGTGACGGTCGCGCGGACCTCCTGGCTGCCGGGCTCCACGACGAGCGCGTCGCTCGTCGCCTTCGCCGCGAGGACGCGTGCCACCGGGGCGGGCGCGCCGTCGTCCTCGCGGACCTCGACGACCGGGCCGAGCGAGCGGCCGGCGAGGCGGGCGTACTGCTCGGCGCGTGCGCGCGCGTCGGCGAACGCGGCCTCGCGCGCCGCGGCCGCGAGCGGGCCGGGGTCGCCCACCGCGAGGCTCGTCGAGTCGAGCCGGCCGACCGGGCCGGCGGCGTCGAGCGCGGCGCGCACGACCTCGCCGCTCGCCCCCACGTCGCGCAGCGTCGCGCGCAGCGTGAGGCGGGCGGTCGTGCGCGGGCCGTCCTCGCGCTGCTCGGTCCACGTGGACGTCTGCGACGTGCGCAGGTCGGACGGCGCCACGCCGTGCGCGACGAGCGCGTCCCGCGCCGCGGCGAGCCCGGCGTTGGCGCGGTCGAGCGCGTCCTGCACGCCGGGCGCGCTCGCCTCGGCGCCGAGCTCGACGACGGCGACGTCGGGCGTGGCCGTCACCGCTCCCTGACCGGTGGTCGTCACCCCAGAGCCGTTCATGGCCGCCATGCTCGCACGGACCCCCGGGGCTCGCTCCCGTTTCACCCGGGCGGGCGCGGCACGGACGGCCTGCCGCCTGCCACTCTCGTGTCAGGGGGGCACGACGTCGTGCCCGTCACCGCACCCGGGAGGTCCGCGTGAGACGTCTCCTCGCGCTCACCGCGCTGCTCGTCGCGCTCGCACCCGCCCCGGGGGCGGCCGCCGCGGACGCCGTGGGCACCGACCCGGCCGCCACGACGCCGCGCGCGTGCGCCGACGCGCTCGCGCTGCTCGACGACTCCCGCCCCCGGGACGCGGTCGCGCTGGTCGACGCCTACCGCGCGACGGCCACGTCCCCCGCGGACCCGGCGGCGCGGGCCACGGCGTGCGCCGACGTGCGGGACGCGGCGGTCGCCGCGCGGGACACCGCCGCGACGCTCG
>QAPD01000081.1 GCA_003052455.1 Sphaerisporangium cinnabarinum | reverse complement strand
GCGGCCGTCGTGCGCGGCGACCGCGGCGCGCAGCCCCTGCGCGCCGACCCACGACCCGGAGCCCAGGTCGCCGAGGAGGTGGCCCCACCCGTCGACGCGGTGCCACACGGTCCGCAGGTCGGTGCCGAGCGCGATCGCCCCGGTCCCGACCGCCACGACGGCGCCGGGACGGCCCGACAGCGCGCCGAGGTGCGCGGTGAGCGCGTCGGCCGCGACGGCGGTGCGCGGCCCGGGCCGGGCGGACGGGTCACCGTCGGTCGCGACGCCCTCGGCGGGAGGGAGGCCCGTGCGCAGCGCGGCGTGCAGCTCGGCGGGGTCGCGCACGAGGGACGCGAGGCCGGTCGCCCCGACCGCTGCCGCGGCGACGCCGTCCGCGGGGAGGGCGGGGAGGGCTGCGCGGAGCCGGTCGAGGAGGTCGCGCACGACGTCCGCGGCGTCGCTCCCGGTGGGCCCGATCGCGACCGGCCGGCCGGACAGGACGACGTCGTCCGCACCCGCCCCGGGACGCGTCGCGTCGCGCAGGCGGCGGGCGAGGAGGCGGCTCCCCGAGCCCCCGACGTCGAGCCCGACGACCCACGGCCCCCCGGGCGTGCTGCTGCTCACCGGACCAGTGTGGCACAAACTTTCACGGCACTGCCCGAAAAGGGAGATTCTTGCCAGGGCGTCCGGGGTTGCGTGCGCTCACCGTACGCCGCCCGCTGCGCCGCGGGAACCCCCGCGGCGGTCAGTCGCGGATCGGGTCGTTCCGCAGGACGAGCGCGGCGACCTGCGTCCGCGTCTCCACCCCGAGCTTGGCGATCACCCGGCTGACGTGCGTCTTCACGGTGGCGAGCGAGATGAACAGCGCCGCGCAGATCTCCGCGTTCGACATCCCCCGGGCGAGCGCGTGCGCGATCTCCCGCTCGCGCGGGGAGAGCGTCGCGAGGGCGTCGACCGCGGCGCTGTCCGGCGGGCGGGTGTTCTCGGCGGCGAGCGTCATCACCCGGCGCAGGACCGCCGGCGCGAGGACGGGCCGGCCCTGGGCCGCCGCCCGGACGGCGTGGGCGAGCTCCTCGGGCGGCGCGTCCTTGAGGAGGAACCCGCACGCCCCGGCACGCAGGGCACGCACGACGTGGTGGTCCGTGTCGAAGGTCGTCAGGACGATGATCGCCGTCTCCGGCCGGAGCGCGGTCTCGCGCGCCGTCGCGACCAGCCCGTCGCAGCGTGGCATGCGCAGGTCCATGAGCACGACGTCGGGCCGGCAGGCCTCGATGACGTCGCGGGCGTGGTCCCCGTCGACCGCCTCGCCCACCACGGCGATGTCGGGCTCGCCGCCGAGCATCAGGCGCAGCGCCGAGCGGACCTCGGGCTGGTCGTCGACGGTGACCACCCGGACGACGTCGGACGACGGGCGGTTCACGCGGCCGGCCAGGGGATCGTCACCGACACCACGTGCTCGTCGGCTCCCGGACGGACGCTGACGGACCCGCCCACGGCGCGCGCCCGCTCCTGCATCCCGATGATGCCGAAGCCCGGTCGGGGCGCGACCTCCCGCGCCCCCGTGAGCGGGTTGCGCACCACGATGGCCAGCTCGCGGCCGGGAGCGCCGCTGATGGCGACGTCGACACGCTGGCCGGGCGCGTGCCGCCGGGCGTTGGTGAGGCACTCCTGGACGATCCGGAACGAGTGCCGACTGACGGTCGGGGGCAGGCGCTCGAGGTCGACGGCGCAGTCCGTCCGCGCGAGCGGCGTCTCGGCCACGAGCTCGTCGAGCCGGTCCAGGGTCGGCTGGGGCTGGTCGTCGTCCGGACGGCTCGGTCCCCGTGCGTAGGTGAGGAGCTCGCGCAGGTCCGCGAGCGCCTGGCGGCTGCTGTCGTGCAGGGCGGCGACGGCCTCGTCCCGGTCGGCGGCGCCCAGGTCCGTGCGGTGCCGCAGGACGCTCGCGTGCATCGCGGTCACCGAGAGGCGGTGGGCGAGGGCGTCGTGCATCTCCCGGGCGATCTGCGTGCGCTCCTGGTGGCGCGCGCGCTCCTCGCCGAGGCGCTGCTCCTCCGCGGTCAGCCGGACCCGCTCGTGCAGTGCGGCGACGAGGTCCCGCCGCGCGCCGACCGCGAGGCCCGCGGCGAGCGCGACGGCGAGCACGACGGCGGTCGCGACGACCGCGGCCACCACCTCCCACCACGGCAGCGCGACGCCGACCAGGTCGATCCCCAGGGCGGTCACCGCGAGGACGCCGACGAGCCAGACCGCCGCGACCGCCGCCAGCTCGCGCACCCGGCGGCGGGTGGCGAGCGACCCGAACGCGAACAGCGCCGCCGGCACCGCCGCGGCGGAGACGGCGGCGAGCACGGCGAGCAGCAGGGCGACCAGGAAGGGCGCGCTGCGACGCCAGAGCACGACCACCCACGCCGCGACCCCGAACGCGAGGTCGAGGAACAGCAGCGCGGCGAACCGCACGGGGTCGTCCTGCGCCCCCGGCGTGTCGACGCTGAGGGCGAAGTTGCCGAGGAACAGCAGGGCACCCGACAGGGCGACCGCGGCCAGGAGGCCGGTCTCGCGGAGGACCCGACGCCACGTCGGGCGCTGCGCGAACATGCTCACCGGAGCACTGTAGGCACCGAGGAGCCCGACCCCCCAGGGTGCGGGCAGGAAATCAGACCGATGACCGATACCCCGCGTCGGGCCGCTCGACCAGGCTCGGGGCATGCACCCCTCGCTCGACGAGAGCCCCGTCCCGACGGCGCCCTCCCCCGGCCCGCTGCCCACCGGTCCCGCGTCCCGGCCCGCACCGGACGGCACGACCGCGACCACCTTCCCGTACCACCGGGCGGCGCGCGCCGACGTCCGCCCCGCACGGTGGTGGACCCCGCTCACCACGTTCGGCGCGACGGCGCTCCTCTACCTCGCCTTCCTCGCCCCGGTCGCCGTCGTCGCGGTCGCCTACGCCGTGCTGGTGCCCTACCGGCCCGGGCTGCCGACGCCGTCCGACGACTTCTCCGACCCGCTCAACCCGTTGGACTGGGCGATCGGCCTCGGGCTCATCGCGCTCCTGCTGCCCGCCGTCGTGCTGGGCGTGCGCTGGGGCGGTCGACGCCGCGGCACGATCCACTCGGTGACCGGGAGGTTCCGGTGGGGGCTCGTCGGCAGCGCGGTGCCGCTCGTCGTGCCGCTCTACGGCGTCGTCACCGTGGGCGGGTTCCTGCTCCGGCCGCCGTCCGACCTGGCGACCCCCGCCGTGACGCCGGCCCTCCTCGTGAGCCTCGGGTGCGTCCTCCTGCTCGGGCCGCTGCAGTGCGCCGCGGAGGAGTACGCGTTCCGCGGCCTGCCCCAGCAGATGCTCGGCACCTGGCTGCGCTCGCCCGTGTGGGGGATCGTCCTGCCGGTCCCGTTCTTCGTCGTCGGCCACGGGTACGACTGGGTGGGGCAGATCGGCATCGCGGCGTTCGCGCTCTGCACCGGGTTCCTCGTCTGGAAGACGGGCGGGCTCGAGCTGGCCGTGCTCGTGCACGTCGCCAACAACCTCTTCCTGTTCCTCCTCGCACCCTTCAGCGCCTCGTCGATGGAGCAGGGCGCGATCGAGCCGCTCGTGCTGCTCGTCGACCTGGCGCTCCTCGGCAGCGCCACCGTGATGCTCACGGTGTGGTTCTCCCGCCGCGAAGGGCTCCGGGTCCTCGAGCCCTTCTGCGGCCGGGTGCCCGGCGCGGGTGCGGGGTCGTCGCCCGGCCATCCCTCGGGGACCCCTTGAGGCGGTTCCCCTAGGATGCGGGCGTGCCCCGACGACGCCGTCCCGACCACGCGCGGATCACGTTCGCGCTCGACGACGTCGCGCGCGACGCGGACCCGGACCCGCATCCGGGCTCAGGACCGGACGCGACCGCGGCGGACCACGCCGACGACCGCCCCGCCCCGCACGGCGCGCCCGGCACCGGCTCCGGCTCCGGCGCCACGGGGGGCGGCCCGCCTCGCGCGGGCGGCGCCCGGCGTCGGCGCCTGCGCCTGGTCCTCGCGGGCGCGACCGCCGTCGGGCTCGTCGTCGCCGGCATGGTGGTCGTGGACGCCGCGTCGTCGCGCGGGTCGCTGGAGACGCTGCGGCGCTCCGTCGGGGGCGTCGAGCCCCTCGAGAGCACGCCACGGGAGCTCTGGTCCACGGACGCGCAGACGACCGGCGCCCTCGCCACCCTGCCCGGCCTCCTCGTGCTCGTCCGCGACGACGAGGCCGTCGCCCACGACCTCGACTCCGGCGCGGTCCGGTGGTCCGTTCCCCTGCCGCGCACGTCCCGCTGCGGCGGCGAGCTCGAGCTCGCGCTGACGGCCCCGGTGCCGGACGAGACGCTCGTGTGCGTCACCGACGACGTCCCCTCGCCGCTCGCGAGCCGGACGCTGCTCACGACGGCGACCGGCGCGACGGTCGACGCGACGGCCGCCCCCGCCCCGCAGGTCACCGTGCTCGACGTCGACGGCACCGCCACGACCCGCACGCTGGACGCGTCGCGCGGCTGGTCGGCGCCCGGGCCGGACGGCACCGTCGCCCGCTTCCGCCGCGTCGGCGACACGCCCGCCGCGCCCGTGCCGACCGACCCCTCGACGGGCCTGCCCACCGACCTGTCCGGGGGGCGCGCGGCCGTCGTCACGCTGGAGGACGCCCGGACCGGGGCCGTCCGCTGGGAGCACGAGCTGCCCTTCGTCGCCGAGGAGGGCGGGTGCGACCAGTACGCCGTCACCGAGGACGCCACCTACGCCGACCTCGACGGCGGGGCCGTCATGCGCCACGCCGGGCTCGTGGCCGTACGGGGCTGCGGCGTCGACGCCCGGTTCACGCCCGACGGCACGCGGGTCGACGACCCGGACGAGCCCGCCGACGTGGTCGCGCAGCTCCCCGACGGTGCGCTCCTGCGCGCGGTCGACCGCGGCTGGGCCGCGCCGGACGGTACCGGCGCGGCAGCCGTGCTCGAGCCGGACGGCGCCGTCCGGTGGGAGCCGAAGGGCGAGGTGATCGTCCCGACCGCGACGGACGGGACCGCGGGAGACCTCGTGCTCACGCGCCAGGTCACGGACCTCCTCGCGCACGACGCGACCGGGCGCCCGCGCTGGGAGAACCCGGAGGTGAGCTCCCCCGAGATCGCGTACGTCGTCGCGGACGGCGTCGCCGTCGTCCTCCAGGGCATGGGTTCGGTCCTCGTCGGGGTCGACGTGGAGACCGGGCGCACCCTGTGGACCCGCACGATCGACGAGCTGGTCGACGACGGCGCGGGGCCCGCCGTGCCCTCCAGCATGCTGCACGTCGGGCAGGCGTTCACCGACGGCTCCCGCGCGCTCCTCGCCGTCTCGGCGTGGGAGGACGACGAGCACAGCACGACACGGCTCGTCGCGCTCGACCTCCGGGACGGCGAGACCGGCTGGAGGAGCGACGCGGCGTCCAGCACCCGGTACGCCGCGGTCCAGGGCCGGCTGCTGCGGCTCGACCTGGGCGACGACCCGACGGTGACGCGCCTGGGCTGAGGCGCCGGACCGACGCTCAGCGCGCGAGCCACTCCTTGCGCTCCGCGGGCGGCAGCTTCTCCACGGCGGCGCGCAGCACGTCGCGCGGCATCGCGGCGGCACGCTCCTCGAGGAACGCCCGCAGCCGCTCGGGCTCGACGTCGCCCGCGTGCCGGAGCATCCAGCCGACGCCCTTCTGGACGTACGGCTCCGGGTCGTCGAGCAGCACGGCGGACAGCCGGAACGTGTCGTCGACCTGGCCGCGCCGCAGGAACGCCGCCGTCGCGACGACGGCGGAGCGCCGCCGCGGCCAGTCGGGAGCGCGCGCGAGGTCGTCGAGCACGTCGCGCGGGCGGTCGAGCAGCCACGTCCCGAGCACCTGGGACGCGGTGAGGTCCACGAGGTCCCACGTGTCGATGCGGTCGTGCCGGCGCAGGAAGAGCTCGACGAGCTCCGCGTGCCGCTCGACCGTCACGCGCCGGGCGGTCGCCGCCTTGCCCATGATCGAGCACCCGCCGGCACGCACCTCGTGGATCCGGTCCTCGAGCAGCAGCTCGATCTGGTCGACCGGCAGGTCGAGGGCGCTCTTCGCGAGCACGAACACGTCGCCCATGCGCACCCCGGCGAGCGTGGCGTCGCCCGGGAACTGCCGCGCGGACGCGCGGCGCTGGGTCGCCGTCGCGCGGGCGAGCAGGTCGGCCCGGAAGTCGGTCGCCGTCGTGTACGGCGGCATCGTCCCTCTCCTCTCCTCCGGGCGCGTGCCCGGGGTCCTGTCGTCGTCGGGCGGCCCGTGCCCCCGGCGGTCCTGCGGCTCAGCGCGGCGCCATGCGGATGGCACCGTCGAGGCGGACCACCTCGCCGTTGAGCATCGGGTTCTCGACGATCGCGCGCACGAGGTGCGCGTACTCCTCGGGCCGCCCCAGCCGGCTCGGGTGCGGCACCTGCGCCCCGAGCGACTCCTGCGCCGCCTCGGGGAGCGACGCCATCATCGGCGTGCGGAAGATCCCGGGCGCGATCGTCATGACGCGGATCCGGTGCTGCGCGAGGTCGCGCGCGAGCGGGAGCGTGAGGCCGGCGACCCCGGCCTTGGACGCGGCGTACGCCGCCTGCCCGACCTGGCCGTCGAACGCCGCGACCGACGCCGTCTGCACGACGACGCCGCGCTCCTCGCCGTCGGGGTCGGGGCCGTCGGGACCGAGCGGGTCGAGGGCGAGCATGCGCTCCGCCGCGAGCCGGACGACGTTGAACGTGCCGACGAGGTTGACGTCGACGACGCGGCGGAACGCGTCGAGCGCGTGCACCCCGGACCGGCCGAGGACCCGCTGCGCGAGCACGATCCCGGCGCAGCTCACGACGACGCGCGCCCCGCCGAGGGCGTCGGCGGCGTCCAGGGCCCGCGCGACGTCGTCCTCGCTCGTGACGTCCGTCGGGACGAACCGCGCCGCGTCGCCGAGCCCCGCCGCGACCGCGGCGCCGTCGGACGACGCGAGGTCGGCGAGCACGACGCGCGCTCCGGCCGCCACCAGGCCCTCCGCCGTCGCGCGCCCGAGGCCCGACGCCCCGCCCGTCACCAGCGCGACCGCGCCCTCGATCCGCATCTCTCATCCTCCGTCAGCCGTGCGGGCCCCGTCGCCCGCCCCGCTGACCGTACCCAGGTGGAGCCGCAGGTCGCGAGATCGACCCGCCCGGCGTCCTCCCCGGCACCCCACCGGCACCGCGCGCACGGGGCACCGGGTGGCGAGGGGCTCAGTGCGAGGGCATCGCCAGGCAGCCGCCGTCCGCGATCGGGCCCCCCGCCTCGAGCGTCACGGAGTCGGGCGCGACGCCCCCGAACACGCAGCCGCCCGGGACGGCGACGCCCACGCCGACGGTCGTCGCGACCTCGCCGGACGCCGTCGTGCCCACGACCTGCACGGTCTCGAACCCCGCGGCGGCGAGCGCCGTCGCGACCTCGTCGGCGTCGACCGCCGAGCCGTCCGCGACCGGGTCGAGCGCGGCGCGGACCGCGGGCACCGAGCGGGCCGCCTCGGCGTCGCGCTCGGGGGTGCCCTGGCGCTGGCGGTACGCCTCGTTCGACGCGTCGAGCGTCGTCTCCCGCCCGGTCTCGGCGCCGTCCGTGGTGCTCGCCGGAGCGCTCGCCACCGACCGCTCGGCGGAGGAGTCCCGCTGGTCGGCCCACGACTGGATGCCGACCGTCACGACGACGAAGTACCCCACCACGCCGACGAACGCGAAGATCGCGATGCCCACGACCACGCCGACCACCGCCCGCATCACGGGCGAGGTGGTGTCCGGGCCCTCGTCCGGGCCGTCGTCCGGCACCCGCGTCGTCATGTCCCGAGTCTGTCCCGCCCGGGCGCCGGAGGCCACCGAGATTCTGCCGCTCCTACTGCTCGCGCGCGGCGCGGACGCCCTCGAGCCAGCGGTCGAACTCCTCCGCGAGCTCCTGCGGGGACATCCGGAGCGCCTCGGCCGGGCTCGTCGCCTCCCGGCCTGCGACGTACAACCGGCGCACCATGTCGGTCTTCGGGGTCCACGGGCGCATGGAGGCGTCCCTTCTCTCGGCTGCTGGCATCGCGCACATACTTCAGCACGCCGCGGGCAGGCTCGCGCGCGCTCGACCGGGGTCGGGACGGGTTCCGCACGACGTCACACCCGCGGTGCGAGGATGGGACGGGCCCGGACGCACCGGCGCCTCGCCCGAGGAGGTCCCATGAGCCTGTACGACATCCCGTTCGACGCCATGGACGGGACGGCGCACACCCTGCGCGAGCACGCGGACGACGTCGTGCTCGTCGTCAACGTCGCGTCGCGCTGCGGGCTCGCGCCGCAGTACGCGACGCTCGAGGCGATGCAGGACAAGTACCGCGACCGCGGGTTCACCGTCATCGGGTTCCCCAGCAACCAGTTCCTCCAGGAGCTCGGCACCAACGAGGCGATCCAGGAGTTCTGCTCGCTCACCTACGGCGTGACGTTCCCCGTGGTGGACCGTGTGCGCGTCAACGGCCGGCACGCGCACCCGCTGTACACGGAGCTCAAGAAGACGCCCGACGCGGACGGCAAGGCGGGGCGCGTCACCTGGAACTTCGAGAAGTTCCTCGTCCTGCCGGGCGGCGAGGTGCACCGGTTCCGGCCGCGCACGCTGCCCGACGACCCGGCGATCGTCGAGCTCGTCGAGACGCACCTCCCCCGCTGACCCCGCCCGCTCCGGCCGCCCCGGTCGGCCCGGCCGGCCCGGGCAGCGGCCGCTCAGCGGACGACGAGCGCGGGGTGCCGCGGGTCGTCGACCCGCACGACGACGTCCGCCACGTCCTCGGGACGGACCTCCTGCGCGTACCGCGCCCAGGCGGCGAGCGTCCACGCCGCGTCGGGCGCGGTGCGGCGCGCGAGCGTCGCGGGGCGCAGGGCGAGGTGCACGGAGAGGTCGAGCGCGAGGCCGAGCCCCAGGCAGAGCGCGCCGTCGAGCACGACGACGAGGCCCGGCTCGGCCTCGACGTACGCGGTGCGCGTCGACCGGCTCGTCGCGGGGTCGCGCAGGCTCGGCAGGTAGCGGCCGGACCCGCCCGGCCCGACGGCGTCGAGCACCTCACGCTGGAGCCCGGCCACGTCGACCCACTCGTCGAGGAGGGCGTCGGGGTCCTCGCGCCCGCGCTCGAGGCGCAGCGACGCGGGACGCCAGAAGTCCTGCACGCGCACGCGCGCGACCGGGCGGCCCGCCGAGCGCAGCGGCGCGACCAGACGGTCGGCGAGCGCCTCGGGCCGCGTGGAGGGGTGTCCGTCGACGAGGAGGCGGACCGCCCCGGGCCGCTCGCGCCCGACGGCGAGCACGCGCTCGACGACCCGGTCGACGAGCACGTCCTCGCTCACCGGCTCGACGCGCACCGGCTCTCCCCGCATCGGTTCGGCCCGCATCGTTCGACCCGCACCGCGTCAGGATGCCACGGGCGGCGCGACCGGGTCCGCGCGCTCGGCCAGCCACGCGCGCGGGGAGCGGCCGACGCGATGGCTGAACGCGCGCGAGAACGCGGCGGGCGTCGCGTACCCGAGCTCGGTCGCGGTCCGGCTCACCGAGGCGCCTGCGCGGAGCCGGTCCTGCGCGACGGTGACGCGCCAGCCGGTCACGTAGTCGCCGGGCGGCTGCCCCACGACGGCGGTGAACCGGGCGGCGAACGCGCTCCGGGACAGGTGCGCCGCACGCGCCATCGACGCGAGCGTCCAGGACTCCCCCGGCGCCTCGTGGACCGCGACGAGCACGGGCGCGAGGCGCTCGTCGGCGAGGCCGGGGAGCAGACCCGGCGGGAGCGCGAGGTCGTCGGCGTGGTCGAGGATCCACCGGAAGAGCTGCACGAGCACGACCTCGAAGAGCCGGTCGGCGAGGACACGGCGGCCGCAGCGGACGTCGTCGATCTCGCGGAAGAGCAGGTCGAGCGCGGGCTCGAGCCCCGCGACGTCGTCGAGCGGCAGCACGAGCACGGGCGGCAGCGTCCGCACGAGGGGGTGCGTGGCGCCGCCCTCGACGTCGAGCGTCGCGCACGCGAAGTCGGAGTCCTCGGTGGGCGCGTTGTGGAACGCGTGGTCGAGCGGGCGCGGGTAGAAGAGCAGGCTCGGGCGGTCGACGCTGCGGCGCTCGACCCGGCCGTCCGCGCCGACGTGGGTCATGTCCATCTCGCCGCGCCGGAGCACGTGCAGGAAGCCGCGGCCGGGCCGCGCGTCGAACGTCGTGACGCCGCACAGCGGCCCGGTGTGGAAGAGGTGCGTCCGCACGCGGAACCGCTCGAGCAGGTGCGAGAGCCGGTCGACGGGAGCCATCACCCCAGGATGCCAGACGATCGGACACGTTCCGAGGACGATTCGTTCCCCGTCGTCCGGCGCGACCGACCAGGCTGGACGACGTCGGCCCGCCCGGGACCGGCGTCCCGCACCCGGAGGAGATCCCCGTGTCCCGTGTCCCCCTCGTCAGCCCCGAGTCCGCCACCGGCCCCGTCGCCGACGGGCTCGACCAGATCCGTGCCGCGTTCGGCGGCGTCCCGGCGATGTTCCGCGCGGTCGCGAACTCGCCCGCCGCCCTGCAGAGCATGTGGGGCGCGTTCGGCGCCCTCGGCACCGGCACGCTCGGCGCCGCGGTCGGCGAGCAGATCGCCGTCGCCGTCGCGAACCGGAACGCGTGCGAGTACTGCCTCGCCGCCCACACCGCGCTCGGGCGCAAGGCCGGCGTGGCGCGCGACGACCTCGCCGCCGCGCAGGACGGCACCGCGTCCGACCCGCGCGTCGAGGCGCTGCTCCGCTTCGCGCTCGCCCTCGTCGAGGAGCGCGGACACGTGACCGCGCAGGACGTCCAGGCGGTCCGCGACGCGGGGTGGACCGACGAGCAGGTGGTCGAGGTCGTCGCGCACGTCGCGCTCAACCTGTTCACCAACTACGTCAACGTCGCGCTCGACGTCCCCGTCGACTTCCCCGCCGTCGGCCTGCGCCGCGCCGCCTGAGAGGAGCCACCGTGCCGTCCCACCCCGCCGCACCGTCCCACCCTGCCGACCCGCGCGCCCCCGGCGCCCCCGCCCCGGGGCGCGGGAGCGCCGTCGTGCTGGAGGTGCGCACCGGCGGGGTGGGCACGGTGGCCCACCGCGGGCGCGAGGTGCCGACGGCGTTCCGCAAGCAGCCGCGGGTCGACCCCGTCGCGGTCGGGGCGGAAGGGCTCGAGGGCGACGCCCAGGCCGACCGGCGCGTGCACGGCGGCCCCGAGAAGGCGGTGTGCGTCTACCCGGTCGAGCACTACGCGGCGTGGCGCGACGAGCTCGGCGTCGACCTCCCGCCCGGTGCGTTCGGGGAGAACCTCCTGACGCGCGGGCTCACCGAGGACGACCTGCTGCTCGGCGACGTGCTCGCCCTCGGCACGACGACCCTCCAGGTGAGCATGCCGCGCCGCCCCTGCTACAAGCTCGCGGCGGTCCACGGGCTCGTCGACCTCCCGGACCGGGTCCAGGCGTCGGGCCGCACGGGCTGGTACCTGCGCGTGCTCACGCCCGGCACGGTGCGCGCGGGCGCGACCGCGGTCGTCGTCGACCGGCCGGACCGGAGCGCCACGGTGCGCGAGGTCAACCGGGTGATGAACCTCGACCGCGACGACCTCGCGGCCGCCGCGGCGCTCGCCGCCCTCCCGACGCTCCCCGCGCGCTGGCGCGACACGCTCGCGCGTCGGCTCCGGGGCGCCACCGAGGACGACCGGGCCCGGCTCCGGGGACCAGCCCCCGAGAGCCTGTGACGCCCGCGCCGCGCCGAGCGGCTCAGGCGCCGGGCGTCGCGCCGCCGTCGGACGCCGCGGCCTCGCGCCCGCGCGGGAGGCGGACGACGAGCAGGCACGTGTCGTCCTCGCTGCGGCGGTCCCCGGCCTGGTCGAGCAGGTGGTCCCGGGTGGCCGCCGCGCCCGCGTCCGCCGGGGCGCGGCCGAGGGCCCGCGCGAGCTCGATGATCCCCTCGCGCTGGCCGCGCGCCCGCGACTCGACGAGGCCGTCGGTGTAGAGCACGAGCGTGCTCCCGGCCGGTACGTGCAGGCGGACGGCCGCCACCGGCCCGGGCGTGACGACCCCGACCGGCGTGGTGAGGGCGCCGTCGAGCGGCCGCACGACGCCGTCGGGCGTGCGGAGCAGCGGCGGCGGGTGGCCGGCCCGGCAGTAGACGAGCTCGCGCCCTCCGTCGGCGTCCGGCGGCCCGAGGGTCGCGACCACGCACGTCGCGACGTCGGCGAGGCCGAACTGCTTCACGAGCCCGTCGAGGCGCGCGAGGACGCCGTCGGGCGTGGTGCCGTCCGCCGCGACGGTCAGCAGCGCGGACCGGATCTGGCCCATCGCCGCCGCGGCGTGCATGTCGTGCCCGACGACGTCGCCCACCACGAGGAGCACGCGGCCGTCGGGGAGCTCGAGAGCCTCGAACCAGTCGCCGCCGACCGCGGCCCCCGACGCGCCGGCCGCGGGCCGGTAGACCACGGCGACGTCGAGGTCGTCGAGCGGGGCGAGGCGGGGCAGCATCCGCTCCTGCAGCGTGTGCGCGGCGTCGCGCTCGCGCTCGTAGAGCCGCGCGTTGTCGAGCAGGAGACCGATCCGGTGCCCGAGGTCCTCGAACATCACGGCGTCCTCGTCGCCGAAGGCCCCGGCCTGCGGGCTGACGACGGCGAGCACGCCGACGACCCGGCCCCGGGCCCGCAGCCCCACCGACATCGCGGAGCCGAGCCCGAGCTCCCGCATCGCCGCGAGCTCCTCCTCGTCCGCGTGGGGCGAGACCAGGTCGGGCGTGACGTCGAACGGCCGCGCGAACCGCGCGCCGCCCCCGAGCACGTCGACCGCCGCGAGCGACCGGTCGGCCCAGCCCGGCGTCCGGGACAGGCGCCGGGCCGCGTCGGCGAGCGCCGGGTCGTGCGACGCGACGTCGGTGCGCGAGCGACGGTCCGGGTACGTCACGACGACCGCCCAGCCCGAGAAGACCTCGGCCACGGCGTGCGCCGCCTCGGCCAGCACGTCCTCGACGTCGAGGAGCTCGCCCAGCCGCTCGACGAGCCGCGTCGTCGTGGTCAGCCGACGGTTCGCGGAGATCGCCGCGTCGAGGGCCGCCTCGCGCGACCTCGCCGTCTCGACCCGTGCGGTGACGTCTGCCTGGACGCCGACGAAGTGGGTGAGCGTCCCGTGGTCGTCGTGGACCGGCGAGATGGTGAGCTGGTTCCAGAACGCCGTGCCGTCCTTGCGATAGTTCAGCAGCGTCTCGCCCACCGTGCTGCCGTCGTCGACCGCGGCGCGGATCCTCGCGACCGCCTCGCGGTCGGTGCCCAGGCCCTGGAGGAACCGGCAGTTCGTGCCCAGCACCTCGTCCGCGGTGTAGCCGGTCGTCGCCGTGAACGCGGGGTTGACCCAGACCAGCGGCATACCGGGGGCGCGCGCGTCGGCGATGGTGAACGAGACGTCGCTCGCCGACATCGCCCGGCGTTCGAGCGCGACGGCGAGCCGCGCCGCCTCGGCCAGCGCGGCGGCCGGGGGGTCGGACGGGGAGGTCGAGGTGGCCACGGGGCGCCTCACGGTCGGACGGCGGGCGTCCTGTGCTCGAACGCCCGGAACACTGTCGCACGACGCACGACCGTGCGCGCACGGCCCCCGGGGCGCCGGCTCTTATACGACCGGCAGGCGCAGCGCCTCGCCGAGCGGGACCGACGGACCCTGGAAGGGCACGACGTCCTGCTCGCACGTCGCGCCGTCGGTCGCGTCGAGGTCCACGAGGTACCGCGCGACGGCGGCGTCCGCGCACGCGCTCTTGCCGATGATCGTGTGGCCCCAGCCCTCGACGGTGAGCACGCGGGCGTCGGGCCAGCGGTCCGCGTAGGGCTGCGTGAACCCGTACGGCGTCGCGGGGTCGAACCGGGTGCCGACCACGAGCACGGGGGCGTCCGTCGTCTGGTCCCACGGGCCCGTGAACGCGTCGCGGTCCTCGACGGGCACGAACTCGCACTGGACGCCCACCCAGCCGCGGAAGCGCCCGAAGTGCGGGTACTGCGCGTCGAGCGCGTCGACCTTCGCGGGGTACTGCCACGGGCGGCCGGGGGTCGTCGTGTCGACGCACAGGCTCGCGAGCGCACCGCCGACGGACGCGTAGTCCTCGGCGAATCCGGCGCGGCGGAGCAGCTCCCCCAGCGAGGGCAGGGCGCCGAGGGTGCGCGGCCGGTCCGCGGCCGCGGGCGGCTCGACGGCGCCGCTCAGCACGGCGAGCGACGCGAGCGTGAGGTCGAGGTCGCCCCACGCGACGGGCTCGTACAGGTACTGGAAGACGAGCGCGACCGTGTCCGGGTAGCCGACGCGCACGCTCGTGCCGTCGGGGAGCGGCACGTCGACCGGCGCCTCGCGGAGCGCGGCGTAGGTCGCCTCGACGACGTCGGCCGGGTCGCCGAGGGACGCGAGCGCGCACGCCGACGGCCCCGCCTCCGAGCACAGCCGCGCGAACTCGCCGAACGTCTCGGTCGCACCGGCGGCCTGCCCGATCCGGGCGCCGATCAGCTCGCGGGACCCGACGCCCGACCACGCGTCGACGTCCATCGTGCCGTCGAGCACCAGGGCGCGGACGCGGTCCGGGAACAGCGCGCCGTACGTCGCGCCGAGCACGGTGCCGTAGGAGTACCCCACGTAGCTGAGCTGCTCGTCGCCCACGGCCTGGCGCAGCAGGTCCATGTCGCGCGCGACGTTCGCCGTCGACGCGTGCGCGATCCGGTCGCCCGAGAACAACGTGCACGACGCCCCGAACGTCGCCATCTGGCCGAGGTAGTGCGCCTCCTCGCGGTCGGTCACGGGGAACGCGGGCAGGCCCGCGAGGAACGCGTTCTCGCGGTCCTGGTCGCGGAAGCACGTCGCGGGGTCGGACGTCCCGACGGCGCGCGGGTCGAACCCGATGACGTCGAACCGCGCGAGCACGTCCTCGTCGAAGAGCGAGCCCCCGAGCAGGTGCAGCGTCTCGACACCCGGCCCGCCGGGGCCGCCGAAGTTGGTGAAGAGGCTCCCGATCCGCTGCTCGGGGTCGGACGCCGGGAGCCGCGTGAGGCCGATGGTCGTCGTGCGGCCGTGAGGGCGGTCGTAGTCGGTCGGCACCTGCGCCGTCGCGCACTCGAACGCCTCGAGGCCGTCGCCGTCGCACGGCCCCCAGGCGATCTCGGGCACGGGGGCCTCGACCTGGGCGGCCGTGGTCGTGGCGGGTCCGGAGCGGGCCGACGCCGAGGCGGCACCGGTGCGGGCGGGCTCACCCCCCGGGCCCGCGACGGCCGCGGCGGGTACCCCGCCGAGCAGGAGGACCGCCGCCAGCGACGAGGCGGCGGCGCGGACGGTTCGTGTCGTCATCGATCGCGAAGTCATCGCTCCCCATCCGACCACGAGGCCGCGAGGACCGCACCCGGGCCGACGCGCGGCACGGTCAGCAGTCCTCCCAGGAGCGGCGGCAGGGATTTCCGTTGCCCTCGGTCGTGCACCCGTCGAGAGTGGCGGCATGCTGATCAGACGCGAGCGACCGTCGGACGTCCAGTCGATCCGAGCCGTCACCGCGGACGCCTTCTCCGCGGTCGAGCACGCCGCGCCGTCGGTCGAGCCCGACGGCGCACCCGGCGAGGCCACCCTGGTCGGGTGGCTGCGCGAGGACCGGGGGTGGATCCCGGAGCTGTCGCTGGTCGCCGAGACCGGGCCCCACGACCCCGAGGTGGTCGGGCACGTCGTCGCCACCCGCGGGCAGCTCGCGGGTCGGCCGGCGCTGGGGCTCGGACCGCTCAGCGTCCGTCGCGACCACCAGCAGCGCGGCGTGGGTTCCGCGCTGATGCACACGATCCTCGGTGCGGCGGACGCCCTCGGCGAGCCGGTCGTGGTGCTGCTCGGGGAGCCAGCGCTCTACTCCCGGTTCGGGTTCGTGCCCGCGAGCGCCCTGGGGATCGAGGCTCCCGAGCCGGCGTGGGGGGACTATTTCCAGGCGCGCGTCCTGAGCGCCTGGCGCGACGAGCACGCCGGGCCGTTCACCTACGCCGCCCCGTTCGACCGCCTGTGAGGTGAGCCCTCGGCCGACGCCGTCACCGCAGCCGGTCGCAGCGACGGGCCCCCGCGCTCTGAGGCCCCTCTACGTCGGTCGAGTCAGTGCGACGACGGCGACCCCCGCCGCGACGGCCAGGGGCGCGAGCACGAGGCCCTGGCGGATCACGTGCCACGCGGGCGGCGCCTCCTGCCCGAACGTGTGGCGGCGGTACTGCTGCCACCACAGCACCGTCGCGAGGGACGCCCACGGTGTGATCAGGGGGCCGGCGTTCACCGCGACGAGGAGCGTCGCGAGCCGGTCGGCGCTCTCCCCGGCTGCGGGCAGCAGCGCCAGGAACGCGGGCAGGTTGTTGACGAGGTTCGCCGCGACGACGCCGGTCGCGGCGAGCCGCGCCAGGTCGCCCGGCCCGTCACCTGTGCCCGCGACGGTCGCGAGGAGGTCGCCGAGCCCGTGCGCGTGCCAGGTCTCCACGACCACGAACAGCGCCGCCACGACCACGGCGGACCGCCAGGGCAGCAGCTCGCGCACCGGCACGAGCGGGCGCACGCGCCGCCACCACGTCGCGAGCGCGAGCACCGCCGCGCCCGCGAGCGCCGTCGGCGCGACGGGCAGCTCGAGCGCGAACGCGACCGCGAGGAGCACGACGACGGCCCCGGTGACGCGCAGGAGCACCCGGTCGGGCGGCGTCGGGCCGGGGCCCACGAGGTCGAACCGCCCGCGCAGGTGGCGGCCGTGCAGCGCGAGGAGCACGACGACCGTCACGGCGAGCACCGCGAGCGCCGGCGCCCACATCACCCCGACGTACCCGGTGCCGAACCGGTCCGCCGCGAGCAGGTTGGTGAGGTTCGAGACGGGCAGCAGGAGCGACGCCGTGTTGGCGAGCGCGAGCACGGTGAGCGCGAGCGGCAGCGGTCTGGTGCCCGTGCGTCGGGCGAGGGCGAGCACGACGGGCGTGACGAGCACCGCCGTCGTGTCGAGCGACAGCACCACGGTGCTGGCCGTCGCGAGCAGCACGACGAGCACCCACAGCACGATCCGCCGACCCCCGGCGAGCCGCGCAGCCCGGGCGGCGACGGCGTCGAACAGGCCCGCGCCCGCGCACAGCTCCGCGACCACCGTGATGGCGAGGAGGAACACGAGGACCGGCCCGGTGCGCACGAGCAGGTCGCGTGCGTCCGCCGCGGGGAGCAGCCCCGTCGCGGGGAGCGCGACGACGACCACCGCGGCGAGGAGCCACGGCGGCAGACGACGGCGGCGTCGCCGGTGAGCCGTGCCGGCGGCGGCGTCGGAGTCAGCACCGACATCAGCGGGAGGCTCGGTCGTCACGGCGGTCACTGTACGACCGGCGCGCGTCGCTCGTCGGTCGGGGGCGCGGTCAGCAGCAGTCGCAGGACGGGGCGGCGGCGTCCGTGAGGGCGGCGTGCACCACGGCGGTCGGGGCGCAGCACGCGTCGCCGCGCCAGGCCTCGACGCCCTCCTTGACCGCGACGGCGGCGATGACGAGCGCGGCGAGCGGGTCGGCCCACGACCACCCGAGGGTCGCGTTGAGGACGAGCCCGACGAGCAGGACCGCCGACAGGTACGTGCACAGCAGCGTCTGCTTCGAGTCCGCGACGGCGGACGCCGAGCCGAGCTCGCGTCCGGTGCGGCGCTCGAACCACGACAGGAACGGCATGACGGCGAGGCTCACCGCAGCGAGCCAGATGCCGACGACCGAGTGCTCGGGTTCCGCCGCGCCGAGCAGCGACCGGACGGCGTCGACGGACACGAACACCGCGAGGCCGAGGAACGAGACCGCGATGACGCGCATCGCGGCCCGCTCGCGCCGGTGGGGGTCGGGCGCCGCGAACTGCCAGGCGACCGCGGCAGCCGAGAGGACCTCGACGAGCGAGTCGAGCCCGAACCCGACGAGGGCGGCCGACGACGCGACCCGTCCTGCCGTGATCGCGACGACGGCCTCCACGACGTTCCACGCGATCGTCGCGGCGACGACCCACCGCACGCGCCGCTCGAGGACGGCGCGGCGCGCGGCCGTCAGGGCGGGGGCGGACGGCGGTGCGCCGACGGGGACGGAGGTCATGAGCACGTGCACCCGTCGGGGCCGCAGCAGGTCGGGTCGACCTGGACGACGAGCCGCAGCAGGTCGTCGAGCGCGGGCGCGAGGTGGGGGTCGGCGAGGCGGTACCAGGTGCGGCGCCCGTCGGGGATCGCCTCGACGAGCCCGCACCCGCGCAGGCACGCGAGCTGGTTGGACATGACCTGGCGGGAGACGCCGAGCGCGTCGGCGAGGTCGGACGGGTAGGCGGGCGCCTCGCGCAGCGCGAGCAGGACGCGGGCGCGCGTCTCGTCCGACAGGGCGTGCCCCAGCCGCGCGAGCGCGGCGGTGTGCGTGAGGGTGACCGTCTCGACCATGGGTGCGACAGTACACGGATTCGTGTATTCACGGAAGGATGTACCGCGGGGCGGTCGCCCGGCGGGCGGGGCGTGGGTGGTCGGCGTGAGGATGGGGCATGCTGCTCGCCGAGGTCGCCGCCACGTCCGACGCCGTCGCCGCCACGCGCTCGCGCCTCGCCAAGCGCGCGGCCATCGCCGACCTGCTGCGGCGCGTCGCGGACGACGCCGAGGCCGGGAGCGCGGAGGTGGAGATCGCCGTCGCGTACCTCGCGGGCGAGCTGCGCCAGCGCCGCACCGGGCTCGGGTGGCGGTCGCTGCGCGACCTCCCCGCCCCCGCGGAGGAGCCCGGACTCACCCTGACCGACGTCGACGCCGCGTTCGCCCGCATGGCGGACCTCTCCGGCCCCGGGTCGGCCACCGCGCGCCAGGCCGAGGCGGCCGCGCTGTTCGGCGCCGCGACCGCGCGCGAGCAGTCGCTCCTCGCCGGGCTCGTCTCGGGCGAGCTGCGCCAGGGCGCGCTCGACTCCGTGGTGGTCGACGCCGTCGCCGAGGCGGCGGGCGTCCCCGCCGACGCGGTGCGCCGCGCGGTCATGCTCGCGGGCGCGACCGGGCCGGTCGCCCGCGCGGCACTCACGGCTGGCGGCCCGCAGGCCGCGACGGAGGCGCTCGCGACGTTCCGGCTCACCGTCGGCCGGCCCGTGCGGCCGATGCTCGCGCAGTCCGCGCCCGACGTCGGCGCCGCGCTCGACAAGCTCGGTGCCGCGCCGGGCGACCCGTCGGGCACCGCCGTCGCCGTGGACGTCAAGCTCGACGGCATCCGCGTCCAGGTGCACCGCGACGGCGACGAGGTGCGCGTCTTCACGCGCTCGCTCGACGACATCACCGCGCGCGTCCCCGAGATCGTCGCGGCCGTGCGGGCGCTCCCCGCCCGGGTGCTCGTCCTCGACGGGGAGGCGCTCGTCGTCGGGCCCGACGGCGTCCCCCGCCCGTTCCAGGAGACCGCCGCCCGCTCCGCGACCCAGGGCGAGCGCACCGCCGCCGAGGAGGCCGAGCTCGCGGCCTCGCTCGAGCTCTCCCCCTTCTTCTTCGACGTGCTCAACGCCGACGGCCGCGACCTGCTGGACGAGCCGCTGCGCGACCGGCTCGCGGTGCTCGACGACCTGCTCGCCGACGCCGCGGGGCCGCTCGCCGTGCGCCGCGTCGTGACCGACGACGCCGCGGCCGCGGCCGCGTTCTTCGACGCCGCCGTCGCCGAGGGCCAGGAGGGCGTCGTCGTGAAGTCGCTCGCCGCGCCCTACGCGGCCGGGCGGCGCGGCGCCGGGTGGGTGAAGGTCAAGCCGCGGCACACGCTCGACCTCGTGGTGCTCGCCGTCGAGCAGGGCTCGGGCCGGCGCAGCGGGTGGCTGTCGAACATCTGGCTCGGCGCGCGCGACCCCGAGGGCGGTTTCGTCATGCTCGGCAAGACGTTCAAGGGCATGACCGACAAGATGCTCGCGTGGCAGACGCAGCGCTTCCGCGAGCTCCAGACCTCCGACGAGGGGTACGTCGTGCACGTGCGCCCCGAGCAGGTCGTCGAGATCGCGTTCGACGGCCTCCAGCGCTCGACCCGCTACCCCGGCGGGCTCGCGCTGCGCTTCGCGCGCGTCGTCCGGTACCGCGACGACAAGACGGCCGCCGAGGCCGACACGATCGACACCGTCCGGGCGCTCGCGCGGCCGCTCGGGGGCGGCGCGACGGACGGGCCTGACGCGGAGGGCTGAGCGGACGGCGCGTCGAACGCGGCGGAAAGCCGTCCGGCGGTGGGTGCATCCGCGGGCGGCGGTCCGGGTGAAGGAGAGGTGGACGCCGCACCGGCGTCCGACGGCGTTCCCGCCGTCCCGTGCACGACGAAGGGACTCGACGATGAACCTCCGACGCACGCTCACCGCGGCAGGAGCCGCGCTCCTCGCCCTGACCGCCGCAGCCGCACCGGCCGTCGCGGCACCCGCCCCCTCGGCGGCGCCGCCGTCGGGCACCACGAGCCTCGCCTCGGTGCTCGCGGCCGACGGCGACACGTTCGACCGCAACTGGTACGACTTCGACATCGTCGACCAGGCCGTGGCCGCGGTCCTCGCCGCCAAGCCGGACAGCCCGGTAGCGGTCCTGGCCGACGGCACGGTCCCGCTCACCGCGTTCCTGCCGAACGACCGGGCGTTCCAGCTCCTCGCGCTCGACCTCACGCACCGCTGGCAGCCCACCGAGGAGCGCGTGCTCACCTCGCTCGCCGGGGCGGTCGGCATCGACGCGATCGAGCAGGTCCTGCTCTACCACGTCGTCCCCGGCGCGACGATCGACTCCGGCACCGCGCTGCGGTCCGACGACGCCGTCCTCACCACGGCGCAGGGCGCGACGTTCCGGGTCGACGTGCTGAGCAAGCGCCTCGCCCTGGTCCGCCTCGTCGACCAGGACCGCGACGACCTCGACCCGTTCCTCGTGAAGAGCAAGCTCGACCTCAACAAGGGCAACGTCCAGATCGCGCACGGCATCAGCGCGGTGCTGCGGCCGCAGAACCTCTGACGAGCCCGACCTCCCGCGCCCGGCCCCGCACCCGCGGGGCCGGGCACTTTTTTTGATGCGTGTGCATCCAGATCCGCACCTGCGGGGGAAGAGGGGGTGTCAGCAGATCGAGCGCCCGGGACGGACCGGGCTCGACCACCGGAGGACACCATGCACCGCACCGCACGACGCACCGCCGCGCTCGCGGGCGCAGCGACCCTCGTCGCGCTGGGGGCCGTCGCGCTCCCGGCCCAGGCCGCCACCGACGACGGCGCCTCGCTCTCCGTCCTGCACGGCGTGCCGGACACGCCCGTGGACGTGTGGGTGAACGACGAGCTCACGCTCGACGACTTCCAGCCCGGCGACCTCGCCGGCCCGCTCGACCTCCCCGCCGGGACGTACACGGTCGCGATCACCGCGCCCGACGCCACGGACACGAGCTCCCCGGTCATCGGCCCGGTCGACCTCCAGCTCGCGGGCGGCACGAGCTACACCGCCGTCGCGCACCTCGACGCGGGCGGCCAGCCGACCGCGACGCTCTTCACGAACGACACGAAGCCGACGGCCGCGGGCCAGGGCCGGCTGACCGTGCGGCACGTCGCCGCGGCGCCCGCGGTCGACGTCCTCGCAGGCGGCACCGCCGTCGTGACGGGGCTGGAGAACCCGAAGGAGGCCGTGCTCGACCTGCCGGCCGGCACGATCTCGGCGACCGTCGCCGCGGCGGGCACCACGGAGCCCGTGCTCGGCCCGGCCGACCTCACGGTCGCCGAGGGCGTCAACACGATCGCGTACGCGTGGGGCAGCCTCGACGCGGGCAACCTCGCCCTCGCGACCCAGACGGTCGAGGGCCTGCACTCGTCGCCGTCGGGCGTCCCGGCCGGGCTCTCGGGCCTCGCGGCGGCCGACGCGCCGAGCACCGCGACGGGCGTGGCCATCGCGTTCGGCGCGTCCCTGTTCGGCCTCCTGCTCGTCGCCGCGACCGTCATGCTGGCACGCGCGTGGCGCCAGCAGCACGCGGCCCACGCCGTCCGGAGCGACCGGACGGCATGACGCAGCGCACGACCGCCGGTCCCGCGCGCCCCGCCCGGGGCGCGCGGGCCGGCCTCCGGACCCTCCTGGGGGCGGTGCTCGTCACCGCAGCGGTCGTCGGCGGATGCTCCCTGCCGTCCGCCGACGGGTCGACCGACGGACTCCTCGGACCGACGGCCGACCCCCTCCCCACCCCGGCCCCCCACCAGGGCGGGGAGGAGACCGCGGGGACGCCCGGGCCGGCCCGGGACGCACCGGTGCCGGTGCGCCCGGCCCGGGACGTCCCGGCTCCCCCACCCCCGGCGCCCGCACGGGTCGTCGTCGGTGACCTCGGGATCGACCTGCCCGTCGAGGCGGCGGGCGTCGACCCCGAGGGACGCATGGCGCTGCCGGGCTCCGGGGACGTCGCCGCCTGGTACCGGTTCGGCCCGGCCCCGGCGAGCCCCACCGGGACGACCCTGGTCGCCGCGCACGTGGACGACCCGGACGGCGTCGGGCCGTTCGCGCGGCTCCGCGAGATCACGACGGGCGCGAGCGTCGACGTCGTCGACGCGACGGGCACCTCGTACACCTACACAGTGACCGACATCAGGAGCATCGCGAAGCCCGAGGTCCCGCTCGACGCGCTGTTCGACCGCGACGGCGAGCGCCGCCTCGTCCTCGTGACGTGCGGCGGCCGCTGGGACGCCGAGCGACGCTCGTACTCGGACAACGTCGTCGTGACCGCGGTCCCCGCGCGGTGACGGACCGCACGGGCGCTACGATCGCTGCTACCCGCTCGCCGCTGCCGCCCGGGTGGTCGGCGCCGACCCTCGAGGACCCGCCCTGAACGTGACCGAGACCGGGACCACCGACCCGGACCTGTGGCGCCTCGGTCGCGACTTCGCCGACGGCGACGAGCAGGCGCTCGCCGAGGCCTACCGACGCTGGTCCGCGCTCGTGCACACGATCGCGCTGCGCTCGCTCGGCACGCGCGCCGACGCCGAGGACGTCACCCAGCAGGTCTTCGTCGCGGCGTGGCGCGGCCGGTCCCGGTTCGACCCCGACCGGGCGCGCCTCCCGGCGTGGCTCGTCGGGATCACCCGGCACACGGTGGCCGACGCGCACGAGGCCCGCTCGCGGGTCCGCCGGTCGGAGGAGGCCGCGGCCACGACCGCCCCGGACCCGGGCCGCGCGGCGAGCGAGGACACCGACGTCGGACGCGTCGCCGACCGCGTGCTCCTCACCGAGGAGCTGCGACGGCTCGGCGACCCGGGGCGGACGATCCTGGAGCTCGCGTTCTTCCGCGACCTGACGCACGTGCAGATCGCCGAGGAGCTCGGCCTGCCGCTGGGTACGGTCAAGAGCCACGTACGACGAAGCCTGATCCGGCTGCGCGACCGATTGGAGGTGGACGGTGCAGCACATCGATGACGAGACCCTCGCGCTCCTCGCGCTCGGCGAGGACGTGCTCGACGACGACGCGCGCGCGCACCTGTCCTCCTGCCCGGAGTGCGCCGACGCCGTCGCCCGCCTCGCCCGCGTCGTCGACGCGTTCGACGGCGCGGACGCGGCCGACGACCTCGTCGCCCCCGACGCCGCGGTGTGGTCGCGGGTCCAGGCCGAGCTCGGCCTGACGGGCGGCACCGCCGCGCCGCCTGTTGTCGCCCCCGCGGCGGTCGCCGACGCTCCGGCAGGTCCGACGCTCCCGCGGGCCGCGGCCGGGCCCGGGACGGAGGACGACGGCGCGACCGGCACGGCCGTCGTCGTACCGCTCGCCCCGCGACCCCGTCGGGTGTGGGTCCCGGTCGCGGCGGCGGCCGCCGCGGCGCTCGTCGTCGGCGGCGTGGGCGGCATCCTCTGGGAGCGGCGCGAGGTCGAGCCCCCCGAGACGACGGTCGCGAGCGCGACGCTCGACCCGCTGCCCGACTGGCAGGGCGCGAGCGGCGACGCGCGCGTCGAGGAGCGCCCCGACGGGCGCCGCCAGGTCGTGGTGACGGTCGACGCCCCCGTGCCCGACGGCACCTACCGCGAGGTGTGGCTGCTCGCGGAGGACCTGAGCGGTCTCGTGAGCCTCGGCGTGCTCGACGGCACGGAGGGCCGCTTCGACGTGCCCGACGGCCTCGACCTCGCCGAGTTCCCCGTGGTCGACGTCTCCGAGGAGCACTTCGACGGCGACCCCTCCCACTCGGGCGACTCGGTCGTGCGGGGCCCGCTCGACGTCTAGGCGCACGGTCGTCTCCGCGGGACCGGCGCTCACGCCCGCGCGTACTCCGCGAGCGTGACGCCGGAGCGGAACGTCTGCGCGCCCGTCGATCGCCAGGAGAGGGGCGCGTAGTCCCGCTCGCCGAACAGCGGGACGCCGGCGCCGAGCATCACCGGGTTCACCTTGAGCGCGAGCCGGTCGATCTCGTCGACGAGCACGGTGGCGAGCGCTCCCCCGCCGCACAGCCAGATCCCCCGGCCGTCCTCCCGCTTGAGCGCGCGGACCGTCTCGACCGGGTCGGCGCCGGTGAACAGCACGCCCTCGCTCCCCTCGGGCGCCTCGTGCGTGCGGGTGAAGACGATCTGTCGCAGGTGCCGGTAGGGGTTCGGCAGGTGGTGGTCGGGGAGGCCGACGGCGTAGGTGTTCCAGCCCATGAGGACGGTGTCGAAGGGGCCGTCGGCGACCGGCAGCCCGGCGGCCTCGGCCAGGTCCGTCGGCGCCGTGCCGCGGTACCGGGACCAGATGGGCGCCATGTGGTCGCCCTCGGCGAGGAAGGCGTCGAACTCGCCCCCCGGCCCGGCGATGTACCCGTCGAGGCTCACGGCGACGTAGTAGGTCAGCTCGCGCATCATGTCTCCTGACAACTACAGATGAAGTGGTTGTCGGTGAGACTACAACAGGTGCAGTGGTTGCGATAGCCTCGGCGCATGGCGAAGAACACCGCACGGCGCAGCGCCCTGGCGGACGCCGGGATCGCCGTGCTCGCCCGCGAGGGGTCGCGCGGCCTGACGCACCGCGCGATCGACGACGAGGCCGGGCTCCCCACGGGCACGACGTCGAACTACTTCCGGAGCCGAGACGCCCTCGTCGCGGGGCTCTTCGAGCGCATCGGGGAGCGGCTCGCGCCGGCACCCGAGGACCTCGCCCGACGCGCGGCCCAGACGCCCGACCGCGCGCTGTTCGCGGACTACCTCCGCGACATCGTGCGCCGGTTGTCGACCGACGCCGACGTCACCCGAGCCCTGTTCGAGCTGCGGCTCGAGTCCGGCCGTCGGGGCGAGCTCGCGGCCGTGCTCGGCCCGTGGCTGCGCGCGGGATTCGAGGCCGACGTCGCGTTCAACCGGTCGGCCGGCCTGCCCGGCGGACGCCGGGAGATCGCCCTGTTCCACTACGCGATCGACGGGCTGCTCCTCGACCGTCTCACCACGCCGATCGACCCCGACATCCCGACCGACGAGGTCGTCGACGCGCTCGTGGCGGGGTTGCTCCCGGAGCGCTGAGCGGCCTCACGCCCACCCCGGACGGCTGCACCTACGACGCGCGCCGCCCGTCGAGCCGGTCGAGCCAGCCGCGGACGGGGCCGAGCGAGACCAGGCCCGACCCGGCCCCGGCCAGCTCGTCGGGGGTGCGGGCGAGCGCGCGTCGGGCCTGCCCGGCGAGGGCGCTGTCGCCGAGCCGCAGGGCGGTCTCCGCGCGCAGCGCCCACAGCAGCTCGCGCAGGTGGTCGGCGGGCGGCTCGGGCGCCGCGCGCGCGAACCGGGCCGCGGTGTCGGGGTCGCCCGCGTCGAGCACGAGCAGCGGCTCCGCCCACGGGGCGTACGGGCCGAGGTCGGCGGCCTCGATCCCGGCGAGCGGACGCCCGTGCCGCACGCGGACGGTGAGGAGCGCGAGCGGGAGCAGCCCGTCCCGCACGCCGGGCATGCGCACCCCGGCGAGCCGGTCGTCGGCGGCGCGGTACGCGCGCGCCGCGACGTCGGGAGGGGCGGTCTCGGCGTCGCGCATCGCCCGGTACCAGGCGGTGAGCATCGGGACCACGGGCGACTCGTAGCCCGCCGCGACGTCCTCGGCCGCGGCGGCGTGGGCGTCGGCGTCGGCGAACCGGCCCGCGCCCGCCGCCGCCTGCATCCGGACCAGGTGGCCGAGGATCGCGAAGGTCGGGAGGTCGTGGTCCTCGGCCAGTGCGACGAGCTCGGCGCCGGTCCGGTCCCGCTCGGGACCGGCGCCCGGCCGCTGGAAGGACTGGAGGAACCGCGCGTTGAGCGCGAGCGCGAGCGTCGCCGGGTCGCCAAGGTCGCGCGCGATCCCGACGGCGTCCTCCGCCGCGGCCCACGCCCACGCGTCGCGCGTCCCGCGGTGCTCGATGCCGGCCACCGCGAGCAGACGCGCGCGCAGCACCGGCGCCGCGCCCGGACCGAGGCGATCCAGGGTCCGCCGCGCGACGCCGACGAGCGCGTCGGCCGCCGCCGGGTCGTCGCTCCGGGTCCAGACGGCCGGGACGTCGTACGCGGTGACGGTCCGCGCGGCGAGCACCGGGTCGCCGGTCGCCTCGGCCGCGAGCGCCGCGGCGACGCGCTGCTCCTGCGCGGTCGCGAGGTGGTCGCCCCCGGCGATGGCGAGCGTGCGCGCGACGTCGACCGTGGACCGCAGGTGCGTGCGCGAGCCGGTGGGGGCCGTGACGGCGAGGCGCGGCCCCGGCGTCGGGCCGTCGAGCGACGCCGCGTGACCCAGCACGTCGCGCTCGAGCCGGACGAGATCGGGGCCCGGGTCGAGGCCGAGCTCGTCGGCGAGGCGGCGGCGCGCGCGCCGCAGGACGTCGAGCGCGTCCGCCTGCCGCCCCTCCCGGTACAGCGCGAGCGCGAGCAGCGCCCACGCGTGCTCGCGCCACGGGTGCGCGGCGGCGTGCGCGTCGAGCACGACGACCGCCTCCGCGGCCCGGCCCTCGCCGAGCAGCGCGTCCGCGAGCAGCTCGACGGCGCGCGCGTGCACCTCGACGAGGTGCCGGCGCTCGGCCCGCACCCACTCCCGCTCCGGCAGGTCGGCGTACGGCTCGCCGCGCCAGGCGGCGACGGCGTCCGCCAGCGCGCGCGTCGTGCCCGACGCCGCG
>QAPD01000080.1 GCA_003052455.1 Sphaerisporangium cinnabarinum | reverse complement strand
CGCGCCGGTCGCCCTCGCCGTCGGCCGGCACGGGCGCCGGGACCCGGGCGGGCGCGCCGGGCGGGCCCGCGTGCGCGGTGCGCGCCGGCACGACCGCCCGGACGGCGTCGCACAGGGTGCCCGGGGACCGGTCCACGTCCACCACGGTGTCCACCCCGTGGGCCCGCAGCCGGCCCTCCTCCCACGTGCCCGCGGGCGCGAGCGCGACGACCCGGACGTCGTGCGCGTGCAGCTCGGCCACGGCCTGCCGGTCCAGCGCCGGGAGGTCGTGCGAGACGACGGCGACCCGCCCCGCCCCCGCGGCCGCCGCGGCGAGCAGCTCGACGACGTCCGCGCATCGCCGCGTCACCCGCAGCCCCGACGCGTCGAGAGTCGTGACGACCTCCGCCTCGCGCGACCCGCGGACCGCGCACAGGACCGTCGTGACCGTGGTGGCGCCGCTCACCCCGCACCGCCGACCGGGACCAGCGCGAGGGTGCCCTCCCCCGCGACGGCGGCGAGCACGGCGGGGAGGTCGTCGACCTCGACGAGCAGGTGCACCGTCACCGGTCCGCCGACCACGAGCGTGCCCTCGCCCTCGTCGACCTGTGCGACCGTGACGCCGCCGACGAGCATCTCCGGCACGGCGCCCGGCCCGTCCGGGGCGTCCTGCGCAGCGTCCGGGGACGGCGCGGCGGCGGCCTCCGGGACGTGCCAGAGGTCGACGTCGGCGCCGGCCACGATCCGCTCCGAGAGACCGGAGGTGACCGGCACCGCGACCGCACGCACCGTGAGGTCGGTGGCGGCGCCGACCGCCGCCGCCGGCACGAGCTCGCCCGCGGCGACCGTCCGCAGGACGACCGCCTCGTCCGGGAGACCGTCCTCGACGAGCAGGTAGCGGTCGGTCTGCGCGCCGAGCCGGACCTCGACGGTGCGCAGCTCGGCCGCGCCCGCGGTCGTGCCGGGCGTGAGCGGCGTCCCGGCCGCGTACACCGCGACCGTCCGGCTCGCGCTGCTCACGGCCCAGGACCCCAGCGCGACGGACAGCGCCACCACGACGACCCCCACGAGGAGCCGCGGGTCCTTCCAGCCCGGCCGCCGCAGCCGCGCGGCGGGCGGGGGCGTCGTCGCCCCCGGGACGGGTCTTTCCACGGTCGTCGTCATCCATCTCCCCCTCGGTGGTCGGCACGTCGCCCGTGCCGCGGCTTCATGATCCCCGCTCGGCGGGGTGCGTGGCAGGGCCTGTGGACGAGCACCTCTCCGGGGCTCGTGCGTGCCAGACTGACGCCATGCCCCAGCGGTTCCTCACCCTCGCCGACGTCACAGACGAGCTCAACATCTCGGCGGCGCAGGCGTACGCGCTCGTCCGCTCGGGAGAGCTGCCCGCGATCCAGGTAGGCGGTCGCGGCCAGTGGCGGGTCGAGGTCAGCGAGCTCGAGGCGTACATCCAGCGCATGTACGCGCAGACGCGCCAGCGCATCGAGGCGGGCGACTTCGACGGCTGACGGCACGCCGTCGCGCCTCCGCCGCCCCGTGGCGCGTCCCCGCGCCGTCGTGCGACGGCGTGCCCGCTCCCCCGGCTCCCCCTGCCGCGTGCTCACCTCGGCACGAACCCCGACTCCGCGTCGCTGACGCACACGACGGCGGACCACGGGACCACCCGCGCGCCGTGCGCGCTGCCGGGTGACGGCTCGAGGTCGAGATGGTCCTTCCCCACGCGAGCGACCCACCCGGAGAACGACCCGGCGCTCGTCCGCACCTGGACCGGTCTCCGGTCCCGCTGGAGCGCGCGCAGGGCGTGCCCCAGACCGAGCGTCGCCGAGCGGGACGAGCGCGGCGGGTCGGCGTGCCGCCCGAGGCCGCGCACCGCGACGACGGCGCCCAGCGGGACGAGGTGCTGGCGGCGGCCGTCGGCGACGAGCGTCCACTCCTGCGCGACCTCCCGCACCTCACCGGTCACCGCGGACGCGTCGCGCAGGTCGAGCGTCACGGCCCCCGGCGCGGCGCGCAGCCGCTCGGCGAGCGAGACCGTCGCGTGCTCGGCTCGCGTCAGGTCGGCCACGGCCGCGACGCGGTCCTGCGACTCCGCTGCGGCGAGCTGCGCCGCGAGGTCGTCGAACAGGGCGTCCCATCGCATCGGCACACCGTAGCGGGGTGCCACCTCCCCGCCCCCTCGGTCGTCCACATCACGGGACGGCCCTGGACAGGCGCCGGTCCCGACCGATTAGATCGGGCCTGTCGTCATCAAACGACGTCAAACGACATCAAAGGCCGTCGAGTGCGCGACGGCAGGCAAGGGGGCATCGATGGACCGGGGTACTGCTGCACCCGGACGAGCCGGGGGTCTGCTCGTCCTCCTCGCGCTCGTCCTCGTCCTGGGCGGCGCGACGACCGTCCTGTCACTCCGGGCGGTGTACCTGGTTCCCGCGCTCCCGACGCATCGTGTGGAGCCCCTCGTCGAGCTCGGCGCCGTGTCGATCGGCGCGCTGGCGGCCCTCTGGGTGGCCCTCAGCGCGCTGGTCGCACTGGTCTGCGTCGCCGTCCGCGCCGCCGGACGGTCCTGGTCGACAGGCGAACGGCTGCTCCGCCGCGCGGCTCCGGGTGTCGTCCGGCACGCGGCGCGGGCCGCCGTCGGTGTCACCGTCGGTGCGGGCCTGCTCCTCGCCGGCGGGACGGCGCACGCCACGACGGCCTCGGCGGACGATCCGGGCGTCGTGGCCGTCGACCTCGGGTGGCGACCCAGCGGTGCCGGCGCCGGGACCGAGAGCGCCGTGCCGGGGAACGCCGCGTCGGAGGGCATCGCTTCGACGGCCCAGACGCCCGGCACCCCGCCTGCCGCAGCGAACGGCTCCACGGCGGCGACCAGTGGTCCGTCGGGCACCACGGCGGACACCGCACCGGGCCGGGCCGCGCCGGTCACCTCGGTGCCGCCGTCGTCGGTGCCATCGTCATCCGTGCCGCCCTCCGGGGTGTCGGGTGGCGCCGAGAGCACGGGTGCGAGGGACGCCGTGGACTCCGGAGGCACGCACGCCGCCGGGCCGGGCGACGTCGGCCAGAGGCCGGAGGCCTCTGGCGCCGCGGGACCGCCGGTCGCCGTGGAGGCCGCCTCGCCGGACGCCGCCCGCCAGCGCGACGCGGCGCTGGCCGTGACGCGCGACGTGCCCGGTCCGGAGGCCGCGCCGGAGGTCGTCGTCGTGCGCGGCGACTCGCTGTGGTCGATCGCCGCCCGGCACCTGCCCGCGGGCTCCACCGACCGCCAGGTCGCGGACGCGGTGGAGCGCTGGTACGCGACGAACGCCCACGTGGTGGGTGCCGACCCGGACCTCGTCCGGCCGGGCCAGGTCCTCGTCGCACCGCCCGCCTGACCACCGCCGACCTCGAAGGAGCCCCACCATGACCGCTCCCCTGCTGGCCGGCGCGCACGCCCCGGTCGTGACCACGACGCCCACGGCCGCTCCGGCGGCCCCACCGACGAGCGGGGACGGCACCCGCCCGCTCCGCGCGACGAGCGTCCCGTCCGCCCCGCCGGCGCGGCTGCTCCGCTGCCTCGGCGACCCGACCGTCGCCGCGGTCGACGTGTCCGACCCGACGACCGCCCGCGTGCCGCAGCACGTCGTCCGGGGCCGTCCCCTCGGGCGCCCGACGACGCCCGTCCCCCTGCCGGACCCGACCGCGCTGTGCTGCGCCGTGGTCCGGGCGGCGGTCGAGGTCGTCCGGGGCGAGCGCACGGTCGGACAGCTCGCGCGATGGGTGTCGCCCGAGATCTACGAGGCGCTCGCCCGGCGCGCCCGGCTCGTCGCCGACGGTCCCGGCGAGACCCCGGCCCGCCCGGTCGCCGTCCGTCGCGCGCGGGTGCTGCGGATCGGCGACGGCGTCGCCGAGGGGACGGTCGTCGTCCAGGACGGGGACCGGGTCCGCGCCGCCGCGGCGCGACTGGAGGCGCGCCGCGGGGCGTGGCGCGTGGTCGCGCTCGAGATCGGCTGAGCCCTTCCCGGACCGGGCACGACGACGCCCTTCCCGGACCGAGGCACGACGACGGCGAGGCGCCCACCCGCAGGTGGACGCCTCGCCGTCGTCGTCAGGGCACCCGGCCTACGGGTGCCCGGTCAGTCCTCGTTCTGGCCGTGGCAGACCTTGTACTTCTTGCCGGAGCCGCACGGGCACTGCGCGTTGCGGGGTGTGCCCGGGAAGGTCCGGCCATCGCTCTCGACCGCCGTCGCCTCGCCGTGCAGCGCGCGGCGCGAGCGTCGGCCCGCGTCGCCCGACACCACGGCCTGGCCGGTGCCGTCCTCGCTCGGGGCGGTGTACGACAGCGGGACCTGGCGGTCGGGGCCGTCGAGGCCCTTCGCGATGAGCGTGCCAGGGCGGTCGCCGCCCGGGCCCTCGGCCGCGGCACGTGCCGCCACCGGCTCCGGCGCGACCGGCGCGTCCTCGACGGGCGCGTCCTCCACGGAGGCGTCCTCGACCGGCTCGTCCGCGACGGGGGCGCCGTCGACGGGCGCGTCCTGCGTCGGAGCCGCGTCGCGCTGCGCCGCCGCCGCGAGACCGGCCGCCGCCCCGGCCGCCGCGGCACCCGCCGCGC
>QAPD01000008.1 GCA_003052455.1 Sphaerisporangium cinnabarinum | reverse complement strand
AGCGGCCGGCGCGGGGGCCGGCGCGGGCGGGGTGAACTCGGCCGCGGGCGCCGCCGGCGCCGCGGGGGCGGGCGCGGGCGGGGCGGGGATGACGACCGGCGTGCCGTCGAGCTTGTCGACCGCGCCGGTGCCGGTGTTGAGCGTGCGAGCCATGACGGGGGTTCCTCTCTCAGCTCGCGCCGAGGATCGGCGCGGGATCGGTGGTCTCGACGTCGTCGAGAGCGATGGTGCGGGCGTCGTCGAACGCCGGCATGAACACGTGCGACACCTCGCGGATCTGCGCGACGGCGTCGATGTCGGTGACCTCGCCGGTGGTCCAGTACGTCTCCAGGGCCGCGGTGATCGCGTCGAGCGTGGCGGCGTCGTACTCCAGGCCCATGGAGAACCCGGACCGCGAGCCCGAGCGGAGCTCGGCCCACGCGCGGTCCCCGGCCGGGGTGTCGTCGATGTCGAACGTCCCGTAGACGCCGGCGAGGTGGGCGCCGATCGCGGGCCGCTCCTCGACGTCGACCATGACGCCGACGACGACGCGCCCGGACTCGCCGTGCTCGAACACGTACGGCACGCGCCCGACGTCGGACACGGACAGCCGACCCGGGCCGAACACGGCGCGCCACCACCCGCGGTACGCGGGCACGCCGAACGGCGCGATGAGCGCGGTGACGCGTCTAGGCACGGACGCCCTCCCTCGTGACGGGGTCGGCCACGGGCGGCTTGCCCTCGGCCGCGCGCACCTCGTTGCCGTCCGCGTAGACGCCGACGGCGAGCCCGGTGCGGTACGCCTGGAACCGCTCGAGGTCGGACGTGCGCAGCAGGTCGGTCGTGTTGAGCCGCACGATCGAGTTGCCCGGGGTGACGTCGGGCATGGAGAGGCGCTCCTCGAACGCGACCATGTAGGCGCGCAGCGTGTCCGTCATCCGGGCCTGCTTGCGGTCGAACGCGTTGAAGTAGGTGCGCGACGTCGTCGAGACGCCGAGGTCCTCGGGGTCGACGCCGGCGTGCCGGGCGATGTCGAGCACCGCGTTCTGCCGCTGGTCCGCGAGCTGCAGCTGCTCGGGGTTCCACCCGGCCGTGTGGTACTCCAGGCCCGCGGGGACGTACCCGGTGGCGCGCTTCTGGCGCGCGACGTCCCACCCGTCGAGCGCCTCGTCGACGCTCTCCTCGGGCGGGTCGACCTTGTCCTTGGGCGTGAAGTAGTCCAGCGGCTGGTTGCCCTCGGAGTAGAGCGCGGCCGCGGCGTCCAGGCGCAGGCACGTGCGGATCGACCGGGCGCCGGCCACGAGCAGCGCGTCGTTCGGCGAGTCGAACCGGATGAGGTCGAGGTCCTCGCCCCAGTCGAGCGACATGCCGCGGTGACCCATCTTCGTGACGTGCACGGTGCCGTCCTGCAACACGTCGACCGTGCGCGGCTCCAGGCGGCGCACCTTGGCCGGGTACCCGAACGCGTCGTACTCGGTGATGAGCCACCACGCGACGCCCTCCAGGAGCAGGTCCTCGAACGTGGCCGCGAGCGTGACCGACCGGGCGATGCCGCGCTCGGGCTGCTCGAGCAGCGCGGACCGCGCGGGGCGGCCGGCCGCGTCGACGAGGTCGATGGGCAGGGTGCCGAGCAGGCCGGCGATGAGGTCGCGCGAGCGCTTCACGGCGCCGACCTGCATCGCGGTGCGCCGGTCGATGCGCGGGGCCGGCGCGACGGCGCTCTCGTAGGACGACAGGCCGAAGAACTCGGGCGGGACCTGGTCCGGGCCGATCGGCGCGAACCGCGTCGCGAGCGGCATCGTGGGGACGACGGGGTCAGGCACCCGCCTCAGCAGCCGGTTCGCGATCCACCCCATGAGACGGAGTATCGCACACCTGTTCGATGATGAGACGGAGGATCACGCGCTGCGGCGGAACCTCTTCGGGACGACCATGCCGGTCGTGCGCGCCGGCGTCGCCGACGCGGCCCACACCGCGGCCTTGACGGCGTCGGCGCGCGCCGTCGAGCGCAGCCGCGGGCCGTCCGCGCCGGGCGAGGTGCGCACCGCGAGGACCTGGTTGGTGAGGACCTCGCCGCCGTCGTGCACGAGCTCGCCGGCGCCGAGCGCGCGGTCGAGCTCGCGCACGCACACGAGCGTCGTGCCCTGGGCCGCGTCGGTGCCCACGCCCTCCCACGCGGCGTGCTTGAGCAGCGACGCCCCGACCAGGACGGGCCGCCTGGAGCCCAGGGCGGCCGCGTGCGCGGCCGCGGCGTCCATCGTGGGGTGATCGGACACGGAGACCAGCACACGGCCGTCCTGGAGGCGCCAGGACGCTGCGACGGCCACGCCGTGCGAGAACCACGACTCGACCGCGACGACGTCGGGCGCGCGCGCCGGGCGCTCGGCCGCGAGCGCCGCCCAGGTGTCGGCGTCGACGATCGGCTCGCCGACCGATCGCGCCGGCGCGCGCAGGCGCCAGACGTTGAGGTACTGCGCCTCGAACCCAGCCATGGGGTCGAGGTCGTCGGCCTCGGGGTCGACCTCGCCGGCGAGCGCCGCGGCGTACTTCGCGGCGATGAGCTCGTGCCGCTCGGGTGACCAGTACGGCGAGGCCGCGCGCCACGTCGCCTCGTCGCCCGGGTCGGCGCCGGGCGGGGCGCCCCACCACAGCAGCAGCGTCCGGGTGACGGCGCCGGGCGCGGCCGCGAGCGCCTTGGTGATCCGGCCGCGCATGAGCGACGTCGCGCGGCGGTGCGCGGTCGAGGTCAGGAGCAGCTGGGGCGACTCGCGCTCGAGCATGGACGGCTCGAGGTCCTCGTCGACGGCGGACGCCGGCACGTCCCACGACTCGTCCACCAGGCCGAGGCAGGTGTCGTACCCGGTCGTGGAGTCCTTGGACCGCACGACCCACCGGTTCGACTCGTCCTTGGACACCTCCGGTTCGGTCATGCCGCGCTTGGTGTCCCACCCGTCGCCGCCGCGGCCCTCGGCCCACGGCCACGCCTTGCGGATGATCTCGCGGCAGATCGCGAGGTCGCGGCCGGTGTGCATGACGATCTGGTCCGGCTCGAACAGGGTGGGGCCGAACTGGAGGCGCCATAGCGCGCTCGCGCGCAGGCGCGTGCTCTTGCCGGCGCGCCGGGGCGTGGTCTCGAGGACCTCGAACCACACCAGGTCGCCGGCGTCGTCGTGCTCGAGCTGGAGGTACAGCGCGAGCTTCTGCCACCAGCGCAGGCGCAGCGGCCGGCCCCGCTCGCGCAGGTTCGCCTCGAGCCACGCGACGGCGTCGGGGCCGTAGGACCCGACCGCCCGCGGGTGCGGCGGGGAGATCGCGAGCGGCGGCGCGGCGTCGTCCGGGACGTCCAGGAGCGGGGCCATCCACTCGGGCGCGACGGTGGCGTAGTGGGACCACGTCATGTGCTCGGGGACCACGACGTCGGGCGCGCCGGTTTGGGCGTGTGTGTGTGCGGGAAGGGGCGGCGACTGCCGGCTCGTCGCCGCGCGGGGAGAACCGGCCTCGCGCAGCGCGTCGGCGCGCGCCTTCTCGATCACCGCGGCCTGCCCCGACGCGTCCGAGCAACGCCGGTGCTCGACGCGCCAGTTGCTCGGCTCCCACGTCAGCTCCGGGTGCGTGACCCGCGACTTGATGTGCCCGACCACCCACCCGGACGCCTTGCCCGGCGTGCCCGGCGGGTCGGCTACCACCGGCCGCCCACACTGCCCGCACGCCACCGGCCACGTCGTGCGGCCGGCGACGTGCACGCGGGCCGCGGCGACACCACGACCGGTCCAGGCTCGGGTCACCACTCACGCGCCCGCACGTAGGTGCGCTCGACGTGCGTCGGGCCGCGCCACGCCCGCACCTCGACCTCGTCGTGCCCGGCCTTGACCAGGTCGACACGGCGCGCGAAGTACTCGGCCGCGGCCGCCGAGCCGAACGCGCCGAGCACGGTCTCGCCCTCGTAATCGGTGCAGCCGGTCACGACGTAGACGTCACGCACGAGCGTGGCCGTCCAGCGCCCGACGCACGAGCGCGGCCGCGTCAGCGACGAGGTTGGCGGCGACCGCGTTGCGACTGATGCCGTCCGGCACGACGTCCTCGGCGAACGTGATCGACACGTGGCCATGGCCGAGGTCAGCGGTCACGGTCACGGCGGTGTCGGGGCGGGGCTCGGAGAGCACGTGCTCGACGGTGGCGGTGAGGGGTTCGGGGCTCACCGGTCACCCTCCTCGGCGACGTCGGGCAGCAGCGTCGTCTGCCCGCGGTGGTCCACGAGCTCATTCGCGGCGATGACCACGAGGCCCTCGGCTGTCTCGGGGGTGAACCCCTCATCGATGAGCTGGGAGCGGAACGCGCCCAGCGCCTTGGCCATGCTGTTGCGGGTGTCGGTGGTCATCGTGCGTCCTCTCGGTTGGTGGTGCTGATCGGTTCGGCGGGCCACGTGAGCGGGGCCAGGATGGCCGCGAGCGCCGTGGGCTTGGTCTTGATCGGGGCGGGGATCGGCAGGCCGTAGGACGCGGCCCACGCGCGCAGCTCGTCCAGGCTCATGGCCTCGAGGTTGGCGTGCTCGCGGGCGTCGCGGCGCGGGCGGGTCACTGGGCGCTCGCCCAGTCGCAATCCACGCCCGAGCTCGACGAGGGCGACGCGACGCAGATCACCGTGCGTCCGTCCGGCAGGACGACGGTGTAGGCGTTGAGGACGCCGGCGTTCTCGCCCGGGTCGGTGGCGGGCTGCGAGACGCACCCAGCGAGCGAGAGGAGGGCGAGCGCGGTGACGACCGTTGCCAGGCGTCGTCCGCGGGCCTTCATCGGCTGTCCCGGACGGTGTGCACGAGGTGGCCGGCAGGGCCGAGCACGCGGGTCACGACGGCCGCGTGCCCGGACGCCTCCCAGATCGCGACGAGGTCGCGGGCCGCGGTGACGACGCGGCGGGCGGCGCGCAGCTCGGCGAGGTAGGCGTCGACCTGGTGGGCGTTGCGGGCCGCGACGTCGGTGATGCGGTCGGCGTCGGCGCGGGACTCGGCGAGCAGCGCCTCGAGCGACCCCACGAGCGCGTCGTGCTCGGCCTGCACCTGCTGGGCGATGCCGGGCGGCAGCATGTCGTGGATGTAGGGCAGCGGGCGGGCGGTCGTCCTCGGCACGGTCGTCATCGGGTGCTCCTGTCGGCGTGGGTGGTGTGCTGGGCGGGGATCGGGCGGCAGTGCGGGCACGACGGGATCGCGGGCAGGCTGTGGTGCTCGCCGGCGACGTGGTCGCCCGCGCAGGCCGAGCAGACGGGCGTCGCGGGGTTGCCGTGGATCGGGCACCACGTCGTGCGGGTCGGGACGTCGACGAGACGGCCCTCGCCGGCCGCGAGCGCCCGCATGTTCGCGTGGTGCTCGTCGGCCGGGCGGAGGCGGGTCACGGGCACCATCCGCGAGACCGGGCGACCTCGACGACCGCGGTCATGACGGACGCGTCGACGTGCTCGGCGATGTAGACCGCGACCAGGTCGCCCGCCGTGCCGCTGCCGACCGTCCGGGTGAGGTAGGCGCTCGCGGCCGGGTAGAGCTCGTCCGTCGTCGACGCGGTGGTGGGTTCGTCGATCAACGCCACATCCGACCATCCGGGATCGTCGTTGGTGGCGAGCGCCGTCGCGCGCGAGTCACGTTGAGGTACTGAACCAACAGCGGTAGTCGTGTGGTTCTGGTTCTGGTTCTGGTTCGTGGCGGGGGTCCCCGCCAGGTGGCCCGCCAGGTCCCCCGCCACGGGTCCCGCCAGGTTCGGGGGGTCCTGGGGTGCCTCGGGGGCGGTCTCTGACCTGGCGGGGGTCCCCGCCAGGTCGCCCGCCAGGTTCCCCGCCAGGTCCTCGTCTCGCACGAGCACGATGCGCCAGCGGGTCGTGACGCCGGGCCGCTTGGGTCGGGCCGGGACGATGTAGCCGGCTTCCTCGAGCAGGTCGAGCGCGGGGCGTACTTCGCGGCGGGTCATGCCGTAGATGTCCTCGGCGAGCGTCTCGGCGGACGGCCACGCGACGAGGTCCTCGTTGGCGTACTGCACGAGCGCGAGCAGCACGAGCCGGACGCGCTCGGCGCCGACGCGCCGCGACTTGCCGAGGTCGAGCGGGGCCGCGAGCGCCCACTTTGTGAGCTCGTCGGAGACGGTCATGCCGCACCGCCGGTGGGCACGAGCTCGACGTGGACCTCGAGGCCGGCGACGGCCGCGAGCGCCTCGAGGTCGTCGAGGGACATCGGGACCTCGCCGGAGAGCCGGCGCTGGGCGTACATCGTCGAACGCCCGAGCGCGACACCGGCGGCCCGAGGAGACATCTTCCGGGCCCGCAGAGCGTCCCGGAGTGTCGCAATGCATGTCTGAGCGAGACGGGTCATGGCTGGAAAGTACATCCGTGTGATCCCGAACGCAATACGTTGCATCTCTCAGCGCGACACGCTACGTTCAGCGTTATGACCACGACCATGGAATCCGTCGCGACCTCACCGACGTCGTCCGTCGCCGCACAGGTGCGCGCTGAGCTCGCGCGCCACCGAGTTTCAGGGCGCGAGCTCGCGCGCCAGACCGGGCTCGACCCGCAGTACTGGTGGCGCCGGCTGAGCGGCAAGACGCCGCTCAACGTCGAGGACCTCGTCCAGGTCGCGGCGGTGCTCAACGTCCCCGTATCCGCGCTGGTGGCGCCCCTCGACGGCCCGGGAAACGACAGTGCCCCTATGGTCGAATAGGGGCATGGGATCCGCGCCGGACGCTGCACCGACCCCCGCCACGGCGGCCTCCTCGACCTCGGCGAGCACGACCGAGCGCTCGCTCGACGCGCCGTGGTCGCGCCCGCCCGACGCCGTCCTCGCCGAGCTCGGCACGGACGCTGGCGGCCTCTCCAGCGCCGACGCCGCGGCGCGGCTCGCGGAGGTGGGGCCGAACCGGCTGCCGCCGCCGCAGCGCGACCCGCTGTGGAAGCGGATCCTGGTCCACTTCGACGACATCCTCATCTACATCCTGCTCGTCTCCGCCGTGCTCAAGGCGATCCTCGGCGACTGGGTCGACTTCACGGTGATCCTCGCGGTCGCGGTGATCAACGCGGCGATCGGGTTCATCCAGGAGGGCCGCGCGGAGAGCGCGCTCGAGGGCATCCGGAACATGCTCTCCGTCAACGCCGAGGTGCGGCGCGACGGCGCGTGGGCCCGCGTGGACGCCGACGACGTCGTGCCCGGCGACGTCGTCCGGGTGCGCTCGGGCGACCGGGTGCCCGCTGACGTGCGGCTGATCCAGGCGACGAACCTGCGCGTCGAGGAGTCGGCGCTCACCGGAGAGTCGGTGGCCGCGGCGAAGAAGGTCGACGCGGTCGGTGCGGACGCGGGCGTGGGCGACCGGTCGAGCATGCTGTTCTCGAGCACGCTCGTGGCCGCGGGCCAGGGCGTGGGCGTCGTCACCGCGACGGGGACGGCGACCGAGATCGGCCGGATCCAGACGATGATCTCCGAGGTTCGCAGCCTCGCGACGCCGCTCACCCGCCAGCTCGACCGGTTCGGCAAGCTGCTCGCGGTGCTCATCCTCGCGATGGCCGTCGTCATGGTGATCATCGGCCGCGTCTTCCACGACTTCACCGTCCCGGAGCTCATCTCGGCGTCGATCGGCTTCGCGGTCGCCGCGGTGCCGGAGGGCCTGCCTGCGCTCGTGACGATCACGCTCGCGCTCGGGGTGCAGCAGATGGCCCGCCGCCGCGCGATCACGCGCAAGCTCCCCGCGGTCGAGACCCTCGGCTCGGTGACGACGATCTGCTCGGACAAGACCGGCACGCTCACCAAGAACGAGATGACGGCGCGCACCGTCCGCACGAGCGGGCGCACGTTCGCGGTCGCGGGCGCGGGGTACGCGCCCGTCGGCGACGTCACGCTCGACGAGGAAGACGGCGAGCGGCACGCGGACCTCTCCGACGACCGCGACCTCGCCGCCCTCGCGACGGTCATGATGCTGTGCAACGACGCGCGGATCGTGCCCGACGGCGAGGACGCCGACGGCTGGCGGCTCGTGGGCGAACCGACGGAGGGCGCGCTGCGCACGCTCGGCATGAAGGCCGGCGTCGACCCGACGGGGTGGCGGCGCGTCGCCGTCGTGCCGTTCGAGTCCGAGAACAAGTTCATGGCGACGCTCGACGCCGACCCCGACGGCGGCCTGCACGTGCACGTCAAGGGCGCGCCCGACCGCGTCCTCGACCGCTGCGCGACCCAGGTCGGCCCGGACGGCGCGCCCGAGCCGCTCGACCGCGCGTTCTGGGACGCGCAGATCGACGCGCTCGGCGGGCAGGGCCTGCGCGTGCTCGCGGCCGCGCGGCGCCCGGCCGCGGACGGCACGACCGACCTCGACGTCGCCGACGTCGCGGACGGCCTGGAGCTGTGCGGGCTCGTCGGCATCGTGGACCCGCCACGCCCCGAAGCGATCGAGGCCATCGCCGAGTGCCGCGACGCGGGCATCCGCGTGAAGATGATCACCGGCGACCACGCGGGCACCGCCCTCGCGATCGGCCGGGAGATGGGCATCGTCGACGCCCACGACGGCTCCTCCGCGCCGGCCGTGCTCACCGGGCCGGAGCTCGAGGAGATGAGCACGGAGCGGCTGCGCGCGGTCGTGCGCGACGTCGACGTGTACGCGCGCACGAGCCCCGAGCACAAGATCCGCATCGTGTCCGCGCTCCAGTCGCACGGCGAGGTCGTCGCGATGACGGGCGACGGCGTCAACGACGCCCCCGCGCTCACCCAGGCGGACGTCGGCGTCGCGATGGGCATCAAGGGCACCGAGGCGACCAAGGAAGCCGCCGAGGTCGTGCTCGCCGACGACAACTTCGCGACGATCGAGCGCGCGGTGAAGGAGGGGCGGCGGATCTACGACAACATCCGCAAGTCCGTCCTGTTCCTGCTCCCGACCAACGGCGCGCAGTCGCTCGTCATCCTCGTCGCGGTCCTGTTCGGCCTCACCCTGCCGCTCCAGCCGGTCCAGGTGCTCTGGATCAACATGATCACCGCGGTCACGCTGTCGCTCGCGCTCGCGTACGAGAAGGCGGAGCCCGACGTCATGCGCCGCGCCCCGCGCGACCCGAAGGCGTCGATCCTCGACGGCGCGTACGTGCGGCGCATCCTCCTCGTGTCGCTCCTCATCGGCGGCGCGACGATCCTGCTGTTCTACGTCGAGCGGGCGCAGGGCGTCCCGCTCGCCGAGGCGCAGACGACGGCGGTCACGATGCTCGCGCTCGGCCAGCTCGCCTACCTGTTCAACTGCCGGTTCCTCGACCGGTCGAGCCTCACGCTCGACGTGCTGCGCGGCAACCGGGTGGTCTGGGTCTCGGCGGCGACGCTGCTCGCCCTCCAGGCCGTCTTCGTCTACGCGCCGTTCATGCACTCGTGGTTCGACTCGGCGCCCATCGCGCTCGCGGAGTGGGGCAGGACCCTCGGGCTGGCGCTCGTCGTCTTCCTGCTCGTCGAGGTCATCAAGTGGGTCGGCCGGCGCTGGACCGCCCGCGACCACGTCCCCGCGCTCGTCGAGCGCGACGCCGGGCAGCACTGAGAGGCGCGAACACCACGCGCCGCTGCACCTCGTAGCTCGTCGCGACGAGCGCGGCGTCGGTGCCGACCTTGGCCGCGAGGAGTGGCAGGCCGAGTCCCGTCAGCAGCGCGACCAGCCCGTAGCTCGCCGCGAGCAGCACGGCCGCGAGCGCCAGGTACCGGGTCGCCGCGACGCGCAGCGGGAGACCACGCCCGCCCGGGAACACCAGGCGGCGGTTCACGGCGAAGTTCACGCCCGCGCTGAGCAGGCGCGCGCTCACCACGGCCGCGAGGAGCGACCCGGTGAGCGCGTGCAGCGCGAGCAGCGCGACGACGTCGACCGCGGCCGACCCGAGCGACGACGCCGCGAACCGCAGCAGCGGCGCCCACACGCGCAACGAGTCGGCGACGGGCCGGAAGTGCGAGGACGCGTTGTCGTCGAGGTACACCGTCGCGACGTCCACCTCGACGATCCGGCGGCCCGCGCGGGTCGCCTCGAGGAGCGCCCGCAGCTCGTACTCGTACCGGTCCCCGCGCACGGCGAGGAGATCGGCGAGCAGGCCCGGCCCGTAGCCGCGCAGGCCGGTCTGGGTGTCCCGGACACGCGTGCCGGTCGTCGCGGCGAACGCCCAGCGGGTCGCGGCGTTGCCCACACGGCTGCGCACCGGCACGTCGCCCGCGAAGCGGCGCGCGCCGAGCACGACGGCCTCGGGCTCGGCCTGCGAGCGCGCGGCGACCCGCAGCACGTCGACCACGGTGTGCTGCCCGTCCGCGTCGGCGCACACGACGCCGTGGCCGGGCAGCCGGTCGCGCACCCAGCGGATCCCGGTCCGCAACGCATGGCCCTTCCCACGGTTCACCGGGACGGTGAGCACCACGGCGCCCAGCGCCCGCACCGCGCGGAACACTCCCCCGCACCGCCGGTCGCTGCCGTCGTCGACCACCACGACCGGGGACTCGGGGGCGTCCGCCCGCAGCGCGTCGACGAGCGCGACGAGCCGCGCGTCGGGCTGGTAGGCGGGGACCACGACGGCGGTCCGCGCGACGCTCGTCGCCGGGTCCGCGGGCTGCTCGCGCGTGGTCACGGCCGCCATCAGGCACCGTCCGCGACGTAGAGGACGTCGGACGTGCCGCGCTCCCGACCCTGCGACGGGCTGTTGACGACCTCGCCGTCGAACCAGAGGGTCGAGGACCCGCCGCCGTCGATGTTGTACGCGGTTGTCGCGCCGAGGCCCTGCAGGATCCCGGCGAGCTCGGTCGTCGTCGCGCCGCGCGAGTAGCCCTCCTGACGGCCGTCCACGACGACCAGGAGGAGGTGGTTCGCGTCGACGACCCCGATCGCCGTGCGCGGCTGCTCGCCCTGGATCGAGTGGTTCCCGACGTTCGTGTCGACCTCGACGTCCTCGATCCCGGCCACCACCTCGCCGTCCTCGACGAGCGAGGGCCCGAACGACAGCGTGTTCCACACCCCGGCGTCGACGAGGCTCTGCGCGTCCGTCGTCGTCTCGTCGTAGACCTCGACGTGACCGTCGCGGTAGAGCGCGAGGCCCTCGCGCGCGCCCTCGTCCCGGTACACGACGCCGTTGCGGACGACGATGCCGGTGTCGCGGAACCCGTAGTAGTCGCCGTTGACCGCGAGGACGGCACCGTTGTCGGCGGCGATGTCCGACGTCTTCTCCGTGATGTTCGTGCCGAACGCGTCCTGGGCGAACGCGGAGCGCAGGTCCGTCATGTCGGAGAGCACGACGTCGGCCACGTAGTACGTCAGGGTGGCGTCGCCCGACCCGGTGGTCACCCGGGAGACCGTGATGCTCGTGGCGTCGGACGTGTACGTGTCGCCGTCGACCGCGCCGGTGCCCGCCGAGGTGCCCGCGCCGTCGTCCGCCGTCGCGCCCTGGCTCGACGTCCCGTGTGCGTCGAGACCCTGCGAGGCCTCGTAGGCCGACACGTCGGCGATCTCGACGTGCTCGACGACGAACCGGTCCAGCGCCCACGCCGAGGCGCCACCCAGCGGGAGCAGCACCGCAAGGGTGGTGACGAGCGCGGCACGCCACCGCGGTCGGCGTCGGGGCGCGGGCGGCGCGGACGAGGCGGACGAGGCGGGGGGCGGGGTGGGAGTGCTCATGGGCCGTGTCTACGAAGCGTGCGTGTGCTGCCGGGATGCCACGGCTGTCCGTCGGCTGTGAGCAGCCGCGCCCGCGCCCGGGGCGTCCCGTGACCCACCTCTCAGCCCGTCGACTTGCGTCAAGCAATACCCCCGGGGGTATCGTCGGAGCATGATCCCTTCGACTCCCGGCTCGACGACCCCTCCGTCCGACCTCGACGGCGCCCGCCGCATCGTCGTCGTCGGCGGCGTCGCGGGCGGCATGAGCGCCGCCGCGCGCGCCCGCCGCCTCGACGAGCGCGCGTCGATCATCGTGCTCGAGCAGTCCGACCACGTCTCGTTCGCGGGCTGCGGCCTGCCGTACCAGGTGTCGGGCGAGATCGCGGACCGCGACACCCTCCTGCTGCACACGCCCGGCTCGCTCCGCGCGAGCCTCGACCTCGACGTGCGCACGCGCCACCGCGTCACCGCGGTCGACCGCGCCGCGCGCACCGTCACCGTCGCCGCCGAGGGCGGGACGTACGAGCTCGGCTACGACGCGCTCCTCCTCGCACCGGGCGCGACGACGGTCCTCCCGCCCGTCACGGGGCTGGACCACCCGGCCGTGCACACGCTGCGGACGATCGGCGACCTGGACGCCCTCACCGGCCGGCTCGCCGAGCTCGAGGCTGAGGTGGCCGACGGCCGCACGGCCCCGGTGCGGGCCGTCGTCGTCGGTGCGGGCTTCATCGGGCTCGAGGCCGTGGAGGCGCTCGTCGGGCGGGGCCTCACGGTCGACGTCGTCGAGCGCGCCGACCAGGTGCTCCCGCCGCTGGAACCGGACCTCGCGCCGCTGCTGGCGGACGAGCTGCGCGACCACGGGGTCGGGCTGCACCTCGGGACCTCCGCGAGCGCCGTCGTGCCGCAGCCGGCGGGCGCGGACCACGCCGTCGCGCTCGAGCTCACGGACGGCACGGCCCTCGACGCCGACGTGGTGCTCGTCAGCGTGGGTGTGCGGCCCGCGAGCGACCTCGCGGCGGCAGCCGGGCTCGCCCTCGGCGAGCGCGGCGCGATCCGCGTCGACGGCGACCAGCGCACGTCCGACCCGCACGTGTGGGCCGTCGGTGACGCCGTCGAGGTCGTGCACGCCGTGACCGGCGCGACCGGCCCCGTCCCGCTCGCGGGCCCGGCCAACCGCCAGGGCCGCCGCGCCGCGGACGCGATGACCGGGCACCGCACCACGCCGCAGGCGCCCGTGCTCGGGACGGCGATCGTGCGCGTGTTCGGCCTCACCGCCGCCGTGACCGGGCCGAACCACGCCACCCTGGCGGCGGCCGACGTCGCGCACGAGCAGGTGCGCGTCCACGCGGCCCACCACGCGGGCTGGTTCCCCGGGGCCGAGCCCGTGCACGCGACGGCGAGCTTCGCGCCCGACGGCCGCCTGCTCGGCGCGCAGGCCGTGGGCCGCGCGGGGGTGGACAAGCGCATCGACGTGCTCGCGACCGCGCTGCGCGCCGGGCTCACCGCCGACGACCTCGCCGAGCTCGAGCTCGCGTACGCCCCGCCCCACGGCGCCGCCAAGGACGTCGTCAACATGCTGGGGTTCGTCGCCCAGAACGTGCTCGACGGCACCATGCCGCAGTGGCACGCGGCCGACCTCGACGAGGTCGTCGCGACCTCCCTCGTGCTCGACGTCCGGTCGCGCGCCGAGCACGCCGGGGGCCACCTCGACGGGGCTCTCAACGTGCCGCACACCGAGCTGCGCGAGCGGCTCGGTGAGGTGCGCGCCGCCGCGGCGGGGCGCCCCGTCGCCGTGCACTGCGCGAGCGGCGTGCGCTCCTACCTCGCGACCCGTGTCCTGCTCGCCGCCGGGCTCGACGCGCGCAACCTCTCCGGCGGCTGGCTCACCCTGACCACCACGCCGCGCGCCGCGCGCACCCTCGAAGGAGTCCCCGCATGATCGACCGCCTCCGCCGCCTGTTCTCCCGCTCGTCCGACGACGGCGGCCTGCGCCCGGCCGTCGACGCCACCACCGCGGTGCAGCTCGTCCGCGACGGCGCGACGCTCCTCGACGTGCGCGAGCGCGACGAGTGGCGCGCCGGGCACGCACCTCAGGCCGTGCACGTGCCGCTCGCCGACGTCCCCTCCGCCGCGCCGCGGCGGCTGAAGGACGGCGCGACCGTCGTCGTCGTGTGCGCGTCGGGGATGCGCTCGCGCACCGCCGCCCGCCAGCTCCGCTCGCTCGGCTACGCCGCGACGAGCCTGTCCGGCGGGCTCGGCGCGTGGCAGGCCGCGGGCGGAGCCGTGCGACGCTGATCCTGCACCTCCGCGCGCGGGCCGGCCCCGGCCCCACCGAGCGACGAACCCCTACCCCTGATCGACGCCCCCCACCCCTGATCGACACCCCACTCCCGAGGAGACACACCATGTGCAGTCCCGCCCTGTGCCGCACGTGCGGCAAGACCACCTGGACCGGCTGCGGCATGCACGCCGACGAGGTCATGGCCGAGGTGCCGCCCGAGCAGCGCTGCACCTGCGCCTGACGCGACCCGCCCGGGAGACCCCGGGGCCGCGCCACGACGGCAGCCCGCTGCCGGCCTCAGCACGACGAACACCGAGACCAGAACCGACGAACGCAGGAGAAACGATCGTGGAGCTCGACCCCACCGACATGGGCAAGGTCGCCAACCGGCTCAAGCGCGCCCAGGGCCAGCTCGCGGCCGTCGTGCGCATGCTCGACGAAGGGCGGGACTGCGAGGACGTCGTCACGCAGCTCTCGGCCGTCTCGCGGGCCCTGGACCGCGCCGGGTTCGCGATCATCGCGTCCGGCATGCGTCAGTGCCTCACCGAGCCGGCCGAGGACGGCGAGGACCCGACGCTCGACGTGGCCAAGCTCGAGAAGCTCTTCCTCTCGCTCGCCTGAGCGCGACGGCGCCGGACCGCACGCGGCCCGCACCTCGACTCACCCCTCGGGGTGGGCAGGGGTGCGGGCCGCAACGTGTCAGCGCCCCGCGGGACCGCCCGCGGGAGCGCCCACGCCCTCCGGGTCCTCCGCCTCGGCGCCGAGCGGCGCCGCGAACTGGCTCTCGTACAGCCGGGCGTAGGCGCCGCCCGCCGCGAGCAGCTCGTCGTGCGAGCCCTGCTCGACGATCGAGCCGTGCTCCATGACGAGGATCGTGTCCGCGTCGCGGATCGTCGAGAGGCGGTGGGCGATGACGAACGACGTGCGGCCCTCGCGCAGCGCGTTCATCGCCTGCTGCACGAGCACCTCCGTGCGCGTGTCCACGGAGCTCGTCGCCTCGTCGAGCACGAGGATCGCCGGGTCGGCGAGGAACGCGCGCGCGATCGTCAGGAGCTGCTTCTCCCCCGCGCTCACGCTCGAGCCCTCGTCGTCGATCACCGTGGCGTACCCGTCGGGCAGCGTGCGCACGAACGGGTCGACGTGGGTCGCGCGCGTGGCGGCGAGGAACGCCTCGTCGTCCACGGTGCGGCCGTCGCGCACGCCGTAGCGCAGGTTCTCCTCGATCGTGCCCTTGAAGAGCCACGTGTCCTGCAGGACCATCCCGATGTCGGAGCGCAGGTCGTCGCGCGTCATGTCCCGCGTGTCCACGCCGTCGAGCGTGATCCGGCCCCCGTCCACGTCGTAGAACCGCATGAGCAGGTTGACGAGCGTCGTCTTGCCCGCGCCCGTGGGCCCGACGATCGCGATCGTCTGCCCGGGCTCCACGACGAGGTCGAGGTGCTCGATGAGCGGGACGTCCGGGTCGTAGGAGAACGAGACGTCCTCGAACGCGACGCGTCCGCGCACCGGGTCCACCGTCGCCGCGGGCGACGGGTCCGGCGTCTGCTCGTGGGCGTCGAGCAGGTCGTAGACGCGCTCCGCCGACGCGACGCCCGACTGGAGCAGGTTCATCATCGACGCGATCTGCGTGATGGGCTGCGTGAACTGCCGCGAGTACTGGATGAACGCCTGCACGTCGCCGAGCGTCATCGTGCCCGACGCGACCCGCAGGCCGCCCACGACCGCGACGATCACGTAGTTGAGGTTCGCGAGGAAGCCCATCGCCGGCTGGATGGTGCCGGAGATGAACTGCGCGCGGAAGCTCGCGTCGTAGAGGGCCGCGTTCTCGCGCTCGAAGTCGTCGATCGCGGCCTGCTGGTGGCCGTAGACCTTGACCAGCGTGTGGCCCGTGTACATCTCCTCGATGTGCGCGTTGAGGCGGCCCGTCGCGGCCCACTGCCGGATGAACTGCGGCTGGGACCGCTTGGCGATCTGCGTCGTGACGACCACGGAGAGCGGCACCGTCACGAGCGCGACGACCGCGAGCAGCGGCGAGATCCAGAACATCACACCGAGCACGCCGACCACGGTGAGCACGGACGTCACGAGCTGCGACAGCGTCTGCGTGAGCGTCTGGGAGATGTTGTCGATGTCGTTCGTCACGCGCGAGAGGATCTCGCCGCGCGGGTTGCGGTCGAAGTACGACAGCGGCAGGCGCCCCAGCTTGGCCTGGACCTCGCCCCGCAGCCGGTAGACGGTGCGCTGCACGACGATCGCCGTGATCCGGCCCTGGAGCCAGCCGAAGAGGAACGAGCCGACGTACACGGCGAGCACCCACGCGAGCACGGTCGCGAGCGCGGTGAAGTCGATGCCCTCTCCCGGCACGAGCCCCGGCACGCCCGAGACGAGGTCGGCGACCTGGTCCTGCCCCTGCGCCCGCAGCGCCTCGACGGCCTGCTGCTGGGTGACGCCGGCCGGGAGCTGCGAGCCGACCACGCCCGCGAAGATGATGTTCGTCGCGTTGCCGAGGAGCTTCGGCCCGGCGACCGCGAGCGCCACGGACACCACGCCGAGGATCACGACGGCGACGATCGGCACCCGCTCGGGGCGCAGCGAGGCCACGAACCGGCGCAGGGAGCCCTTGAAGTCGAGCGCCTTCTCCCCGGGGACGCCCATGCCACCCATGGGACCGTGCCCGCCGCCACCGCGGGGTCGGCCCGCGAGCCGGGTCCGGGCGACGTCGCGCTCCGTGCCGGCCGCCGCGGGTGCGCCCTCGGGCGAGGCCGCGCCCGACGTCGCGGGCGTGCGCGAGGCGTCCTGCTCGCCGCTCATGCTGCCTCCTCGATCGAGAGCTGGGAGTAGACGATCTCCTGGTACGTCTCGTTGGACTCGAGGAGCTCGGCGTGCGTGCCACGACCGACGATGCGGCCGTGGTCGAGCACGAGGATCTGGTCGGCGCCCCGGATCGTCGCGACCCGCTGTGCCACGACGATCACGGTCGAGCGCCGCGTGCGGGGTGCGAGCGCCGCACGCAGGCGGGCGTCCGTCGCGTAGTCGAGCGCGGAGAACGAGTCGTCGAACAGGTAGACCGCGGGGTCGCGCACGATCGCCCGGGCGATCGCGAGCCGCTGGCGCTGACCGCCCGAGAAGTTCGTGCCGCCCTGCGCGACCGGCGCGTCGAGGCCGCCGTCGAGCGCCTCGACGAAGTCGCGCGCCTGCGCGACCTCGAGGGCGTCCCACATCTGCTCCTCGGTGGCGTCCGGCCGGCCGTAGCGGAGGTTGTCCGCGACCGTCCCGGAGAAGAGGTAGGCCTTCTGCGGCACGAGGCCGAGGAGCGAGCCGAGGTCCGCGCCGGTGAGGTCGCGGACGTCGGTCCCGTCGATCCGCACGGCGCCGCCCGTCACGTCGAACAGTCGCGGCACGAGGTTGAGCAGCGTGGTCTTGCCGGAGCCGGTCGAGCCGATGATCGCCGTCGTCCGCCCGGGCTCGGCGACGAACGAGACGTCGTGGAGCACGGGCTCCTCGGCCCCGGGGTAGCGGAACTCGACGCCGTCGAGCTCGACGCGGCCCGTCCGCGTGGTGAGGGCGACTGGCCGCTCGGGCTCGACGACCGTCGCGCGGGTCTGCACGACGTCGGTGATGCGCTCCGCGGAGACGGCCGCGCGCGGCACCATCATGAACATCATCGTCGACATCATCACGGCCATGAGGATGTACATGAGGTAGGACAGGAACGCGGTGAGCGCCCCGACCTCCATGTCGCCGGCATCGATCTGTCGTCCGCCGAACCACAGGACCGCGATGCTCGACGCGTTCATGACGAGCATGACGGTCGGGAACATGAGCGCCATGAGCTTGCCCGCCTTGAGCGAGACGTCGAACAGGGCGTCGTTCGCGACGTCGAACCGCTCGGCCTCGCGCCGCTCGCGCACGAACGCGCGGATCACGCGGATGCCGGTGATCTGCTCGCGCAGCACGGCGTTGATGCCGTCGATCTTCTTCTGCATCTGCCGGAAGTAGGGCACCATCCGCCAGATGATGAGCCCGACGCTCACCCCGAGGACGGGCACGATGACGAGCAGCAGCCCGGAGAGCTCGACGTTCTCCTGCAGCGCCATGACGACGCCGCCGACCAGCATGATCGGCGCCATCACCATGATGGTCAGCGACAGCAGCACGAGCATCTGCACCTGCTGCACGTCGTTCGTCGTGCGGGTGATGAGGGACGGCGCGCCGAACTGGCCCATCTCCTGCGCGGAGAAGCGCTGCACGTTGGTGAACAGGTCGGCGCGGACGTCGCGGCCGAACGACATGGCGACCCGCGCGCCGAAGTAGACGGCCGCGACCGCGCACACGACCTGGCCCAGGCTCACGAGGAGCATGAGGCCGCCGGTGCGCATGATGTAGGCGGTGTCACCCTGCGTGACGCCCTGGTCGATGACGTCGGCGTTGAGGCTCGGCAGGTAGAGCGACGCGAGCGTCGCGAGGAGCTGGAGCACGAGGAGGACGGCGACCGGCGTCCGGTAGGGACGCAGTCGTGTCCGCAAGAGGCTGACGAGCATGGGCTTCCTGTCCGGGGAGGGGGCTGCGGGACGAGGGCGCGAGCCGCGGGTCGCGGGTGCGCGGGGCGGGCGGCACCGGGCGAGGGTGCGCGCGCGTCGTGGACGGGGCCGCCGGGTCAGGGCGACGGGTCGGTCGTGACGTCCGCCCCGATGCCGCCGAGGATCAGGTCGGCGAGCTGCACGGCGTCGAGCCTGTCACCGCCCGAGAGGTGCGGCAAGGCGTTTCCGAAGACGAGCGAGAACAGCGCCCGGGCGGCCAGCGCCGGGTCCACGCGCAGCTGCGCCCGGTGCGCCGCGAGCTTGCGCTCGATCGCCGCGACGATCTCGCGCGCCGAGCGCTCCCGCGCGTCCAACCCGGCGCGTCGGGCGTCCGGGGCGCCCCCGGCCCGCATCCGGCGCACGGCCTCGGCGCGGTCCGCCGTCGCACCGCGGTGCGGGTCGAGCACCTGGTGCGCCGCGGCGAAGATGCGCATGCCGACGCGCTGCGCCTCGAGCAGGAAGTCGACGATGCTCACGACGAGCGGGCGCAGCCCGTCGTCGTCCGGGAGCGTGCCGATCGCGGCGACGGCGGGCGCCGGGTCGAGCGAGCGCACGACCGCGGCGTGGAGGATCTCGTCCTTGTCCGCGAACGCGCGGAACAGCGTGCCCTCCGCGACGCCCGCGGCGTCGGCGATCTGGCGCGTCGTCACGGCGGCGCCGTGCTGGACGAGCAGCGGGATCGTCGCGGCGGCGATCGCGTCGCGGCGCTCCTCGCGCGAGAGCGGGCGCGCGCGCGTGCGCTCCGGGGCCGACGCGTCGGACGGCGCGTCGGTGGGTGCGTCGACGCGGGCGTCGGTCGGGGCGTCAGGGGGCACGGAGACGGGGACCACGCCTCGACGGTAACTGAGTGAGCACTCACTCTCAAGGCCGTCCGCTCCCGGCGAACCTCCGGCGGGCGGCACGACGACGCCCCCGCACCCGGGTGGGTGCAGGGGCGTCGTCGTGCGTGGCCGGGGGCCACCGCGGCCGCTCAGGCTGCGCGGGTGGCGCGGGTGGCGCGCCCCGTCAGTGCCGCGGCGAGAAGGACGGCGGCCCGCCGGCGGGCGGCTCGTCGGTCGGGGGCTGGTCCGTGGTGGGCGCGTCCTCGACGATCGGCTGCGGGGGCGGCGGCGCGTACTGCGACGGCCCGCCCAGCGGACGCGGCGTGGCGGCCCCCGGCTCGGGCGCGGCCGCGTGGTGCTCGCCGGCGCCGCCCGGGTGCTGGCCCCGCTCGGTCTGCGGGTCGAACGGCAGGCCGGACCGGGTTCCCGAGCTCGTCGCGTCGGCGGTCGCCGCCTCCGCCTGGCGCCGCGCCTCGGCGAGGGCCTCGGCGGGGTCGGTGAGCGACGGGACGCCGAACCTCACACGGTCGCGCTCGCGCTCGCGACGCGCCTCGGCGCTCGCCTCGGCCGCCTCCGCGTCCTCGGCGGGGCCCCCGCTCGGCACTCCCCCGCCGTCGATCCCCGGCACGCCGCCGAACCCCTTGGCGATCGAGCCGAGCGCCGCGGTGAACTCCGTCGGCACGACCCACAGCTTGCTCGCCGTGCCGTTCGCGATCTGCGGGAGCATCTGGAGGTACTGGTACGCGAGGAGCTTCGGGTCCGCGTCACCCTCGTGGATGGCGTCGAAGACCTGGAGGATCGCGCGCGCCTCACCCTCGGCCCGGAGGATCTGGGACTGCGCGTCACCCTCGGCCCGGAGGATCGCCGCCTGCTTCTCGCCCTCGGCCGTGAGGATCTGCGACTGCTTGACGCCCTCCGCGGTGAGGATCGCGGCGCGGCGGTCACGCTCGGCGCGCATCTGCTGCTCCATCGAGCCCTGCACGCTGGGGGGCGGGTCGATCGACTTGAGCTCGACGCGGTTCACGCGGATGCCCCAGCGACCGGTCGCCTCGTCGAGGACGCCGCGGAGCTGGCCGTTGATCTGGTCGCGGCTCGTGAGCGTCTGCTCCAGGTCCATCGAGCCGATGACGTTGCGCAGGGTCGTGACGGTGAGCTGCTCGATCGCGGTGATGTAGTTCGCGATCTCGTAGACCGCGGACTTCGGCTCGGTGACCTGGAAGTAGATCACCGTGTCGATGCTCACCACGAGGTTGTCGGACGTGATGACCGGCTGCGGCGGGAACGACACGACCTGCTCGCGCAGGTCCACCGACGCGCGGACGCGGTCGATGAACGGCACCAGCAGGTGCAGGCCCGGCTCGAGCGTGCGCGAGTACCGGCCCAGGCGCTCGACGATGATCGCGACCGCCTGCGGCACGATGCGCACCGCCTTGACGAGCGCGACGATGACGAAGATCAGGATCAGCGCGAGGACGACGTACGCGAGGATCGTTCCGGGACTGGGGTCGTTCATCGACTGCCTCCTGGTCGTCGGTCGCGCGACCGGTCGCCCGGCGGCGCGGTACGGGTGTGCCGGGTGGTCACGACCCGGTGGGGTGCTGTGCGGGCAGCGGCGCGACGACGGCCGTCGCCCCGTCGATCCGGACGACGCGCACCTCGGTGCCCACGGGGATCTGCGGCGCGTCGGGCTCGGTCCGCGCGGTCCAGACCTCGCCGACGAGCTTCACGCGGCCGCCGAACTCGCTCACGCGGTCGACGGCGAGCGCCGTGCGGCCGACGTGCGCCGCGACGTTCGTCTCGGTGAGCGGGACGCGCGAGCGCAGGTGACGCAGGAGCCACGGGCGCAGCGTGAGGAGCAGGATGACGCTCACGACCGCGAACGCGACGATCTGGAGCCAGAGCGGCCCGCCGGCGGCGTTGACGCCCGCCGCGGCGAGGGATCCCCCGGCGAGCATGATGAGCACGAGGTCGAGCGAGATGATCTCCACGAGACCGAGGAGCAGCGCCGCTCCGACCCACCACAGCCAGTCCATCTCGAACCCCCGTTCCCACGTGCGCGCTTTACGTGTACTTTACCGAATTTCCGCCCGTGGTGCACGCCCCGGGCGCACCCGGTGCGGAGGTCAGGCTCGTGCGGCCCGCGCCATCCACCGTCCGCCGCCGTGCGCGACGAGCAGCGGCACGCCGAACGCGTCGCTGAGGTTCTCCGCCGTGAGCACCTCGCGGATCGGGCCGGCGGTGTGCACCACGCCGTCCTTGAGCAGCAGGACGTGCGTGAAGCCCGGCGGGATCTCCTCGACGTGGTGCGTGACGAGCACGAGCACCGGCGACGCCGGGTCGCCCGCGAGCTCCGCGAGCGCCCCCACGAGCTCCTCGCGACCGCCGAGGTCGAGGCCCGCGGCGGGCTCGTCGAGCAGCAGGAGCTCCGGGTCCGTCATGAGGGCGCGCGCGATCTGCGTGCGCTTGCGCTCCCCCTCGGACAGCGTGCCGAAGGTGCGGTCCGCGAGGTGGTCGACGCCGAACGCGGCGAGCAGGTCGTCCGCGCGCTGCGCGTCGAACTCCTCGTACTCCTCGCGCCACCGGCCCGTGACGCCGTAGGCGGCGGTGAGCACGACGTCGCGCACGGTCTCGTCGCCGGGGATGCGGTCGGCCAGGGCCGCGGACGTGAGCCCGACGCGCGGGCGCAGCTCGAACACGTCGACGCGGCCGAGCCGCTCGCCGAGGACGTCGGCCGTGCCGGCCGTGGGGTGCATGCGTGCGGACGCGATCTGCAGGAGCGTCGTCTTGCCGGCGCCGTTGCGGCCCAGCACGACCCACCGCTCGCCCTCGTTCACCTGCCAGTCCACCGCGTCGAGGATGGTCTTGGGGTGGCGTCGGACGGTGACGCCCTTCAGGTCGAGAACCGCGCTCATGGTCACCGACCCTATAGGTTGGCCGTCGTGGTCTCACACTCGTCCGGGGGTCCGCACGACGCCCCGCAGCCCGCCCCGGGCCCCGGCTCCGCGTCGAGCGCGGGCGCCCTCCCCCGCAGCGCCCTGCTCGCGCTCTGGCTGCGCGCCGCGCGCCTCGGCGACGACGACGGGACGGCCCGCCTCGTGCGCGCCGTGGAGCGCGACGACGAGCCGCACGTGGTGTCCGGGGCGCTCGGCGACGTCCGGCTCGCGGACCTCGCGGGCGCGTGGGCCGGCGACGCGCGCGAGGTCGTCGCGCTCGCGCCGGTCCCCGGCGACGTGTCGGGCGTGCCGCCCGAGGCCGCCGCGCACGCGACGGACGCGGGCGAGTGCGTCGTGGTCACGACGTCGTCCGGGTCGTGGGCGCTCGTCCCCGAGGTCACGGAGTTCGGCAGCGACCTGGAGCCGGGCCACCTCGTCACGTGGCACGTGACGCAGGTCGGGCCGTGGAGCGCCCGCGTGCTCGGCGCGGTCGGGTCGCTCCCCGAGGCGGAGCGCGACCTGCGCACGGCGCTGCTGCTGGCCACGCGCGCCCTCGACGAGCTCGACGTCGCCCGCTGGCGCGACGACGCCGCGGGCGCCATCGCCGACCTGCGCGCGGGCGGCGCCCCGACGTGGCAGCTCCCGTCCGCCGTCCCGCCGCGCGCCGTCCAGGTCCTCGTGCAGGCCGTCCGGCTGAGGGCGATCGTCGACCTCGCGACCGCCGACGACGGCGGGTCGGTCAACCTCTGGCAGGCAGACCAGCGCTCGACGGCGCTGCGCGAGGTGGACCGCGCGTCGCGCCACGCGGTGGGCGCCACCACCCTCTGGACCGCCACCACCTGACCCGGTCCGCGAGGTCGATCTCGCGCGCTGCCGAGGGCCCGTCTGCACCCGTCGTCAGGCGCGCGACGTCACGTACGCGTCGAGGTGGGCGAGCGAGGAGGCCATCCCGACGGCGTGGTCCTGCGGGGAGATGCCCGACGGCACGTCCGTGGCGCGGACCGTGACGAGCGTGCCGCCCGCGGTCGGCTCGACGGTCCACGTCATCGTCATGGTCCCGGCGAACGCCGGGTCGTCCGCGGCGAAGACGACCCGCTGCACGACGCTCCGGCCCGGGTCGAGGTCGACGATCGCGACGTCGACGACGTCGGTCCCCTCGCCCGTCTTGCCGGGGTCGGCCTGCGGGTCGTCGTAGGCGAGGACCATGCGGTAGCCGCCGCCGGGGCGCAGGTCGAAGCGCTCGAAGCGGCCGGTCATGCCGTCGGGCGGGAGCCAGGCCGCGAGCGCGTCCTCGTCGACGAGCGCGCGGTACACGGCGCGGGGCGCGGCGGCGACGAGGCGCGACGCCTCGTCGACCCGGCCGCTCCCCGCGGTGGTCACGACTGCTCCAGCACCGTCCGGTAGACCTCGAGCGTGCGATCGCCGATCGCGTCCCACGCGAAGTGGTCCTCGACGCGCTGCCGAGCCGCGCGGCCCATCGCGGCGGCGCGCTCGGGGTCGGTCACGACCTGCGTGAGCGCGGCCGCGAGGTCGGCCACGAAGCGGTCGGGGTCGAGCGGGGTGCCCGTGCCGTCGTCCGCCTGGTCGATCGGCACGAGGAGGCCGGTGACGCCGTCGTCCACGACCTCGGGGATACCGCCCGTGGCCGTCCCGACGACGGGCAGCCCGACGGCCATCGCCTCGAGGTTGACGATGCCGAGCGGCTCGTACACGGACGGGCAGACGAACACGGTCGACGCGGCGAGCACCGCGACGAGCTCGGCGCGCGGCAGCATCTGCTCGATCCAGACGACCCCGCTCCGCTCGGCCTGGAGCTCCGCGACGGCGCCGCTCACCTCGGCGGCGATCTCCGGGGTGTCCGGGGCGCCCGCGCACAGGACGAGCTGGACGTCGTCGGGCAGCGAGCGCGCGGCCCGGAGCAGATACGGCAGCCCCTTCTGCCGCGTGATCCGCCCGACGAACACCACGGCGGGCCGCGCGGGGTCGATGCCCAGGTCGCGCACGACGCGGTCGGCGACGTCCTGCTGGGTGCCGGGCTCGGGGCGGCGCCAGCCGTCGAGGTCGATCCCGTTGTGCACGACGTGCACCTTCGCCGGGTCGACCTGCGGGTAGACGCGCAGGATGTCGTCGCGCATCCCGCCGGAGACCGCGACGATCCCCGCCGCGCCCTCGTACGCGGTGCGCTCCGCCCACGACGACAGCGCGTACCCGCCGCCGAGCTGCTCCGCCTTCCACGGCCGCAAGGGCTCGAGCGAGTGCGCGGACAGCACGTGCGGCACGCCGTGCAGCAGCCCCGCGAGGTGGCCCCCGAGGTTCGCGTACCAGGTGTGCGAGTGCACGAGGTCGGCGCCCGCGACGTCGTCCGCCATCTGCAGGTCGACGCCGAACGTGCCGAGCGCGGCGTTCGCCCCGGACAGGACGCCGGGCACGGAGTAGCCGGTCACGCCGTCCTCGCCGCGCGGGCCGTCGAAGCAGCGCACGCGCACGTCGACGTGGCGCCGCAGCACCGCGGACAGCTCGGCGACGTGCACGCCGGCCCCGCCGTAGACGTGCGGCGGGTACTCACGGGTCAGGAGGTCGACTCTCACGCGCCACACCGTAGCCGAGTCGCCCGCCGCGGACCCCCCGGTGGGCGGGGCCGATGCGACCCGCGCCCAGGATGCGGGTCCTGCTGCGTGGTCCCGCCCCGAGGGGCTACCGTCTGGGCATGGCCGCCGCACCCCGAGTCCTCGCCATCGTCCTCGCCGGGGGCGAGGGCAAGCGCCTCATGCCGCTCACCGCCTCGCGGGCCAAGCCCGCGGTGCCCTTCGGGGGCATCTACCGCCTCGTGGACTTCGCGCTGTCCAACCTCGTGAACTCCCACTACCTGCACATCATCGTGCTCACGCAGTACAAGTCGCACAGCCTCGACCGGCACATCACGAAGACGTGGCGCATGTCGTCCCTGCTCGGCAACTACGTCGCGCCGGTGCCCGCGCAGCAGCGCGTCGGCAAGCACTGGTACCTCGGCAGCGCGGACGCGATCTACCAGTGCCTCAACATCATCGACGACGAGCGCCCGGACATCGTCGTGGTCGTGGGCGCGGACCACGTGTACCGCATGGACTTCTCCCAGATGGTCGACGCGCACGTCGAGTCGGGCGCGCAGCTCACCGTCGCGGGCATCCGCCAGCCGATCTCGATGGCGGACCAGTTCGGCGTCATCGAGACCGACCCGAAGGACCCGACGAAGATCGCCGCGTTCCGCGAGAAGCCCGCGGACCCGGTGGGCCTCGCCGACTCCCCGGACGAGGTGCTCGCCTCGATGGGCAACTACGTCATCGACACCGACGCGCTGATCGAGGCCGTCACGTCCGACGCCGCGAACGCGGACTCCCGCCACGACATGGGCGGCGACATCGTGCCGGCCTTCGTCGAGAAGGGCACCGCCGCGGTCTACGACTTCATCCGCAACGACGTGCCGGGCTCGACCGACCGCGACCGCGACTACTGGCGCGACGTCGGGACGATCGACTCGTACTACGACGCGAACAAGGACCTCATCGCCGTCACGCCGGTCTTCAACCTCTACAACGAGGAGTGGCCGCTGCACACCGGCTACACCGGTCTGCCGCCCGCGAAGTTCGTGCACGCCGGGCGCGGCCGCCTGGGCCACGCCGCGGACTCGATCGTCTCCCCCGGCGTCATCATCTCGGGTGCGACGGCGGTCGGCTCCGTCCTGTCGCCCGGCACCTACCTGCACTCGTGGTCGTCCGTCTCGGACTCCGTGCTCATGGACGGCGTGCAGGTGCACCGCCACGCGCAGGTGCACCGCGCGATCATCGACAAGAACGTCGTCGTCGGGGAGCAGGCCCGCATCGGTCTCGACCCCGAGCAGGACCGCGCGCGCGGCTTCACGGTCACCGAGTCCGGGATCACGGTCGTCCCCAAGGGGACGGTCGTCGAGTGACGCCTTCCCCGACCGGCGTCGTGCACGTGCCCGACGCCGCGCCGAGCCCTGCCCCGCCCGCGACCGCCAGCCCGAGGAGCCCTCGCGTGACCCCCGACCCGTCGAGCGCCCCCGTGCGGCTCCTCGTCATGGACGTCGACTCGACGCTCATCGAGCAGGAGGTCATCGAGCTGCTCGCCGACCACGCGGGGACGCGGGCCGAGGTCGCCGCGGTGACCGAGCGCGCGATGCGCGGCGAGATCGACTTCGGCGTCTCGCTGCGCGCACGGGTCGCGACCCTCGCGGGCGTGCCCGTCGCGGCGTTCGCCGACGTCCGCGCACGGGCGACCTTCACCCCCGGCGTGCGGGAGCTCGTCGCCGAGGCCCGGCGCCGCGGCTGGGAGGTCGCGCTCGTCTCGGGCGGCTTCGAGGAGGTCGTCGCCGGGCTCGCGGCCGAGCTCGGCATCACGCGCTTCCGCGCGAACCGGCTCGAGGTCTCCGACGGGCGGCTCACGGGCCGCACGACGGGGCCGGTCGTCGACCGCGCGGCGAAGGCGGCGGCGCTGCGCGAGTTCGCGGCCGAGCTCGGCCTGCCGCTGAGCGCCACGATCGCCGTGGGCGACGGCGCGAACGACCTCGACATGATCGGCGCGGCGGGCGTCGGCATCGCCTTCGCGGCCAAGCCCGTCGTGCGCGAGCAGGCGCCCTACGGCGTCGACGGACCGCGCCTCGACGCGGTGCTCGCGGTCGTCGACCAGGTCGACGCCGCGCGCTGACCCCGGACGTGCGAGAGCCCCGGCACCGTGAGGTGCCGGGGCTCCGTCGTGCGGGTGCGCCGGGCTCGGGTCAGGACGGCCGGCCCACGTACGTCAGCAGGGCGGCCTGCGGCTCCCACGCGTCCCACGACGCCCCGGACTCCAGCACCGAGTACGTCGCGGTCGGCACGCCGACGCGCACCTGGGCGAGCGCGCCGCCGTCGGACGCCGGGTCGGCCAGGTACGACGCCGTGGCCGCCATCGTGGGCTCGTGCCCGACGACGAGCAGCGTGCGGACGCGCGGGTCCGTGGTGCGCAGGAGGTCCAGCACGTCGGCGACGTCGGCCGCGTACAGCCCGTCGCTCACCAGCACGTCGGGCTCGACGTCGCCCAGGTGCGCCGCGAGGAGCTCCCACGTCTGGCGCGTGCGCAGCGCGGAGGAGCACAGCACGCGCTCGGGGACGAGCCCCGTCTCGCGCAGCGCCGCACCGACGCGCACCGCCTGCCGTCGGCCGTTGAGCGCGAGGGGACGCAGCACGTCGTCGACGCTCCCGCCGCCGGGCTCCGCCTTCGCGTGGCGCAGCAGGACGAGGCGGCGCGTGCCGCCGTCGGGGGTCTGCGCGCCGTTGCGCTGCTCCGCGGTCACTGCCCCATGGCGTGCACGCCGCCGTCGACGTGCACGATCTCACCGGTCGTCGCCGGGAACCAGTCGGACAGGAGCGCGACGACCGCGCGCGCGGCGGGCTCCGCCGTCGTCTGGTCCCAGCCCAGGGGCGCCCGGTTCGGCCAGCCGTCCTCCATCTGCTCGAAGCCCGGGATGGACTTCGCCGCCGTGGTGCGGATCGGGCCCGCGGAGACGAGGTTGGCCCGGATGCCGTCGGGGCCGAGGTCGCGCGCGAGGTAGCGGTTCGCGGACTCGAGGCCCGCCTTCGCGACGCCCATCCAGTCGTAGACCGGCCACGCGAACTGCGCGTCGAACGTCAGGCCGACGACGGCGCCGCCGTCGGTCATGAGGGGCTTCGCGGCGACCGCGAGGGACTTGTAGGAGAACGTCGAGACCTGGAGCGCGGTCGCCACGTCCTCCCAGGTGGCGGAGAGGAAGTTGCCGCCCATGACGCTCTGCGGCGCGAAGCCGATCGAGTGCACGACGCCGTCCAGGCGGTCCGTGTGCTCGCGCACCGCGTCCGCGAGGCCGGCGAGGTCGTCGGCGTCCGTGACGTCGAGCTGCACGACGGGCGCCTCGACCGGCAGGCGCTTCGCGAAGGCCTGCGTGAGCTTCATCTGGCGGCCGAACGAGGAGAGCACGACCTCGGCACCCTCCTCCTGCGCGAGCCGCGCCGCGTGGAACGCGATCGAGGAGTCGGTGAGCACTCCCGTGACGAGGAGCTTCTTGCCGTCGAGCAGACCCATCGGTTTCCTTCCGTCGTGCGCCCGCTGTGGGCGCGCTGAGGCGAGCGTACTGAAAGAGAGGTGGGGCGGGCGCGTCGGTGACGGCGCCGCTGGCGGACGCGGGACGCGCCGCCGGGAGCGGTCAGTGGCCCATGCCGAGGCCGCCGTCGACGGGGATCACGGCGCCCGAGACGTACGCGGCGTCGTCGGACGCGAGGAACTGCACGACGCCGGCGACCTCGTCCGCCTGGGCGAAGCGGCCCGCGGGGATGGCGGCCTTGTAGGCGGCCTGGCGCTCCTCGGGGAGCTCGGCGGTCATCGCCGTGTCGATGAACCCCGGCGCCACGACGTTCGCCGTGATGTTGCGCGACCCGAGCTCGCGCGTGATCGAGCGTGCCATGCCGACGAGCGCGGCCTTCGACGCGGCGTAGTTGACCTGGCCCGCGCCGCCGTAGAGGCCGATCACGGACGACACGAGCACGATGCGGCCGCGGCGCTGCCGGATCATGCCCTTCGTCACCCGGCGCACGCAGCGGAACGTCCCGGTGAGGTTGACGTCGATCACGGACTCGAAGTCCTCGTCGGTCATCCGCAGCAGGAGCTGGTCGTGCGTGACGCCCGCGTTCGCGACGAGCACCTCGACCGGGCCGAGCTCCTTCTCGATCTCGGAGAACGCGGCGTCGACGGCGGCGGTGTCGGTGATGTCCGCCACGGCGCCGAAGACGCCCTCGGGCAGGTCACCGCCCCGGTAGACGGTCGCGACACGGTCGCCGTTCGCGACGAAGCGCTCGGCGATGGCACGGCCGATGCCCCGGTTCGCGCCGGTGACGACGACGGTGCGCGGGGCGGGGGCGGTGGCTTCGGACACGTGCGGCTCCTCGGGACGGTCGGGTGGGTCGGCGGCCGGGGACGGGTCCCGCGCGGCCGGTGCCGGGCGGGCCCTGCCGGGCCCGGCGCGACGGCGCCGCACCGACCGTACCGTGCGCGGGGCCCGCGGTGCGCGGTGCGGCGAGGTCACACCGCTCCCCCACACTTTGTGGGTTCCCAACAAACGTAGACTGGACGGGTGACCACACGACGCGCCGCCCGGAGGTCGGCCGAGGCGGTCCCGAGCATCACCGCCGCCCCGGAACCGCTCGCCGCGGACCAGGCGCGCCGGGAGCGCAAGTACCTGATCCAGATGGGCATCCGCCTCGTGTGCATCTTCGGCGCCATCCTGGCGCAGGGCAGCTGGGTGACCTGGGTCCTCGCCGTCGGCGCGGTCGTGCTGCCGTACAGCGCGGTGCTCGTCGCCAACGCGGGCCGCGACCAGGCGCACTACGACACCTCCCCCATGGAGCACCGGGCGCTGCCCACGGCGGGAGCACCCGGAAGCCACGGCATCGCGGGCGCCGAGCCCCGCGAGCCGCACGACGACGAGGAGGACCGCCGGTGACCGACGTCCTGGGCCTCGCCGACCCCGTCGGCGAGGAGGAGCTGGTGTGCAGCGCCAAGGGCTGCCGCGAGGCCGCCGCGTGGGGTCTGCTGTGGAACAACCCCAAGATCCACACGCCTGAGCGGCGCAAGGTGTGGCTCGCGTGCGACGCGCACCGGGAGCACCTGGAGACGTTCCTCGGCGCCCGCTCGTTCTGGCGCTCGACCGTGCCGGTCGACGAGCTCGAGCGCCGGGCGGCCCCGTGACGCAGGCCGCACCACCGCACGTCCCCGCGGGCCCGACGCCGCAGCGCGCCACCGCGGACGCCCACCAGCCGCGCACGCCGCGCCAGTGGGCGACGCTCGCGGTCGGGGTCCTCGTCCTCGTCGCGCTGTGCCTCGTCGCGGGCCGCTGGCAGTGGAACCGCTACGTCTCGCGCGACGCCGAGATCGAGCGCATCGAGGCGAACTACACGTCGACCCCGGTCCCGGTGGAGGACGTGCTCCCCGCCCCCGGTGCGGAGCTCGACGAGGCCGACCTCTGGCGGCCGGTGACGCTCGAGGGCCGCTACGAGACGGACGCCACGGTCCTGCTGCGCAACCGGCCGGTCGGCGGCAGCCCCGGCTTCCACGTGCTCGTCCCGTTCGTGACGAACCCCACGCCGTCCGCGCCGGACGGGCTCGTCGTCGTCGTAGACCGCGGGTTCGTGCCGCTGGGGACCGACGCCGTCACCCCCGGGGACGTGCCCCTGCCCCCCGCGGGCGACGTCGAGGCGACCGTCACGCTGCGCGGCGACGAGCCGCCGTCGGGCCGGGACGCGCCCGCGGGCCAGGTGCAGGCCATCGCGACGGACCAGGTCCTCGCCGCCGGCCCGGACGGCGGCGGCTGGGCCGAGGGCCGCACGGTCGGTGCCTACGGGCAGCTGCGCACCGAGGTGCCGGCCGCGGCGCAGACCCTGGAGGCGCTGCCGAAGCCGGACACCGACCCCGGCTCGCACCTGTCGTACGCGTTCCAGTGGGCGGTGTTCGCCCTCGGCGCCGTCGCCGGGTTCTGGCTCCTCGTGCGCCGCGACCGGCGCGACGCGCGCGGGGAGGAGACCACCCTCACCGCCGGCGACCTCCTCGCGGCCCAGGACCCGGACGCCGCGCGGGCCCGGCGGGAGCCGCGCTCGCGCCGTCCGAGCGCCGAGGACGAGGAGGACGCGCTCATCGACGCGCAGCTCGGCACGACGCCGGGTGACGCGAGCGAGCGACCGCCGCGCTAGGCCGCGCTCGCGTCGTCCCCGCCGCGGACCGGGTCCACCGAACGGTGGAGGCGCGCGTCCACCCGAGCAGCGACGCGACGGTCGATCCCCGGGGCGGCGCGCGTCCCTAGCCTCGCAGCATGACCGCACTGGAAGTCCGTCATCTGCACAAGCGCTACGGACGGCACGTCGCCGTCGACGACGTCTCGTTCTCCGTGGACGAGGGAGAGATCTTCGGCATCATCGGGCCCAACGGCGCCGGCAAGACGACGACCGTCGAGAGCATCGCCGGGCTCCGGAGGCCCGACTCCGGCTCGGTCTCGGTGCTGGGGCTCGACCCGGTCGCGGACCGGGCCGAGGTGCGCCGGCGGCTCGGCATCCAGCTCCAGGAGAGCAGCTTCCCCGACGCGATCACGGTCGGCGAGGCCCTGGACCTCTACGCCTCCTTCTACCCGGACCCCGCCGACCGGCGCGAGCTGGTCGAGCTCCTCGACCTCGGCGACCAGCGCGACACCCGGTACAAGGCGTTGTCCGGCGGGCAGAAGCAACGCCTGTCGATCGCGCTCGCCCTCGTCGGCAACCCGAGGGTCGCGATCCTCGACGAGCTCACGACCGGACTCGACCCGCAGGCGCGCCGCGACACATGGAGCGTGGTCGAGCGGGTCCGTGACCGCGGCGTCACGATCCTCCTCGTCACGCACTTCATGGACGAGGCGGAGCGCCTCGGCGACCGGATCGCCGTCATCAGCGGCGGCAGGGTCGCGGCCGTGGACACGCCCGCGGGCCTGGTCGCGCGGGTCGACGCGCCGCAGCAGGTCCGCTTCCGCCTGCGCCAGCCCCTCGACGCGAGCGTCCTGACGGGGCTGCCGGACGTGACCGGGGTGGACGTGGTGGACGACCGCTGGCGGGTCACCGGGCGAGGACAGGTCCTGAGCAGCGTCGCCGGAGCCCTCGCCCGGGCTCAGGTCGTCGCGGAGGACCTCCGCGTCGACCGACGCAACCTCGACGACGCGTTCGTGGCGCTCACGGGGCGTACCCCGGGCTCCGTGGACGCCTCCGAGAGGAAGGCCGGCTGATGGGCGCCCTGCGCAGGACGGTGACCGTGGAGACGAGGCTCTTCCTCCGCGACCCGACCACCGTCGTCTTCGGCGTGCTGTTCCCGACGGCGCTCCTGCTCGGCCTCGGCACGGTCCCCGCGCTCCGCGAGCCGACGCCGGAGTCCGGCGGGCTGCGCGCCATCGACGTCTGGGCACCGACCGCGCTGGTGTTCGGGATGGTGATGATAGCCGTCCAGCACGTCCCGGCGGTGGTCGCGACGTACCGCGAGCGCGGCATCCTGCGCAGGCTGTCGACCACTCCCCTGCCGCCGCAGCGCGTCCTGCTCGCCCAGGTGCTCGTCGCCTCGGCGTCGGTGGTCGTCTCGGCCGTGCTCCTCGTCCTCGCAGCCTGGGTGGTGCTGGACGTCGCACCGCCCGAGCGGCCGCTGGAGTTCGTCGTGGCCTTCGTCGTCGGCTACGCGGCGCTGCTCGGGGTCGGCCTCGTCTCCGCGTCCGTGGTCCGCACGAGCAGCGCGGCCAACCAGGCCGGCACGATCCTGTTCGTCGCGCTCATGTTCTTCGGCGGGGCCTTCCTGCCCCGCGCCGTCATGCCCGACGCGCTGCGCGCCGTCGGCGAGCACGTGCCGCCCGGGCTGCAGGCCCTCACCACGGCCTGGTCCGCCGAGGCGGGCCAGGTCACCGCCACCAGCGCCGGGCAGCCCTTCTGGCTCCAGGTTGCCATAATGGCGGGCATCGCGGTCGTCGCGAGCGCGGTCGCCGCGAAGCTCTTCCGCTGGGAGTAGGGGTCGATGATGCGGGATCTCGCGGCGAGGCCGGAGCTGAGTCCCGGGACGCTCGTGCCCGACACCACGGACGAGGCGGGGGCGGCCCACCGCCCCCGCCTGGCGTGGAGGGAGGAGCAGCTGCGGGTCTGGGACCTGCTGCAGCTGTTCGCGCCGTGGCTGCTGCTGATCGTCTCCACCGTCGCGTACCTCGTCCAGGCGCTGCCGCCCTCGGGCACGAGCTTCTGGCCGGAGGGCGCGTCGGCGCTCGGGCTGATCGCCGCCACGGCGCTGTGGGTGCTGTTCGGGCAGACGCTGCCGCTGCGGAGAAGGGCTCTGCGACCGGTGCCGGCGGGCCTCTACCTCGTGGGGCTGCTCGCCCTGTGCGTCGCCCTCATGACGGTCTCCGACGTGTTCCTCGTGCTCACCGTCGCCGGCTTCTTCCAGGCCTACCTGCTCCGACCGTGGCAGGTCGGCGTGCTCGGCGTGCTCGCGACCTCCGTGGCCCTCAACGGGGCGGCGATGGGCGTGTGGGCCGACCCGAGCCCGGACGTGCTCGCGGAGTTCCTCGTGATCGTCACCGTTCAGACCGCGGCGATCGGCGCCGGCATCCTCCTCACGGCGCGGAGCGAGCCGGAGGAGCGCAGACGGGAGGAGCTCGTCGCCCGGCTCGAGGCAGCCCTGCACGAGAACGCCGGTCTCCACGCGCAGCTCGTCGTCCAGGCCCGCGAGTCCGGGGCGCAGGACGAGCGGCAGCGGCTGGCCGGCGAGATCCACGACACCCTCGCCCAGGGCCTCGCCGGGATCATCACGCAGCTCCAGGCCGCGGAGCGCTCCGCGAGCGCCCGGGACGAGCCGGACGAGCACGTGACGCGGGCGCTCCGGCTCGCACGGAGCAGCCTGACGGAAGCGCGACGCTCCGTCCGGGCGCTCGCGCCGCGGGAGCTCGGGCAGGCGCACCTCCCCGACGCGCTGCGCACCCTGGCCGAACGCTGGTCGCGCGACCAGGGGGTCCGCACCCGGGTCGAGGTCACCGGCACGCGGGAACCGCTGAGCCCGGCGATCGAGGTGTCGCTCTTCCGGGTCGCGCAGGAGTCGCTCACCAACGTGGCGAAGCACGCCCGTGCGTCGCGCGTCGGTGTCACGCTGTCGTACACGGGCACCGAGGTGCTGCTCGACGTGCGGGACGACGGTCGCGGGTTCGCCGACGGGGTCGGCACCGGTTTCGGGCTCACGAGCATGCGCCAACGCATCCGCGGGGTCGGGGGCCAGGTGGTGGTCCAGAGCACGCCGGGCGAGGGCACCTCCGTCAGCGCGCGCGTCCCGGCGATCGCCCTCGGGGGCGCGAGCGAGAGGGGGTGGACGGACCGATGATCCGGCTCGTCGTCGTCGACGACCACCCGGTCGTACGAGGCGGTCTGCGCGACACCTTCGCCGGGGCGGAGGACGTCGTCGTGGTCGGCGAGGCCGGGGACGGCGCCGAGGGCGTCGAGCGCGCGCGGGCGCTGGCGGCGGACGTCGTGCTGATGGACCTGCGCATGCCCGGGATGGACGGGGTCGCCGCCACGGCCGCCCTGCGCGCGCAGGTCCCCGACGCCCGGGTGCTGGTCCTGACCACCTTCGACGGCGAGAGCGACGTCCTCCCCGCGATCGAGGCGGGGGCGATCGGCTACCTCCTCAAGGACGCGCTGCCCGACGACCTGCTCCGGGCCGTGCGCGCGGCCGCCCGCGGAGAGCCGGTGCTGGCGCCGTCGGCGACCCAGCACCTCATGGGTCAGGTGCGCCGCCCCGGTGCCGGCACGCTCACCGACCGGGAGAGGCAGGTGCTGCAGCTCGTCGCGAACGGCAGCTCGAACCGGGAGGCCGCGGCGACGCTGTTCATCGGTGAGGCGAGCATCAAGACCCACCTCCAGCACGTCTACGACAAGCTCGGCGTGCGCGACCGCGCCGCCGCGGTGGCCGAGGGCTACCGCCGCCGCTTCCTGACGTGACGCCGGTCAGGCCAGCGAGACGAGCTCCGCGTACTCGTCGCTCCACAGGTCCTCGTCGCCGTCCGGCAGCAGGAGCACCCTCTCGGGCTCGAGCGCCTCGACCGCGCCGTCGTCGTGCGTGACCATGACGACCGCGCCCTCGTACGTCTTGAGCGCGCCGAGGATCTCGGCGCGCGACGCCGGGTCGAGGTTGTTCGTCGGCTCGTCGAGGAGCAGCACGTTCGCCGCCGAGACGACGAGCGTCGCGAGCGCGAGGCGCGTCTTCTCCCCGCCGGACAGCACGTTCGTCGGCTTGTCCGCGTCGTCGCCGGAGAACAGGAACGACCCGAGCACCGAGCGCACCTGCGTGTCCGTGAGGTCGGGCGCCGCGTGGCGCAGGTTCTCGACGACGGTCGCGTCCATGTCGAGCGTGTCGTGCTCCTGGGCGTAGTACCCGATCTTCAGGCCGTGGCCCGGGTGCACCTCGCCCGTGTCCGGCTGCTCGACGCCGCCGAGGATGCGCAGGAGCGTCGTCTTGCCGGCGCCGTTGAGGCCGAGCACGACGACGCGGCTGCCGCGGTCGATCGCGAGGTCGACGCCCGCGAAGACCTCCTGCGAGCCGTAGGCCTTGGACAGCCCGCTCGCGGTGAGCGGCGTGCGGCCGCACGGCGCGGGCTTCGGGAAGCGCAGCTTCGCGACCTTGTCGCTCTGGCGCTCGCCCTCGATGCCGGCGAGCATCTTCTCGGCGCGGCGCATCATCTGCTGCGCGGCGACGGCCTTGGTGGCCTTGGCGCGCATCTTCTCGCCCTGGGCGAGGAGCGCGCCCGCCTTCTTCTCCGCGTTCTGCCGCTCGCGACGACGACGCCGCTCGTCGGACTCGCGCTGCGCGAGGTAGGCGTCCCAGCCGAGGTTGTACTGGTCGAGCTCGCCGCGGTTGGCGTCGAGGTGGAACACCTTGTTGACCGTCGCGCGCAGCAGCTCGACGTCGTGCGAGATCACGACGAAGCCGCCGCTGTACGACTTGAGGTAGTCGCGCAGCCAGACGATCGAGTCCGCGTCGAGGTGGTTCGTCGGCTCGTCGAGGAGCAGCGTCTCGACGCCGGAGAAGAGGATGCGCGCGAGCTCGATGCGGCGGCGCTGCCCGCCGGACAGCGTGCTCAGCGGCTGACCGAGCACGCGGTCGTCGAGTCCGAGGTTGCTCGTGATGCGGTGCGCCTCGCTCTCGGCCGCGTACCCGCCCGCCGCGAGGAACCGTGCCTCGAGCTTGGGGTAGCGCTCCATCGCGGCCTCGTGGGTCTCCGCGTCCGCGCTCGCCATCGCGCCCTCGGTCTCGCGCATCTGGCGCACGATCTTGTCGAGGTTGCGTGCCGAGAGGACCCGGTCGAGCGCGATGACGTCGAGGTCGCCGGTGCGCGGGTCCTGAGGCAGGTAGCCGATGTCGTTGCCGCGCGTGATCTTGCCCGCCGTGGGCTGGGTCTCGCCCGCGAGGGTCTTGGTCAGGGTCGTCTTGCCGGCGCCGTTGCGGCCGACGAGGCCGATCCGGTCGCCCGCGGCGATCTGGAACGTCGCCTCGTGCAGCAGGACGCGGGCGCCGACGCGCAGCTCGACGCCGTGGGCGGTGATCACGTGCAGGTCCTCTCCGAAGGGGTGACCCCGGTGGATCCAGCCTGGTGGGGCGATCCGATCGACGGGGCCCGACGATTCTACGGGCCGCGGGCTCGCTCTCGCGCGGTCTTTCCACGGACCGTCCCGCGAACCCTCGCACGGGGCCTGCGGCGGGCGTGGAACAGAACGGGACAATCAGCCCATCATGCTAGCCTCCGGACGACCCGGACCACGGACGAGACCGCGGTCCGGCCCGAGCAAGGAGAGCACGTTGAGCAACGCCGAAGCAGCACTGAGCACGGTCCTCGAGCTGGACGGGGCGATCGCGATCGCGGTCGTCGACTACAGCAGCGGGATGGCCCTGGTCCAGAAGCAGACCGCCCCGTTCGACCTCGAGCTCGCCGCGGCGGCCAACACCGAGGTCATCCGTGCCAAGCTCCGGGCGATCGAGCAGCTCGGTCTCGAGGACGGCATCGAGGACATCCTCATCACGCTCGGCCGCCAGTACCACCTCATCCGTCTCGCGCAGCGCGAGAGCCTGCGCGGCACGTTCTCCTACCTCGTGCTCGACCGCGGACGGGCGAACCTCGCGCTCGCGCGCCGCGGCCTGGCCCAGCTCGACGAGTCGCTGTCGCTCTGACGCCCGTGGTCGCGGACGCCCTCGACCAGCCCGGGCGGGTCGCCCCCCGCAGCGTGGTGGACGTGCTGCGGGGCATCGACGACGCCCTCGACCACGAGGCGCACGTGCTGGCGCTCGGGCCCGGCGGCCGGGTCCTCGGCAGCGCCGGCCCCTCCCCCGGGCCGGTGGTCGAGGTGGCGCGGGCCGTCGCCGCGGCCCTCACCCGGGGCCCGGCCGTCCCGGGCAGCTCGGCGCGGTGCATCCTCAACACCGCGGAGGCGTGCGTCTTCGTCTACCTGCTCGGGCAGGACCTGTCGGTCATCCTCGTGGGCCCGACGGACTGGAACATCGCCCTCACGGGCCGCCGCGTCGAACGGTTCCTCGTAGACTTCGTCGACACCTACCTGGCCGAGACCGTCGCCGAGGCCCCGGGCGAGGACCCCGGGACGCTGCCGCGTCGCGAGCCACCGGCGCCCGTCGTCGGGCCCGGTGAGCGGCACGAGCACCGCGGCGACCACGACCTGCTCGCGCGCGTGCTGCGCGCACTGGTCCGTTTCTGAGGCCTGCGGCCGCGCTCGGCGGTAGCGTTCCCCTGTGACATTCCAGGAAGGCGGATCGTTCGAGGGCGGACGCGTCCGCAAGGGTGGCGGCCGCGGGCGCGGCCCGTTGATCGCGGGCGGCGGGATCGGCGCGGTGCTCGTCGCGCTGCTCATCGCGTTCGTCGGCAACCAGACGGGCGTCGACCTCAGCGCGCTGACCGGTGGCGACGGGTCGGACCCGGGCGCGTACGGCGACGGTCAGCAGGAGTACATCGACACGTGCACCGCCGAGCAGGCGAACACGACGCGCGAGTGCCGGCTCAACGGCACCGTCCAGTCGCTCGACGCCTACTGGACCGAGGCCCTCCCCGAGCAGGCCGGCGTCGAGTACGCGCTGCCCGAGGTCGTGAGCTTCACCGGGCAGGTCTCGACGGGCTGCGGTGCGGCGACGAGCGCCGTCGGGCCGTTCTACTGCCCGCCCGACCAGACGGTGTACATCGACCTCGGCTTCTACGACGACCTGACGAACCGCTTCGGCGCGAACGACGGCGGGCTCGCGGAGATGTACGTCGTCGCGCACGAGTTCGGGCACCACATCGAGCAGCTCACCGGCGCCATGGACACGGCGGACCGGCAGGGCACGGGCCCGGAGTCCGACTCCGTGCGCATCGAGCTCATGGCCGACTGCCTCGCCGGCATGTGGGCGGGCCACGCGGCGACCACCGTCGACCCGGACACGGGCGTGACGTTCCTCGCCCCGATCACCGAGCAGCAGCTGGACGACGCGCTGTCCGCGGCGTCCGCCGTCGGCGACGACCGCATCCAGGAGGCCGCGACCGGCCAGGTCAACCCCGAGGGCTGGACCCACGGGTCGAGCGAGCAGCGCCAGCGCTGGTTCACGACCGGCTACGAGGGCGGCACGCTCCAGGACTGCGACGCTCTCTCCGCGTCGACGCTGTGACCGACGGCGGTGCGGACACCGCGCTCGTCGCCGCCACGGAGCACGTCGCACGGGTCTTCCGTGACGCTCCCGCCTCGGCGGACGAGGACGGTTGCGGCCGCTGCTTCAGCGAGACCGAGCTGCTGCTGCTCCGCACGCCCGGCATCGCGGTGCCGCGAGATCTCGCGGTGAGGGTCGCCAGGAAGGATCCGCTCCACTGGGACGACCAGCCGGCGATGATCCGGCGAGTGCTCCCGGCCGTCGTCCGCGCCCTCGCCGACGGCGAGTCCGAGCCGTCCCAGGCCGCACGCGGTCTCGCGGCCGGGGGCTGGTCGGCATGGCCGACCCCGCAGTCGTCGTCGATCCGGGAGTTCCTCGACGCGTGGTGGACCGCGACGCTGCGCCGGGAACCAGGACCGGTCCACGCTGTCGAGGTGTTCGAGGCCTGCGTCGTCGCGAGCGGGGAGGTCCGTCCCTGGCTCGACGCCCTGGACCGCGAGGCCCGGACGAGCGATCACGCCTCGCGCCACCGGGACGCGTGCCGGGACGACTGGCAGTACGAGCTCTCCGGCGGGTCCTTCGTCCTGTCCGCGTGGTGGTGCGGCTCGTTCGAGGACGAGGAAGCCGCCGCTGCGGAACTCGCACGCTGGTGCGCGACGGCGCTCTGACGAGTCCTCAGAGCGCCGGCGGCACGCGGCGACGGGAAACCTCGAGCTCGCTCAGAGCTCGATCGAGTACATGCGCGAGCCGGTGACCTTCTCGTAGCCGAGGCTCGCGTAGAGGCCGTGCGCACCGGACGGGTTCTCGGTGTCGACGTCGAGCGCGGCGTACTGCATGCCGTCCGCCGCGAACGCGCGCATCGCGGCCGCGAGCGCCGCGACGGCGACGCGGCGACCGCGGTACGCGCGCCGGACGCCGAGGAGCTCGGTGTACCCGAACGTGTACCCCCGCACGGGGAAGTCCTCGTCGTACCGGCCCGCCATCTCGTAGCCGACGACGAGCGGCTCGCCCGCGCGCAGCGCGGCCGCGGTCTCGGGGTCGGTGGCCGGGTCGGCGAGGAGAGCGCCGACGTCGGGCGCGTCGTCGACCACGAGGAACGACCACTGCGGCGCGAACTCGCTGCGCCCGTGCGTCCAGGCCTCGGCGGTGCGGGGCTCGCTCCCCCAGTGGTCGCGGAACGCGTCGTTGTGCGCGAGGCGCGTCGCCTCGTCGAGCTCGGTGGTCCAGCGGACGACGCGCAGGGACCCGTCGAGCGGGACGTCGGGCACCGGGGCCGCGAGGTCGCGGCGCAGGTCGGAGTAGAAGCGGCGGGCGGCGAACCCGAACCGCGCGTAGAGCCGCGCCTTCTCGGGCGGGTCGGTGTCCTCCCCGAAGACGGCGAGCCGCGCGGGCAGCTCCTTGCCGCTCGCGGCGAGCACCTGCCGGGCACGAGCGACCTGCCAGGCGAGCACCTCGCGCCCGATGCCCCGCCCTCGGTGGGTGGGATGGACGCCGCCGCCGAGGAACGCCCGCACGGTGCGCGCGTCCCCGGGGTTGGTGTCGACCATCCCGTAGGCGCGCAGCGTCCCGTCGGCGTCGACGCCGACGATCGAGTCGGCCGCGACGTCGCGCCACGGGGCGGTGAAGATCTCCTCGATCTCCGCGAGCGTCTCGCGGTACGGCTCGTCGTCCGCCTCCGCGATGTCGTTGCGCAGCGTGAGCAGCGCCGGCGCGTCGGCGGGCGTGGCCGGGCGCCACGTGAGCCCGCCCGCCGTCACCGGCGGCAGGGTCGACGGCGCGGCGGCGCGCTCGGCGATCGGGGCGAGCGTCGGGGGTGCCGCCTCGGCACGGTCGGTCGTCGAGGGAGAGGCCATGGCCACCACGGTAGAGGGCGCCCGCGCCGTCGGGCACGTGCTTTTCCTCGTCGCCCGGACATCGTGCCGGTCCGCTGAGACGGCTCGCCGTGCCCTGCCGCGCGCGTTCTACGCTGCGAGCATGCCGACCGTCGTTCCTCAGGACCTCGCCGACGCCCGCTCCCGGGCCCTCGCGGACGCGCTGCGCACGCGCGTCGTCGTGGCCGACGGCGCGATGGGCACGATGATCCAGGCGCAGGACCCGACGCTGGAGGACTACGAGGGCCTGGAGGGCTGCAACGAGATCCTCAACGTCTCGCGACCCGACATCATCGCGGCCGTGCACGACGCGTACCTCGAGGTCGGGGTGGACGCGATCGAGACGAACACGTTCGGGGCCAACTGGTCCAACCTGTCGGACTACGACGTCGACGACCGGATCCGCGAGCTCGCCGCGGCCGGGGCGCGGATCGCGCGCGAGCGCGCGGACGCGTTCGCGACCGCCGACCACCCGCGCTGGGTGCTCGGCTCGATGGGGCCCGGGACCAAGCTGCCGAGCCTCGGGCACACGACGTACGCGCACCTGCGCGACACGTTCGCGGAGCAGGCCGCGGGCCTCCTGGAGGGCGGGGCGGACGCGATCCTCGTGGAGACGAGCCAGGACCTGCTCCAGGCGAAGGCCGCGGTGACCGGGTCGCGGAACGCGATGCGCGACGTCGGGCGGCGCGTGCCCGTGATCGTCCAGGTGACCGTCGAGACGACGGGCACGATGCTCATGGGCTCCGAGATCGGGGCCGCGCTGACCACGCTCCAGGCGCTCGACGTCGACGCGATCGGTCTCAACTGCGCGACCGGCCCGGCCGAGATGAGCGAGCACCTGCGCCACCTGTCGCGGCACGCGGAGATCCCCGTGACGTGCATGCCCAACGCAGGGCTGCCGGTGCTCGGCCCGAACGGGGCGACGTACCCGCTGACGCCGGACGAGCTCGCCGCCGCGCACACCCAGTTCGTCACCGAGTTCGGCCTGGGCCTCGTGGGCGGCTGCTGCGGCACGACCCCCGAGCACCTGCGCCGCGTCGTCGAGGCGGTGCGCGCGCGGCCCGTCGTCGAGCGCCACCCCGAGCGGGAGAACGGCGTCGCGAGCCTGTACTCGCACACCGACCTGCACCAGGACGCGTCCTTCCTCGCGATCGGCGAGCGCACGAACGCGAACGGGTCGAAGGCGTTCCGCGAGGCGATGCTGGCGGAGAACTGGGACGAGTGCGTCGAGATCGCGCGCGCCCAGACGCGCGACGGCGCGCACCTCCTCGACGTCTGCATCGACTACGTGGGGCGCGACGGCGTCGCGGACGTGCAGCAGGTCGTCTCGCGCCTCGCGAGCGCGTCGACGCTCCCGCTCGTCATCGACTCGACGGAGCCCGAGGTCATCGCGGCGGGCCTCGAGCTCGTGGGCGGGCGCGCCGTCGTGAACTCGGTGAACTTCGAGGACGGCGACGGGCCGACGTCGCGGTTCGCGCGGATCATGCCGCACGTCGTCGAGCACGGGGCGGCCGTCGTCGCGCTCACGATCGACGAGGAGGGCCAGGCGCGCACCGCGTCGGGCAAGGTGGAGATCGCGACCCGGCTCGTCGAGACGCTGACGCGCGACTGGGGCCTGCGCGTGGACGACATCATCGTCGACGCCCTCACGTTCCCCATCGCCACGGGTCAGGAGGAGACGCGGCGCGACGCGATCGAGACGATCGAGGCGATCCGCGAGATCACGCGCCGCTACCCCGGCATCCACACGACGCTCGGCGTCTCGAACGTGTCGTTCGGCCTCAACCCTGCGGCGCGCACGGTGCTCAACTCGGTGTTCCTCCACGAGGCGGTCGAGGCCGGGCTGGACTCCGCGATCGTGCACGCCGCGAAGATCCTCCCCCTCGCGCAGATCCCCGACGAGCAGCGCGAGGCAGCGCTCGACCTCGTGTGGGACCGGCGGCGGTACGACGACGAGGGGAACCTCGTGCACGACCCGCTCGCCCGGTTGCTCGAGCTGTTCGAGGGCGTGGACTCGGCGGCGCTCAAGGACCAGCGCGCGGCCGAGCTCGCGGCGCTCCCCGTCGGCGAGCGGCTCGAGCGCCGGATCGTCGACGGCGCGCGCAAGGGACTGGAGGACGACCTCGACGCCGCGATGGCGTCGGGCATCTCGGCGCTCGACATCGTCAACGAGCACCTGCTCGAGGGCATGAAGGTCGTGGGCGACCTGTTCGGGCGTGGTGAGATGCAGCTCCCGTTCGTGCTCCAGTCCGCCGAGGTCATGAAGACGGCCGTCGCGTACCTCGAGCCGCACATGGAGAAGGTCGAGGGCGCGAGCGGGTCCAAGGGCACGATCGTGCTCGCGACCGTGCGCGGCGACGTGCACGACATCGGCAAGAACCTCGTCGACATCATCCTCACCAACAACGGCTACACGGTCGTGAACATCGGCATCAAGCAGCCGATCTCCGCGATGATCGAGGCCGCCGAGGAGCACGACGCCGACGTCATCGGCATGTCCGGGCTCCTCGTGAAGTCCACCGTCGTCATGAAGGAGAACCTCGCGGAGCTCGCGTCGCGCGGGCTCGCCGGCCGCTGGCCGGTCCTGCTCGGTGGCGCGGCGCTCACGCGCACGTACGTCGAGGACGACCTCGCGGGCCAGTTCCCGGGCGTGGTCCGGTACGCGCGCGACGCGTTCGAGGGCCTGCGCCTCATGGAGCCGCTCGTGCGCGTCGCGCGCGGCGAGTCGCCCGACGCCGTCGGGCTGCCCGCGCTGAAGAAGCGCCGGCACGCGGTGGTCACCGTGACCGAGACGCCCGTCGAGGACCTGCCCGCGCGGTCCGACGTCGCGGCCGACAACCCGGTGCCCGCTCCCCCGTTCTGGGGCACGCGCCTCGTCAAGGGCGTCCAGCTCGCCGAGTACGCGGCGTTCCTCGACGAGCGCGCGACGTTCATGGGCCAGTGGGGTCTCAAGCCGGGGCGTGGCGACGACGGGGCGTCGTACGAGGAGCTCGTCGAGACCGAGGGTCGCCCGCGCCTCAACGCCTGGTACGAGCGGATCCGCACCGAGGGCGTCGTCGACCCGTCGGTCGTGTACGGGTACTTCCCGGTGTGGTCGGAGGGTGACGACGTCGTCGTCGCGCACCACGGCGCCGGGCTCGCGGGGATCGGCGCGCCCGACGGCGGGTCGGGCGGCGAGCCAGGGACCGAGCGCCTGCGCTTCACGTTCCCGCGTCAGCGCCGCGACCGGCACCTGTGCCTCGCCGACTTCGTCAAGCCGCGGTCGTGGGTCGAGGAGACCGGCCGCTACGACGTGCTGCCCGTCCAGCTCGTCACCATGGGCGCGAGCGTCGACCAGCACACGGCGAAGCTGTTCGCCGGGAACCACTACCGCGAGTACATGGAGCTCCACGGGCTGTCGGTGCAGCTCACCGAGGCGCTGGCCGAGATGTGGCACTCGCGCGTGCGCGCCGAGCTCGGGTTCGCCGACGAGGACCCGAGCGAGGTCGAGGGCATGTTCAAGCTCGAGTACCGCGGGGCACGCTTCTCGCTCGGCTACCCCGCCTGCCCGGACATGGAGGACCGCACGAAGGTCGTCGAGCTCCTGCGCCCCGAGCGCGTGGGTGTCGAGCTCTCCGCGGAGCTCCAGCTCCACCCCGAGCAGTCGACAGACTGTTTCGTGTTCCATCACCCCGAGGCCAAGTACTTCAGCGTCTGACGTTCCTGGGGACGACGTCCCCGAGCGCACGAGGTGCCGCGTCAGGACCACGTCCACGAACCCGCCACCTGCTCGATGAGCTCGTCGCCGTTGTCGTAGGGGGTGATGATCGCGATCACGAAGAACTGCACCTCGTCAGTGCCCGTCGTGAACCGCTCGGGTGCGAAGGCCGTGATGAAGGCCTTCGTCCGCGTCTCCTCGAAGGTTCCGTCGACCCGGGTGACGTTCGCCGGGACGCCGTCGAGGGTGGTCGCCTCGTGCAGGCTGAGGATGCTGCCGTTCTCCGCGAAGTACGAGTCCGCGAGGAGGTCGACCGCTCCCCCGAGATCGGTCCCGACCCCCCACGCCTCGGACGTCGCGACCCGCACCGGTTGGACCGACACCTGCCCGTAGACCGTCCCGACGCCCGTGGGCACAACCGCCCCGTCGACGACCTCGCCCCAGAGCTCGAGGGCCCCGTGGCAGCGGTCCTCCTCCTCCGTGGACACGTTGTTCACGAAGGCCTCAGGACCCTCGTAGGACCAGCACGGCGTCCGGATCGGCTGGCCCGACACGATCGCGTGCTCCGCTTCCGAGGCAGGTCCGGGGGTCGCCGACTCGGCCTCGCTCGACTCGTTCTCGCTCCGGGATGACGCTGCCGCCACAGGGGTCGCGCCGTCGTCGGTCTCGACGATCGGCAGCGTGCACCCGGGACGACCGCGAGGACGACGGCGACCACGAGTCCTGAGAGCACACAGCCGACGGCGGCTCTCCGACGGGCGGCGAGGGAAGCACGGGGACGGTGCCCCGTGCGAGGCACCCCGGCCGATCGCTCGGGCTGGTTCGTGCGCTCGTGCTGGTCGAGCATGATGATCCTCCTGGTCGTGGGCTCCTCGACCGGACGGTAGACGCCGCGACGACGAGGGCACCGGTTATCCACAGGCCAGGACCCGCGGGTGCCTCGGACGACACGCTGTGACTCGGCTGATCGTCCGTCTCACGGACGAGAGAACGGCGGAGCCGGGGGCGTCGGCGGGTGCCGCGCTGACGAGGACGGTCGGGCCACGCGATTCCCTCCGCGCCACGGTCGTGCCTCGTTCGTTGACACCAGCACGCCATCTATCGACAATCGATAGATGAAACGTCCTCTCGTCGCGTGCACTCGAACGCTCCTCGTCCTCGTGGCCCTCGGCACCGCTCTGTCGATGTTCCTCGCCCCGCTCCTCGCGGCCGAGGTCGGCACGCAGTACCCGGAGGTCCGCGGCCTCGTGGTCCCGTACTCCGTCCTGGCCGTGCTGGCGCTGCTCGCGGTCGAGGTCGCGCTCGTGGCGGTGTGGCGCCTCCTCGGCCTCGCCGCCCGTGACGAGGTGTTCGACCCGCGCGCGCTGCGTTCGGTCACCGTGGTGATCGGGTGCGTGGCCACGGTCGCGACCCTCGCCGCGACAGCCTTCGGTCACCTGACCTTCGGCGCGCAGGTCGGCGGCCCGCTCGTGCTGCTCGGCCTCCTGGGTTCGCTCGTGGGCGGGGGCGCGCTGGCCCTGCTCGTCGTGGTCCTGCGCGAGCTCCTCCGCGCCGCGACCACCGACCGCCGCGAGCTGGCCGCGGTGATCTAGGTGCCGATCGTCATCGACCTCGACGTCCTCCTGGAGCGGAGGCAGCTGTCCGTCGGCGACTTCGCCGCCGCGGTCGGCATCACTCCGGCGAACGTCGCCGTCCTGAAGAACGGGCGCGCCAAGGCCGTGCGCTTCTCGACGCTCGACGCCGTCTGCCGCGTCCTCGGGTGCCAGCCCGGCGACGTCCTCCGGTGGGTCCCGGACGAGCCCGACGACGCGGGTCCGCCCGCATCCTGACCCGCCTCGACCGCCGCGTCGATGAGTTCGGCGACCGGACGACGTCTTACCCGTGACCGAGACCACCACACCACGGGAGCCGAGCCATGGGAGCCATCGAGATCGAGCTGTTCACGACCCTCGACCTCGTCGGGCAGGCGCCCGGCGGGCCGGAGGAGGACCCGGAGGGCGGGTTCGCGTTCGGCGGGTGGCAGGCGCCGCTGCTCGACGACGTCGCGGGCGCGCAGATCGCCGCGGCGTACGAGGGCACGGACGCGCTGCTGCTCGGGCGCCGCACGTACGACATCTTCGCGTCGTACTGGCCGTTCCAGGAGGGCGGGCAGGACGACGACTTCGCGGCCCTGTTCAACCGCATCCCCAAGTACGTCGCGTCGCGCGGCACGCCGGACCTGTCATGGGCCGGGTCGACGCTTCTCGGCCCGGACCTGCCCGCCGCGGTGCGCGAGGTGCGCGACCGGCACGAGCACGTCAAGGTCGTGGGCAGCCTCGACCTGGTGCAGACGCTGCTGCACGAGAGGCTGTTCGACCGCCTCGACCTGTGGGTGCACCCCATCGTGCTCGGCACGGGCAAGACCGTGTTCGACGGCGGCGCCGTCCCCACCACCCTCACCCTCCTCGAGCCTCCCGCACCGAGCCCGACGGGCACGGTCCTGCTGCGCTACGGCCTCGCGGACGGCACGCCCGGGACGGGCGACATGAGCGAACCGGGACGCGGCGTCGGGCAGAACGCCTGATCCACGAGAGCGCCACCAGGCACGAGAGCCGTCGGCGCCGGCGGTTCGGAGCCGTGCACCTCTCTATCCCACGAGTCCGCACCCACGATCCCGAACTCAGGAGACCCACTCATGACGATCCAGCGCCTCGACAACGTGGCCGTCGTCGTCGACGACCTCGACGCGGCCGTCGCGTTCTTCGCCGAGCTCGGGATGGAGCTCGAGAACCGGATGACGATCGAGGGGCGGTGGGCGGAGCGCGTCGTCGGGCTCGACGGCCTGCGGTCGGAGATCGCGATGATGCGTGTCCCCGACGGCCCTGGGCGGCTGGAGCTCACGCGGTACCACGCGCCGGCGCCGCTCGACCTCGGCCTGAGCACGGCGTCGCCGAACGTGCTGGGCCTGCATAGGGTGATGTTCGCCGTGGACGACCTCGACGACACGGTCGAGCGCCTCGCCCGCCACGGCGGGGCGGTGCTGCGGGAGATCGGCCGCTTCGAGGACGCGTACCGGCTCTGCTACCTGCGGGGACCCGGCGGCATCATCGTCGGGCTCGCGGAAGAGCTCGGGTGAGCCCCGGGCGCCGCTAGGAGGCGGTGGCCGCCTCGCCGCGCAGGATCGACGACATCTTCTTGCCGCGCGCGACCTCGTCGACGAGCTTGTCGAGGTAGCGGACCTTCTGCATCAGCGGGTCCTCGATGTCCTCGACGCGGACGCCGCAGATCACCCCGGTGATGAGCGAGGCGTTCGGGTTCCACGCGGGCGCCCGGTCGAAGAACTCCTCGAGCGTGATCTCGTCGGCGATCGCCTGCGCCAGGCCGGCGTCGTCGTAGCCGGTGAGCCAGCCGATGACCTGGTCGAGCTCGTCCGTCGTGCGCCCCTTGCGCTCCACCTTGGTCACGTAGAGCGGGTAGAGGCTCGCGAAGCTCATGCCGAAGATCCGGTGTCCCGCCATGGGTGTCCTCCTCCTGCCCCGGTCGAGCCCGTCGCCGGCTCAGCCCGTGCGCCGCCCGGCGCGAACCACGCTACCGCGCGGCGGGGACGGTACGGGCGCCGACCATCCCGTGCGACGCCTCGAGCCGGTCGACGAGCAGCGTCCCGGCCGCGACGAGCGGCACGAGCACGAGGTTGCCGATCAGCATGGTGCGCAGGAACGGCAGACCCGCGACGTAGCTCGCGACGAGCCCGTCCGCTCCCGCCGGATACCAGACGCCACGCCCCTGCAGCCAGACGCCGAAGTTCGTCCACGCGAAGAACCACAGCGAGCCCGCCACGCCGAACGCCGCGCCCGCGCCGACGCGGCGCCAGCCGGTGGTGTTCCGCGCGAGCAGCGAGCCCAGCCCGACGACGAGCCACGCGCTCCACGTGAACAGCGCGATCGCCGTGTTGCCGAGCACGACGTCGGACACGACCGTCACCGCGAGCGGCACGGCGAACGCCCACCGCGAGCGCAGCAGGATCGTCGCCGCGAACGTCGCCGCGGTGACGAGCTCGAGGTTCGGGGGTGCACCGAGGTCCGCGCGCACGAGCCGCCAGACGACGGCGAGCGCCGCGAGCGTGACGACGAGCGCCGGGCGCCACCAGCGCAGCGCCGTGCTCTCCGGGCGCGTCACGAGGTGAACGTCTCGAGCTTCCACGTGATCTCGTCCCCGTCCTTCGTCTCGAGGGATCCTGCTCCCACGGTAGCCATCTCGTCGTTGACGTACAGGGCCCAGAACTCGCTGTCGGGGTCGGCGGCGACGCCGTCGATCGCCGTGACGAACGCGTTCTCGCCCTCACCGGTCACCTGGGCCGACGGGTCCGCCTCGAGGAGCAGGTCGAGGGCCGTCGCGCCCTCGCGCCCCTCGTAGGAGAGCTCGGGCGCGTCCTCGTCGTCGCCGGACTCGTCGTCGGACGCCTCGTCCGTCGCGTCGTCGGCCGGGGCGCTCGACTCCTCGCCCGCAGTCGCCGTGGAGGTCGACGTGGTGTCGGCGGCGGGCTCGTCGGCGGACGAGCACCCGGCCAGCAGGCCCGCGGCGAGCAGGACGGCGGTCAGGGCGGTGAGCGGGCGCGCGGACGTGGCGCGGAGCGTTCGGAGGGTCACCTCGCCAGCGTACGGAGCGCCGCCCGGCTCGCGCCGGGTCGCCCGCCTGTCGGACGACGGCCCCTCACCCGATCTCCTCGCCCGCGACGGCCTTGGCCGCCAGCCGCTCCTCCTCGCTGACCTCCCACACCTCGTACGCGGAGTGGCCCGCGAGGAGGATGATCCCGCACCCCAGCACGAGGTCCGGCCAGCCGGACCCCGTCCACGCGGTCACGAGCCCCATCGCGATGACGGCGACGTTGACGAGGACGTCGTTGCGGGCCGACAGGAACGCGGCCCGGCTCAGCGACCCGCCGTGGTGGCGGACCCGGACGAGGAGCCACGCGCACGCCCCGTTGACGACGACCGCCCCGAGCGAGGCGAGGACGATCGGCAGCACCTCGGGTGCGGGCGGGTCCCCGAACCGGCGCACCACCTCCCAGGCGGCGAACAGCGCGGGGACGAGGATAAGAAGGGCCATCGCCTTGCCCAGGAGCGCGCGCCGCGCGAGCGGGAAGCCCAGCGCGACGGCGATGAGCAGGTTGATCGCGGTGTCCTCGAGGAAGTCCACGCTGTCGGCGAGCAGGGACACCGACCCCGCGGCGAGCGCGACCGTGAGCTCGACGACGAAGTACGCGAGGTTGAGGCCGGCGACCAGCAGGACGGTGCGCCGCAGCAGGCGGACGACGTCAGGGTCGCCCGCCCGGCGCGCGTCCTGCCCGCCGGACATCGTCAGACGTCGATGCGGGCGTGGTCCAGCTCGGCCGCGCCGGCGACGATGAACTCCTTGCGCGGCGCGACGTCGCTGCCCATGAGCAGCTCGAACACGCGCTCCGCCGCCTCGGCGTGCTCCGCCGTGACGCGACGCAGGGTGCGGTGGCGCGGGTCCATCGTCGTCTCGGCGAGCTGGTCGGCGTCCATCTCCCCCAGGCCCTTGTAGCGCTGGATGTCGTCCTTGTAGCGGCGGCCGGCCTTGTCGAGCTTCTTGAGCGTCGCGGCGAGCTCGGCCTCGGAGTACGTGTAGATGTACTCGTTCTTGCGACGTCCGGCGCCGATGACCTCGATCCGGTGCAGCGGCGGCACGGCCGCGAACACGCGCCCCGCCTCGACGAGCGGCTTCATGTACCGGTAGAAGAGGGTGAGCAGCAGGGTACGGATGTGGGCGCCGTCGACGTCGGCGTCCGTCATGAGCACGATCTTGCCGTAGCGCGCTGCCTCGAGGTCGAACGAGCGACCGGACCCGGCGCCGAGCACCTGGATGATGGCGGTGCACTCGGCGTTGCGCAGCATGTCGCTCACGGACGCCTTCTGCACGTTGAGGATCTTGCCGCGGATGGGCAGGAGCGCCTGGAAGTCGGAGCTGCGCGCGAGGCGCGCGGTGCCCAGCGCGCTGTCGCCCTCGACGATGAACAGCTCGCTGCGCTCGACGTCGTCGCTGCGGCAGTCGACGAGCTTGGCGGGCAGGGACGACGTCTCGAGCGCGTTCTTGCGCCGCGAGATCTCCTTCTGCTTGCGCGCGGTGATGCGCGCCCGCATCTCGGCCACGACCTTGTCGAGCAGCAGCGCGGCCTGCGTCTTCTCGTCGCGCTTGGTGGAGGTGAGGAGCGCGTTCAGCTCCTTCTCCACGACGCGCGCCACGATGCCGCGCACCGGCGCCGTGCCGAGCACCTCCTTCGTCTGGCCCTCGAACTGCGGCTCGGCGAGGCGGACCGTGACGACGGCCGTCAGACCGGCGAGCACGTCGTCCTTCTCGATGCGCTCGGACGCGTCCTTCGTCGACACCTTGAGGCGGCGCGCGTTCGTCTCGACCGCCTTGCGCAGCACCTTGAGCAGTCCCTGCTCGAAGCCGCCGAGGTGGGAGCCGCCCTTGGGCGTGGCGATGATGTTGACGAAGCTGCGGACCTCGGTCTCGTAGCCGGCGCCCCAGCGCAGCGCGACGTCGACCTCGCAGTCGCGCTGCACCGCCTGCGGGGTCATGTGTCCGCGGTCGTCGAGCACCGGGACGGTCTCCGTGAACGAGCCCGAGCCCGTGAGGCGCCACGTCGCGGTGACGGGGGTGTCCGGCGCGAGGAAGTCGACGAAGTCGACCGACCCGCCCGTGTGCACGAACGTCTCCTCGTGCGGCCCGGACTCCCCCGGCGTCCCGGGCACGCCGCGCTCGTCGCGCACCGTGATCTCGAGGCCGGGGACGAGGAACGTCGTCTGGCGCACGCGCGTGACGAGCTCGTCGTAGGAGAAGACGGCCGTCTTGAGGAAGATCTGGCGGTCCGCCCAGTAGCGGACGCGCGTGCCGGTGACGCCGCGCTTCGTCTTCCCGACGACCGCGAGCTCGGACCCGGACACGAACGGCTCGAACGGGGCGTCCGGCGTCGGGCCCGTCTTCGGGTCGCTGAACACGCCGGGCTCGCCGCGGTGGAAGGTCATGCGGTGCGTCTTGCCGCCGCGGTCGACCTCGACGTCGAGACGCGAGGACAGCGCGTTGACGACGGACGCGCCGACACCGTGCAGGCCGCCCGACGCGGTGTACGACCCGCCGCCGAACTTGCCGCCCGCGTGGAGCTTCGTGAAGACGACCTCGACGCCGGACAGGCCGGTCTTGGGCTCGATGTCCACGGGGATGCCGCGGCCGTCGTCCTCGACCGTCACGGAGGTGTCGGCGTGCAGCACCACCCGGATCTTCGAGCAGTTGCCCGCCAGCGCCTCGTCGACCGAGTTGTCGATGATCTCCCAGAGGCAGTGCATGAGACCGCGCGAGTCGGTCGTGCCGATGTACATGCCCGGGCGCTTGCGCACGGCCTCGAGGCCCTCGAGCACGGACAGGTGCCGAGCGGTGTAGCTGGACTCAGCGGAGGTGGTCGTCACGGCGGCAAGCCTAGACGAGGGCGCCCACACCGCGGTGCTGCCCCGCCGCGGTGCCGCGGACGCCGCGCGATCCGGCGGGATGCCGACGGGAGGCTAGGGCGGCGCGGGTGAGCGCGCTTCGCGGGTAGCGAACCCGGCGCTCCCCCGGGACGAAACCGCGGGAGGTGATGGTTTGATGTTCATGTGACTGCTACGACGACCACCACCGAACCGCTGACCGCGGCCGACCGCTGCGACCGCTGCGGGGCCCAGGCGTACGTCCGTGTGGTCCTGCCGAGCGGCGAGCTGCTGTTCTGCGGCCACCACGCGCGGGCGCACGCGGATGCCTACACCGACCTCGCGACGTCCATCCAGGACGAGACCGACAAGCTGCTCGCGGAGCACGGCGCGCGCTGACGCGCCGGCCCACCGAGCACCGTCCCGCGCCAGGAGCGCACGACCGCGAGGCCCGGCTCCACCGCCCGGTCCCCCGCGACGACCACCTCAGACACAGACCCAGACACGACGAAGGCCCCGAGGAGATCTCCTCGGGGCCTTCGTCGTGCGACGACGGCGGGCGACCGGTGGTGCGCACCGGCCGCCCGCCGCGACGCGTCAGTCGAGGTAGTCCCGCAGCACCTGCGAGCGGCTCGGGTGGCGCAGCTTCGACATGGTCTTCGACTCGATCTGGCGGATGCGCTCACGCGTCACGCCGTAGACCTTGCCGATCTCGTCGAGCGTCTTGGGCTGGCCGTCCGAGAGGCCGAACCGCATCGAGACGACGCCCGCCTCGCGCTCGCTCAGCGTGTCGAGCACCTGGTGCAGCTGCTCCTGCAGGAGCGTGAAGCTCACCGCGTCCGCGGGGACGATGGCCTCGGAGTCCTCGATGAGGTCACCGAACTCGGAGTCGCCGTCCTCGCCGAGCGGCGTGTGCAGCGAGATGGGCTCGCGGCCGTACTTCTGGACCTCGACGACCTTCTCGGGGGTCATGTCGAGCTCCTTGGCGAGCTCCTCGGGCGTGGGCTCCCGGCCCAGGTCCTGCAGCATCTGGCGCTGCACGCGCGCGAGCTTGTTGATGACCTCGACCATGTGCACCGGGATACGGATGGTGCGCGCCTGGTCCGCCATCGCTCGCGTGATCGCCTGCCGGATCCACCACGTCGCGTACGTCGAGAACTTGTAGCCCTTGGTGTAGTCGAACTTCTCGACCGCACGGATCAGACCGAGGTTGCCCTCCTGGATCAGGTCCAGGAACAGCATGCCGCGACCCGTGTACCGCTTGGCCAGCGACACCACCAGACGCAGGTTCGCCTCCAGCAGGTGGTTCTTCGCCCGCTTGCCGTCGTGCGCGATCCACTGCAGCTCACGCTTGAGCTTGCGGTCCAGGTCGTCGCCCTCGGCCGCGAGCTTCTCCTCCGCGAACAGACCGGCCTCGATCCGCTTCGCGAGCTCGACCTCCTGCTCCGCGTTCAGCAGCGCGACCTTGCCGATCTGCTTGAGGTAGTCCTTCACCGGGTCGGCCGTCGCACCCGCGGTCACGACCTGCTGGACCGGGGCGTCGTCCTCGTCCGCGTCGGAGACGACGAAGCCGGTCTCCTCGGGCTCGTCGCTCGGCGCGGCGGCGGCAGCCTTCTTGGCGCCCGGCTCCGCGGCCTCCTCGTCCTCGGCCACGTCGATCTCGAGGTCCTCGATCTCGACCTCGGCGTCGTCCTCGTCGTCGTCCTTCTTCTTGGCGCGCGCGGGCGTCGCCTTGGACTTGGCGGGGGCCTTGGCCGCGGTCTTGCGCGCGGCAGGCTTCGCGGGGCCGGTCGACGGGGTCTCCGCACCCTCGGCGTCGGCCGCCGGGGCGGCCTTCGTCGTGGTCGTGCGCTTGGTCGCCGACGCGGACTTCGTCGCGGCGGGCTTGGTGCGCGCCGTCGTCGTGCTGCGCGGGGAAGCCGCCGCGGCCACCTTCGTCGTGGTCGGGATGTCGACCTCGACGCCGGCGCCCGCGAGCGCGCGGAAGACCGCCTTCAGCCGCTTGGCGTCGTTGACGGCAGCCTGCTCGCACGCGGTGCGGAAGCTCTCGGCGTCGACGCGACCGTTCGCGCTGCCGCGCCGCAGGAGCTCCTGCAGGGCGGGGTGCTCGAACTCTCGCGGGAGTGCGGAAATCGGGGTTGAGGGCGCCACAAACCGACCTTTCGGCAATCATGGGGGGCGGTAGGGCCGCCGGAGCGGGGACGTGAACCGTGAAGTGCGGGCTGCTCTGGACTCTCACGGTGAGTCGTCGGGCTCTGGCGGACTACCTATATTGTACCGGCGATCCGTGCGCCGGACGCCGCGACACGGGGTGATGTCGGACCTGACCGCCTCTCGACGGCCCGGCGCACCACGTCGCACGGCGTCTCGTCACCCGGTTCGTGACGTGTACAACGGGCCGGGCCCTCGGAAGATTCCCCCTCGCGGCGCCGACCGGGTCAGACGCCGGCGGGCCGCTCGGGCTTGACGGCCAGCACGGGGCAGGGGGCGTCGAGCAGGATGCGCTGGGCGTTCGAGCCGAGGATCAGCTTGCCCACGGGGCTGCGCCGACGCAGCCCGATGACGATGAGGTCCGCCGACGACCGCTCCGCGGCGCTCACGAGGTCGTCCGCGAGGTCCGACGAGCCCTGCTCACGACGCAGCGTCGTGCCCGTCCCCTCGAGGCGGGCCTCCACGCGTCGCAGGTCGTCCTCGTGCGCGGCGGCGAGCTCGGGGGTCGACGTGGAGGCCTCGGTCACGACGACGACGAGCTCGGTGCCGCGCCGGACGGCCTCGGTGGCCGCGCTGTCGAGAGCCTCGCGGCCCTCGGGCGTGCTCAGGTGCGCGACGACGACGCTCATGTGTCCTCCGGAGACGGCTCGTGGGTGCGGCCGGCCGCGGGGGCGACCGCAGGTCGTGTTGCGTCGAACCTACCCGACCTCGTGCGTGTCGGCGCACGCGTCGGCGCGGATCCAGCCCGGCGGGACCCCCGCGTCGAGCGCGCTCGCGAGCAGCAGCGCGAGTCGGTAGGCCGGGTCCTCGGCGAGCGCCTCGTCGAGCCGGCGACGCGCTCGGCCGCCGTCGCCGTGCCACCACGCCACGAGCGCGAGGAGCGTCAGCGCGGGCGCGGTGCTCCCGCGCGGGGCGTGCGCCACGACGGCCTCCAGCACGGCGCGGGCCGGGCCGGTGAGCGCCGGGTCGGGCGCGAGCCCCGCACCCGGGTCCACCACCGCGGCGATGGCGCGGCCCGTGCCGGCGTCCACGTCCCCGCCCCGCACGGTCCGGTCCGGCAGGTCGCCCGTCCCGGGCACGAGGGACAGGAGCACGGCATCACGCACGGGGACCGACTCGAGCCCGGCGGCCAGGCGCCCGAGGACCGTCGCGGCGGGAGCCGCAGCGTCCCCGCGCTCGTGCGGCGTGCGCCCGTCGGCCCGCGACGCCTCGTGCACGGCGGCCTGCGCGACCGCCGCGCGCCACAGCGCGAGGGCGGCCGACCGGGCCGCGGTCCCGGCGTCGGGACCGGCGCCGGACCCCTCCGCCTGGGCGCGGTCGTGCACCCGGCGTGCGGCGCGTGCGGCACGGCGCCGTGCGTCCGGCCCCGCGCGCGGGATGCGCAGGGCTTCCTCGCGGGAGTCCGCGAGCGCCGTCCCGGACAGCACCATGTGCGCGCCGACCTCGCTCGACTCGCGCTCCCCCAGCGACCGCCCCGAGGGCGGGCAGCAGTCGTCCTCGCCGCCGTCGAGCGCGTACCAGCCCGTCGACGACACGACCCAGGTGCCGAC
>QAPD01000079.1 GCA_003052455.1 Sphaerisporangium cinnabarinum | reverse complement strand
GGCTCCGGCCCCGGCGCCGGACGCTGCCCCGGTGGCCCCGCCCCCGGCCGTGCCGGCCGTCGGGCCGGTCGTCGCGCCGGGAGCCGGGCCCGTCGTCGTGCCGGGCGCGGCGGTCGTCGCCGCGAGCGCGGACGTCGCGGCGTCGACCGCGACCGGGACGCCGAGCACGAGCGGCAGGAGGACGATCCGCAGGCGCGAGGCGACGTCGTCGAGCTCCTCGGCGAGGATCGAGCACGACAGGCACCCGGTCAGGTGCTCCTCGACCCGGTCCCGCGCGGCGCGCGACAGCGTCCCGCGCGCGTGGTCGCCCAGGCGCTCGACCGTCCAGCGGCACTCCGGTGCCACCGAGTCGGTGCTCACGTGGGCCTGGAGCCACTCGCGGCGCAGGCCCTCGCGGGCGCGGTAGGAGAGCGCGGCGGTCGCTCCCGCCGACAGCCCGAGCAGCGGCGCCGCCTCGCGCGGCTCCATCCCCTCGACCTCGGTGTACCAGAGCACGGCCTGCCACCGCTCCGGGAGGCGGCGGAACGCGCGGACGGTCACCGAGCGCTCGAGGACCTCGGTCGACAGGTCGCGCGGGTCGACGACCTCCGGCACGTCCTCGACGGGCAGCGGGTCCGGCGTCCGGGCCCAGCCCGCCGCGACGTGGCGCAGCGTCGTGTAGAGGTAGGGCCGGAACGGTCCGGTCGGCCCGTGGCCGGACTGCAGCGCGCCGAGCACGCGCAGGTACGCCTCTTGGACCAGGTCGTCGGGGTCGTACGTCGCCGTGAGGCGACGCGCGGCCGAGCGCCCGGCGTCCGCGTGCCGCTCCCAGAGCACGGCGAACGCCTCGGAGCGACCCCCGCGCACCGCGTCGGCGAGCTGCTCGTCGCCGAGCTCCGTCAGGTCCTGCGTGTGCACGCCCGCTCCCGTCCCGGCCGCCTCCGTCCGGCGGCCCTCAGGGAGGAGGACGCTCGAGAGCCGCGATCATGACGCGGTCCCGGGCGTGAGATGCATCTCGCCACGGCCCCGGAGCGGGAGACGGCTCGGCCCCGGACCGCGAGGCGGTCCGGGGCCGAGCGGCCGCGTCAGGCGACGGGGCCCCTGCGTCGTCGCGCGAGCACGAGTGCCGCGCCACCGAGCGCGAGGAGCGCCGCGAGCAGGGCCACCGCCCCGAGCCGCGCGCCCGTCGTCGCCAGCCCGGTCCCGGTGCCGTCCGTCGTGCCGCCGGGCGTCCCGGCGGGTGCGTCGAACGTGTTCGTCACGACGACCGCCGCACCCGGCCGGACCGTGAGGTCCGCCGACGTGCCGTCGACCGTCGTCCCCGGCTCGCCCGGCGCCGTCACCGCGACCTGCGTGGCGGCGGCGCCGCCGGTCGCCGACTCCTCGACGGTGCACGCCGCGTCGAGCGGGAGGTCGGCGTACGTGACCGTCTCGTCCGCGCCGAGGTGGCGCACGCCGCCCCCGGGCACGTCGAGGGCGACCGCCTCGCCGTCGACCTCGCGCGTGCAGACCAGGCGGACCGTGAACGGCCCGTCGGCGCCCGGCGCGTCGGCCGCGCCCTCGACGCGCTTGGTGACGTCCAGCGACGCCACGTCGAACGTGTTCGTCAGAGTCACGACGGCGGGCTCCTCGCCCCCGACCACGACGGCCCCGTCCGCGCTGGTGGCGGTGGCGGTGGCCCCGCCCGTCCGCGTCTCGGTCACGACGCACCCTGCCCCGACGGGCAGGTCGCGCACGGCGGCGCGGTAGCCGCCGTCGGCCGTGAGGGCGAGGCGACCGTCGGCCGGGAGCGCCAGCGTGCGCGTCTGGCCGTCCACGTCCCACGTGCACACGGCCTGCGCCTCGAACGGTCCGGCGCCCCAGAGCTCGGCGCCCGCACCCTCGACCGTCTTGACGACCTCGAGGTCCGTGACGTCGAACGTGTTGGTCGCCGTGACGACGGCCTCCGGCACCGTCCCCGCCTCGGCGGGGCCGTCCACGACGACCCGCCCGTCGGCCGGGGCGAGCGCCGAACGCGTCGCCCCGCCCGCCGTCGTCTCCTCGACGACGCACTCCGTCCCGACGACGAACGTCCCGAACGTCCGGGTGCCGCCCGCGTCGAGGTCGAACGACTCCTCCAGCACGGTGCGGCCGTCCCGCGTGCAGACGACGTCGAACCCGAACGGCCCGGCCCCGTACGCGGCGGCGCCCGCCCCGTCGACCTCCTTGGTCACGCGGACGACGCCCGCGTCGTACCCGTTGTGGACGACGACCTCGGCCGGGGTCGTGCCGACGAGCACGTCCGCGCTCCCGTCCCCGTGGTCGGTCACGCCGTCGCCCGTGACGACGACGCGCTGCGGCGCGTCCGTGGTCGTCTCGGTGACGACGCACGTGGCGCGTGCCGGGATCGTGCCCTCGGGTGCGGTGAACGTCTCCCCGGCGCCGATCGTGAACCGCAGCTCGGTCGAGCCCGCGGCGTCGAACGTGACGGGAGCGCCGGTGGCCGACGTGCAGACGAGCGTGAAGTCGAACGGCCCCAGCTCCTCCTGCGTGGCCTCGGTGTCGACCTGCTTGGTGACGGACAGGCCCGAGAACGCGTAGTCGTTGCCGACCGTGACGATCTGGGTGGCCGGCACGTCGGCCTCCGGGGACGTCGCGACGTCGACCGCGACGGTCGCCGGCGAACCGGTGCGCGTCGTCTCGCCGTGCTCGCCGAGGGTCCCGCCCTCGGACACGACGCACTCCGTCCCCACCGGGAGGCCGTCGACGCGGGCCGTGAGCCCGCCGTCGACGGTCAGGGACAGCCGCGCCGCGTCACCGAGGTCGAGCGTCACGCCGTCGACGGTGCACACGACGTCGACCGGGTAGGCGCCGGGCGCGTAGCCCGCGGCGTCGCCGGTGACCTGCTTGTCGACGCGGAGGGTGCCCGTCGGGAGCGCGACGCCGACCTGGCTCGGCGCGAACCGCTCGAACGTCGTCTCGCCCGTGTAGCGCCACTTGACGCCGAACTGGTTCCACGCCACGTCCGGGCCCGCCGGGACGACGGGTGCGACCCCGCCCGGCGTCACGTCGGACGCCATGCGGTTGACCGTCGAGTAGATGACGTCGACGGCCCCACCGCTGTCGAGGCGCCCGGCCGCGGTCGTGCGGAAGTCGAGCGAGACGCGCAGGCCCGTCACGGCGGACCAGTCGGTCGCGTCGTCGGCCGGGGCCCACACCTCGCCGTTCTGCTCGCACACCGCCTGCGTCGTGAGGTCGCGCCACGTGCCCGCGCACACGTCCGGGCTCGTCGTCACCTCGACGACGGCCGTCGTGCCGTCCGGTGCCGCGAGTTCCGGCATGCCGGTGAGGACGGGGCGGTAGGTCGACCCGCGCGACGCGCCGGTCAGGAGCATGCGGTCGCCCGCGGTGGGGAGCTGCTCGAACAGGACCATCTCCTCGACCGGGGTCGTGCCCACGTTGACGACGTGCAGGAGCCAGTCGTCCGTCCCGCCGACGACGCTGTTCGCGACGCACGGCGTGCGGTACCAGGCGCCGCCGGCCGCCTCGAGCGTCGGACGGCACGCGGTGGCCGGGGCGGACGGGTTCGTCGCGCCGTCCACCGCGCCCCGCACGCCCTTGACGCTGTAGAGGTTCGGCCCGTCGACGGGGGCGACGAAGTCCGTCGTCCCGCACGTGCGCGGGTCGCTGCCCCAGGCCGGGGTCGTCGCGGCACCGTCGAGGCCCGTGCAGGTCTCGAGCGGCTCGTCGGTCCGCACGGTCATCTGGTTCGTCGCGCGCTCGCCGGAGGCGAGCCCCGGCTGGAGCTCGAGGAACAGCCGCACGCGGAACGTCTCGCCCGGCGCCATGACGCGGCCGTCCTCGGGCCACGTGAGGACCAGGTCCCGGCCGTCGACGGCGAGCGTGACGTCCGTGGACAGCAGCCCGCCCTCGGACGTCGCGTACGACGGCGCCGGGTCGCCCGGGTGCACGAGCGTGGTGGGCAGGGTGTCGCGCAGCTCGGTGAGCGTGAGGTACCCCGTGCCCGTGTTGGTGAACGACAGGTCCCACGGGACGGCTGCGCCGACCGAGACCGTCCGGCTCCCCTCGTTGGCGACCTTGCGGACCGCGATCTCGTGCGTGCCCGGGGAGAGGGAGACGGTCGCGCTCGTGCTGCGCTCCGGGGACGTCTCGCCGTCCGGGCGCTCGCTGCGCACGGTCACGGTGTTGTCCACGGAGCCGTCCAGGACGACCGGGTCGCCCGTGGATCGGGAGGCGTCGCGCAGCACGACCGTGAACGCGGCCTGCGCGTCCCAGGCCGGTGCGGGGACGTCCGGGCTGAAGAAGCCGCCGTCGGCGCGCGAGAAGGTGATGCGCACGCCCTGCACGTCGGGGTAGGCGTCGGCCGCCACGGGCAGCACCGGTGCGTCGACGGCCGTCGGGGCGCCCTCCGCCCAGGCGAGCGCGCCGTCCGTGCCGAACGGCCCGTAGACGTCGACCGCCACGCGGTCGGCGCCGTGCGGTGCGGTGAGCGCACCGAGCCCGGTGAAGGTGAACGTGTCCCAGAACTCCGGGGACGACGCGACGTCGTCGCGCAGCCAGACCTCGGCCGGCGCGAGCGAGCTCACGGGCCGGGTGCTGGAGGCGGCGCCGAGCGTGACGGTCACCGGCGTGCGGCGCGACGGCTCGGTGAGCGACGCGGGGGACACGGACTTCGTCGGCGCCACGTCGATGTCGCCGCCTGTGAGCACGACCCGCACGTCGTCGAGGTCGCCCGTGGACGTGCCCGGCGCGAGCACCGGGTCGGACGACTGCGCGAACGCGCGGTTCGGGACCTCGGTGGTCTGCCCCGCCCGCAGCGCGATCGGCTCGCCCGTGCTGCGCACGTGCGTGCGCAGGACCGTGTCCAGGGTGAGCGTGAGGCGGTTCGCCGCGGAGATGGTCCCGCCGGTGAGCGCGGGGTCGGAGCCCTGGAACGTCACGCTCACCCCGACGACGTCGGTGAGGCGCTCGGGCCCCCACGTCACGAGGTCGGCGACCGTGGTGCGCTCGCTGACGTACCCGCCGTCCGCGGTGCGGTGCAGGACCCACGCGACGCTCTCCGCGAGGTCGACCTCGTGCGCGAGGCTCGCGTCCACACGCACGCCGGTGACGTCGTAGCGGTCGAACGCGCTGGCCGCGCCGTCGGGCGCCAGCCAGTCCACGTCGGCCGTGAACGGGTCGCCGACGGCGGCCTCGGCCGTGCCGGGCACCTCGCAGCCCGCCACGCCGCTCGCGGTCTCGGAGCACGCGGCGGGGTCGGTGATGCGGACGAAGGACGCGCGCGAGACGGACGTGCTCCGCGCCTGGATCGTGAACGTCGCCGTCGGCTGCAGCGCGTCCGAGTCCTCGCGGGGGACGTGGACGGGCTGCGTCGGGGTTACGGACTTCGTCACCGCGACGCCGGGCGCGTGGTCGACGAGCGAGATGGTCGCGGAGTCGGTGTCGCGGACGGGGTCGCCGCCCGCGGCGGGGACCGCCTCGACGCCCGCCGTGTTGACGACGCTGCCCGGGCGGTCGCCGTTGAGGGCGCTCTCCTGGGTCACCCACGCACCGGTCGAGCGGGTCGTGGAGCGCACCTGCCAGTCGAGCACGAAGCGGCGGTCGCTGCTGCTCGCAGCGACGCCCGTGCCGGGCTGCGGTGCGTACGGGTCGAACCCGGCGCCCGGTCGTCGGGCGGCCTCGCGCGCGGCGACGTCCTCCGCGAGGACGAGCCGCACGCCCGTGGCCCCGGCGCGCTGCTCGGCGGTCAGGGTGTGGCCGACGAAGCGGCCGTCCTGCACCCAGCCCCCGGCCGGGACGGGAAGAGCGGTCCACGTGCCGTCGACGAAGAGCTCGACCGCGGTCACGGTGTCGTACCGCAGGTACCAGCCGGTGCTGAAGGGCACGTCGCTCGCGTCGACCGGCGCGACGCGCACCAGGTCGAACGCGTCGAAGACGGTGCCGGCGACGTCCGCGGGGTCTCCCGACGGGTCGCTGATCGTCACCGACGAGAAGCCCTCGCGGACGCGCCAGTCCAGCGCGGTGCTGCGCTGCTCGCCCGACTGCGACGCGACCGTGCCCTGCAGCCAGGACTTGTCGATCCCGACCTGGCCGGTGCCCTCGCGGGTGACGACGCGTGCCGTCGCCGAGTCCTCGGCGTCGTCGGTCAGCGTGGTGCCGCCCCGGGTCACGCCCTCGGCCCGCACCGTCGCCGTGTTCACGAACGCGGTCGCCGCGTCGGGCCGCTCGGTCACGTCACCGCCGGAGCGCAGAGTGCCGCGCGCCTGCGTGACGACGTACGGCGTGAAGCTCGTGTCGACGGGAAGGCCCGTGGCCGACTCGAGCACGAAGCGGATGCCCGTGAGGTCCGACGGGGCGACGCCGGCGGGGAGCGCCGCAGCCAGGTCGTCCGCCGTGACCTCGGCGACGAAGGGTCCGTCCTGCGCGGGGAACGCCGCCACGCGCAGTGCGGAGCCGTCGGGGCCGATCGCCTCCACGGTCAGCGACGCACCGGTCGGGACCTGCGTCGGCGCGACGCCCGACAGGTCGAACGCGTCCCAGAACTCGCCGGCGCCGCCGGCCCACGCGTCCTCCACGACGAACGTCCGAGGGCTGACGTACTCGGAGGTCCCGACGACCCGCGCGGCGAGGCCGGCGACGACGCGCGCGCCCGGCTCGACGGCGGTGCCCGGCCGGACCGTCTTGTCGAGCGTCGCGTCGAGCGCGGGCCGGACGAGCTCGAGCGTGTCGCTCGCCTCGTCGGTCGCGGTCTGCCCGTTCGGGGCGACGACCTCGGCGCTCGCGGTGTTGCGGGTGGCGCGCGAGGCGGCGTCGCCCGCGGCGTCCTCCGTGGTGACGACGTCGAGGACGAGCGTCGCGGCGGCGCGCGGTGCGATCGCCCCGGTGAACGTCACCGCGAAACCGGTCACGTCGGTGCCCGGGACGGCGGGCGTCTCGCCGGGGGCCAGGGTGACCGTCGTGGTGGAGCCGTCCGCGCGGTGGAGCACGAGGTCGGCGGACTCGGCGCCCTCGGGCCAGGAGAACGTGCCGAAGCCGCCGAGCACGACGCCGTCGGTGAAGTAGTCGCGGTCGGTGACGGTGAGGGAGCGGACGGGGACGTCGGACGTGCTCGTCGCCGTGATGGTGGCCGTGGCCGTCTCGCCCGCGGAGATGCGGTCGGGGGTGATGTCCTTGACGACGTCGACGCCGACGGTCGCGGGCGTGACGCGGTGCTGGGCCGTCGCGGTGTCCGCCACGGGTTCACGACCCTCGGCGGTCGCGGTGGCCGTCGCGACGTTGTCGACGACGTGGGTCGCGGCCGACAGGTCGGCACCGTCCCGGTCCGTCGCACGCTGCGTGAGGTCGAGGCGCGCCGTGGCAGTCGCCCCGGGGACGATCTCGCCGGCGTAGGTCAGCCGGAGGCCGCCGACGGCGGTCGGGTCCACACCGGCGGGGAGGGCTGCGCCGGGGGCGGGGGTGCCCGCGACCCAGGACCACGAGCCCGCGTCGGAGCGCACGTAGGCGTCGACCTGGACGCTCGTCGCGCCCTCGGGCAGCGGGTCGGCGGCGAGCGCCGTGAGGTCGGTGAGCGTGAACGGGTTGGTCGGGTCGAGCGCGCCCGCGCCGTCGGTCGACGCCTGCGGCTCGGTGACGACGAGCGTGCCCACCGGCACGTTCGACGTGTTGGTCGCCGTGAGCGTGACCGTCGACGGCGCGCCCGCCTCGAAGGTCCGTGCCGCCGGGTCCCAGGACTTCGCGAGGTCGACGCCCGTCTCGACGGGGACGCTGAGGTGCACGGTCGCGCTCGCGCTGTCCGGTGCGGAGTTCGCCGCGGTGGTCGTGGCGGTGTTGACGATGTCCGTCTCGCCGGGCCGGGTGTCGTCGGGGACCTGGAGCGTCAGGGTCAGGGTGAACGTCGCCCCCGGCGTGAGGCCGACGCCCGCGGGGGTCTCGTCGCGGAACGCGACGTGGACGGCGGTCGCGGCGCCGACGACGGCGGGCTGGCTCACGGGCTGGCCGGCCTCGGTCCACGACACCTCGTGCACGGGACCGGTCGTGGTGCGCACGGCCTGGAGCTCGTAGCCCGCGAGCTCCGCGGGGAGCGCGTCGGTGAGCAGGGCGTCGACGCACGTCGTCTCGGAGCACGTGACCCCGACGCTGTAGGTGAAGACGTCGCCGGGGGAGAGGGTCTTGTGGTCGACCCGCTTGCTGACCTCGAGGTACTGCGGGTCGCCGTCCGCCGCCGTGGCGGTCGCGGCGCCGGCGAGGGCGAGGGGCGCGGCGAGCGCGACCGCGAGGGCTGACGCCCACAACCGTCGCCAGGTGTGTCGTCGCCTGTCGTGCCGTCGTGTGCCGAGCCGTCGCGTGCCGTGGTGCACCAGTGCGTCCTTCGTTCGGTGGTCGAGCGCGCGCCCGGCGATCTGGGCGCGCGTCCAGGAGGTCCACACGAGAGGACTCGCCCGGGCACGGGCCATGACGCGAACTCGCAGGTGAGGCGGGTCACGTCGGCGCGCGCCGGTGCGCTTGTGGTCGTACTGTGATCCACATCACTGGCAACGCGCGTCACGAACGGGCGCCCCGGTGCTCTTGCACTGGTGGGGGACGTCGCCACGACGGGTCACGTGGCGACACACCTGGACCGGTGGCGGTCCGCGACGAGAGCTTCGCTGGGGGGAGCTCTCGCGGCGGATCGCCACCGGTTCTCCCGTCTCCGGGAGGTTCCGTCCTTCCGGCCCGCCCTCGCGTCCCGGCGGCAGCGGCCCCGACCTCAGACGGCGTCTGTCCGCGCCCCGAGCCAGGGCGCGAGGACGTCGGTGCGCCCCAGCCAGCGCAGCCCGCCGTCGGCCAGCTCGTCCGGCGTCGCGAGCACGGCGCGGAACGCGTCGAGGACCCGCTCGCGCACGTCGTCGCCCGGCTCGCCCTCCGGCGGCGTCGCGCCGACCACGACCACGCGTGTGTGCGGCTCGACGGGCCGCCCCTCGGCGGTGGTCGCGTCGTCCCACGTGCCGAGCGTGCCGATGCAGAGCTGGCCGCCCGCGCCGTCCCACGCGCACAGCGAGTCCGGGCGGTTCGCGACGTGGAACACCCCGCGCGACCGGACCCGCCCCGTGCCCAGGTCCTCGATGCGACGCAGCAGCCGCTCGGGGTCGAAGGGGCGGGCCGAGCGCAGCTCGACCGTCCAGCTCCGGTCGCCCGCGCGGCGCGCGTGCCGGGGGAGCGGACCCCGCACCCCGAGCGGGTGCGCCCGGCGCTCGCCGGCCACCGGGTCGTGCGTGCGTCCTGCGAGGTCGGCGGCGGCGAGCGCGTGGAGCCCGTCGACCCGGCGCGTCCCGACGCCGCGCAGCCGGTCGACGAGCCCCGCCCCGGTCGCGGCGGCGAGGGGGTCGCCGGTCGTCACGACGAGGTCGGCGTGCTCGAGCTGCGCGGCGAGCACCTCCCCGACGGCCCGCTGGTCGTCCTCCGTGAGCCCGACGCCGCGCTCGGCGACGAGGTCGTCGTCGAGCAGGTCGTGCTCGAGGGTGTCCACGTCGGCGACGGCGAGCACGGTCGCGAGGCGCAGCCGCTCGAGCTCGGCGCCGGGGGTGGTCTGCGCGGCGAGGGCGCGCACGACGGGCAGCGACTCGGCCGCCACGGGGAGCGCGAGCACGACGTGGTCCCAGCGCCCGTCGTCCGCGAGCCGCCGCAGCGTCGGGACGGCGTCCTCCCGGACCGCGCACGACAGGCACGCGTGCTCGAGCGGCACGACCTCGTCCTCGACGACGCCGCTCGCGTCGACGACGACCCGGCGCAGCGCTCCCTCGGCGGCCCGGATGTCGTGGCGGAGCGCGACGACGCGCGGCGCCCCCACGACGAGCCCGAACACCGCGCTGTCGCGCAGCACGGGGTCGATCGTCGCGAGGACGCTCAGTGCGACGCGGGTGTCGTCGGGCGACGGGTCCGGCGAGGGGCGTGACGAGAAGGGCATGAAGCGCTCCGATCCGTGGTCTGGGGTGTCCCGGAGCGGCTCGTCGGCCGATGCGGGAACAACCTGCTCCTGAGAACTGTTCTCGACAGCGGGTCAGCATAGCGTCTTGACGGGAATGATTCTCACTATCTAGTGTCGTCCCCGTCGCCCCGACCGACCCCGAGAGGAACCGCCATGTCCGCCGTCTGCCAGGTGCTCGGCACCGCTCCCGGGTTCGGCCACGCGATCTCGCACTCCCACGTGCGGACCAAGCGTCGCTTCGACCCGAACATCCAGAAGAAGCGCTACTGGGTGCCGTCGCTGGGTCGCCACGTGACCCTGCGCGTCAGCGCCCGGGGCATCAAGACCATCGACCGCCAGGGGATCGACGCCGTCGTGGCGCGGATCCTCGCCCGAGGGGAGAAGCTCTGATGGCTACCCGCACCGACCTCCGTCCCGTGATCAAGCTCCGGTCCACGGCGGGCACCGGGTTCACCTACGTGACCCGCAAGAACCGCCGCAACGACCCCGACCGCATGGTCCTGCGCAAGTTCGACCCCGTCGTCCGCCGCCACGTCGACTTCCGCGAGGAGCGCTGATGGCGAAGCGGTCGAAGATCGCGCGCAACGAGCAGCGGGCGGCCGTCGTCGCCCGCTACGCCGAGCGTCGCGCCGAGCTGAAGCGCATCGTCGCGTCGCCGTCGTCCTCGCCCGAGGAGACGGCGGCCGCGGTGCGCGAGCTCCAGCGCCAGCCCCGCGACGCGAGCACCACGCGCGTACGGAACCGCGACGTCGTCGACGGCCGCCCGCGCGGCTACCTGAGGAAGTTCGGACTCTCCCGCGTCCGCCTGCGCGAGCAGGCGCACCGCGGCGAGCTGCCCGGAGTCACGAAGTCGAGCTGGTGACGGCGGCCGCCCAGCGCGGCGGCCCCCCACCCGTCACCGGCCCAGCGAGGAGAACCACCATGAAGAAGGACATCCACCCCGTCTACGGGCCCGTCGTCTACCGCGACAAGTCCGCCGACTTCTCGTTCCTGACCCGCTCGACCCTCGCGGGCGACCACCCGCAGGGCCCGGGCATCCCGCGCGAGACCGTGACGTGGACGGACGGGAACACCTACCCCGTCGTCGACGTCGAGATCTCGAGCGCGAGCCACCCGTTCTACACGGGCACGCAGCGCGTCGTGGACACCGCCGGGCGCGTGGAGAAGTTCCGCCAGCGCTACGGCGCCCGCGGCGGCGTGCAGGGCGGGAGCGCGCGATGAAGGTCCGCGCCTCGCTCCGCTCGCTCAAGGACAAGCCCGGGGCGAAGGTCGTGCGCCGGCACGGCAAGACCTTCGTCCTCAACAAGGCCAACCCGCGCTGGAAGGCCCGTCAGGGCTGACCCGCGCACCACCACCACCGGAGAGGAGCGGCCGCCCGGGTGTCCGGGCGGCCGACCACGCATGCACCACACTGCACCCGACCCGACCGACGCCGCTGCCGATCCCGCCCGGGTGACGGCCCCTCCCGGCGCCCGTGCCCGACGCCGCCCGCTCGCCCTCGCGCTCGGCCTCGCCCTCCCGCTCACGCTCGTCGCGGCGTGCGCGCAGGGCGTGGGCGCCGAGGGCGAGCAGGGCGACGCGGCCGAGCCCGCGCCGTCGGCCACGTCCGACGTGAGCGAGGCCGCGGCGCTCACCCCCCGCCTCGCGATCACCTACGACGGCGGCATCCAGGTGCTCGACGCGACGACGCTCGAGCTCGTCGACGACCTCGAGCTCGACGGCTTCAACCGCCTGAACCCCGCGGGCGACGGGCGGCACCTGCTCGTCTCGACGCCCGGCGGGTTCCAGGTGCTCGACGCCGGGACGTGGGCCGAGCCGCACGGCGACCACGCGCACTACTACACGGCGGACCCGGTCCTCACGGACGTGACGTACGCGGCCGGGAAGCCGGGGCACGTCGTCGTGCACGACGGCCGCACCGCGCTGTTCGACGACGGCACGGGCGAGATCACCGTGCTCGACTCGGCCACGGTGGCCGACCCGCACGGCATCGACGACGCGCGCACCCTGACGACCCCGGCGGCGCACCACGGCGTCGCGGTCGAGCTGTCCGACGGCTCGCTCGTCGTCTCCGAGGGCACCGAGGACGCGCGCACCGGCGTCCGCCTCCTCGACGCCGCGGGCGCCGAGGTCGCGGCGAACGACCAGTGCCCCGGCGTGCACGGCGAGGCCGTCGCCGCGGACGAGGCCGTCGTCATCGGCTGCGAGGACGGCGTGCTCGTCGTCGCGGGCGGCGCGATCACCAAGGTCGCGGCCCCGGACGCCTACGGGCGCATCGGCAACCAGGCAGGCAGCGAGGCGTCGCCCGTCGTGCTCGGCGACTACAAGTCCGACCCCGACGCGGAGCTCGAGCGGCCCACGCGCGTCTCCCTCGTGGACACGCGCGACGCGAGCCTGCGCCTCGTCGACCTGCCCGCGAGCTACACGTTCCGCTCGCTCGCGCGGGGCGACGCGGGCGAGGCGCTCGTGCTCGGCACCGACGGGTCGCTCCACGTCATCGACCCGGAGTCGGGCACGGTCGTGCGGTCCGTCCCCGTCGTCGACGCGTGGGAGGAGCCCGAGGAGTGGCAGGAGCCGCGGCCGGCCCTGTTCGTCCAGGACGGCATCGCCTACGTCTCGGACCCGGCCGGTCGCGCGATCCACGCGGTCGACTACGTGGGCGGCGAGGTGTGGAAGAGCGCGGAGCTCGACGTCGTCCCGAACGAGCTCGACGGCGTCACCGGGAAGCCGGCCGCCGCGGGGGGCCACGAGGCCGACGAGCACGCCCACGAGGACGGCGACCACGGTCACGACGAGCCCGCGCACGACGAGCACGAGGGTCACGACCACGAGCACGAGGACGGCTGAGCGAGGACACGCGACGACGAGACCCGCGAGAAGTCGCGCGAAACTCCGCATGTTCCCTAGTGTTGTCCCCGGTGCACGGCCCCGCGGCTGGCACACTGAGACCGTGACGACGGGTGGTGACCACCGCGCGTCGTGAACCGAAGAAGGGATTCGCATGTCGCTCAACAAGTCCGAGCTCGTCTCGGCCATCGCCAGCAAGGCCGACCTGTCGAAGGCGGACGCCGAGAAGGCTCTCAACGCCTTCCAGGAGGTGCTCATCGAGTCGCTGGGCAAGGGCGAGGCCGTCAAGGTCACGGGCCTCCTGTCCGTCGAGCGCGTCGAGCGTGCCGCCCGCACGGGCCGCAACCCCCGTACGGGCGAGGAGATCTCGATCCCGGCCGGTTACGGCGTGAAGATCAGCGCCGGCAGCCTGCTCAAGAAGGCCGTCGCCAAGTGACGTCCCGCTGACCGGCCGTCGCCGGCCCGGTCAGCAGCACGAAGGCCCGGACCCCCGTGAGGGGATCCGGGCCTTCGTGCGTACGGGGGCAGGTCAGGCGTGCACGACGTTCGCGAGGATGCCGTGCTGCGTGAGGCGCGTCCCGATCGCCTGGTCGACCTCGCCGAACGCCTTGTTCGAGCGCGCGACGCCGACGGCGCCGGCCATCGCGCCGTGCCCCGTCGGGCGGTCGATGCGCGCGACGAGCTGGTCGCCGTGGAGCATGAAGTCGACCGTGAGACGAGGTGCTGGGCCTTGCCGGCGAACGCGCCGAGCCAGAACGTCTTCTGCTTGCTGCCGCGCTCGGCGGCCCACTGGCCCGTCGGGCGCGTGGTCACCGTGAAGCCCTGCTCCTGGAGCGCGGCGTGCAGGTGCTGCTTGGCGACCTCCGGGTCACCGGAGAGGAAGTAGTCGACCGTGGCCATGAGGGCTCCTCGTGCGTCGTGGTGGCGGGTGCGGCAGTCGCGCCGGGTCCGGTGGGTCGTGGCAGGGCGCGCGCGGCCCCGGGGATGCTACCGCCGGGCCGGACCGACAGCGCGACTGTCTTGAGAATCGTTCTCACGAACCGGTAGGCTGGTCGCTCGCCCACCGGAAGGACCCCTCATGGCCGTGCCCAAGCGCAAGCTCTCCCGCTCGAACACCCGTGCCCGTCGCTCGCAGTGGAAGGCGCAGGTGCCCGAGCTCGTGACCGTCGTCGTCGACGGCCGCGAGGTCACCCTGCCGCGCCGCCTCGTCGCGGGCGTGCGCCGCGGCCACGTCACGCTCCCCGAGTGAGCCGGAGGGGCGGCGTCGGGCCCCGGGCGGCCCGGCCCGCGCGATCGGTGCCCGACGGCGCGTGCCGCCGGGCGCCGTCGGGCCGCCGTGGCAGCATCCTCGGGTGAGCGCACCGACCCCTCCCGAGACGCCCGGGCGCGGCGAGCGCCGCACGCGGTCCCGCCGGGTGCCCGACGTCCTCACGCGCGGCGCCGCGCACGCCCCGGCGCACGCCCACGGGCACGCGCCCGCCCACGGCCCGGCGGCGCCCGCGACCCGGCGCGTGCGGCTCACGCTCGCCGCCCTCCTGGTGCCC
>QAPD01000078.1 GCA_003052455.1 Sphaerisporangium cinnabarinum | reverse complement strand
CCTCCCCGGGGAGCGCGGCGGCGGCGGGCGCGGCGAGGAGCGCGAGCGCGAGCAGGGGCCCGGCGAGCGCGCGCAGGGCGCGGGACGCGGGGGCGGGAGAGGTGCGTCGGTGGGTCATGCGCTCGGTCCTTCGTCGGTGCAGGTGGGGCGGCTCGGACGACGAGCCGCCGGCCCGGCCGGCCACCACGGCGTGCGTGGTGGCCGACCGGTCGCCCGGCCCGTGGCGGGCCGGGCTGCGGTGTCCCGCGGGATCAGCCCAGTGCGGTGAGCGTGATCGTCGCGGTGTAGGTGCCGCGCGGGGTGTCGAGCGGCATCTTGAGGTCGAGCTCGGCGCCGACCACGGACGCGCCGCGCGCGTGGCCCTCGTCGGCCCGCGCGAGGGTGCGCGCCTGCTTGAGGCCCTCGCCCTCGTCGAACCCGGACGCGACCGGCGCGCCGGCGACCGCGTCGCCGCCGTTCTCGATGACGCCCGGCGTCCAGCCGAGGTGCTTGCCGTCGACGGTCTGGCCGCCCGCCGTGAAGTCGGACACCTGGCCGGTGACCGACCACGCCGGGTCGCCCGCGCGCGTGTCCTGGACACGCACGGGAACGAGCTGGCCCTGGGCCTGGTAGTAGCTGAGCTCCTCGTTGGCGACGCCGAGGTCGACGAGGCGCGACGAGCCCTCGAGCGACCACGTCAGCTCGCCCCCGGACTGCTGCGGCACGGTGACGGCCACGGCCTGGTCGCCCTCGGGCGCTGCCCCCGGCTCCTCGCCGGTGTGGTCGCCCTCGACGCCGCCCGCGGTGTTCCCGGGCCCGAAGACGGCGGCCGGGTCGTTGCCCGTCGCGCGGATCGTGCCCTGGACCGCGGTGCCCGCGACCCGCAGGTTGCCGGCGTTGCCGCTGAGCACGAGGTCGCCCGCGACCGCGTTGCCCCACTCGTCGGCCTCGCCGGACGCCGTCGCGCCGACGAGCAGGTCGCGCGCGCCGTTGCTCACGGTGAGCGTGCCCCCGACCACGGCGCCCGCGACCGTCACGCCGAACGCGGAGCCGTCGAGCGTCGCGTCGCCGCGCACGGACGTGCGCAGCAGGTCGACGTAGCTCGCCTCCTGCGTCAGCAGGCCGCCCGAGACGGTCGAGTCGCTGATCTCGACGTCCACGCCCCCGGCCGCGACGTCGCCCCCGACCGTGAGGTCGTTGACGTACAGGAACCCGTTCCGGGTGCCCGCCGAGTAGACGCTGACGTCCCCGGCGACGCTCGTGCCGTCGAGCAGCACGCCGTACGCGTCGGTCGCGACGACGTCGCCCCCGACGGTCACGGACGTCGCGTCGAGCCAGCCGCCGGGCTGGACCACGACGTCGCCCTCGACGGTCGCGCCTCCGAGGACGCAGTCCGCGCCCCCCGGGACGACGAGGTCGCCGCTGACGGTCCGGTCACCGAGGTCGGTCGTGCACTCGACGTCGGCGGCCTGCGCCGCGGGCGCGACCGCCGTGGCCGTGGCCACTGCGAGCAGCGCGGCGGCCGGGACCTTCCACTTCCACTTCATGTGATGCTCCTTGTCAGGTGTGGTCGGTCCGCGTCAGCCGCGGAGCGAGGAGATCTCGCCGTAGCTGCGGCGGGCGTTGCCCAGGGAGTTGAGGGCGTTTCCGGGCTCGGCCACGGTCGCCGCGTTGTCCTGCTCGTACAGCCCGAACCGCTGCCCTCGGTCGCGGAGCTGGGAGAGGAACGCCTGGTAGGGGATGTCGCCGGCGCCGAACTCGATGATGTCGTAGCCGTTGCCGCTGGACTCGTTCGTCTTGCCGTCCTTGAGGTGCAGGATCGGGAAGCGGCGCGGGTCGCGCGTGACGTAGTCGATCGGCTCGAACCCGGGGTACAGGTGGCGGCCCACGTAGGCCCAGTAGACGTCCATCTCGAAGAACACGAGCTCGGGGTCGAGGTTGTCCCACAGCAGGTCGTAGACGCGCTGGTTCGGGTCGTCGCTGGTGAACGCCCACTCCTGGGCGTGGTTGTGCGAGTAGAGCTTGAGCCCCGCCGCGCGGGCCTTCTCGCCCATCTGGTTCCAGGTCTCGCAGGCCTGGAGCCACTGCGCCTTCGGGATGGGGCCGCCGTAGCCGCCCGCGATGGGGCCGCCCTGGCCGAGGTGCGGCATGCCGAGCGCGAGCGCCTTCTCGATCTCGGCGTCGATGTTCGCCGGCGTGAGGTTGACGTGCGCGCCGACGGCCCGCAGGCCGTTGTCGTCGAGCAGCTGCCGGATCTCCGGCACGGTGATCGCGCCGACGCTCCCCTGCGTGTAGCCCGCGAACTCGATCTCGGAGTAGCCGATGTCGGCGAGCTCCTCGAACACGGCCCGGAAGCCGAGCGAGCTGACCTTGTCCCGCACGGTGTAGAGCTGGATGCCGATGCGGTTCACCGGCACGAGCCGGTTGCGCCCGCCGGACGGCGCGACCGCCGTCGGGAGGGCGCCGCCGAGCGCGTTCGCCGCCGACGGACCGAGGGCGGCCCCCACGCCCACGGCGACCGACGACGCCGCGAGCGCCTTGAGCAGGTTGCGACGGGTCATCGGCTTGGCCGAGACCGTCGGGTGGTGGTGTGAACTCATGTCTCTCCTTCGAGGTGAGCCGCCCCGGGACCGCACCCGGGGACGCCTGGGGGCCGGTGGCCCGGGCGGGTCGCCCGGGCCACCGGTGGGACGGTCAGCTCCTGACCGTGAGGGTGAGGTTCACCGTGCTGGGCGCGACCCCGGCGGACCCCTGGTAGCGGGCCTGCACCTGATAGGTGCCGGTCGCCGCGAGCCTGGGGAGCGTCACGACGACGTCCCCCGCCTCGTCGAGCGTCCCGGTGAGCGACGCGACGGTGCCGTTGTTCCTGCGCACCGTCACCTGCACGTCGCCCGTGGGCACGACGCCGGTCGACGACTCCACGTGGAGCGTCGCCTTCGCCGCGACGGCGGGCTTCACCGGGTTCGGCGCCACGCTGCCCGTCGTGGTCGACCGGGCCTGGGCCACCGTGAGGCGCACGGTCCCCGCCGACGCCGTGTAGACGCCGTCGGCGCCGTACGTCGCGGTGAGGGTGTGCGTCCCGACGGCGAGGGACGGGTCGATCGCGATCGTCGCCGTGCCGTCCGCGAGGGCCCCGCGCCCGACCTCGGTCTCGCCCGCCGTGAGCACGACCTCGCCCGTGGGCGTGCCGCCCTCGCCGGTGACCGTGACGACGGCCTCGCCCGGCGCGCCGTAGGAGACGCGCGCGGCGCCGACGGAGACGGTCGTGGCCGAGGCGACCGTCGGCTCGTCCGGGGCATCGAGGTCGATCGTGAACGACACCGCGCCGGCCTCGGAGACGTTGCCGCCCGTGTCGGTCGCGCGGTACAGCAGGTCGTAGGCGCCGTCCTGCGAGAACGTCACGCCGTACTGCTGGTTCGCCGCGAGGTTCGTCCACGTCGCGCCCGCGTCGCGCGAGTACTGCACGCTCGCGACCGCGCCGTCGTCGGTGGCCTGCACGGAGAACCGCACCGGCTCGTTGAACACGCCGCCGACGCCCGTGGGCGCCTCCGGCGCGAGCGTGTGCACGACGGTCGGGGCGGTGACGTCCGCCGCGCCCGCGCCCACCATGGTGATCGCGTCGACCGCGAGCTCGTCGGACGACGTCACGAACAGCGTGCCCGAGCCCTCGGGGGCGTCGAACGTGATCTCGACGTCCTGCCAGCCCTCGCCCGCGGGGACGGCGGCGGTCGCGAACGGATCGGCGTCGGCCGCGCCCCAGCGGAGCTGGAGCTCGCCGCCGCCGCTCGCGCGGACCACGGCGCCGTCGATCCCGGCGAAGCTCACCGGGTCGTACCGCAGGAAGTCGCCCGCCCCGAGCCCGCGGACGGCGTTGCCGCCCCGCGCGGTCGCGTCGGCGAACACCTCGACGCCCTCGCGGCCGATCGCGTGCTCGCCCTGCTGCTCCTTCGGGTTGAGGCGCAGGGTCGCCTCGCCCGTGGCCGGCGGGAGGCCGTTGTGGCCCGCGTCGGTGTACGTGACGACGACCGCCCCGTAGAGGAGCGCGCCCGGGCCGTGCTCGGGCGAGTTGGGGTCGGTGCGCCACGCGCCCGTGCAGCCCGTGCCGGTGGACTCGGGGTGCGCGTGCTCGTCGTGCCCGAGGCCGTACGTCCAGGCGACGCGCGAGCACACGGTGCCCGACCCCGCCTGCGGGTCCTCGAACGCGGCGGCGTACGCCTCGAGCACGTCCGCCACCATCTGCGCGGTGACGGCGCCGCCGGAGATCGCGACGAGCTCGTCGAGGGTGAAGCCGGAGGCCTCGCCCAGCGTCTCGGCGTCGACCCCGAGCGTCTCGACGAGGACGTCGTGCCCGATGGCGTCCGCGAGCCACTCGCCGATCTGGTCGCCCGACGTGAGGTGCGGCGTCGGCGCCTCGCCGCCGCCGAGGTCGTCCTCGGCGTCGGTCGTGGTGACCTGGTACGGGACGGCCTGGCCCCAGTCGAAGAACGCGCCGTCGGCCGGGTGCTCGATCGTGACCTCGGGCGCCTGGTTCCCGACGGAGATGACGCGCGACGTGAGCGAGAACTTCCCCGACGCGTCCGTGACGCGCAGGCGCGCCGTGTAGGCGCCGATCTCCGTGTACGTGTGCGTCGTCCGGACGCCCTCGGCGTCGAACGTGCCGTCACCGTCCACGTCCCACGCGTAGGTGAGGTCGTCGCCCTCGGGGTCGGACGACGTCGACGCGTCGAACGTCACCTCGAGCGGCGCCTGCGACGACGACGTGGGCGTCGCGGTGAAACGTGCCTGGGGCGCCTTGTTGCCCTCGGCGTAGTCGATCCGGTAGAGCCCCGCGTCGGGGTTGGCGCGGAAGAAGCCGTCGCCGTAGTCGAGCACGTAGAGCGAGCCGTCGGGACCGAACTCGAGGTCCATCGGGTTGTCGTGCGGCGGCTGGCCCGCCGCGGCGAGCGCGGCGTTCGGCAGGAAGTCCTCGATGTGCGTGACGTCGAACGTCTCCCAGTCGACCGTGAACGCGGCGAGGTAGTCCTGCGAGAACTCGCCGAAGAACGCCTTGCGGTCCCAGTACTCCGGGAGCTTCGTCGTCGACGGGTTGGCGGCGTCGTAGTGGTAGACGGGCCCGCCCATGGGCGCCTGACCGGAGCCGGAGCCGAAGTTCACGAGCTCGTCCCACGGCTGGTCGCCCGGGTTGTCGCCGTACCAGAGCGTCGCGGCGCGAGCCGGCGGCAGCTCGCGCAGGCCCGTGTTCCAGCGGGAGTCGTTGACGAGGTTCTCGGGGTCGAAGAACTCCCCCGGCGTGCCCGTCGCGAAGTCCCAGTCGTTGTAGGCGAAGTTGTCGCCCTGGACGTAGGGCCAGCCCGCGTTGTGCGGGTCGTCGAGCGAGACGACGTTCCACTCCACGAGGCCCATGGGCCCACGCCCCGCGGTCTCCGCGACCGCCTTCGTCGCGTCGGGGCCGTAGTCGCCCCACGAGAGCGAGTTCGTCTCGGGGTCGACCTCGAACCGGAACGGGTTGCGCACGCCCATGACGAAGATCTCGGGGCGCGTGCCCTCGGTGCCCGGCGCGAACAGGTTGCCCTCGGGGATCGAGTACGAGCCGTCGTCCTCGACGTGGATCCGCAGGATCTTGCCGCGCAGGTCGTTCGTGCTCCCCGCGCCACGACGCGAGTCGAAGCCCGGGTTCATGCCGGGGGCGTCGTTGTTCGGCGCGAAGCCGTTCGCGCCCGGGGTGCTGGCGGGCGTGTTGTCGCCGGTCGTGAGGTAGAGGTTGCCGTCGCGGTCGAAGTCGATGTCCGCCCCGACGTGGCAGCACTGCCCGCGCTGCACCTCGACGTCGAGGATCACCTGCTCGCTCGCGAGGTCGATCGTGTCGCCCGTCCACTGGAACCGGGCGAGGCGGTTCACGCCCACCCAGCGGTCCCAGTAGCTCTCGTCCTCGCCCGCCGGGAGCGAGTTGGGCGCGTTGCCCGTCGGGGTGTCCGCGACGCCGTCGCCGTCCGCATCGCGCGGCGCGTAGACGAGGTAGACCCACCCGTTGTCCTCGAACTCCGGGTCGAGCGCGACGCCCTGGAGGCCGTCCTCCGAGTTCGCGTAGACGTCGAGCGTCGTGACCACGCGCGTGACGCCCGTCGCCGGGTCCGTGAGCCGCACGTCGCCGTTGCGGGCCGTGTGCAGGACGCGCGAGTCCGGGAGGATCGCGAGGTCGATGGGCTCGCCCACGTCCTTCGTCAGCAGCACGCGCTCGTAGTTGGACCAGTCGAGCGCCGACTCGGCGCCCGGTTCCGCGCCGTGGTCGACGCCGTCGTGCGCGACGGCGGGTGCCGTCGCCGCGCCCAGGCCCGTGAGCGCGAGGGCGCCGGCGGCCAGAGCCGCGGTCACCCGCCGGTTCCGGCGCGTACGCCGGTCGATATCCTTCATCTGATGCCGCTCCTGTGAGGTTCAGTCGCCTGTGAGGGGTCATCCGGACCGGGTCGCCCCCGTCGCGCCAACGACGGAGTCAGGGCGGCTCGGTCTGTCTGTGCTGGTGGGAGGGCTGCGCGCCCCCTGCCCGGTGGTCCTCCTCGTCTCGTCGTCGAGCGCGATCCCCCCGCACGTCGTCGTGCGGACGGAGAGTGCCACCACGTGCACCGGGGCACGCGCGGAGGCGGTCGGGCCGTAGCGGTCGGGTGAAATTCACCTACCACTCGGTCGTCATCCTACGAGGCTTCTGTCGGGTGTCAATCAAAAGTCGAAAGTCCGCCGATGCACGGACCAGAGGCAGGAGCACAGCCGAATCATGACTGCGCTGTCGGGTTCGGGAGCTGACCTCGAGCGCGCAGAGATCCCGCCAACGATCCGTCGTCGAGCACGTCGATGCCGACTGCCTGTACCCCGCTGCGCCAGGCCTGCCGACGTCCTGTGGGGGAGCGCAGGGCGCGAGCGTGAGAGGGAGCCGATGGCCTTATTGGCTGGGAATTGGGCTACCTACAGGCTAGCAGTTCGGCTAATATGGCCGTATGAGATCGGTAGCGCTGAGCGAGGCGAAAGACAAGTTGTCGGCCCTGGTGGACGAGGCCGACCGGGAGCACGAGATCATCCGGATCACCCGGCACGGGCGCGGTGCCGCGGTGCTGATGGCCGAGGACGACCTCGAGTCGCTGCACGAGACGCTGTTCTGGCTGTCCCAGCCCGGCGTGCGCGACGACATCGACGAGGCCCGTCGCGCCGCCGCCGAGGGCGCCACGACGTCCGGTGAGGACCTGCGGGCACGGTTCGGGCTGCCGGCGCAGTGACCGACGACCAGACACCGGCGTGGCGGGTCGAGATCGCACCCGCGGCCGAGCGGTCGCTGCTGCGCCTGCCGCACAAGATCGCGGCCGCGGTCGTCGAGTTCGTCACCACGGCCCTGCCGACCAACCCCGAACGCATGAGCAAGCCGCTGCGGTACGAGCTCGAAGGCCTGCGCTCCGCGCGCCGCGGCGACTACCGCGTGCTGTTCGAGCTCGACCACGACACCGGGGTGCTGCTCGTCGTCCGCATCGCGCACCGCGCCGACGCCTACCGATAGCCCTCCCCGCCCACCCAGCACGAGGCGAGCACCCCCCGTGACCAGGGACCCGGTTCGAGCGTGCCGGGGTTCGCCGTGGTTAACCGCTCGGCGAGGCGCCGCGGAACTTCTTGCTGCAGGAGGGCCCCCGCGGTCAGGACCGGTACACCCAGTGCCACGGCTCGCGCGGGGTGTCCTCGACGAAGCCGAAGCGGCCGCCGTTGGTGCGCATCCACGCCTGGGCCCGGTCGTCCAGGTCGAGGTCGACCGCGATGCCCCAGCCGTGCGGGCTGGTCCCCGGCTCGGCAGCGAGCCCGCCCTGGGAGTACAGGCCCTTGCGCGCCGCGACGTCGACCTGCGCGTCGTAGGACCGGTAGGAGTCCGTGATGCCGATGCGGACGCCGTCGCGCGCCGCCTCGGCGAGCAGGCCCTCGAGCGCCTGGCCCGCGGGCGCCCAGAGGCGGTGGCCGGTCGTCCCGACCTCCTGCAGGGCGGTCCGGGGGATCTTCCCGTTGCCGTAGGCCGCGAGGTCGCCGGGGACGCCGTCGGCGGTCCGCGTCCGGTCGACGCCGGTCGCGCCCGCCACCGCGGTGCTGCCGGTGCTGGTCGAGCCCGCCATCACCGTGCTGAGGATCTCGTCGAAGCGCGCGCCGGAGCCGCTCGCGACCGCCTGCGCCGCACCGGGGTCGACAGCGCGGACGTCGGCGGCACGGGCCGGGGCGAGGGTCGCCTCGATGGCAGCCACGCGCTGCGCGATCGCGGTGATGCCGTCCATCCGGTCGTCCTCCTGGGGGTGGTGCCGGCGGTGGCGTCCACCGGTCGGCACCTCTATGCACCGCGGCGCGGAGTCTGCCGCCTCCCCGTCCGCGTCGACGGCGCGCCGGACGCACCCGGCCCGGGCCGGGGCCGGGCCCAGCCCGGGTCAGGCCTCCGCGCCGGGGCGCGTGGCCGCCTCGAGGAGCTCGAGCACGTGGACGTAGTCCTCGCCCGTGGCGCGGGACATGCCCATCTCGCACGTCCGGTTGCTCGACACGTACGCGTCGAAGCGACCCTCGGGCAGCGTGCCGGCGCGGTGCGCGACCTCGTCCGCCTCGGCGCGCGTCGCGCCCGCGGTGAGCTCGGGGTGCAGCATCCCCCGGTCGCCCGCGAACCCGCAGCAGCCCCAGGCCGTCGGCACGGTGGCGCGCTCCGCGACGACCTCCGCCACGGCCCGCAGGTCGTCCACGGCGCCCAGGTGCACGGTCGCGCACGTCGGGTGCACGACGACGTCCCCCGCCCGCGCGACGTCGACCCCGCGCGCCGCGAGGCCGGGCAGCACGTCGGTGCGCACGAACGTGACGGCGTCGACCACCCGCAGCCGGGCGAACCGGTCGCGCGCCCGCTCGTCGCGCGGGTCCGCCCCGGTGAGGTGGCGGGCCGTCTCGGCGAGTCCGTGGGTGCAGCTCGACGCGTCGCACACGACCGGCAGCTCGCCCTCGCGCGTCGCGACCCACAGTGCGTCCACGACCTTGCGGGCCATGGCGGCCGCGCCGTCGGGCAGGCCCTTCGACGACCACGGGGTGCCGCAGCACAGCCCGCCGACCCCGTCGGGGACCACGAGCCCGACGCCCGCCCGCTCGCACAGCGCCCGGAAGGCGGCCTCGGCCCCGACCGGGCGGCGCGCGCCGTCCCCGCCGCACGCGCCCCCGGGCAGGCCGGCCCCGGCGGGCGCGAAGAGCTCGCCCATGCACGACGCGAACAGCACCGCGCGCGCGGAGGTGGTGCCGCCGTCGGGCACGACGGCCGTGGTCCCGCGGCGCGGCCCCGGGCCGGGAAGGTCCGCGTCGACGCGCGGCACGACGTCCGTCCCGACGACCCCGCGGGCGACCTCGGACGCGACGCGCACGAGCGGCGTCGGGAGCGCCTCGACGACACCGAGCGCGGCGCGCAGACCCGTGACGACGGTCCCCCAGTGCTCGGCGGCGGCCGCTCCCCCGCGCTGCACGAGCCGCGGCTGCGACCGCGCGCGGTGGCCCTTCATGACGACGCCCGTGTCGATGCCCACGGGGCACGCCTCGACGCACAGCGAGTCCGCGGCGCACGTCGCGACGCCCTGGTAGGCGTACTGCCGCTCGAGCTCGCGCCGCTCGGCGGGCGGCGCGGCGGCCATCTCCTTGAGCAGCGCGATGCGCTGGCGCGGCGTGGTCGTCACGGTGCGCGAGGGGCAGCCCGGCTCGCAGTACCCGCACTCGACGCAGCGGTCGACGAGCGCCGCGTCGTCCCCGCCCGCCGACGACTCGACCTTGAGGTTCCGCAGGTGCTCGTGGTCGTCGTCGGTGAGCACGACGCCCGGGTTGAGCAGGCCGTGCGGGTCGAGCAGCCGCTTGACCTCGCGCATGACGGCGTAGAGCTCGTCGCCGTACTGGCGCCGCACGAACGGCGCCATGATGCGGCCGGTGCCGTGCTCGGCCTTGAGCGTGCCGCCGTGCCCCAGCACGAGGTCGACGAGGTCGTCGCTGAACGCCGCGTACCGGTCGAGCTCGGCGCGCTCGCCGAGGCGCGGCGTGATCATGAAGTGCAGGTTGCCGTCCTTGGCGTGCCCGAACGTCACCGCGTCGCCGTAGCCCCGGCGCTCGAAGAGCGCGCCGAGGTCGCGCACCGTCGCGGTGAGGTCGGCGACGGGGACGGCCACGTCCTCGAGCAGCGCGGTGCTGCCCGCGGGCCGCGCGCCCGCGACGGCGGTGTACAGGCCCTTGCGCACGCGCCACAGGCGCTCGCGCGCCGCGGCGTCGGTCGTCACCGTGGCGGGCACGGCGAGGGATCCCGCGAGCGAGCCGACGACGTCGCGCGCCGCCGCCTGGAAGGGCGCGAGAGCGTCGGGGGTCGCCGCGCGGTACTCGACGAGGAGCGCGGTCTGCCGGTGGATGCCCGCCCCGGAGGCCAACGAGCGCATCGAGGGGTCGGCGGCCGGGTCCGCCGCGGCGACGCGGAGCGACGCCGCGTCGAGCAGCTCGATCGCCTCCGCGCCCGACGCGACGAGCGGCACGAGCGCGTCCGTCGCGTGCTCCAGCGAGTCGAGCACGAGGAGGGTTGTCGCCGCGTGCGCGAGGAGCGGCACCGTCCGGAACGTCACGTCGGCGACCCACCCGAGCGTGCCCTCGCTCCCGACGAGCAGGTGCTCGAGGATCTTCACGGGCTCGTCGTGGTCGAGGAACGCGTTGACGGAGTAGCCCATCGTGTTCTTCATCGCGAACTGGCGCTCGATCTCCGCGCGCATCGCGGCGCTGCCCCGCACGCGGTCGCGCAGCTCCGCGAGCCCGCGGTGGAGCGCGGGCTCGGCCGCGCGCAGGCGCGCGTCGGCGTCGGGCGCGCCCGTGTCGACGACCGTCCCGCTCGCGAGCACGACCGTCATCGCCTCGACCGTCCGGTACGCGGTCCGCGCCGTCCCCGACGACATGCCCGACGAGTTGTTCGCCACGACCCCGCCGATCGTGCACGCGATCTCGCTCGCCGGGTCCGGGCCGAGCCGGCGCCCGTGCCGCAGCAGGTGCGCGTTGACGAGCCGCAGCGTCGCTCCGGGCTCGCAGCGCACGCGCTCGCCGCCGTCGAGCACCTCGACGCGCGTGAACCGCGTGCGCGTGTCGACGAGCACGCCCGCGCCCGACGCCTGCCCGGACAGGCTGGTGCCGCCGGACCGGAACGTCACCGGCAGCCCGCGGCGGGTCGCCTCGCGCATCGCGGCGACGACGCCCTCGCGGTCGTGCGCGCGCACGACGACCTCGGGCCGCAGGAGGTAGTGCGACGCGTCGTGCGCCTGCGCGACGCGCGTGAGGAGGTCCGTGCGCAGCTCGAGGCCGGGCGTCCCGACGGCGGTCACGGGCGCGTCCGGCGGTCGTAGCCGAGGCGGTGGGGCTGCACGGCCTCGTACGTCGCGCGCAGGTTGGCGGTCGTGCGGTCGTACAGGCGCTGCGCGACGCGCACGAACAGGAAGTCGACGAGCGCGAGCTGCGCGATGCGGCTCGACAGGGCGCCGGACCGGAACTGCGTCTCGCGCGCCGTCGTCGTCAGCACGAGGTCCGCGTGCTCGACGAGCGGCGACTCGGGGAAGTTCGTCACGGCGACGGTCGTCGCGCCGCGGTCGCGCGCGATGCGCAGGGCGTCGTTCGTCTCGACCGTGAGCCCGGAGTGCGAGACACCGACCGCGACGGCACCTTCGGCCAGGAGCGCCGCGGACTGGAGCTGGACGTGCGGGTCCGGCGACGCGAAGCACAGCAGCCCGATGCGCTGGAGCTTCTGCGCGAGGTCCTGCGCCGTGAGCCCGCTCGACCCGACGCCGAACAGGTCGATCCGCGTCGCCTGCGCGACCGCGGCGGTGACCTGCTCCAGCGCGTCGAGGTCGAGCATGCGCGCCGTCTCCTCGATGGTGCGCGCCTCGTGGAACGCGATCTTCGTGACGACGTCGTGCAGCGTGTCGTCCGGGTCGATCTCGCCGTGCGCGACGTTCGCGCGCTCCTGCTCGACGGCGCGGCGGCTCGTCGCCTGCGCGAGGTCGATGCGGAACTCCGGGTACCCGGCGTACCCGACCGCGCGGCAGAACCGCACGACCGTCGCCTGCGACGTCCCGACGAGCGCGGCGAGCTCCGTGATCGTCTTGCCCACCACGGCCGCAGGGTCGGCGAGCACGGCCTCGGCGATGCGCGCCTCGGCGGGCCGCAGGCTGGGCAGGGCCTGGCGGATGCGGACGAGGCCGTCGGCGGTCATGGGGTCTCCTCGGCGGTGGTCGGGTCCTGCGGGGCGGTGACGGGCGGGGCGGTCGGTGGCGCGGCGGTCGGTGCGGTACCGGGCGGTGCGGCGGGGTCGCCGAGCGTGAGCCACGGCCCGTGCCCGACGACGGAGCCCGGCTCGGCCGCGAGGCGCGCGGCGAGGTGGAGCGCGCCGTCGAGCGGCGTGCCCACGGGCTCGACGAGCTCGACGTGGGGGCGCAGCACGGCGAGCCGCGCCCGGAACGCGTCGGTGAGGAGCGGGCCGATCCCCAGCACCCCGCCGGTCGCGGCGGCGAGCGGCGGGACGCCGTCGACGAGCGCGGCGGCGAGCGTCGTCGCGAGGTGGGTCCCGGCGCCCGCGAGGACCTGCCGCGCGACGGGGTCGTCGGCGCGGGCCGCGGCCGCGACGTCGGGCGTGAACGACGCGAGCACCTGGGCACGGTCGGGGCGCGTGTAGAGCTGCCCGGGCCACGACGGCACCGGGCCGAACCGCGCGACCGCAGCGGCGAGCAGCGCCGTCGAGCCGCCGGAGTCGCGGCCGTCGTGCGCGGCGACCGCGGCGCGCAGCCCCTGCGCGCCGACCCACGACCCGGAGCCCAGGTCGCCGAGGAGGTGGCCCCACCCGTCGACGCGGTGCCACACGGTCCGCAGGTCGGTGCCGAGCGCGATCGCCCCGGTCCCGACCGCCACGACGGCGCCGGGACGGCCCGACCGCGCGCCGAGGTGCGCGGTGAGCGCGTCGGCCGCGACGGCGGTGCGCGGCCCG
>QAPD01000077.1 GCA_003052455.1 Sphaerisporangium cinnabarinum | reverse complement strand
GCACGGCGGCGGGCGCGGCGGCGGGCGGGGCAGGCGGCGCGGCGGCGGGTGGGGCGGCCGACGGCGGCCACGGCCCCGGCCCGACGGCGGTCCCCGACCTGGCGTGGTTCGACGCCGCCGGCGGCCCGCTGGACCACGGGGCGTGGCACGACCCGGGCGTCCGGACGCTCCAGATGCTGCGGACCGCCCCGGAGCCCGGCGACGCCGACGTGCTCGTCGTGCTCACCGGGGCGCTCGACCCGGTCGACGTGACCCTCCCGGGTCTGCGGGCCGACGCGGGCGGCGAGCCCGAGCGCTGGGAGCTCGCGTGGGACTCGGACTGGGAGCACCCGGGCGACCCGGACCGTGCCGCGGGCGAGAGCGCCGCCCGCCCGGGGGACGTCGTCGGGCTCGAGGCGCTGAGCCTGCGCGTGTACGTCTCCCCCACCCCGCCGAGGTAGAGCCGAGGTCACGCGAGGTAGAGGCGTGGTCACGCGAGGTAGAGCCGAGGTCACGCGAGGTGGAGCCGTGGGCGCTCGTGGTAGAGCCGTGGGCGCTCGAGCCCGCCCGGGTCTGGACACGTGCTCTACTCTTCCCGCATGAGTGACAGCGCGGTCGACTCCTCCCCCACCCCTCCCTCGATCGAGGACCCCGAGGTCGTCGTCGTGGGGGCCGGGCTCTCCGGTCTCGTCGCGGCGACCGAGCTCACGGCGGCGGGCCGCCGGGTGGTCCTGCTCGACCAGGAGCCGGCGGCGAGCCTGGGCGGGCAGGCGTGGTGGTCGTTCGGCGGGCTCTTCCTCGTCGGCTCGCCCGAGCAGCGGCGCATGGGCGTCACGGACTCCGCCGAGCTCGCGTTCGACGACTGGCTCGGGTCCGCGCAGTTCGCGCCCGGCGCGGACCGCGGCGAGGGCCCCGACCGGCACGGCTACGCGTGGGCGCAGGGGTTCGTGGACTTCGCCGCCGGCGAGATGCGCGGCTGGCTGCACGACAAGGGCGTGCGGTGGTTCCCGCTCGTGCAGTGGGCGGAGCGTGGCGGGTACCCGGTGCGCTCGGGCGCCGACGGGTCCGCCGGAGGCGCGCACGGGAACTCCGTGCCCCGCTTCCACGTCACGTGGGGCACCGGCCCGGGCGTCCTCGAGCCGTTCGTCCGTGCCGCCCTGGACGCGCGCGCCGCGGGCCTGCTCGACGTGCGGTTCCGGCACCGGGTCACCTCGCTCGTCGTGACCGACGGCGCGGTGACGGGCGTGCGCGCGGAGGTGCTCGCGCCGTCGGACGCCGAACGCGGGGCGCCGCCGTCGCGCGACGTCGTCGGGGAGGTGGAGATCGCGGCGAGCGCCGTCGTCGTGACCTCGGGCGGCATCGGCGCGAACCACGAGCTCGTGCGCTCGCGCTGGCCGCAGACGGCGGGCCGGCTCCCCGCCCGCATGCTGTCCGGCGTCCCCGACTCGACCGACGGGCTCATGATCGGTGTCGCCGCCGACGCGGGCGCGGCGCTCGTGCACGAGGACCGCATGTGGCACTACCCGGAGGGGATCGCGAACCACTCGCCGGTGTGGACGGACCACGGGATCCGGATCCTGCCCGGGCCGAGCTCGCTCTGGCTCGACGCCGACGGCAACCGGCTGCCCGCCCCGCTGTTCCCCGGCTTCGACGCCCTCGGCGCGCTCCAGCACGTCACCGAGCGCGGCGACGACCACTCCTGGTTCGTGCTCAACAAGGCGATCATGGAGTCGGAGTTCGCGCTGTCCGGATCGGAGCAGAACCCCGACCTCACCGGCAAGGACGTGCGGCTCCTCGCCCAGCGCGTGCTGCCCGGCGCCGTCGGGCCGGTCGCGCGCTTCGCCGAGCAGTCGCCGGAGTTCGTGTGGGCGGACACCCCCGAGGAGCTCGCCGCGCGGATGAACGCGCTCGTCGAGGCGACGCCGGGCTCGCGCGGGCACGTCGACCCCGCGGCGCTGGCCCGCGTCGTCCGGCTGCGCGACGAGCAGGTCCGCACCGGGCTGGGCAAGGACCCGCAGGTCGTCGCGACGGCGATGGCGCGCCGCTACCGCGTCGACCGGCTCATCCGCGTGTCCCCGCCGCGGCCGCTGACGACCCCGAAGGACGGGCCGCTGCTCGCCGTCCGCCTCTCCGTGCTGACGCGCAAGACGCTCGGGGGGCTGTGGACGGACGGCTCCGCGCGGGTCCTGCGCGCGGACGGGTCCGTGCTGCCCGGGCTCTGGGCCGCGGGCGAGGCGGCCGGGTTCGGCGGGGGCGGCGTGCACGGCCACCGCGCGCTCGAAGGGACGTTCCTCGGCGGGTGCCTCTACTCCGGCCGTGTCGCCGGCCGCGCGGTCGCCGCCGACCTGGGCTGACCCGGGTAGGGTCGGCGACCATGACCGTGCCCGACGACGCGTCCCCGGCCCCCGCGCCCGGCGCCCCCGCGGCGGTCGACCAGCTCGACGTCCCCGCCTGCGAACGCCTGTTCCGCCGCAACGGTCTCCCGCTGCTCGTCGAGGGGCACTCGCTCGACCGCGACGTGTTCGGGCGGTCGGCCCCGTTCCTCCTCGTCGTGCTGCTCGCCGAGCTCTCCGGCGCGGTGCGCTCGGGCTGGCCCGCGTGGGCGAACGCGCTCGCGCTCCTCGGCGCCGCGGCGATCGTCGCGGCCGCGTACGCGGGGCTCAACGTGGTGCGCGGTCGGCCGTGGTCCACGCTCCCGCAGTCCGTCGGTGTCCCCGAGCTGGCGTTCTTCGTGCTCGTGCCCGCCCTCCTGCCGGTCGTGTTCGGCGGGCAGTGGGGCGACGCCCTGCTCACCGTCGTCGGCAACCTCGTGCTGCTCGGGGTCGTGCGCGTCGTCGTCGGGTACGGCGTGCTGTCGTCGTTGTGGTGGGGGCTCGCGCGCGTCACCGACGAGCTCGGCGCCGCCCTGCTGCGCCTCGTGCGTCTGCTGCCGCTGCTGCTCGTGTTCTCCCTCGTGCTCTTCTACAACGCCGAGGTGTGGCAGGTGTTCGACCGGACGCACGGCGTCGCCGACCTCGTGCTCGGCGCGTTCTTCGCGCTGCTCGTCGTGCTGTTCGTCGGGCTGCGCTCGCCGGCCGAGGCCCGGGAGGCGCTCGCGGAGACCGCCGCGCGGCACCCCGGGCACGAGGACGCGGCGCGCTTCAGCCGTGGCCAGACGGCGAACCTCGCGACGATGATCGCGACGAGCCAGCTCCTCCAGGTCCTCGTCGTGAGCCTCGGCATGGGCGTGTTCTTCATGGCGCTCGGCACGCTCACCGTGACTCCCGAGGTCATGGCGCTGTGGGACGTCGACGGCGGCACCTGGCAGCGGACGCTCTCGCTCGTCGGCGGGGGCGGCGTCGGCGGCGCGGACCTCGTCGTGACGCAGACGCTGCTGCGCGTCTCGGTCGCGATCGCGACGTTCACCGGGCTCTACTACGCCATCTCCGTGCAGGTCGACGCCGTGTACCGCGAGGAGTTCGTCGACGGCATCGAGACCCAGCTCGCCGACGTCGTGCGCGCCCGCTCGCGCTACCTCGACCTCCTCGCCACGCCCCCGCCCGCGAGATAGAGGCGGCGGGCTCGACGTAGAGCCCGGTGTGTTCTACGTCGCGACCGGCACCTCTATCTCGCGGTGCGTCGCGCGAGCGCGGCCCGGATCCGGCCGAGGAGGACGTCGGGGTCGGCGAGGTCGTCCCACGTCACCCGCAGGACGAGCCAACCGGCCTCGACCAGCGCGTCGTGCCGAGCCTTCTCCGCGAGCAGGCGGCCCCGCGGGTCGCCGTACCCACCGCCGGAGTACTTGACGGCTCCGTCGAACTCCACCGCCACCCGGAGCGCCGTCCACGCGAGGTCCAGCCGGTACGTGCCGCGCCAGGTGGTCGCCGGGAGGTTCGGCTCAGGGTGCGGGAGACCTCCGTCGACCACCAGCCAGCGGACGACGCTCTCGCCGGGCGACTCCGACCGGGCATCCGCCTCGGCGAGCAGCCGACGCGCACACCGGACGCCGCGCCCGCCGGCAGCCGCCTCCAGGACCTCCTCGACCCTCCGCACGTCGGCCCCTGCACGGAACCCGGAGTCCGCCACCACGATGCCCGACGTCGGGCTGAGGGAACGGGCGCAGTCGACGATCGTGCGCTCCAGGGAGGTGACCGGCAGTCCGCCGAGCTCGGCGCGATCTCTCTCGGGCAGCGCCGTCCAGTGCCTGCGGAGCTCGGGGTCGGTCCGGCGCACGGACGGGTTCCCGAGCTGCGTCACGTGGACCTCGTCCGCGAGGCGCCAGGTCCACAGGCCGTGCAGCACGGCCGCGGTCGAGTGGCTGAACCAGTAGTCCGTCGTCAACCGACCCGCGAGGGCGACCGCACGCGCGACGACGGCCTCCCGCCGCCGCTGCGCCGGTGAGGCCGCAGCCGGAGGCGGGGCAGCGTAGGCACCCTGACGCACCCGGACGAGCGTGCCGCTGCGGACGGCGGCGGCGATCTCCGCGCGCCGCTCCGCCGAGAACCGCACGACCGACGGCAGCGTCGCCGGGGCATGCGCTCCGTCCTGTCGCCCCGGTGGGCGCCCCGTGCTCCGGGGACGGCTCGCCGTCCGACGTGCGTGCTCGACCTCGTGCTCGTCCGCGCTCATGGGCTCAGACTCGCCGAGCGCGGTGGCGTCGACCAGGGGCGGCGGCGGATCTGTGGACGACCGGCGGCCGTCTGCCTCGGGCTCGTCACCCACCGCGATTCCGCGAGAAAGAGCCTGCGGTCGCGAGGTAGAACTCTGAGAGTTCTACCTCGCGACCGCAGGCTCTACCTCGGCGGAGGGGGTCAGGCGTTGGTGACGAGGCCCAGCTCGGCGACGCTCGGGAGGCCGTCGTGGGTCGGGACGACGCGGACCGTGTAGCCGAACGGTCCGGACGCGTCGAGCACGACGTCGCCCGCGAACGCGTAGCGGCCGGCCTCGTACGTCTCGGCGAGCGCGAGCGGCTCGGCCGTGAACTCCTCGATGACGTCGGCCTCGCTGACGCGCCCGTGCACGACCTGCACCTGGACGTCCTCGGGGCGCAGGTCGCCGAGCGACACGTACGCGCGGACCGTGAGGCGGTCCCCGACCTGCGGCACCTCGCCGATGCCGGCCGAGTCGACGTGGTCGACGCGCACGCGCGACCAGCCGTCGCGCACGGCGTGCTTCCACTGCGCGAGCTCGCGGGCGGGCGCGAGCCCGTCGGCGGCCAGCGCGCGCCCGGCCGCTGCGGCAGGGGCGTACAGGCGCGTGACGTACTCGCCGACCATGCGCGTCGCCTGGACCTTCGGGCCGAGCGTCGCGAGCGTGTGCCGCACCATCTCGAGCCACCGGCCGGGCACGCCGTCGGCGTCGCGGTCGTAGAAGCGAGGCGCCACCTGCTGCTCGACGAGGTCGTAGAGCGCAGCGGCCTCGAGGTCGTCGCGACGGTCCGCGTCCTCGACGCCGTCGGCGGTCGGGATGGCCCAGCCGTTCTCGCCGTCGTACCACTCGTCCCACCACCCGTCGAGGATCGACAGGTTGAGGCCGCCGTTGAGCGCCGACTTCATGCCCGACGTGCCGGACGCCTCCAGCGGGCGCAGCGGGTTGTTGAGCCAGACGTCGCAGCCCGGGTAGAGCGACTGCGCCATGGCGATGTCGTAGTTCGGCAGGAAGACGATGCGGTGCCGCACCTCGGGGTCGTCCGTGAAGCGGACGAGCTGCTGGATGAGCCGCTTGCCCTGGTCGTCCGCAGGGTGCGACTTGCCCGCGACGACGAGCTGGACCGGGCGCTCGGGGTGCAGCAGCAGCGCCTTGAGGCGTTCCGGGTCACGCAGCATGAGCGTGAGCCGCTTGTACGTGGGCACGCGGCGCGCGAACCCGATGGTGAGGACGTCGGGCGAGAGCACGTCGTCGACCCAGCCGAGCTCCGCCGGGGTCGCGCCGCGCTCGCGCCAGGACTTGCGCACGCGGCGGCGCGCCTCGTCGACGAGCCGGCCGCGCATCTCGCGCCGGATCGCCCAGAGCTCGCCGTCGTCGACGGCGCCGTCCCCGTCGCCGCGCAGCCAGCGCGACGACGCGTGCTCGGCCGTGAGCTCGTCGAGCCCGAGCCGCTCGGCCTCGAGGGCCGCGAGCGCCGGGTCGACCCACGTGGGCGAGTGGACGCCGTTCGTCACCGAGGTGATGGGGACCTCGCGGGCGTCGAAGCCGGGCCACAGGCCCTCGAACATGCCGCGCGACACCTCGCCGTGCAGGAGCGAGACGCCGTTCGCCCGCCCGCCGAGGCGCAGGCCCATGACGGCCATGTTGAACACGGTCGGGTCGCCGCCGTCGTAGTCCTCGGCCCCGAGGGCGAGGACGCGCTCGACGGGCAGGCCGTCGACCACCATGTCGCCGCCGAAGTACTGCGCGACGAGGTCGCGGCCGAACCGGTCGATGCCGGCGGGCACGGGCGTGTGCGTCGTGAAGACCGTCGCGGCGCGCACGGCCTCGAGCGCCGCGTCGAACGTGAGGCCCTGCTCGACGAGCTCGCGGATGCGCTCGACGCCGAGGAACCCCGCGTGGCCCTCGTTGGTGTGGTAGACCTCCGGCTCCGGCGCACCGGTGAGGCGCGACCACAGGCGCAGCGCGCGCACGCCGCCCACGCCGAGCAGGAGCTCCTGCTGGAGGCGGTGCTCGCCACCGCCGCCGTAGAGGCGGTCGGTCACCTTGCGCGCGGCCTCGTCGTTGCCGGGCACGTTCGAGTCGAGCAGGAGCAGCGGCACGCGGCCGACGGCCGCGACCCACACGTGCGCGTGGAGCGTCCGCCCACCCGGCAGGGCGAGCGAGACGCGCGCGGGCGTGCCGTCGTCGTCGCGCAGGAGGGTGAGCGGCAGGCCGTCCGGGTCGAGGAGCGGGTACGTCTCGACCTGCCAGCCGTCGCGCGTGAGCGACTGCTTGAAGTAGCCGGCGCCGTAGAGGAGCCCGACGCCGACGATCGGCACGCCGAGGTCGCTCGCGCTCTTGAGGTGGTCACCGGCGAGGATGCCGAGGCCGCCGGAGTACTGGGGCAGCACGGACGTGATGCCGAACTCGGGCGAGAAGTACGCGATCGCGGCCGGGAGGGAGCCACCGCCCTCCGACGTCTCCGCGGCACGCTCCTGGTACCACAGCGCGTCGTCGAGGTAGTGGCGCAGGTCGGCCGCCGCGGCACGCACGCGCTCGACGAACGCGCCGTCGGCGGCGAGCTCGGCGAGGCGCTCGGGCCCGAGCGCACCGAGCAGCGCGACGGGGTCGCCGTGGACCGCCGCCCACGTCTCGGGGTCGATACCGGCGAACAGGTCGCGCGTGGGCGCGTGCCAGGACCAGCGCAGGTTGTGCGCGAGCTCGTCCAGGTCGCGCAGCTCGGCGGGCAGCAGGGTGCGGACGGTGAACCGTCGGATGGCTCTCACGGGGACGAGACTACGCAGCCTGGCGCCGGTGCACACCCCCGCGCCGCAACCTGTGTGTAACGCTTGCATGAAATTTCACCCGGGTACCGTGCGGGACCCGTCCGCGACGCGCCGACCCCTCTCCCAGGTGCCTGGCCCCCGTGCCCCTCGATACGTTGTGCGTGTGACGTCGACCCCTCCGGCCCTCGCGCCGCACCGCCCCCGCGCCACCGGTGCCCCTCGCCCCCGAGGCGGCGCCCCCGCCCCCGCCCCTGCCGCACCCGTCGGACGCATCCCCGTGCTCGAGGTGTCGCCCGTCGTCGAGGGCGGCCGGTGGCCCGCCAAGGCCGTCGTCGGCGAGATGGTGCCGATCGAGGCGACCGTCTTCCGGGAGGGCCACGACGCCGTCGCCGCGACCGCCGTCCTCGTCGCGCCCGACGGCACCGAGCGCACGGCGCCCATGGTCGACGTCGCCCCCGGGCTCGACCGGTTCCGCGCCACGCTCCACCCGGACGCGGTCGGCGACTGGTCGCTGCGCGTCGAGGCGTGGAGCGACCCCTACGGCACGTGGGCGCACGACGCGACGGTCAAGGTCGCGGCTGGCGTCGACGTCGAGCTCATGCTCGCCGAGGGCGTGCGGCTCTTCGAGCGCGTCCTCGCCGACGCCGTCCCCCTCCCCGGGCGCGACGGCACGCCCGGCCGCCGGACCCCCGCAGACGACCGCACGCTCGCCGACGCGCTCGCCGCGCTCGCCGACGCGAGCCGCCCCGCCGAGGCGCGGCTCGTCGCGGCGACGTCGCCCGAGGTGCGCGACGTCCTGGAGCGCGCCCCGCTGCGCGACCACGTCACGGCGTCCGCCACGTACCCGCTGCGCGTCGAGCGCCCGCTCGCGCTCGCGGGCGCGTGGTACGAGATGTTCCCGCGCTCCGAGGGCGCCCGACGGCTCAAGGACGGGCGCTGGCGCTCGGGCACGTTCACCGCCGCCGCCCGCCGTCTGCCCGCGATCGCGGAGATGGGCTTCGACGTCGTCTACCTGACGCCCGTCCACCCCATCGGCACGACGCACCGCAAGGGCCGCAACAACTCCCTCACCGCGCTCCCCGGCGACCCGGGCAGCCCGTACGCCATCGGGTCGAAGGACGGCGGCCACGACGCGATCCACCCCGAGCTCGGCAGCGAGCGCACGTTCCGCGCGTTCGTCAAGGAGGCCCGGCGGCACGGGCTGGAGGTCGCGATCGACCTCGCGCTCCAGTGCTCGCCCGACCACCCCTGGGTCACCGAGCACCCCGAGTGGTTCACGACGCGCGCCGACGGCTCCATCGCGTACGCCGAGAACCCGCCGAAGAAGTACCAGGACATCTACCCGCTCAACTTCGACAACGACCCCGAGGGCATCTACGCCGAGGTGCTGCGCGTCGTGCGCGTGTGGATCGACCGCGGCGTCACCGCGTTCCGCGTCGACAACCCGCACACCAAGCCGCTCGACTTCTGGGAGTGGCTGCTGGCCGAGGTGCGCGCGACGAACCCCGAGGTCGTGTTCCTCTCCGAGGCGTTCACCAAGCCCGCGATGATGCACACGCTCGCGCGCATCGGGTTCCACCAGTCGTACACGTACTTCACCTGGCGCAACACGCGCGACGAGCTCGCGGAGTACCTCACCGAGGTCTCGGGCGAGGCCGGCGCCTACATGCGCCCGAGCTTCTGGCCCACGACCCACGACATCCTCCCGCCGTACCTCCAGCACGGCGGCGTGGCGGGCTTCGCGGTGCGCGCGGTGCTCGCCGCCCTCGGCTCGCCCACGTGGGGGATCTACTCCGGCTACGAGCTCGTCGAGAACGTGCCCCGCCCGGGCGTCGAGGAGCAGATCGACAACGAGAAGTACGAGTACAAGCCGCGCGACTGGGCGCTCGCCGACGAGATCGGGATCTCGACGCTGCTCACGCGGCTCAACGAGATCCGCCGCGACCACCCCGCGCTGCGCCAGCTCCGCAACCTCACGGTGCACCCGACGACGAACGACCAGGTGCTCGCGTTCTCGCGCCACCTGCCGGCCGAGCACTCGCCGACCGGCGAGGCGGACACGGTCGTCGTCGTGGTGAACCTCGACCCCCGCTCCCCGCAGGAGTCGAACGTGCACCTGGACCTCGCGGCCCTCGGCCTCCCCCCGCTCGCGGACGGCCAGGACCCCTGGGCGCCGTCGTTCGTCGCGCACGACGAGCTGACCGGCGAGAGCTACGGCTGGGGCCAGGACGTGTACGTGCGCCTCGAACCGCTGCGCCAGGTCGCGCACGTCATCCACGTGAGGGCGTCATGACGCTCCCCCGGGACGCGGCCCCGGTCCCCGTGCGGGGGCCCGCCGCCGGTCCCGCGCCCGTGCCCCCGATCACCGCACCCGTGCCTGTCGCCGCCCTCCCGCCGCGACGCCAGCCCGCGCCGCCCGTCGAGACGCGCCCGGGGCTGTCCGACGACCCGGACTGGTACCGCACGGCCGTGTTCTACGAGGTGATCGTCCGCGCGTTCTCCGACTCCGACGGCAGCGGGACGGGCGACCTGCGCGGGCTCATCGACCGCCTCGACTACCTCCAGTGGCTGGGCATCGACGCGCTGTGGCTGCCGCCGTTCTACCCGTCTCCGCTGCGCGACGGCGGCTACGACGTGTCCGACTACACGGCGATCGCGCCGCAGTACGGCTCGACGTCGGACTTCGCGGAGCTCGTGAGCGAGGCGCACGCGCGCGGGATGCGCGTCGTCATCGACCTCGTCATGAACCACACGAGCGACCAGCACCCGTGGTTCCAGGCGTCGCGCGCCGACCCGGAGGGCCCGTACGGCGACTTCTACGTGTGGAGCGACGACGACACGCGCTACCAGGACGCGCGCATCATCTTCGTCGACACGGAGACGTCCAACTGGACGTTCGACCCGGTGCGGCGCCAGTTCTTCTGGCACCGGTTCTTCTCCCACCAGCCCGACCTCAACTTCGAGAACCCGCGCGTGGCCGACGCGATGCTCGACGTCGCGCGGTTCTGGCTGCAGATGGGGGTCGACGGGTTCCGCCTCGACGCGGTCCCGTACCTCTACGAGGCCGAGGGCACCAACTGCGAGAACCTGCCGCAGACGCACGAGTTCCTGCGCCGCGTGCGGCGCATGGTGGACACCGAGTTCCCGGGCCGCATCCTCCTCGCCGAGGCGAACCAGTGGCCGCGCGACGTCGTGGACTACTTCGGCACCGAGGAGGAGCCGGAGTGCCACATGTGCTTCCACTTCCCCGTCATGCCGCGCATCTTCTACGCGATCCGTGACCAGCGCGCGAACCAGGTCCTCGAGATCCTCGCCGACACGCCCGACATCCCGGCGGGCGCGCAGTGGAGCACGTTCCTGCGCAACCACGACGAGCTGACGCTCGAGATGGTCTCGACGGAGGAGCGCGCGTCGATGTACGGGTGGTACGCGCCCGACCCGCGCATGCGCGCCAACGTCGGCATCCGCCGTCGGCTGGCGCCCCTGCTCGACAACTCGCGCAAGGAGGTCGAGCTCGCGCACGCCCTCCTGCTCTCCCTCCCGGGCAGCCCGTGCCTGTACTACGGCGACGAGATCGGGATGGGCGACAACATCTGGCTGCCCGACCGCGACGCCGTGCGCACGCCCATGCAGTGGACGCCCGACCGCAACGCCGGGTTCTCCACCGCGGACCCCGGCAAGGTGTACCTGCCGCTCGTGCAGTCGCTGGTCCACCACTACGGCTACGTGAACGTGGAGGCGCAGCTCGAGCAGTCGACCTCGCTGCTGCACTGGGTGCACGGCATGCTCAAGGTCCGGCGGCGCCACCGCGCGTTCGGGACCGGCGACTTCCTCGCGCTCGAGTGCGACAACGAGTCGATCCTCGCGTTCCTGCGGCGCACGCCCACGGAGACGGTCCTGTGCGTGGCGAACCTCTCCGCGACCGCCCGGTCCGCGGCGGTGCACCTGCCGGGGCACGCGGGCGCGACGCTCACCGACGTCTTCGGCGGCGCGCGCTTCCCGGCGGTCGGGGACGACGGGCGCGTCGTCATGACGTGGGGCTCGCGCGACTTCTACTGGCTCGTCGTCGGGGGTCCCGAGGGCACGACCGCCTGACGGACGGCGAGATCGGGCGCCTCGTGGTCGGATGGTGCCTGCCCGACACGACCTGCCGACGACCAGCCCCAGGAGGCCTGCATGACGCTCCGACGGACGGACCTTCCCTCCTCGGAGCTCATGACGCTCCTCGACGCGTGGCTGCCGGAGCGCCGGTGGTACCCCGTCAAGGGCGTCGCCGTGCGGCACGTGCCGTGGCTGTCGTTCGCGCTCGACGTCCCGGCGACGGCGGCGCCGGACCCGGGGCGGGCCCCGCGCGTCGTCCTCCACCTGCTGCGGCTGCTCGGGGACGGCGTCGACCTCGTCGTGCAGGTGCCGCTCGTCCTCGAGCCGGTCGCCGCGGCGGCGGGTACCACGGGCGCCGCGGACCCGGCGGGCACCCCCGCCACGCCCGCCGGGCCGGGGCGCGCCCCCGCCGCCCCGCTCGGGACGGTCCACGACGCCGGGAGCGGCGCGACCGCCGGGACGTCCTGGCTCGTGCACGACGGCGCCGCGCACCCCGCGTGCTGGGCGGCGCTCCTGGCCGTGGCCGACTGGGGCACGCCCCCTGTCGCCGGGGCCGCGAGCGCCGACCCCGTCGACCTCGCGGGCGGGCGCGCGCTGAGCGTCGAGCAGTCGAACAGCTCGGTGCTGCTGCCCGGGGTCGCCGGCGGGACGATGCTCAAGGTGCTGCGGGCCATCGCGATCGGGCCCAACCCTGACCTGACCATCCCGCGCGCGCTCGCCGCGCAGGGGTGGGCGGGCGTCCCGCGACCGCTCGCATGGCTCGAGGTGGGCTGGGACGCGCAGGACGACCCGGCCCGTCCGGGCCACGTGCCGGACCCGACGGCGCCCCGCTCGGCGCACCTCGCGATCCTCAGCGAGTTCGTCGACGGCGCGCGCGACGGCTTCGACCTCGCGTGCGCGTACGCCGGGCAGGGGTCGTCGTTCGCGGACCTCGCCGCCGACCTCGGCCGCGTCCTCGCCGACCTGCACGCCGCGCTCCGGCGCGCGTTCGACGTGGGCTCCCCCGTCGACGCGCGGTGGCTCGTCGCCGACCTGCGGCGCCGCTCGGACGAGGCCGTCGCCTCGTCCGGCGCGCTCGGCCGGCGCGCGACCGAGATCGCCGCGTTCTGGGACCGCACGGCCGCGCGGCTCGCGTCCGTCACGCGCGTCCCCGACGCCCTCCCGCGGCTCCAGACCGTCCACGGCGACCTGCACCTCGGGCAGGTGCTGCACGCCCGCCGGTTCGGCTGGAAGGTGCTCGACTTCGAGGGCGAGCCGCTGCGGCCGGTCGCGGAGCGCACGCGCCCCGACCTCGCCCTGCGCGACGTCGCCGGGATCGTGCGCTCGTTCGACTACGCGGCCGCCGTGGGGCGCGCTCCCGACGCCGCGTGGGCCGTCCAGGCGCGCGCCGCGTTCCTCGACGCGTACGAGCGCGCGGACACCGCGGGCGTCGACCACGCGACGTCGGAGGCGCTCGTCCGGGCGCTCACGCTCGACAAGGCGCTCTACGAGGTCGTCTACGAGTCGCGCAACCGCCCCGACTGGGAGCCCATCCCCCTCGCCGCCGTGGACCGCCTCCTCGCGGGCAACGCCTGACGTGCGCGGTCGCCCGGGCGCACGCACCGGACCGTCCGGCGAGCCCGTCCTGTGGGGGCGCGCGGGACGTGGAAAGGTTGCCCCATGACCGGCCCCGCCGCTTCCGCCACCCCGCCCCCCGTCGTCGTGCCGCAGGACGCCCTCGCCGCGGCCGCGGGCGGGCGCACGTTCGACCCGCACGCCGTGCTCGGCCCGCACCTCGCGGACGACGCCGCGGACGCGCGGGCCGTCGTCCGCGTCCTGCGCCCGCTCGCGGACGAGGTCGTCGTCGTCACCACCGACGGCGAGCACCCGGCGGCGCACGAGCAGGACGGGGTGTGGGCCGCCGTCGTGCCGGTGCACCAGGACGCCGACGGCACGCGGCACGCCCCCGACTACCGCGTCCGCGCCCGCTACGGGCACGAGTCCACGACCGTCGACGACCCCTACCGGTTCCTGCCCACGCTCGGCGACGTCGACCTGCACCTGATCCGCGAGGGTCGGCACGAGGAGCTGTGGCGCGCGCTCGGTGCGAACGTCCGCACCTACCCGAGCGCGCTCGGCGACACGACCGGCACGGCGTTCGCCGTCTGGGCGCCGAACGCGCGCGCGGTCCGCGTCATCGGCGACTTCAACGGCTGGGGACCCACGCACCCCATGCGCTCGCTCGGGTCCACCGGGGTGTGGGAGCTCTTCGTGCCCGGCGTCGTCGCGGGCGCGCGCTACAAGTACGAGATCCTGGGGCCTGACGGCTCGTGGCGCCAGAAGGCCGACCCGCTCGCCAAGGCGGCCGAGGTGCCCCCGGCGACGGCGAGCATCGTGGTCGAGTCCCGGTACGAGTGGTCCGACGACGCGTGGCTCGCCGAGCGCGCCGCGCACGACCCCCACACGCGGCCGCTCAGCATCTACGAGGTGCACCTCGGCTCGTGGCGCCAGGGGTTGTCCTACCGCGACCTCGCGGAGCAGCTCACGGCGTACGTCGTCGAGCAGGGGTTCACCCACGTCGAGCTCCTGCCCGTCGCCGAGCACCCGTTCGGCGGGTCGTGGGGCTACCAGGTCACCGGCTACTACGCCCCGACGTCACGCTTCGGCCACCCCGACGACTTCCGCTACCTCGTCGACCGCCTGCACGCCGCCGGGATCGGGGTCGTCGTCGACTGGGTGCCCGCGCACTTCCCGCGCGACGAGTGGGCCCTCGCCCGGTTCGACGGCACCCCCTGCTACGAGCACGCCGACCCGCTGCGCGGCGAGCAGCCCGACTGGGGCACGTACGTCTTCGACTTCGGCCGCAACGAGGTCCGCAACTTCCTCGTCGCCAACGCGACCTACTGGCTCGAGGAGTTCCACGTCGACGCGCTGCGCGTCGACGCCGTCGCGTCCATGCTCTACCTCGACTACTCGCGCGGCCCCGGCCAGTGGCACCCCAACGTGCACGGCGGGCGCGAGAACCTCGAGGCCATCGCGTTCCTCCAGGAGGCCAACGCCACCGCGTACCGGCGCACGCCCGGGGTCATGATGATCGCCGAGGAGTCGACCGCGTGGCCGGGCGTCACCCGGCCCACCTCCGCGGGGGGCCTCGGGTTCGGGCTCAAGTGGAACATGGGCTGGATGAACGACTCCCTGCGCTACGTCGCCGAGGAGCCGATCAACCGCCGGTACCACCACCACGAGATCACGTTCTCCATGGTCTACGCGTACTCCGAGCAGTTCGTGCTCCCCATCAGCCACGACGAGGTCGTGCACGGCAAGGGCTCGCTGTACGGGAAGATGCCCGGCGACGACTGGCAGAAGCGCGCCGGCGTCCGCGCGTTCCTCGCCTACCAGTGGTCGCACCCCGGCAAGCAGCTCCTCTTCATGGGCAGCGAGATCGGCCAGCACTCCGAGTGGAACGAGGGCCGGTCGCTCGACTGGGACGGCCTCGCGGCCGACCCGGGCCGGCAGGGCGTGCAGCGCGCCGTGCGCGACCTCAACGCGCTCTACCGCGCGACCCCGGCCCTGTGGGAGCTCGACCACGACCCCTCAGGGTTCGAGTGGCTCGACGCCGACGACGCCGACCACAACGTCCTCGCCTACGTGCGCCGCGGGCGCGACGGCGGCGAGGTCGCGGTCGTCGTGAACTTCGCCGGGACGCCGCACGAGGGCTACCGCGTCGCGCTGCCGTCGGGCGGCGCGTGGCGGGAGGTCCTCAACACCGACGCGGAGGTCTACGGCGGCTCCGGCGTCGGCAACCTCGGCGAGGTCGAGGCGGAGCCCGTGCCGTGGAAGGGGCGCGCGTACTCCGCGGCCCTGCGCGTCCCTCCGCTCGGCGCGCTGTACCTCGTCCCGTCGTCGAGGTAGAGGTCTGGTCCGCCGAGGTCGATCTGGGTCGCCGAGGTCGTCGTCTGGTCGCCCTGGGTGGTGGGTGGGGCGGTGGCGCCGGGTCTACCATCCGCCGCTCGTTCCTCGCGGCTCCCGCCAGGCCCGCCACGACCCGGCGCCACCGCCCCACCCACCCGGCTTCATCTCACCCCCGGCGCTGCTTCCTCAGCACGGCGGCAGCCGGTCACCTCGCGGTGACCGCCACGCACGACGGCGGCCGGTCACCGTGAGGTGATCGGCCGCCGTCGTGCGTGGCTCGGGTGCGTCAGTAGAGGCTGATCGCGAGGCGCTGGCGGGCCTTGCCGACGCGGGGGTCGGTGGGGCCCACGACCTCGAAGTAGTCGAGGAGGCGCACGCGGAGCTTCTCCTTGCCGTCCGCGTCGGCGCCGGGCAGGAGGTCGAGGAGCCGGTCGAGGGCGTCGTCGACGTGGCCGCCGAGCAGGTCGAGGTCGGCGATGGCGAGCTGGGCGTCGACGTCCTGCGGTGCGGCAGCGGCTGCGGCGCGGACCGTCGCGAGGTCGGCGTCGCGCGTGCGCTGGAGGAGGCGGACCTGCGCGAGCCCCGCGACGGCGAGGGCGTCGCGCGGGTCCTGCTTGATCGCCTTCTCGTAGGCCGCGACCGCGGCGTCGAGGTCGTCGCGCTCGATCGCGTCGTACGCCTCCTGGTGCAGCGGCGGGAGCTCGGGCTCGGGCTCCGCGACGGGCTCCGCGGGGCGCTCGGGCTCGCCGTCGGCGCCCTGTGCAGGCGCGCGGCCCGTCACGCCGTTCGCCTCGGCCGCCTGGAGCACCTGGTCGAGCACGGCGCGCACCTGCTCGACGGGCGCGGCGCCCTGGAACAGCGGCACCGGCTGGCCCTGGAGGATCGCGACGACGGTCGGCACGCCCTGGACCTGGAACGCGGCCGTGATCTGCGGGTACGCCTGGGCATCGACCCGGGCCAGGAGGAAGCGGCCGGCGTACTCGTCGGCCAGCGCGCCGAGGTCGGTGCCGAGCTGCGCGTTCGCCTGGTCCGTCGGGATCCACAGGAGCACGACGACCGGGTACTGCGCCGAGTCCTGGACGAGCTGACCGAACGTCTCGTCCGTGACGTCGACGACGTACCCGCCCGCGGCGGGCGCGCCGCCCTCCTCGCCGGGCGGGGGTGACTGCGGCCTGGTCAGCGCGGACAGGTCGACCGCGCCGCGCACGTCGAACGTGGGCTGGATGGGTTCGCTCATGGACCCAATCCTACGGAGCGTCAGGAGTTCGCGACCGACGTCGCGACGTGCTCGTTGCCCACCACGCGGATCTTCTCCTCGGAGCCCGCCGGCGGCACGTAGAGCGCGACGACGTCGACGTACCCGACCTTCAGCACGTTCGTCGGGGCCGCGTCGCCGTACAGCGCCTTGATCGTCTCGGTGTCCGGCGGCACCTGCGCGCCCTCCTCGGCGGTCATCGACTCCTGCGAGGTCATGGCCCCGACCACGAGGGCGCCGCCGTCCGCGGTCCGGACCGCGCGCACGGGCTCGTCGGGGTTGGGCGTGAACGTCAGCGCGTAGGCACCCGCGGCGGGCTCGAGCGCCGTCGTCCAGTCCTGCGCGCGCTTCGCGAGCAGGGCGCGGAACGAGTCCTCCTCGAAGGACCCGGCGAACCCGGAGCCACCACCCAGGTTGAGCACGTCGGCGTACTGCGCGACGGCGTCCGTGGGCGTGACGAGCAGGCTCGAGTCGTCGGGCGCGACGTCCTCGCTGCCGATGCTCGGGTCCGCGAAGCTCGGCATGGTGACGCCCGGCAGGAGGCGGACCCAGGCCCAGAGCTGGTAGTCGCCGCGCGCCGTGTCCTGCTCCAGGACGGACAGGCGGGGCGTCTGCAGGTTCTCGGGCTGCACGCTCACGGCGAACGACGTGCGCGGCCAGGTCTGCGTCGTCGGGATGACGACCTGCTGCGCCTCCGTCGGGAGCTCGGTCACGAGGTCGGCATTGCCCCGCGCGGCGGCGACGGCGAGCTGGCTCGATCGGATCGCGAGGGCGGGGCCCGTGACGCGGCCCTCGAGCTGCGCCGCGTCGTTGGTCTCGCTCGCTGCCGCGAGCGCCGCGGCGACCGCGTCGAGGACGGCGGTCTCCTGCGCCTCGGTGAGCACGGGCGGCGGCGGGTCCTGCGTGGGGTCGGGCTCGGGCGTCGGGAGGGGTGCGGAGCAGGCGGCGAGCAGGAGCGCGCCGACCAGTCCCCCGGCCACCCCGCCGAGGTGACGACGGGCGCGGCGGGCGCGGGCCGTGTCGCGGGCGGTGCTGGTCATCGGGTGCTGTCCTTCGTTTCGTCCGGGTCGCTCTCGGGTGCGGGCGCCGGGGCGCTCTCGCCGCTGCCGGGCGTGAAGCCCCACGCCCGGCGCCAGGCGTCGGCGCGCGTGGTCGCGCTGTCCTCCGTGGTCGGGTGCGCGCTCGCGTCGACGGCCGGCTGGGCCGCGGTCCGCGGGCGGCGCTCGCCGCGCGCGACGATCGGGATCTGGCCGGTGAGCCACGCGCGGCGCGGCTTCTGCCCGCGGGCCTGCTGCTGCGCGAGGCGGTCGGCCTCCTCGCGCTCGCGCAGCTCACGTCGCGTGAGCATGCGCACCTGGGCCGTGTCGGTCGGCACCTCGCCGTCGGGCGTGCCGTCGTCGTCCGACGACGTGCCCTCCGTCGCGCCGGCCGGCGAGACCGCGGGGGTCGCGGAGGTCGTGGTACCGCCGGAGGGACCGCGGCGGCGTGGCCGCAGGCTCGCCGCCCCGATGCCGAGACCGAGGAGGATGAGGACGGCACCGCCGATGACACCGGGCCACAGGAACGGCGTCTCGACCTGGCGCGGCCACGACAGCTCGACGGTCGGGGCGACGGCGCCCTCGCCCACGCCGGCGGCGAGGAGCTGCCAGCGGCCGGGCTGGTCGGACCAGCGCAGGCTCGCCGAGCCGGCGCCCGTCGCCTCCTCCAGCCACATGTCGGAGCCCGCGGGGTCGACGCCGGCCACGGGCGTCTCCGCGGTCGCGTCGCCCTCGGCGGGCGTCTCTCCCTCGGCCGGGCTCTCGCCGTCGGCTGGCGAGTCGCCCTCCGCGGGCTCGTCCTCCGCGGCCGGCGCGTCGACGGCGCGCGTCGCGAGCGCGTCCCAGTCGGACAGGCCGGTGACCACGCCGTGCGGGTCCTCGCCCACCCACCCGGTCACGTCGGCCTCGCGGCCGATCGCGAGGGTGACCTGCTGCTCGCCGGGTGCTGTCGCGCGGACCGTCACGTCCTCGGCGACGAGGTCCAGGACCCCGGGCGCGGTGACGAGCACCGTGCCGTCGCCGGTGTACGCCGTGGTCGCCACGACCGTGTCGCTGTCCCGCCAGACGGTGGCGGACGCGACACCGAGGCCGACGGCGACCAGCCCTCCTGCGAGCAGGAGGGCGGCGATGATTCGTTGCAGCACCGAGGTTCCCTTCGTCGATCGACGTTCCAGGATAGGTGCGAAACCCCTCGTAGATCGACCGAGACGGTTCGGCTGTGGATCCTCACGAACCGTTCACGTGCCCCTCCCGCGACGGTCTCACCGCTCCCAGGGAACGCCGCGCCCGACGGCCGGACGGGCCGCCGTCCGCGCGGGGGACGACGGCGCGCGCAGCACTGCGACCATCGTCTCACCCCCACCAATCCGGGTATTCAGGACAGCGTGATCCCCGTATCCTGGTCGGAGCACGGCGGGGCCGTGGCACGACCGCCGCGCCCTCCCTCCCCGGGAGGGGACGCCGCCCGGCGGCGGAAGCCGCGACGACTCAGCACCGGAGGTCATCGACGTGTCCGACGAGCGCACGCTCTTCCCCATCACGATGCGCGGGTACGACCGCGTCCAGGTCGAGGCCCAGCTCGCCAAGCTGGAGAAGGCCGTGGAGGACGCGCGGGCGCGCGTCGAGGCGGCGGACGCCCGCGCCATGCAGCTCACGAGCGAGCTCAACGACGCCCAGCGCCAGCTCCGCGAGGCGGACCGGCCGTCGTACGCGGGGCTCGGGTCCCGCATCGAGCAGCTCCTGCGCTCGGCGGAGGAGCAGTCGGCGGACATCCTGTCGCAGGCCAACGCCCAGGCGGCCGACATCATGGCGCGCGCGAAGCTCTCCGCCGGCCAGGTCCGGTCCCGCGCCGAGAACGAGGTCGCCGAGCTGCTCAACAGCGCGCGCCTGGAGTCGGAGGAGATCCGCTCCACGAGCGCGTCGGAGGCCGAGGGCACGCTGCTCAGCGCCCAGCGCCGCGCGGAGGAGCTCGTGGGCTCCGCGGAGCGCGAGGCCGCACGCATCCAGAGCGCGCTCGCCACGGAGGAGAGCGAGCGGCGCGCGTCGCTCGAGCGCGAGCTCGGCACGCTGCGTGCGACGGCGGAGCGCGAGACGACGGAGCTGCGCGTCACGACCGAGCGCGAGGCCGCGGAGCTCCGCGCGCGCGTGGCGGCGGAGACGGCGGCGCAGCGCGAGGCCGCCGAGCGCGAGTCGGCGGAGCTGCTGGAGAACGCCCGTCGCGAGGCGCAGCGCCAGGTGGACGAGGCGCAGCGCAAGGCGACCGAGGCGGCGAACGCCGTCACGTCCGAGATGGAGGCGCTGCGCGACCAGGCCCGCACCGCCCTCGCGGACGCCGAGCTCGAGGTCGTGCGTCGCCGCGAGGAGGCGGAGCGCGAGAACGCCGAGCGCCACGCCGCCGCCAAGGCGGAGACGGAGAAGCTCGTCTCGACGGCCGAGGAGCACGCCGCGGAGGCGGAGAAGCGTGTCGCCCACGCGCTCCGGCAGGCGGAGAAGGTCCGCAGCGAGTCCGACGCGTACGTGAAGGACCTCCTGTCGACGGCGCGCCGCAACGCCGATCAGGTCGTCGCCGAGGCCCGCGCGTTCGCCGACCAGACGGTGAGCGACGCCAAGGCCGAGGCCGAGCAGCAGCGCAACGTCGCCCAGCGCCAGCTCGAGGACCTCACGCGTCAGCACGACTCGATCAACACCTACCTCGACGAGCTCCGCGGTCTGCTCGGCAGCGAGGGCGAGGCCACGAAGGCCCCCGCGAAGAAGGCGGTCCCCGCCGGGACGCCCGCGCAGCAGGCGCGCGCCGCGACGCTCATGACGGCCGAGTTCCCGGTCGTCCCCGAGGAGTCCGCGCAGCGGGTCGGGACGGTCGAGGCACCGACGAAGCGGGGCTCGGCGGCGTCTGCCGACGCCCAGCCCAGCGACACGAAGCCGAACGACGCGAAGCCGGCCGGCACGAAGTCCGCCGGCACGAAGCCGGCCGACCCGAAGTCCGACGCCCCCGCCTCGGCCTGACGCGGTGCCGACCGGCGCGGGCCCGTCGGGCCCCTCGGGGTCCGCTGCCGACGACTGGCGTCGGCAGCGGACCGAGGCCGCCGCGCACCAGCAGCGCGAGCTCGACCGGCAGCGCGCCCGCGAGAGCGATGCGGCCCGGGCCCTGCTCGCCGACTTCGTCGGGCGGGCGCGCGCACGGGGTCTCGCTCCCGAGCCGCTCCGCGCCCGCGCGTTCGACGGCACCGCGACGTACCGCACCCCGCTGCGCGGGTGGTACCTGCGCCGCAACCGCAGCGTCGCCGTCGGTGAGGACGGTGAGTTCTACGTGCTCTCGGTGCCCGGCGGCGTGCGCGCGCGCCTGCGCGGCGTCGCGGTCGAGCCGTCCGACCCGCCGCTCGTGCTCGGCAAGGGCGGGCGGGACGGCGAGTCGATCGACCTCGCCGACGCGCTCACGCTCGTGCTCGACGGGCGCTGACGCGCGGTCAGCGGCTCAGACGGCCGCCCGTGCCAGGAGGTCCGCGAGCGCATCGGCGACCGCGGCGGGGTCCTCGACCGCGCTCATGTGGCCCGCTCCCGTCACCTGCACGAGCTGCGCGACCGGCGCGGCGGCGGCCATGTGCTCCGCCTCCGCGACGGGCGTGACCTGGTCCTCCTCGCCCACGACCACCGCGACGGGCCCCGCGAACCCCGCGAGGACGGACGTGCGGTCGGGGCGGGCCGCCATCGCCCGCTGCGACCACGCGACGCCGTCGGGCCGCTGCGCCCGGATCCACTCCTCGAGCCGGGGCGTCAGGTGCGGCCGCGCGGCCTTGCTCGTCTCGCCGAGGAGGACCCCCGGCATGCCGAGGACGGCGTCGACGGTCTGCGAGCGCGCCGCCTCGTCGGCGATGCGCAGCCGGTTGGCGCGGGCGTCGTCGGAGTCGGCCGTGGACTTGGTGTCGACGAGCCCGAGGCCGGCGACCAGCTCCGGCCGGCGCTCCGCGAGCGCGAGGGCCACGTAGCCGCCCATCGACAGACCCGCGACGACCGCGCGCGTGATCCCCGCCGCGGCGAGCGCGTCGGCGGTCGCGTCGGCCGCCGCCTCGATCGACGGCGGCTCGTCCCCGAGCGGGCTCGCGCCCAGGCCCGGGAGGTCGACGGCGACGACGGTGGGCTCGCCCGGCAGGGCCTCCGCGACGTCGGCCCACATCCGGTGGTCGAGCGGGAAGCCGTGCAGCAGCACGAGCGGGGTCCCGTACCCCTCGCGCAGCGTGAAGGTCTCGAGCGGTGCCGTCGTCACGTGGTCCTCCTGGGGTCGGTCGGGTGCGCGCGGCGCCTCGCGCCGCGACGCGGTGTCAGTCGACGACGCCGTCGGACCGGCTCGCGTCGTAGCTCGCCTGGTCCGAGTCGGCCGTGTCGCGGTCGGCCGTGCCGCTCGCGTCGCCGTCCCACGTGGTCGGCAGCGGGAGCGGGAAACCGGGACGCACGTGCCCCACGATCTCGTCGAGCACGCGCCGCACCGACGACTCCCCCACCCACAGGTGCTTGGCGCCCTCGACGCCGATCACCTCGGCGTTCCGCACGCGCGCGAAGCGTCGACGCGCCTCGTCGGGCCGCAGGTAGTCGTCGAGCTCGGGCACGAGGACCACCAGCGGCTTGCCGAACGCGTCCCAGCGGTCGAGGTCCGCGTCCGTCGCGCGGTGCAGCGGGGGCGAGAGCAGGATCGCGCCCTCCACCGCCGGGTCCGTGCCGTGCTTGAGCGCGAGCTCCGTGCCGAACGACCACCCCACGAGCCACCGGTTCGGGAGGTCGTGGAACTCGGCGAACTCGATCGCCGCCGCGACGTCGAAGCGCTCGGCCTCGCCGCCGTCGAACGCACCCTCGCTCGTCCCGCGCGGGGACGACGTGCCGCGCGTGTTGAACCGCAGCACGGCCAGGTCCGCGAGCGCCGGCAAGCGCCACGCCGCCTTGCGGTAGACGTGCGAGTCCATGTACCCGCCGTGCGTCGGCAGGGGGTGCAGCGTGACGAGGGTCGCGACCGGGTCGCGGTCCGCGGGGAGCGCCAGCTCGCCGACGAGCGTGAGGCCGTCGGCGGTGTGCAGCTCGACGTCCTCGCGTCGCGCGGGCAGGACGCTGAGCGACCGGATGGGGGTCGGCTCCGTCGAGGCTCGGGCGGGGTCGGGCGCGGTCTCGGGTGCGGTGCTCATCGTCCCGAGCCTAGTGCGTCTACCGCGGCCGACGGCGGCCGCGCGCCTCCCAGCACGACGTGTGCCAGTGGCGACGGTGGTCGAGCGCCGTCTGGGCCCCGAAGAAGGAGTCCTCCTGCCACGCCACGACGTGCCCCGTGCCCGGCGGGATCTCCTGCTGGCAGCCCGGGCAGAGGTACGTCTTCGCGCCGCCCCGCACGGTGCGGACCTGCCACTCGCCGTCGGCTCCCGACTCGCGGCGCGCGCCGCCGAGGGCGCGGTCCAGGTCGAGGGGCGCGGGCTCCGCACCCCAGGGTCGCTTGCGGGACGGTCGGCGGGACGGCATGGGCCCATTCTCCCCCGCGGCCCCGTCGACGACCTCCTCGCACGGCGCTCGCCAGACCACGGGGCGGTGCGACGAGCAGCAGGGCGCAGAGCGGCAGGCACGAGGGCTGCCGCTCCCAGCGGGCGTCCAGCCGCGACCGCTAGAGTGTCCGGGCCGGTGCTGCACCCGGCGTCCGACCGCGAGGTGGCCCGTCCCCGGGCGCCGACGACCGCCGTCGTGCGGGTGCGGCCCAGACCCGACGGCCCCCGCCGTCCCCCCGACCCGAAGGACCCTCCTCGTGAAGCACCGCACCCTGCGCGGCGTCGCCGCGCTCACCCTGGGCGCCGCCCTCGTCCTCTCCGGCTGCTCGTCGGAGGGCGGCGGTTCCGACGACGAGACGTCGGCGAGCCCGTCCGCCTCCGACGGCGCGACGTCGTCGCCCGAGGACGTCGCGGCGCTCGAGGCCGTGACGGTCACGGGCGACCCCGGCAGCGAGCCCACCGTCGAGTTCGAGGCCCCGCTCGAGGTCTCGGGCCCGGTCGCGCTCTCGCTCGGGGACGGCGACGGCGACGAGATCGCGAAGGGCCAGGAAGTGACGCTGCACCAGGCCGCGTACTCCGGCACGGACGCGTCGAAGCTCGGCTCCACGTGGGAGGACGACTCGGCACAGCAGATCGTCCTCGACGACCAGGTGTACCCCCAGCTGCTCGACACGCTGGTCGGCAAGAAGGTCGGCACGCGCTTCCTGTTCGCCGCACCGGGGCAGGACGGCAGCGCCGTCCTCACCGTCGCCGAGGTCACCGAGGTCCGGGACGCCCCGGTCGCGCCGGACCCCGCCGACGTGCCGGACCGCGCCGAGGGCGAGGCCGTGACCCCGGCCGAGGGGCTGCCGGTCGTCACGCTCGACGACACGGGCAAGCCGTCGATCGAGATCCCCGAGGGCTACACCGCGCCGACCGAGCTCGTCGTGCAGCCGCTCATCAAGGGCACCGGCCCGGAGGTCACCGAGGACCAGACGGTCATCGCCCACTACACGGGCTGGAAGCTCGACGGCGAGCAGTTCGACTCGTCGTGGGACCGCGGCGAGCCCTCCACCTTCCCGCTGAGCGGCGTCGTCGCCGGCTGGACCCAGGGCCTGTCCGGCCAGACCGTCGGGAGCCAGGTGCTCCTCGTCATCCCGCCGGCCCTCGGCTACGGCGAGAAGAGCGACACGAACACGAACGAGCTCGCGGGCGAGACGCTCGTCTTCGTCGTGGACATCCTCGCGGCCTACTGATCCGGCGCCGCGTCACGGAGGGCCGCACCCCGCTCGGGGTGCGGCCCTCCGCACGCCTGGGGGCGTGTCAGGACGCGGCGCGGGCGGGTCGTAGGCTCGACGCATGACGGACGCCTCCACGACCTCGGTCCCACCCGTGCCCGACGACGCCGCGACCCCCTCGACCGCCCCGCCCGAGCGCGAGGTGCTCACGTGGGAGACCTTCGGCGTCGCCGCGCGCGAGCTCGCCGAGCAGGTCGTCGCGAGCGGGTTCCGCCCCGAGGTCGTCGTCGCGGTCGCCCGCGGCGGGCTGCTCCCCGGCGGCGCGGTCGCCTACGCGCTCGGGACCAAGGGCGTCGGGACGCTCAACGTCGAGTTCTACACCGACATCGGCCAGACCCTCACCGACCCGCGCGTGCTGCCGCCCCTCATGGACACGTCCGACCTGCCGGGCGCGCACGTGCTCGTGGTCGACGACGTCGCCGACTCCGGCCGGACGCTCGCCCTGGTCATGGACATGCTCAGCGCCCACGGTGCCGAGGCCCGCTCCGCGGTGCTCTACACGAAGCCGCGCACGATCATCCAGCCGGACTACTCGTGGAAGGACACCGACCTCTGGATCACGTTCCCGTGGTCGGCCGACCCGCCCGTCGAGGGCGCGCAGTCCCGGCCGAACGACTGACCGCGGTCCGCTCAACCAGACGCGTCACTCAGATGAGGCAGGAAGGCGTAGCCCGGTACGACCCCCGCGTGGGGAAGCGCAAAGAGGTATGTGCCGGAGGTCTCCTGGTCCGCGTGCCGGCCGATGATGTTCGTCTGGACCGCAGCAACGGCCGCGAGGTCCGCGGCTGACCCATGGAACGTCGGCACGGAGCAGCCACGGGCGGGAACTAGTTCGTCGTCCTCGCTGGGCTCCCAAAACGTGCGGTACGCCTCGAGGGCTCCGGTCGCGGTGACTTGGGCCCCTGCCGCGGCGTCGACCGTCGGGACTTCAGTTCCCGGTGCCGCCACGACGACCATGCCTAGCGAGCCGGTGCCTACGTCGGTAGCGACCTGGGCGACGAGAGCACGACGCCCATAGGAACCGACGTCGAGCAAGCTGAGATAGGTCGCCATTGCGCGAGAGACAGTGGCGTCGATGATGAAGCCGCCCCCCGTCAGCACCGCTAGTGCACCGAGGCTGAGGGTCGAGCCGACGCTCTCGGTGACCTTCAGGTCCGGATTGATCGTTCGGAGGCGCTCCGCGAGTGCGGAGACCTTCGCGTCGGTGACGTCCGCTTCGGTGAAGTTCTGCCTCACGAGAAGTCCACCACCGACGACTCCGTAGTCGACGAGCTCGATCGACCGGCATCCGGCGCGCACCACGTACTCACCGATCCATGATCCGAGCCCTCCGCAGCCGAGGAGTACGACATCGGACTGGTGGAAGGCGTTCACGGGACGATCCTTGTCTCGGCGAGTGGAGATCGAGGGGCGCTCGTCGTATAGGCGGCACCACTCGATGTGACGGTCGCGGAAGGCCTGCACGTTGGCGTCGCCCTGCAGATCGACGCGCCCGACGAGCAGGGACGTGGCTGGCGAGGTCGGGTGGGGAACGTTCACGATGAGGTGGACGTACGGCGACTGATCGCGACGCCGGCGTTCAACACGCCCCTGCCAAGCGCGCAGCGCTGGTGCGCCGTCGAGGTCGCCGAGCTCGCGGAGCACCTCGTACACGCTGCGTCCTGCTCCGGTGTAGAGCGGCTCGGGCATCCGCAGGACGAGGACTTGCTCGTCGTCCTGGTGCCGTTGCGCTCGGTGCAGGTCGAGACGCGCGCCAGCCCCGGTGCGGCTGAGCCACGCTAAGGAGAGGGGACGAGGGTCGTCGAACTCCTCCCGGCAGACGACCGGGCCCACATTCCCGTGGGAGAACTGAAGTCCGCCGACGGCGTGGAAGAGGGCGGTGTCCGGGTTGAAGCGGGCGGCGAGGGCGTCCTCGAACCATCGGAACAGCCGGTCGAGGAAGCCGCGAGCACCGCCGAGTGGGTTCCACTCCCGCGTGGGGTCGAGGTAGACGCAGAGCTGGCCGTCACTCAGGGCGTGCGGGACGCCGAGGAACCGGTCGTGCGTGACGCCGACGATCGGCGGGGCGAAAGGTGTCGACGGAATCAGCACGACCAGATCCTCAGAGTCGTTCGCCTTCATACCGCCCGGCGACCGGCTCATGCTTCGCGTCGCCAGGCGCAGCCGCACTCTCAATAGGTCACCGTTCAGCGACACGCGGGCGACCTGCACGAGGGTCTTTGGGAACTCGCGCTGCAGCGCACGCAGCTCGGCGAGGAATCCCTCCTGGTACGGGGTACCAAGGGGGTCGCGGCGGCTCACCCGGCACGGCCGACGCGGCCGCTGCTCGCGGCGGCGCCAGCGACGACAAACGGACTGGTGGAGGCCGTCGTCTTGGACGCTGACTTGAACCCGTCGCCGAACAGGGCACGCCACTTCCGGGTGCTCTCCTCGGGATCCGGCTCGTCCAGCGCGTCGCGCATCTGAGCGACGTGGGCGTGGATCCGGGCACGGAAGAAGCCGTAGGAGGACTGCGACCACCGGTGGTTGAAGGTCGTTCCCGGTGACGAGGGGTCCACGACGTCCGGCATGAGCGGGTTGGCTTGCAGCCAGTCGTCTAGCGACTCCATGAGCGCCACGAGCGTCACGGGCACATTCCTGTACGCGCCAGGCTGCACGAGCTCCTTAAGCGATTCCGCCTGATTGCCGAGCAGGGTCGTCAGGATGATCGATGGGGTGCCTGTGAACGAGTTCTTGTGGTCGCGCAGGTACTTCAGAAGACGCACGGAGCGACGGAAATTGCCGTGGGTAATCTGGTCGCGCTGCTTCATCCAGTCGGTATACCCCTCGGGGTCCGAGTTTTCCCACGCGCCCGTCTGGCGGTTCACGATCCGCCGACCCGACGGCGTGTCGACGTACGGGACCAGGTCGACGTGGCAGTCGTTGGCGTACTGCACACGCACGCACCGCGTCTTGATCGTGACCTTGCCCTGGTAGCCGGCACGCTCGAGTGCCCGCTTCAGCGCTGCGATGTAGTTTCCTTTCTCGTGCTCCCAAGCAGGGTTCGCGCTCATGTGAATCAGGACATCGGCGTCGTACTCCTTGTCCTTCTGAGGCTTGATGATCATGCGGTGGGCCCAGGACCCCTGCTTGGTCTTCCCCGTGACAAGGTCGCCGATCTCCGTGTCCCGGCGAAGCGCCCCGAAAATGGTCTTGACACGGTCGTCGAGCTGGTCCAGTCGCCACTGCGGAAGGTTGACCGTGTCACGCAGCAGCGTGTCGAAGTGCTTGACCTGCTCCATCGTCGTTCTCCTACTCGTCCGGGTCGGCGATCGTTGGGGTGGGCATGTACGTGTCGTACGCCAGCTCGTAGACCACGAAGGTCGGGTGCGCTCCCCGCATGCGGGCGCGACCCATGCGCACCGCGAGGCTCGCGGGCACGGACGCGACGACGTGCAAGGTCCGGACGTTCGGGCACCGCTCCTCGACGAGAGCCAGCGATCTCGTCCACGCCGCGAACGCAGCGTTGAGATCCGCGCGCGTCTCCAGCACGCCGGCCCGGGCATCATGCCCAGTGAGCGCCATACGCGCGCGCGGCAGCAGCTCGACCGCCTCAGGCAGTCGGCCGACCCGCGCGGTCCCCGAGACAGCAACCTCGATGACCAACTCGGTGGCGGATGCGTCGTGCGGAACGTCGATGTCGAATTCGACCGGGGGTCCTTCGCGCCGGTTTCGCCACATCCAGGCCCTAGCCTCATGGTCGTCACGGTGCCGGTCGAACACTCGGACCGTCGTGGTGTCGTCGAGCAGGGAACCCAGATAAACCAAGAGCGGGATTGGCGCGAGGGCGAACACCGAGAGGTCAGCGTCGGCGCCCAGTTCGATGCTCTTCCGGATCCTCCGCACCTGGGCCTCGATGGTCTTCATCGCGTAGGCCCAATCCGACGGGTCGTCGAGAGCTTCTGGGAGCTTCACGCAGATGTCGCTCCGCAGTCCCCCTTCCATATGCGCGGTCAGGCCCTCCTCGACGAGAGCCTGGGTGACCTGCCGGCTTCCGACGGTGACGCGCTCAGACCGGACCGTGCTTTCGGTGGTTACCACGAGGGTGCGCTGCAGCGTCGAGAAGTCAGTGACCCGGCGGACGCGCGCCTCGTGCTCCTCCTTGCGTTGGGACAGCACGTCCTCGGTCCAGATCTCGACGTTCTGCGGGTCGTCCACCATCCGGTGACACGCGTGGCAGAGCAGCATCAGGTTCGGCTCGGCGGCGCGGGCCTCCTCGTTAAGCGGGCTGCTCCCGCGCGGCGACTTCGACCCGGAGGACGCGCCGACGATGTGTGCGACCTCTCCGACCTTGGTGGTGTGAAGGTGCCACGTGCGTTCGTCGAGCAGGTACGTCGCGCACAGCACGCAGCGCCCCGCTGCCTTGACCCACACTCGCAGTTCGACCCCGCTGGCCAGCGCTTTGCGCTCAACCTCGGTGCTACGTCGGATCTCGGCCATGGCCACAACTCCTTTCTACCGATGGGGGCTGACACACAGGCGCAGCCCCTCGGCAATTGGGGTAAGTGGTCGATGAAGTCCAGACGACGAGCACCCGTGTTACATGCCTGTCGCTCAGGCGATTTGAGAACGGCCTCCACGCGGCCCAGCCCTGACTCTCTCGGCGCGTTGCCCTCGGCGCACACCCGCGTGTCAACGCCGCGTGATCTGGGCGGCTGCAAGCACGCGCGCCGTGAAGCATGATTGGTCGACCATCTTCGTGTGCCTCGTACGCCCGGCCTGCCCGCCGGGCGTTCGTCATTGAGAGACCTCTGCACACGTCGCGCGAACGGTCGCCCGCCCTGTGAGTGTCAGCCGCCGGCAACGGCGAACACTGAATATCCAGCGTCCGCCGTAACCGTCCAGCCTTAGCCTTAGCTATCCCCAGACACGGCCGTCGTGCAGCGGCTCAGGGTCGCGCGGGGATCAGAAGTCCCAGTCGTCGTCCTCGGTGTTCACGGCCTTGCCGATGACGTACGACGAGCCGGACCCGGAGAAGAAGTCGTGGTTCTCGTCGGCGTTCGGCGACAGCGCCGAGAGGATCGCCGGGTTGACGTCCGTCTCGTCCTTGGGGAAGAGCGCCTCGTAACCGAGGTTCATGAGCGCCTTGTTGGCGTTGTACCGCAGGAACTTCTTGACGTCCTCGGTCAGCCCGACGCCGTCGTAGAGGTCCTCCGTGTACTGCACCTCGTTCTCGTACAGCTCGAAGAGCAGCTCGAACGTGTACGCCTTGAGCTCGTCGCGCTCCTCCGGGGAGAGCTTCTCGAGACCCTTCTGGAACTTGTAGCCGATGTAGTACCCGTGCACGGCCTCGTCGCGGATGATGAGGCGGATGAGGTCGGCCGTGTTCGTCAGCTTGGCGCGCGACGACCAGTACATCGGCAGGTAGAAGCCGGAGTAGAAGAGGAATGACTCGAGCAGCGTGCTCGCGACCTTGCGCTTGAGCGGCGAGTCGCCCTTGTAGTACTCCATGACGATCTCGGCCTTGCGCTGGAGGTTCGGGTTCTCCTCCGACCAGCGGAACGCGTCGTCGATCTCGCGCGTGGAGCACAGCGTCGAGAAGATCGACGAGTAGCTCTTGGCGTGCACCGACTCCATGAACGCGATGTTGGTGTACACCGCCTCCTCGTGCGGCGTGATCGCGTCGGGGATGAGCGACACCGCGCCGACCGTGCCCTGGATCGTGTCCAGCAGCGTCAGGCCGGTGAACACGCGCATCGTGAGCTCCTGCTCCTGCGCGGTGAGCGTGTGCCACGACTGGATGTCGTTCGACACCGGCACCTTCTCGGGCAGCCAGAAGTTCCCGACGAGGCGGTCCCACACCTCGAGGTCCTTCTCGTCCTCGAGACGGTTCCAGTTGATCGCGCTCACGCGATCGATGAGCTTGAGCTTCCCCGTGGGCGACATCTGCCTTCTTCTCTCCTGCTGACCCCGGACCGACCGGGACGACTTCGTGGGACCGGACCCTGCGCCGTCGGCCACGCCTCTGAGGGACGTGGCCGACGGCGTCGGGCATCGAGGCAACCTCTAGTTGCCTCAGGCGACTACAGCATGCAGCTGACGCAACCCTCGACCTCCGTGCCCTCCAGGGCCATCTGGCGGAGGCGGATGTAGTAGAGCGTCTTGATGCCCTTGCGCCACGCGTAGATCTGCGCGCGGTTGACGTCGCGCGTCGTGACCGTGTCCTTGAAGAACAGCGTGAGGCTCAGGCCCTGGTCGACGTGCTGCGTCGCCGCGGCGTACGTGTCGATGATCTTCTCGTAGCCGATCTCGTACGCGTCCTCGTAGTACTCGAGGTTGTCGTTCGTCAGGTAGGGCGCCGGGTAGTAGACGCGCCCGATCTTGCCCTCCTTGCGGATCTCGATCTTCGACGGCACCGGGTGGATCGAGGACGTCGAGTTGTTGATGTAGGAGATCGAGCCCGTCGGCGGGACGGCCTGGAGGTTCTGGTTGTAGATCCCGTGCTCCATGACCGAGGCCTTGAGGGCCGCCCAGTCGTCCTGGGTCGGGATGTGCACGCCGGCGTCGGCGAAGAGCCGGCGCACGCGCTCGGTCGCGGGCTCCCACACGCGGTCGGTGTACTTGTCGAAGTACTCCCCCGTCGCGTACTTCGAGTCCTCGAAGCCGCCGAACGCACGCCCGCGCTCGATCGCGAGGCGGTTCGACGCCGCGATCGCGTGGTAGGCGACCGTGTAGAAGTAGATGTTCGTGAAGTCGATGCCCTCCTCGGACCCGTAGTGGATCCGCTCGCGCGCGAGGTAGCCGTGGAGGTTCATCTGGCCGAGGCCGATCGCGTGCCCGGACTCGTTGGCACGCTTGATCGACGGCACCGACTCGATGCTCGTCTGGTCGGAGACCGCGGTGAGCGTGCGGATCGCGGTGTCGATGGTCTTCGCGAAGTCGGGCGAGTCCATCGTCTTGGCGATGTTCAGCGAGCCGAGGTTGCAGGAGATGTCGCGGCCGACGTGGTCGTACGAGAGGTCCTCGTTGAACGTCGACGGCGTCGAGACCTGGAGGATCTCCGAGCACAGGTTCGAGTGGGTGATGCGGCCCTTGATCGGGTTCGCCTTGTTCACCGTGTCCTCGAACATGATGTACGGGTAGCCGGACTCGAACTGGAGCTCGGCGATCGTCTGGAAGAAGTCGCGCGCCTTGATCTTCGTCTTGCGGATGCGCGAGTCGTCGACCATCTCGTCGTACTTCTCGGTGACGGAGATGTCGGCGAACGGCTTGCCGTGGACGCGCTCGACGTCGTACGGCGAGAAGAGGTACATGTCCTCGTTCTTCTTCGCGAGCTCGAACGTGATGTCCGGGATCACGACGCCGAGCGACAGCGTCTTGATGCGGATCTTCTCGTCCGCGTTCTCGCGCTTGGTGTCGAGGAACCGCATGATGTCCGGGTGGTGCGCGTGCAGGTACACCGCGCCGGCGCCCTGGCGCGCGCCGAGCTGGTTCGCGTAGGAGAACGAGTCCTCGAGCAGCTTCATCACGGGGATGACGCCGGACGACTGGTTCTCGATGTGCTTGATGGGCGCGCCGTGCTCGCGGATGTTCGACAGGAGCAGGGCCACGCCGCCGCCGCGCTTGGAGAGCTGCAGCGCGGAGTTGATGCCGCGCGCGATGGACTCCATGTTGTCCTCGATGCGCAGCAGGAAGCAGGACACGGGCTCGCCGCGCTGCGCCTTGCCGACGTTGAGGAACGTGGGGGTCGCGGGCTGGAAGCGGCCCGAGATGACCTCCTCGACGATGTCCAGCGCGGCCTGCTCGTTGCCGTCGGCGAGGCCGAGCGCGACCATGCAGACGCGGTCCTCGAAGCGCTCGAGGTAGCGCTTCCCGTCGAACGTCTTGAGCGTGTACGACGTGTAGTACTTGAAGGCGCCGAGGAACGTCTCGAAGCGGAACTTCTTCGCGTAGGCGAACTCGAACAGCGACTTCACGAACTCGCGGTCGTACTTCGCGAGGACGGCCGGGTCGTAGTACTTGTTCTCGACGAGGTAGTCCAGCTTCTCCGCGAGGTCGTGGAAGAAGACGGTGTTCTGGTTGACGTGCTGCAGGAAGTACTGCCGCGCGGCCTCACGGTCCTTGTCGAACTGGATCTCGCCGTTCGGGCCGTAGAGGTTGAGCATCGCGTTGAGCGCGTGGAAGTCGAGCTGGGTGCTCGCGAGCGGCACCTCGGTGACGGTGCCACCACCTGCCACGCTCACGCCGGAATCCGTGACTGTCGTTGCCAAAATCGTCCCAATCCGTCGCGGACGCGCGCGGCGTCCTCGGCTGTTCCCAGGAGTTCGAAGGCGTACAGGTAGGGCACCTGGCACTTCGCGGAGATGATGTCGCCGGCGATGCAGTAGGCCTCGCCGAAGTTGGTGTTGCCGGCGGCGATGACGCCGCGGATCAACGACCGGTTGTGCACGTCGTTGAGGAACTTCACGACCTGGCGCGGGACGGCACCGCCCTCGTTGCCGCCCCCGTAGGTCGGGACCATGAGCACGTACGGCTCCTCGACGCGCAGGAAGCCCTCGGTCGGACGCAGCGGGATCCGCTGGACGTCCATGCCGAGGGCCGGCAGGTCGAGCCGCTGGACGAACCGGTGCGTGTTCTCGCTGACGCTGGAGAAGTACACGAGCGACCCCACGGGGACGCACCTCCGTCCTGCCCTGCTCCGCCTGCTTCCGTACGTGGTCCGGGCGCCTCGCGGCGCCGCGGGGAGACCGGTCAGGCGACGACCGGCGCGACCTTCTGCGCGAGGGCGGTGATCTGGTCGGGGCGGAACCCGGACCAGTGCTCGTCCCCGGCCACGACCACGGGCGCCTGCAGGTAGCCGAGACCGCGCACGAGCTCGAGCGCCTCGGCGTCCTGGGTGATGTCCACGACGGAGTACTCGATGCCCTTCTTGTCGAGAGCGCGGTACGTCGCGTCGCACTGGACGCAGGCCGGCTTGCTGTAGACCGTGACGCTCATGGGGTGGCTCCTCGTCTCGCGCTCTCGTCCGGGACGGTCCTCGGGGAGGGAGAAACTTCTCTGACCTCGAAGGACACCGGTGGAACTACGTCTGTGTGATTCGCCAGAAGGCCTCCGGCCCCCTGGGTGTGCAACCACTATACCTAGTGGTCGAGACCGTGCCACCGCACTAGATGTCGTGGTGGAACTTCACCCTGGCGGGTGTGCTAGGCGCCATGGATCCATGGTCCCAGGACCCTCTGACACTCCCTCCGAGCGGTCGTCCACAGCCCGTCGTCCACCGCTCCGGCGGTCCCGGAACGGCGTCTTCTCGCGGTCGGCGAGAGACCGTCCACAGGGTGGGGACGGCGTCGATCCACACCCTGTGCGGACTCGACCGGGCCACCTCCCCGGCCCGGCGCCGTCCTCCGGGACCGGCCCGGCGGCCCTCCCGAATCCCCCCAATCCGGACACGCAAGCCCTCCAACTCGTCGGCGTGTCGCGTTTCCTCGGCGTGTCGCGCCCCGGGACGCGCCCGTGCGACAAAGGTCACCTCGGCGCGGCCTGCCGCTCGACGCGCGACCGCGGGCGAGAGCGGCTGGGGGGCGAGCGCACGAAGGCCCGCCCGGAAGGACCGGGCGGGCCTGTCGAGGCGGTCGGCTCAGGCGGTCTCGTCGACCGTGGGGAGCGTGTTCGACGTCGCGAGCCGGCGGTACCAGTGCGCGGAGTCCTTCCACGTGCGCTCGAGCGTGTCGTAGTCCACGCGGATGATGCCGAAGCGGCGCTCGTAGCCGTAGCCCCACTCGAAGTTGTCGAGCAGGGACCACGCGAAGTACCCGCGCACGTCGGCGCCCGCGTCGATCGCGGCGCCCACGGCGTCGACGTGGTCGTGCAGGTAGGCGACGCGGCGGTCGTCGTGCACGCGGGCGGTCCCGTCGGCGTCGACCGTGACCTCGTCGGCGAACGCGGCGCCGTTCTCGGTGACCATCATCGGCTGGTGCGGGTACGCCGTCGCCACGGAGACGAGCAGCTCGGTCATGCCGGCGGGCTCGATGTTCCAGCCCATGGCGGTGTACGGGCCGGGCTGCTGGACGAACTCCACGTCGTCGACGCCGATCCACGGGCTGTGGCTCGACGCGCCGTGGCCGTCGTTCTCGGACCGCTCGCCCTCGCCGGAGAAGTGGCGCACGCGCACCGTCGAGTAGTAGTTGACGCCGAGGATCGACAGCGGCTGGCGCACCGTCTCGAGGTCGCCCTCCTGCACGAACGACCAGTCGCTCACGTGCGCGGTGTCGGCGAGCAGGTCGGCGGGGTACTCGCCGTCGAGCATGGGGGCGAGGAACGCGCGGTTGGAGAGCGCGTCGATCTTGCGCACCGCGTCGAGGTCCGCGGCCGACGACGGGTCGTCGGGCCGGATGACGTGGAGGTTGAGCGTGACGGACGTCTTCGCGTCCTCGCCGAGCTCGTCGCGGATCGCCTGGACGGCGAGGCCGTGCGCGAGGTTGAGGTGGTGCACGGCCGCGAGCGCCGCGGCCGGCTCGGTGCGGCCGGGCGCGTGCACGCCGGAGCCGTAGCCGAGGTAGGCGGAGCACCACGGCTCGTTGAGCGTCGTCCAGGTGTCGATCCGGTCCCCGAGCTCGCGCGCCATGTGGCGGGCGTACTCGGCGAACGCGTACGCGGTGTCGCGGTTCGCCCAGCCCCCGGCGTCCTCGAGCTCCTGCGGGAGGTCCCAGTGGTAGAGCGTGACGACGGGCTTGACGCCCTTCTCGAGGAGCGCGTCGACGAGGCGCGAGTAGAACGCGACGCCCTCGGGGTTGAGCGGCCCGGTGCCGCCCGGCTGCACGCGCGACCACGAGATGGAGAACCGGTAGGCGCCGAGACCGAGGTCGGCGATGTGCTGCACGTCCTCCTGCCACCGGTGGTAGTGGTCGTCCGCGACGTCGCCGGTGTCGCCGTTGAGCGTGCGGCCCGGGGTGTGGGAGTACGTGTCCCAGATGGACGGCGTGCGGCCGCCCTCGGCGGCGGCGCCCTCGATCTGGTAGGCGGCGGTGGCGGAGCCCCAGAGGAAGTCGGTGGGGAACGTGCGGCGGCCCGACGACGCAGGCGCGGCCTGGGCGTCGACGTCGACGGGGGCGGTGGTGTCGGTGGTCACGAGGGTCCTCGCTGGTCGGTCGTCGGACGACGCGGTCCGAGACGGTGGTCGGGTCGGTGGTCGGCGCGGGCCGACGCCGAGCGGACGCACCATGGGAGCGCTTCCATGGTGCGTCCGCCCAGGATACGTCCTCAGCCGAGGTCGATCGTCACGCTCGTCGCGCCGTGCGCCTCGGCCGACGCCGCGCCGGCCCGCACGGTCCAGGCCGCGGGGGCGTCGTCGGACGAGACGGTGAGGGTCGCACCCGACCGGCGCACGCGGAACGTGGCCCCGGCCGCGCCGTCCGACGGCGGGACGACCACGAGCTCGTCGTAGCCGTCGGGCAGCTCGAACGCGTGCAGCGTGACGCCGTCGGCCCAGTCGTAGTCCGGCCGGTCGGTGCGGGCGCCGACCGGGAGGACGGTCCCCGGGCGCACGAGCACCGGGAGCGAGTCGAACCCGTGCGTCTCGGTGACCCAGCGCGGGCCGGTCACGGTCTCGCTCAGGGCGGGGCCGCCGTCGGGCTGGACGAGACGCGTCCACGTGCCCTCCGGCACGTAGTACTCGACGCGGCCGTCCGCGCGGAACACCGGCGCGACGAGGAGCGCGTCGCCCAGCAGGTACTGCGTGTCCGCGGTGTACCCGGTGCGGTCGTGCGGGAGCTCGAGCACGAGCGGTCGCATCATCGGCACGCCGTCGGTGTGCGCCTCCTCGGCCACCCGCCCGAGGTACGGCATGAGCGAGAGCTTGAGGTGCGTGAACTTCCGCGTCACGTCGACGGCCTCGTCGTCGAACGCCCACGGGACCCGGACCGAGCCCGAGCCGTGCAGGCGCGAGTGCGACGACAGCAGGCCGAACGCCGTCCAGCGCTTGAACACGCCCGGGTCGGGCGTGCCCTCGAAGCCGCCCATGTCGTGGCTCCAGTAGCCGAACCCGGACATCGACATCGACAGGCCGCCGCGCAGCGACTCGGCCATCGACGCGTACGTCGAGTCGCAGTCGCCGCCCCAGTGCACGGGGAACTGCTGCCCGCCCGCGGTCGCGGACCGCGCGAACAGCACCGCGTCGCCCTCGCCGCGCTTGCGCTCGAGCAGCCGGAAGACGGCCTCGTTGTAGAGCTGGGCGTAGTAGTTGTGCATCTTGCGCGGGTCGGAGCCGTCGTGCCACGCGATCCCGTCGACGGGGATCCGCTCGCCGAAGTCGGTCTTGAAGCAGTCGACGCCCTGGTCGAGCAGGCCTTCGAGCTTGCCCACGTACCACGCGGTCGCGTCGGGGTTGGTGAAGTCCACCAGTCCCATGCCGGCCTGCCACAGGTCCCACTGCCACACGGACCCGTCCTCGCGCTGCACGAGGAAGCCCTGCTCCGCGGCCTCCGCGAAGAGCGGCGAGCGCTGCGCGACGTACGGGTTGATCCACACGCACACCTTGAGCCCGCGGTCGTGCAGGCGCCGGAGCATGCCCTCGGGGTCGGGGAACGTGCGCGGGTCCCACTCGAAGTCGACCCACTGGTACTCGCGCATCCAGAAGCAGTCGAAGTGGAAGACCGACAGCGGCAGGTCGCGCTCAGCCATGCCGTCGATGAAGCCGTTCACGGTCTGCTCGTCGTAGCTCGTCGTGAACGACGTCGTGAGCCACAGCCCGAACGACCACGCCGGCACGCGCGCGGGGCGGCCCGTGAGCGCGGTGTACCGGCGCAGCACGTCCTTGGGGGTCGGGCCCTGGATGACCAGGTACTCGAGCGCCTGGCCCTCGACGGAGAACTGGACGCGCGTGTTCACCTCGGACGCGACCTCGAACGAGACCTTCTCCGGGTGCTCGACGAACACGCCGTAGCCCTTGGTCGTGAGGTAGAGCGGGACGGACTTGTACGCCTGCTCGCTCGACGTGCCGCCGTCCTCGTTCCAGATGTCCACGACCTGGCCGTTCTTGACGAACGGCCCGAACCGCTCCCCCAGCCCGTACACGAGCTCGCCCGGCTCGAGCGCGAGCTGCTCGTGCGTCCACGTGCCGCCGTCGTCGGACGTGACGTGCCCGACCGACTTCGGCAGCGAGGACGTGAGGACCTCGCCGTCCGCCTCGAAGTCCACGCGCCAGCGGTCGCCCCGGTGCACGCGCACGGCGAGGTCCTTGGACCGCAGGACGGCGACGTCGTCGTGCACCTCGACCTCGGGCCGGAACCCCGGCTCGCCGGTCACCTGGAACGCCGGGCCCCGGCGCACCGCGCCCTGGTGGTGCTCGACGCGCACGCGGATCACACCGGGCGCAGGCGAGGAGTACGTGGTCGTGAGCATCGGGCGGTTGAGCGTGTCGCCCCGGCCGCGGATCTTCGCCGTCGGCGCGTACACGGTGAGCGTGCCGGCCGCCTCGTCCGCGCGGACGTCGTCGACCTCTACCGCGTAGAGCGGGTGCATGCCCGGTCGGACCTGCCAGTACCCGTCGGTGAACTTCATGGGTGGTGCTTCCTTCGTCGGTGCGTATCGGTGTCTCGGGGCGTCAGGCCGGGGGCCTCACTTGACGGCGCCGGCCGTCACGCCGCGGGTGAGGGTGCGCTGGAAGATGAGGAAGAAGATCAGCGCGGGGATGAGCGAGACCAGCGCGCCCGCGTTGGTCGTCGGGGCGTCCATCATCCGGTCGCCCTGGAGCGACGCGAGCGCGATGGGGATCGTCTGGGTGTCGTTGGTCGTGAGCATGACCAGCGGGATGAAGAACTCGTTCCAGGTCCAGATGAAGAAGAAGATCATGAGGACGCCGAGCGTCGGCCGGACGATCGGGTACACGACCTGCCACAGGATGCGCCAGCGGCCGGCGCCGTCGAGCTGCGCCGCCTCGAGGAGCGCGGGCGGGAACGTCCCGAGCACGGACGAGAGCAGGTAGGTGCCGAACGCCGCCTGGATGACCGTGAAGATGATGATGATCGACCACTGCGAGTTCGACAGGCCGACCTTCTGCGCCATGTCGAACAGCGGGTAGATGAGCGCCTCCTGCGGCAGCATGTTCGCCACGAGGAACAGCGTGACGATCCACAGCCGGCCCTTGATGCGGCCGACGCCGATCGCGTACGCGCTGAGGAGCGACAGGAGCGTCCCGAGCACGGCGACGAGCGCCGAGATGAAGACGGAGTTCCAGAGCTTCTGCGGGAAGTTCGTGCGCGTCCAGAAGTTCTGGACGCCGTCGAGGTAGAGCTCGCTCGGGATGCTCAGCGGCCCGTCCTGGGAGTACTCGGCCGGGGACTTGAACGCGTTGAGCACCATGATGACGAACGGCGACAGCATGAGGAGCGCGACCAGGACCGCCGCGGCGAGCACGAACCAGCGGCCGATCCCGCGGCGGTAGCGCTCGTCCTGCCGCGTCGCACGGAGGGCGCGGCGGGGGCGGGACGCGTCGGCGCCCGGCGCCACCGCGTCCGCGGGGGTGGTGGTGACGGTGGACATCAGCGGCCCTCCTGCTCACGACGCTCGGCGCGGCTCTGCAGCGCGAGGATCACGACGGCGACGACGATGATGACGAGGGTGAGCACGGTCGCCACCGCGGCGCCGTAGCCGACCTTCGACTTGTCGAAGAAGTTCAGGTACGAGTAGTAGCTCGGGACGAGCGTGGAGCTCTCGGGGCCGCCGCGCGTGAGCACGTAGATCGGCCCGAAGACCTTGAGCGCCGCGACGGTGCAGGTGAGCGTGACGACGAACGTCTCGGGACGGATCTGCGGGATCGTGATGGCCCCGAAGCGCCGCCACCAGCCGGCGCCGTCGAGCTCGGCGGCCTCGTAGAGCTCGGGGTCCACGCGCTGGAGCGCGGACATGAAGATGACCACCGGGTAGCCGATCTGCACCCAGATGAGCACGAGCATGACGCTCGGCAGCGCGGTCGAGGTGTCGCCGAGCCAGTTCGGCGGGTTCTCGACCCCGATCCCGCGCAGCATCACGTTCAGCGCGCCGGTCTGGGCGTTGAGGATCCAGTTCCACAGCACGCCGGCCACGGCGACCGGGAGGATCTGCGGCAGGTAGTACGTCGCGCGCAGGAACGCCGCGACGCGCGGCCCGAACCGGCGGCCCAGGTAGTCGAACAGCACGGCCGCGAGGACGAGACCGACGAGCGTCGGCACGACGACCATCGCGAGGATCATCGCGATGGAGTTCTGGAACGAGGTCCAGAACGCCGAGTCGTGCATCAGGTCGGCGTAGTTCCCCAGCCCGTACCAGCGCATCGGCGCCATGCCGCCGCGCCACTTGAACAGGCTGTAGTAGACGTTCATCGCGAACGGGTAGCCGATCACGACGACGAACGCCACCGCGCCGGGCAGGAGGTAGGGCAGGTACGGGAGCCAGGCGGGCCGGCGACGGCGGCGGCGTGCCGCGGTCGCGCGCGACGCCTCGCGCGCGGGTCCGGGCCCGGCCTCGGGCACGGTGTCGGTGCGGGTGGTCATGACGGTCTCTTTCGCGGGAGGTCCTCGGGTGGTGCTCGGGTGGTGCCCGGGCGGCCGGCCGACGCAGGTGCCGGCCGGCCGCCCGGGGCGGGCGGTTCCGCTCAGCTGTCGAGCAGGTCCGCCTTGCCGTCCACGTAGGCGGACTCGAGGCCGTCGAGCACCTCGGTCGGCGACTTCGACTGGTTGATGAGGGACTGGAGCTCGCTGACGATCACGTCGTAGTAGCCGGGCACGGGCCAGTCGGGGTAGAACGCGAGGCCGTCGTCGTCGAGGATCGCCTGGAAGTTCTCGGTGAGCTGCTGCGTGCGCTCGTCCGTGATGACGGACGCGTCACCGGCGACGGGCAGGCCGCCCTTCTCCGCGAGGATGTTCTGCACCTCGGGGCGCAGCGTGACGTCGATGAACTCCTCGGCGAGGTCGGGCGAGTCCGCGTTCGCGGGGACGACCCACAGGTTGCCGGACGAGCCGACCTGGAGCGTGTTGCCGGGGAAGTTGAACTGGCCCCAGTCGGCGTCCATCTCCTCGACGATGCGGCCGAACCACCACGAGCCGGAGACCATCATCGGGTAGGTGCCGTTGATGAAGGAGACGCCCATGTCCTCGGCGGTGAGCGCCGCGGAGTCGGACGCGACGTAGCCGTCCTTGATCCAGGAGTCGAGCGTCTCGGTCGCCTGCGTCATCTCGGGACCGTGGAAGTCGGGGTCGCCGTCGAAGAGCTGGTACTGGTCGACGAAGTCCCGGTCCGCGTTCGCGAGCACGAGCTCGTACCAGAGCTGGCCCATCGGGTACTCGGCACCGGCCTCGGCGAGCGGCGTGACGCCCTGGGCCTTGAACGCCTGCATGACGGTCTCGAGCTCCTCGAGCGTCGTCGGCACCTCGAGCCCGTACTGGGCGAACATGTCCTTGTTGTAGTAGACCTGCACGAACTCGCCGTAGTTCGGGACGCCGTACCACTCGCCCGAGCCCATGAGGCCCTGGTCGTCGTAGGTCGCGGTCGTCTGGAGCGAGCCGCTGAGCTTCTCGTCCCAGCCGCGCTCGGTCGCCGCGTCGGTGAGCGGGGTCAGCAGGCCCTGCGCGGCGAGCTGGCCGGCGGTCGCGTTGCCCTTGTTGTACTCCATGACGTCCGGCACGTCGTCGCCGGTGAGGACGATCTTGGCGTTCTTCTGGATCTGCTCGAACGTCTGCTTCTCGACGACGACGTCGACGTCCGGGTTCTCCTCCTCGAAGATCTCGATCGCCTTGGCCCAGGCCTGGCCCATGGCCGAGTCCTCGTTCTCGTAGTGCCAGATCGTCAGGGTCTGGCCGTCGGACCCGCCGCTGCCGCCGGAGCTCCCGCACGCCCCGAGGGCGAGTGGGAGCGCTGCCACGGCAGCGACGAGCGAGATCTTCCGGGATCGCAGCATGTGCGTGTCCTCCTCATCGAGTGTCCGGCAGGGGCCGGAGGGCGGCCGGGCGTCGCCCGGCCGGTCGGTTCTCAGCGAGCCACGGGCTCGGGGTCGTCGTCCGGTGCCCGGCCGGCCGCGGGGGCGACGCTGCTGCCGGGCTCGAGGACGCACGGGATGAGCACGTTCGGTGTGCTCGGACGGGAGCCGTCCACGAGGGACAGCAGCTTCTGCACGCCCAGGCGGCCGAGCTCGGCCCCGGGCGCGTGCATGGTGGTGAGCGGCGGGTTGCTCATCTCCCCGACGCCGGGCGACGTGACGATCGACAGGATCGACATGTCGCCGGGGATCGCGACGCCGCGCTGCTGGAGCTCGGCCACGACGCCGAACGTCGCGATCTCGTTCATGGTGACGAACGCCGTGAGCCGGGGCTCGCGCGCGAGCAGCGCCGCGACGGCGTCGCGGCCGGCGCTCGGCGACTCGTCGACGCGCAGCGCGACCGGTTCGAGCCCGCGACGGCGCATCGCCGCCTCGAAGCCCTCCTCGGCGCGGAACGTCGGCGCGTAGCCGTCGTCCGCCGTCGCCTGGGAGTGGTTGACGAGCGCCACGTGCCGGTGGCCCAGGTCGACGAGGTGCTGGACCGCGTCGTCCGTCGTGCACTCGAAGTCGATGTCGACCGACGGGCGGTCGGAGACGTCGCGCGTCCGGCCGATCATCGTGTACGGGACGCCGGCCTCGTGCAGCACGTCGACCCGCGCGTCGTCGAGCGCGACCTCCATGAGCAGGACGCCGTCCGCCATCCCCTGGCGCACGAGGTCGCGGACCTCCGGCGCCTGGGTCGTGCGGAAGGGCCACAGGACGAGGTGGTAACCGTTCTCGCGCGCGGTCTCCGCCGCCGACGAGACGAACTCGGCGACCGTGCCGCCGAGACCCTTCTCCATCGCGGGGTAGATGAGCGCCAGCACGTGGCTGCGGCGGGACGCGAGCCCGCGGGCCATCGCGTTGGGCTGGTAGCCGAGCTCGGCCATGGCGTCCTCGATGCGCCGGCGCGTGGCGTCGGAGACCGGGCGCGTGCCGGACAGGGCGTACGAGACCGTGCTCAGCGAGACCTGCGCGCGTCGCGCCACGTCCTGCATCGTCGCCATCCTCACCACTCCCCTGTGGTCCGGTCCCGCACCTCGGCCGTCGAAGCGCTTCGTCGAAACGCTTCGATGTTACGAGTATTGGTTGAACAAATGGGTGGAGTCAAGTCCGTCGGGCGAGAGCACGCTCTCTCGTTCCCCGCGGCACCCCGACCTGCGGCGACGTCCGGACGCGCACGAGCCGCCGGGCGGCAGCACTGCTGCCCGGCGGCTCGACCGGCACCACGGGCGCCGGGTGCGTCAGGCCGAGAGGTCGACGCTCTCCCCGGCGCGCAGCACCTCGCGCACCCGCAGGTCGGAGTCCGTCACGACGACGTCGGCCCGCAGCCCGGCGACCAGACCGCCGCGGTCGTCCAGGCCGAGCACCCCGGCCGGGGTCCACGACGCCGCGCGGACCGCGTCGACGAGCGGCACGCCCGCCGCGACCGTCTCGCGCACGACGTCGAGCAGGTGGTACGTGCCGCCCGCGATCGCGCCGCCCTCGGTGAGGCGCGCGACACCGTGCGCGACCGTGACGCGCATCGGACCGAGCTCGTACGAGCCGTCCGCCATGCCCGCCGCCGCCATCGCGTCCGTCACGAGCGCGACGGCGTCGGGCCCGGCGACCGCGCCGTCCGCCCCGACGTGCGGGCCGACGAGCTCGACGACGCTGCGGATCGTGCCGTGCGCGAGGTGGGTGCCGTCGGCGACGAGCTCGACGACCATCTCCCCGCGCGCGGCCGCCGCGAGGCACGCGGCGACGGGCCCGGGCTCGCGGTGGTGCAGCGGCCGCATCCCGTTGAACAGGTGCGTCGCGGTGAGCCGCGCGCCCGGCCGGCCCGCGGCCGCGAAGGCCGCGACGCCCGCCGCGATCGCCGCCTCGGTCTGCTCGGTGGTCGCGTCCGTGTGCCCGATCGAGGGCACGGCGCCGACCTCGACGAGCGTCTCGATCACACCCCCGGGCCCGACGACGCCCGGCACCTCGGGCGCGACCGTCATGGTGCTCAGGTACCCGCGGGCCGCGGCGGCGATCTCCCGGACGAGGCCCGGGTCGCCGTCGAGCATGTCGTGCGGGTTCTGGGCGCCGCACCGCACCTCCGAGAGGAACGGGCCCTCGAGGTGGATGCCGACGATCTCGCCCGCCTCCGCGAGGTCGGCGAGCGTCGCCGCGCGGGCGAGCAGGACGTCGCGCGGCGCGGTCACGAGCGACGCGACGAGGCTCGTGGTGCCGTGCCGCAGGTGCTCGCGGGCCCCGCCGAGCGCGTCGGCCGCGCTCGTGGCGTCGGGGAAGCTCGACCCGCCGCCGCCGTGGTCGTGCACGTCCACGAGGCCCGGGAGCAGGGTCGCCCCGTCCCCCGTGGGGACGTCGGGGAAGCCGGCGGCCGCCGCCCCCGCGCGCGGCCCGACCCACGCGACCCGTCCGTCGCGGACGGCCACGGCACCGTCGTCGAGCACCCCGTCCGGGGTGACGACGCGGCCCGCGAGGACGCGCGCGGTGCCGGGCTGCTGGTCGGGACGGGGGATGCGGGCGGCGTCGGTCATGAGGCCATTCTGGCGCACTTCGTACACCCGGCGTGCAAACCTCTCGGGTCAGCCGTCGGACGCCTCGAGGAGCCGCCGCGCCCCCCGCCCGAGGTGCAGCGCGAACAGCCGCTGGAACGTCGGCACGGCGAACGAGAACGGGCGCACCCACCACAGCACGGGCCGGCTGAAGACGTCGATGCGCCACCACAGGTCGCCGGCGTCGTCGCGTTCGACGGCGAAGCGCTCCTCCCCCACGAACGCGTGCCCCGGGAGCGTCCCGTAGGCGAATCCCACGCGGTCCTCGGTGCGCTCGACCCACACGACCTCGCACGGCTCGTAGAGGCGCAGACGGCCGACGCCGAGCAGCGTCGTGACCCGCACCCCCGGCGCGGCGACCGCGGCGTCCGTCTCGAGCCGCACGCGTGCCGCGGCGTGCACCTGCCACGTGAGGAGCTGCTCGCCCAGCCGGGCGAGGTCCTCCGGCGGCCGGGCGCGGTCGGTGAGGCGGCGCCGCACGTGCAGGTGCCGGTACCCGGTGGGCCAGCGGTCCGTGCGCGTCGCCCCGACCTCGGGATAGGTGAACGTCATGCCGTGCTCCTCTCGGCCCCCGGGCGGGGGCTCGTCGGGTCCGGTTCCCCTGCCGGGGCCGGGGTCGTGCCGTCGCGCGCGAGCAGCCGGACGCCGAGCAGCGCGCACAGCACGAAGCCGAACGCGTTCCCGACCCCGTGCGTCGCGGCCATGACGTCGAGGCTCGGGTGCGCGAACCCGAGGGCCTCGCCACCCGCCCACCACAGCGCGAGCACCATCGACGCGCTCACGACGACGGCCGCCGTGCCGAGCAGCGCCCGGGCCGCGGCCGGTCGTCCGCCCGGCCGCGCGAGCGACCGCACGACGGCGGCCGCCGTCGCCCACAGCGCCAGGGTGAGGACGACCGCCCCGACGAGCTCGGCGACGTCGCCCACGAAGTACCCGACGAGCACGAGCACCGTCCCGGCCGGGACGCCCCAGGCGCCCGCGGTCGCGAGCCGGTCGTCCGGGGCGAGCCGGGCCACCGCCCCGGCGACGAGCGCCGCCCCGAAGCCCGCGTAGAGCATGTGCGGCACCGTGAGCGCGAGGTAGGTGCCCGAGAACCCGAGGAGCCCCCACTCCGCCCGCTCGGCGACGAGGGCGCTCGCCCCCACCGCGGGCAGCACGAGCGCGGTCACGGTCGCCACCCGTGCGGCGAGGTCGACGCGCGGCGGTACCTCGCCCGGGATGTCGCCTCGGCCGCCGGGCCCGACGGCGCGTGCTCGCGGCCGGAGGGATCGTCCGGTCGCGGGGCGCAGCGTCCGCACCGCCAGACGGACGCCCGCCCCGAGCAGGACGGCGGACGCGAGCACGAAGGGCAACGTCAGCACGACGGCCAGCCGGCTGTGCGGCAGCAGGAGGCTCGCGACGGCGGCGGCACCGGCGAGCGGCCAGGCGGCGCTGCGCGGCGCCGGGACGACCTGCGGCCCGAGGAGCCGCAGGCCCAGCGGGAGCACGACCACCGCGCCGAGCGCCACCAGCAGCCCGACCACCGCCTCCCCCGCGGGGCTCACGACGACACCTCGCGGCCCGGGGTCGGCGCCGAGACGTCCCGGACGAGGCGCAGGGCGTCGTCGACCACGCCGCGCGCGACCGGCAGGCGCGCGAGCCGGACGAGGCTGCCGACGAGCGCGGCGCCGCCGTCGACGAGGCGGTGCGTGCGCGCGAACCCGGGCGACGAGTCGTAGACCCAGAAGAGCGTGATGCCGAGCTGCGCGAGCCACAGCAGCTCGGGAAGGCGCGGGCGGAGGTACGCCGGCACGCGCGACGACGTCCCCGCCACGACCTCCTCGAAGAGGTCCCGCGAGAGGTCGCGCGCGTCGGTCGACGCCGCCGAGAACGGGCTCGCGTCGGAGCCCGGACGGACCGCCACCGAGACGAACTCCGCGCCGAACGCGTGGAACGGGGCGAACGCGTCGATCGCCGCGCCCCACACCCCGCGCAGCCGGTCGGCGAGCGACCCGCCCGCCGCAAGGACCGGGGCGGCGAGCACGGCGTGCTCGCGCTGCACGTCGAGGTAGAGCTCTTGGACGAGCGCGTCCTTCGACGGGAAGTGGTAGTACGCGTTCCCCGTGCTCACGCCCGCCTCCGCCGCGACGGCGCGCATCGTCGTGCGCTCGTAGCCGACGTCGCGCAGCATCCGGATCGCGACCTCGCGCAGGTGCGCGCGGGTCCGCTCGGACTTCGGCGTCGCGCTCATGCGTCAGGGCCTTTTTTGAACATGTTCAAAAACTACCACGGCACGGTCCCGTCCCGTGCGGTGCGGGCGCCCGGCATGCGGTGCTGGTGACCCGGCGCGCACGCCGAGTGGCCAGTTCCTGCTGTCAGCCGCCGAGCAGGCGGTCCTGGCGGGACGAACAGGCGGTGGTGGCTCGTCCTGGGGTCAGGACGAACCACGACCGCCTGCTCGGCGGGCGGGGGCGGGCGTCAGAAGAGGCGCGAGTCGACGTCGTCGACGCCGCGCATCGCGTCGTAGTCGAGCACGAGGCAGCCGATGCCGCGGTCCGTCGCGAGCACGCGCGCCTGCGGCTTGATCTCCTGCGCGGCGAACACGCCGCGCACGGGCGCGAGCAGCGGGTCGCGGTTGAGCAGCTCGAGGTAGCGCGTGAGCTGCTCGACGCCGTCGATGTCGCCCCGGCGCTTGATCTCGACCGCGACCGTCGCGCCGAGCGGGTCCTTGGCGAGGATGTCGACGGGGCCGATCGCCGTCGGGTACTCGCGGCGCACGAGGGTGTGGCCCGAGCCGAGCAGCTCGATCTGCGCGGCCAGCATCTCCTGGAGGTGCGCCTCGACGCCGTCCTTGACGAGCCCCGGGTCGATGCCGAGCTCGTGCGAGCTGTCGTGCTGCACCTCGTGCAGCTCGATCTCCAGCCGGTCGTCGCTCTTCGCGTGCTGCACGGCCCAGACCTCCGTGACGCCGCGCTCGCGCGCCTCGTCGGACGGCGCGCGGACTGCGAGCGAGCACGGCGGGCTCATCCAGTTCAGCGGCTTGTACGACCCGCCGTCCGAGTGCAGCAGCACGCTCCCGTCGGCCTTGACGATGAGCACGCGCGTCGCGAGCGGCAGGTGCGCGGACAGGCGGCCGGTGTAGCGGGCGGAGCAGCGGGCGACGACGAGGCGCATGAGGCGGGTCCTCCGGGTCGGTGGTGGGCGGTCCGGTCACGGCGTCTGCCCTCCGGGCGACGCCTCAGACGACGACGTCGCGCCGGCCCGGGGGCGCGGCCTCCAGCCAGGAGGCGAGGCCCTCGTAGGCGGCCCGCGACATCGTCAGCTCGAAGTCCTCGCCGCGGTAGCGGCACCGGACGAGGTAGGTGTCGGCGCTCCCGCCCGCGAGCGGTTCGCGACCCGCGATGACGAGGTCGTAGCGGGACCACGTGCGGGCCGGCCGGAGCGAGACCGACCACAGGCGCCACCAGTCGATCCGGCCGACGCCGTAGTGCGCGATGCCCGCGACCCACGGGGCCCCGGGGGCGGCCGCGCGTCGCGCGCCGCACTCGAACGAGCCGACGCGGTGCGACAGGGCCCGCAGACGCCACACCCCCAGCCCGATCGCGACAAGGACGAGGACGAGCAGTCCGAGCGCGATCCAGGCCAGGGGCGTCATGGTCGGGCGAGGGTCAGCGGGCCGGTACGGACTCGACCGAGTCCGCGACGATCGTGACCTGGTTCGAGTCGACGGAGAGGAACCCGCCGGAGACGCGGACCTCGAGGGACTCCCCCTCGCCCGCGATGCGTACCGAGCCCTCCTGCAGCACGGAGAGCAGCGGCGAGTGGTCCGCGAGGATGCCGATCTCGCCGTCCGCCGCGGGGGCCGTGACCCGCTGCGCGCGGCCCGACCAGATCTTGCGGTCCGCCGCCACGAGGTCGACGTTCAGCTGTGCCACGGGAACTCCTTCATGGGCGGTTCATGCCCGGTGTGCTGTCCGGGACGACGCCCGGTCCGCGTGCGGCGGACCGGGTCGGGAGCGACGCCCACGGGGCCGGACCGTGCGGCCCGGCCCCGTGCGAGCGTCGGGTCAGGCGCCGTACTCCTTCTGGATGCGGGCCCAGTTGCGCTCGAGGTCCTCGAGGCCACCGATGTTGTAGAAGGCCTGCTCGGAGATGTGGTCGAACTCGCCGTCGGCGATCTTCTTGAACGCCTCGATGGTCTCGCTCAGCGGGACGGTCGAGCCCACGACGCCGGTGAACTTCTCGGCCATGTAGGTGTTCTGGGAGAGGAACTGCTGGATGCGACGCGCACGCGCGACGACCGTCTTGTCCTCCTCCGAGAGCTCGTCCACACCGAGGATCGCGATGATGTCCTGGAGCTCCTTGTTGCGCTGCAGGATCGACTTCACGCGCGTCGCGACGTCGTAGTGCTCCTGGCCCACGTAGCGCGGGTCGAGGATGCGGCTCGTCGAGGCGAGCGGGTCCACCGCGGGGTACAGACCGCGCGAGGCGATCTCACGGGAGAGCTCGGTCGTCGCGTCGAGGTGCGCGAACGTCGTCGCCGGCGCCGGGTCGGTGTAGTCGTCCGCCGGGACGTAGATCGCCTGGAGCGACGTGATCGAGTGACCACGCGTCGAGGTGATGCGCTCCTGGAGCAGACCCATCTCGTCGGCGAGGTTCGGCTGGTAGCCGACCGCGGACGGCATGCGCCCGAGCAGCGTCGACACCTCGGAACCCGCCTGCGTGAAGCGGAAGATGTTGTCGATGAACAGGAGGACGTCCTGCTTCTTCACGTCGCGGAAGTACTCCGCCATGGTCAGCGCGGAGAGCGCGACGCGAAGACGCGTGCCCGGGGGCTCGTCCATCTGGCCGAAGACGAGGGCCGTCTTGTCGAAGACGCCCGCGTCCTCCATCTCGTGGATGAGGTCGTTGCCCTCACGCGTGCGCTCGCCGACGCCGGCGAACACCGAGACACCGCCGTGGTCCTGCGCGACGCGCTGGATCATCTCCTGGATGAGGACCGTCTTGCCGACGCCCGCACCACCGAAGAGACCGATCTTCCCACCCTGCACGTACGGGGTGAGGAGGTCGATGACCTTGATGCCCGTCTCGAACATCGTGGTCTTCGACTCGAGCTGGTCGAACGCCGGGGGCTTGCGGTGGATCGGCCAGCGCTCGGTGATCTCGATCGTCTCGCCGGGCTCGGCGTTGAGGACGTCGCCCGTGACGTTGAAGACCTTGCCCTTGGTGACGTCGCCGACGGGGACGCTGATCGGGGCGCCCGTGTCGGTGACCTGCGCGCCGCGGACGAGGCCGTCCGTCGGCTTGAGGGCGATCGCGCGGATGAGCGAGTCGCCCAGGTGCTGGGCGACCTCGAGCGTGAGCGTGAAGGACTTCTCGCCCTCGCCCTGCGACGACAGGTCGATGTCGACGGTCAGCGCGTTGTAGATGTCGGGGATGGCGTCCGCCGGGAACTCGATGTCCACGACGGGGCCGATCACACGAGCGACTCGGCCCACGCCGGGACCGCTGGAGTGCTCGACCTGTGCTTCCACGGTGGTGGCGGTCATTGCTGGCCTCGCTTCGCAGTGCCGGAGTGGTCCCCGGCGGGTTCGGTCAGGATGTCGGTGATGGTGCTGGCCGCGCGGGCCTCCCGGCCCGTCATGACGCCGCCAGGGCGTCGGCACCCGAGACGATCTCGCTGATCTCCTGGGTGATGTCCGCCTGGCGCGCCTGGTTCGCGAGCCGCGTGTAGTTGCGGATGAGGTCCTCCGCGTTGTCCGTCGCGGTGTGCATCGCCCGCTGACGCGCCGCGAGCTCGGACGCCGCCGCCTCGAGGAGGCAGCTGAAGATCCGGCTGCGGACGTAGCGCGGGAGCAGCGCGTCGAGCACCGCCTCCGGCGAGGGCTCGAAGTCGTACAGCGGGAGCACGTCGTGCTTGCCGGCGGGGGCGACGCCCTCGACGACCTCGAGCGGGAGCATCCGCACGACACGGGGGCGCTGCGTGACCATGTTGACGAACTGCGTGTAGACGATGTGCAGCTCGCTCACGCCGCCCTCGGCGGCCGGGGCGAGGAACGTTCCGAGCAGGGTCTCGGCGATCTCGCCGGCGACCTCCGCGTTCGGGGCGTCCGAGCCGTACGACCACGTGCCCGCGAGCTCGCGCCCGCGGAACGTGTAGTACTGGATCGCCCGACGGCCGGCCGCGTAGAGCGCGACCTCCTTGCCCTCGGTGGTGAGCCGCTCCACGAGGCGCTCCGTCTCGCGGATGATCGACGCCGAGTAGGCGCCGGCCATGCCGCGGTCGGACGCGACGACGAGCACCGCGACACGGTTGGTGTCCGTGCGCTCGCTCGTCAGCGGGTGCTGCGTCGTCGTGTGCGTCGCGACGGCCGACACCGCCCGGGTGATCGCCCGGGCGTACGGCGCCGCGGCCGCGGTGCGGTCGCGGGCCTTGCCGATGCGCGACGCGGCGATGAGCTCCTGCGCGCGGAACATCTTCTTGAGCGACTGCGTCGACTTGATCCGCTGCTTGTAGACGCGCTGGGATCCGGCCATGCTCAGGCCCTCTTCTGCCGGACGATCTGCTCCTGCTCGATCTCCGTCTCGGTCTCGTCCTCGGTGTCGCCGCCGACGAGCGGCGTGCCGTCACCCTTGAGGAAGCCGGCACGGAAGGCGTCGACCGCCTCCGAGAGCTGCGCCTCGGTCGCGTCCTCGAGCTTGCCCGTCTCGACGATCGTCGAGAAGACGTCCGTGTTGCGACGCAGGTGGTCGAGCATCTCGGACTCGAAGCGGCGCACGTCCTCGACCGGGACGTCGTCGAGCTTGCCCTTGGTGCCGGCCCAGATCGACGCGACCTGCTCCTCGACCGGGAACGGGGAGTACTGGCCCTGCTTGAGCAGCTCCATGAGGACCGCACCACGCTGGAGCTGGCCGCGCGACGCCGCGTCGAGGTCGGACGCGAACATCGCGAACGCCTCGAGCGAGCGGTACTGCGCGAGCTCGAGCTTCAGCGTGCCCGAGACCTTCTTCATCGCCTTGACCTGGGCGTCACCACCGACGCGGGACACCGAGATGCCGACGTCGACGGCCGGACGCTGGTCCGCGTTGAAGAGGTCGGACTGGAGGAAGATCTGCCCGTCCGTGATGGAGATGACGTTCGTCGGGATGTACGCCGAGACGTCGTTCGCCTTCGTCTCGATGACCGGCAGACCCGTCATCGAGCCCGCGCCGAGCTCGTCCGAGAGCTTCGCGCAACGCTCGAGGAGGCGGGAGTGCAGGTAGAAGACGTCACCGGGGTACGCCTCGCGGCCCGGCGGGCGGCGCAGCAGCAGCGACACGGCGCGGTACGCCTCGGCCTGCTTCGACAGGTCGTCGAACACGATGAGGACGTGCTTGCCGCCGTACATCCAGTGCTGGCCGATGGCCGAGCCGGTGTACGGGGCGAGGTACTTGAAGCCCGCCGGGTCGGACGCCGGGGCCGCGACGATCGTCGTGTACTCGAGCGCGCCGGCCTCCTCGAGGGCGCCGCGGACCGACGCGATCGTCGAGCCCTTCTGGCCGATGGCGACGTAGATGCAGCGGACCTGCTTCGTCGGGTCGCCCGACTCCCAGTTCGCCTTCTGGTTGATGATCGTGTCGATCGCGATCGCCGTCTTGCCCGTCTGGCGGTCACCGATGATCAGCTGACGCTGACCGCGGCCGATCGGGATCATCGAGTCGATCGCCTTGAGGCCCGTCTGGAGGGGCTCGTGGACCGACTTGCGCGCCATGACGCCGGGCGCCTGGAGCTCGAGGGCGCGGCGGCCCTCCGTCGCGACCTCGCCGAGGCCGTCGATCGGGTTGCCCAGCGGGTCGACGACGCGACCGAGGTAGCCGTCACCGACCGGGACGGAGAGGACCTCGCCCGTGCGACGGACCTCCTGCCCCTCCTCGATGCCGGTGAACTCGCCGAGCACGACGACACCGATCTCGCGGACGTCGAGGTTGAGGGCGAGACCGAGGGTCCCGTCCTCGAAGCGCAGCAGCTCGTTGGCCATCGCGCCCGGGAGACCCTCGACCTGGGCGATGCCGTCGGCGGCCAGGGTGACCCGGCCCACCTCCTCGGACACGGCGCCCTCGGGCTCGTAGGACTTCACGAAGCTGTCCAGAGCGGCCCGGATCTCCTCCGGCCGGATCGTCAGCTCAGCCATTGCTCTTCTCCTGTCGTGGCCGCACCTCGTGGTTCGGGTGCGGTCGAACGTTTGTCGGTTGTGCGGCCGGTGGCCGGCAGGACGGTCGTCGGTCGGAAGGGTGGGCTTCGTCAGCTCACGAGACGTCGGCGTGCGTCGGCCAGCCGGGACAGCACCGTGGAGTCCACGACGTCGGCACCGACCTGGACGCGCATCCCGCCGAGGACGGCGGGGTCGACCGTGACGTTGAGCTGCACGGCGCGCCCGTAGGCCCGCTCGAGCAGCGCCGAGAGCCGGTCGAGCTGTGCCTGCGTGAGCACCGTCGCCGACGTCACGGAGGCGACGAGGCGCTGCCGGCGCTCGGCCGCGACCTCACCGATCCAGCCCAGCGTCGGGACGAACCGGCGCCCGCGCAGCGCGCGCGTCGCGTGGACCGCGAGGACCTCGGTCGCACGGTCGGCCTTCCCGCCGAGCAGCGCGTGCACGAACGCGGCGCGACGCTCGGGGGCGATCGTGTCGTCGGAGAGGATCTGCCGTGCCTCGCGCTGCCCGACGAGCGCGCGCGACGTCCGGAAGAGCTCGTCCTCGACCTGCTCGAGCGCACCGCGCGCCTGGGCGGACGCGAGGACCGCCTCCAGGCCGAGACGCTCGGTCGCGTCCGCGAGGTCGCTCTCGCGCGACCACCGCGACCGGACGAGCCCGGCCATGAGGTCGACGACGCGCTCGTCGAAGCCCGACGCGAGGACGGCCGTGACGAGCCCGGCCTTGTCCGCACCGGAGCGCGACGGGTCCGCGAGCGAGCGCCGCAGCGGCGCCGACTCGTCGAGCGCCGCCGTGACCGCGAAGAGCTGCTCGCCGAGCGCGAGCGCGCTCTCGCCCGCCGAGCGCAGGACCGGCTCGAACCGGTCCCGCGCCTGCGTCAGGGACTCGCCGCTCGTTCCGCGCATCAGCGCTCCTCGGTGCCGGGACCGGTGCCCGCCGCGCTCGCCGCCGCGGGACCCGCGGCCTCGAGCTCGTCGAGGAAGCGGTCGACGACGCGGCTCTGGCGTGCCGAGTCGGCGAGCGACTCGCCCACGATCTTGGAGGCGAGCTCCGTCGCGAGCAGACCGACGTCGTTGCGCAGCGAGACCGCGGCCTGCTGGCGCTCGGCCTCGATCTGGCGGTGCGCCGTCTCGACGATGCGCGCGGCGTCGTCGGACGCCTTGGCCCGCAGGTCGGAGACGATGGCCGAACCCTCGGCGCGCGCCTCCTCACGGATCTTCGCCGCCTCGGTGCGTGCCTCCTGGAGCTGCTGGTGGTACTCCGCCAGCGCCGCCGCGGCCTCGGCCTGGGCGGACTCCGCCTTGGCCAGACCGCCCTCGATCTTCGCGGTGCGCTCGTCCAGGACCGCCTGGAACTTCGGCAGGACCGCCTTGTAGAAGACGACCGCGATGATGACGAGGACGACGGCCGACCACAGGATGTCGTAGCCGGCGGGGAGGAACAGGTCGATGCCTGCCGGCTCCTCGCCGGTCTCCGCCGCGAGGGTCAGCGCGGCGTCAGCCAGCGCCGTCATCACTGGAAGAGGAAGCCGGCGACGAGCCCGAGCAGCGCGAGCAGCTCGACGAACGCGACACCGAGGAACATGGTGGCGCGGAGCTGGCCGGCGACCTCAGGCTGGCGGGCCATGCCCTCGACGGTCTTGCCGATGAGGATGCCGAGGCCGATGCCCGGGCCGATCGCGGCGATGCCGTAGCCGATCGTGTTGATGCTGCCGGAGACCTCGGCGAGGGTGGTGACGTCCACGTGTGCTCGTTCCTTCCGTTGGGCGCCCGACCGGTCGGCCGGGCGTCACATTGAGTGGTGCGTGGTGGGAGAGGGTCGGTCGGGGCGCGCGGTGCGGCCTCGGGTCAGTGCTCCTCTTCGAGCGCGATGTTGAGGTACACCGACGCGAGGAGCGCGAAGATGTAGGCCTGCAGGGCCGCGACGAGGAGCTCGAAGAGCGTGAAGATCAGCCCGCCGGCGAGCGTCAGGACGCCGAAGGCCTTCATCGCGGGGACCGCCTCGAACACGAAGTACTGCGTCGCGGCGAAGCACAGGACCAGCATGATGTGGCCGGCGACCATGTTGGCGACGAGACGGATGGCGAGCGAGGCCGGCCGGATGATGAGGATCTGGAGCAGCTCGATCGGGGTGACGATCAGGTAGATCGGCGCCGGGATCCCCGGGGGGAAGAGGCTGTTCTTGAGGTAGCCGCCGAGACCGTGCGCCTTGATGCCCACGGCCCAGTAGGTGACGAGCACCCACAGCGCGAGCAGGAAGGGCAGGCCCATGCGGGCGGTCCCCGCCATGTTGAGGCCGGGGATGATGCCCGTGAGGTTGAAGGCGAGGACCGCGAAGAAGATCGTCGTGATCATCGGGACGAAGCGCTTGGCGTGCTCCTTGCCCATGATCTCCTCGACGATCTGGACCCGGACGAAGTCCAGCATCATCTCGATCGCGTTCTGGAAGCGCCCGGGGACCAGGCGCGCCCGACGCGCGGCGACGACGAAGATCGCGAGGAGGACGATCGTGGCCACGATCCGGACGATCCAGATCCGGTCGATCTGGAAGATGGTGCCCTCGAAGAGGATCGCCGGCGGGAAGAAGTCGGCGATGGACGGCGCGTGGAAGCCACCTTCGCTCTCGGATGCAGCGAGGAGCACGGGGGTCGCAAGCGTGGACAGGGTGGACTCCCAATGGTCGTGTGGTCCGGGCAGCCGTCACCCGTGGGTGGGCACGCCGTCGGACCTGGCCGTCATGGATTCGCCAGTAGCCTAACGTATGGATCCGCGTGCTCTCGCCGTTCCCGGCCGCTTGTGACATTTTGCTCATGCTGCGGGACGAGGGTCCCTCCCCCGGCGCGGCGACCTCGTGGTACGTCGGCCGCCCGCCGGTGGTACGTCAGCGCGCCGCTGGGTCGACGTACGGGATCCGTCCCCTGCTCACGGCCCGGTAGTCGAGCGCGGCGGAGCCCATCACCCCGACGAGCAGGACCCCGGCGAACACCCACCGGTCGTAGAAGTCCATGCCCCGCAGGACGACGAGGACCGCGACGAGCACCACCATCTTGCCGAGCCAGCTCGCCATGACGACCGCGGCCGTCGTGGTCGGGCTCGCGTCGACGGTGCGCAGCATCGTCCAGACCGTGGTCGCGGAGAAGACGAGCGCGACGCCCACGCCCAGGAGCGCGCCCCAGACCCCCGGCAGCCCGGCGACGAGCGCGCCGACGGCGACGCCGAGCACCGTCAGCGCCCCCAGCAGCACCAGCACGTCGCGCAGCGCGGTGCGGAACACCGCACGCACCGCGCGGCCGTGCGCGCCGATCGTCTGCTCGACGGGGACGTCGGTCGCCGTACCGTCCGACGTGCCCTCCGACCTGGCGTCCGGTCGGTCGTCCGGGCGGGCGGGCTCGGGCTGGCTCGTCGTCATCTCAAGGCTTCCTTCGGCGGGGTGGGGACGGCGGACGGCGCGGCCGGGTCTGTCGACCCGGGCGCGGAGGAGGCAGGGGGCGCGAGGACCGGCGGGACGTCGACCGCCGCGGCGGCGTCGTCGTCGAGGAACCGCCCGCGCGTGCGCAGCGGGCCGAGCGTGAGGAGCGCCGCGGCCACGACGGCCGCCGCGAGGCCTGCGGCGACGCCGTGCCAGTGCCACTGGACCAGCGCGACGGCGGCGAACGCGAACACGGCCGTCCAGACGTAGAGGATGAGCACGGCGCGCCGGTGCGAGTGCCCGATCGCGAGCATCCGGTGGTGCAGGTGCATGCGGTCCGGGTGGAACGGGGACTTGCCGCGCGCGACGCGGCGCACGACCGCCATGACCATGTCGAGCAGCGGCAGGAGGATCACCGCGAGCGGCAGGAGGAGCGGGATGAACGCCGGGATCTGCTGGGCGCCGGAGAGCGTGGCCGTGTCGACGCGCCCCGTCACGACGATCGCCGCGGCGGAGAACACGAGGCCGAGGACCATCGAGCCCGAGTCCCCCATGAAGATCCGGGCGGGATGGAAGTTGTGCGGCAGGAACCCGACGCAGATGCCGACGAGGGCCGCGATGACGAGGGTCGCGAGGCTCGAGTAGTCGTCGGCGCTCGCCTTCTGCGTGAGCACGTACGAGTAGAGGAAGAACGCGGCGCCCCCGATCGCGACGAGGCCGGCCGCGAGCCCGTCGAGGCCGTCCACGAAGTTCACGGCGTTCATGGCCACCACGACCACGAGGATCGTCGCGACGAGCTGGAGGCGCGAGGACCAGATGAGCTGCTGCTCCCCGATGGGGATGGGCAGCGTGAACAGCACGACGCCCTGGCTCGCCATGAGCCCGGCCGCGAGCACCTGGCCCGCGAGCTTGGTCATCCAGTCGAGGTCCCAGATGTCGTCGGCGATGCCGAGGAGGCAGACGATCGCCGCCGCCCCGACGATCCCCCAGATCCGCGCGTCGGCGACCATCCGCCCCGCGACCTCGCCGACGAACACGCTCTCGAGGAAGGGCATCTGCGACGCGAAGACGACCGCCACGACCAGCCCCAGCAGCATCGCGAGGCCGCCGAGCCGGGGGGTCGGGATCGTGTGGACGTCGCGGTCGCGCACCGCCGTGATGGCGCCCGTGCGCAGCGCGACCCAGCGCGCGAAGGGTGTCGCGAGGAACGTCACCGCCGCGGCGACGAGCATCACGAGCAGGTAGACCCTCACCCGCCGTTCGCCTCCGGCTCCCCGGCGTCGCCGGAGCCTCGGGTCTCGGCGGACGCGTCGGCCAGGGCGTCGGTGGGCGCGGACGCCGGCTCCTCCCGGGCGGCCTCGACGCCCGGCTCGACGCCCGGCTCGGCGGCCGGCTCGTCGTCGGGGCCGAGGACGGGCGCGACCTCGCGCAGCTGCTCGAGCGTCACGGCGCCCTGCCGCACGACGCGCAGCGCGCCGGACGTCGCGTCGACGATCGTGGACGCCACTCCCCCGGGCGCCGTCCCGCCGTCGAGGTAGACGCCGACGGCGCTGCCGAGCTGCTCGCGCGCGTCGTCGACGTGCAGCGCGGCGGGGCGACCCGTCGCGTTCGCGGACGACACGGCGAGGGGCCCGGTGCGGCGCAGGAGCGCGAGCGCGGCCGGGTGGTCGGGCATGCGGAGCGCGACCGTGCCGTGGGTCTCGCCGAGGTCCCACGCGAGCGACGGCTGGGCCCGCAGGATGATGGTGAACCCGCCGGGCCAGAACGCCTCGACGAGGCGGCGGGCGTCGTCGGGCACGTCGGTGGCGAGGCCGTCGAGCGTGCGCGCGTCCGGGACGAGGACCGGCGGCGGCATGTGCCGGCCGCGGCCCTTCGCGGCGAGCAGCGCGGACACCGCCTCGGCGTCGAAGGCATCGGCACCGATGCCGTAGACGGTGTCGGTGGGCAGCACGACGAGGCCACCGCGGGAGATCGCGTTGACCGCCTCGTCGATGCCGGCGCCCCAGGTGTTCGGGTCGGTCACGGGGTGGACGGAGCTCACGGGTCCATCCTTCCACGCCCGTGCGGGGACCCTGGGTCACCGGCAGCACCGGCTCGGCGTGCCACGACCATGCGGTCGCGGCCCGTGAGGTCCGTCAGCGTGCGCACCTCGACGAACGCGTCCGCGGCACCGGCGGCGGCGCGCACGTCGGCGGCCTGCACCTCCGCGTGCTCCATGACGAGCAGGCCGCCGGGCCGCAGCAGGCGCGCGGCGGCGCGCACGACGGCGCGCGGCACCTCCAGCCCGTCGGCGCCGCGCCCGTAGAGCGCCAGGTCGGGGTCGTGGTCGCGGACCTCCGGGTCGACCGGCACCGCGTCCGGCGGGATGTACGGCGGGTTCGACACGACGACGTCGACCGTCCCGTCGAGCTCGGCGAGGAGCGCGGGGTCGCCCACGTCGCCGACGAGCGTGCGCTGGGTGCCCGACCCCACGCGCGCGGCGTTCGCCGTCGTCGCCCGGACGGCCTCGGGCGAGAGGTCGACCGCGACGACCCGCGAGCCCGGCACCTCGACGTCGACGCTGATCCCGATGACGCCCGACCCGCAGCACAGGTCCACGACGAGCGGCGGCCGGTCCGCGCGCTCCGGGTCGCCGCGGAGCCGTGCCGCCTCGTCGATCGCGACCTGCGCGACCGTCTCCGTCTCCGGGCGGGGCACGAACACGTCGTCGAGCACCTCGACCGTGACGTGCCGGAAGACCGTGTGCCCGACGATGCGCTGGAGCGGCTCGCGTCCGCGCCGGCGCTCCACCGCGTCCGCGTAGTCGGCGAGGAAGCGGTCGGTCGCGCCCGCGGGCAGCGCCGGGCCGAGCGGGGCGTCGCCCGCGGGCAGCCGGTACCACTCGAGGCGCGGCAGTCCGAGGCTCCAGGCCGCGAGGGCCTCCGCGTCGTGGCGCGCGGACGGGACGCCGGCCTCCGCGAGGATCCCCTCGGCGGCCCGCACGGCGCGCCGGAGGTCGTCCACGGTGAGCACGGCCGGGACCGCGGTCCCGGCGGTCACCGCCGCCTCCGCGGGCACGGACGGCTCGACCGGCACGGGCGACCCGGAGCGCGCGTCGCGCATCTCAGGCCTCGCCCGCGGCCGCGAGCCGGGCCGCCTCGTCCGCCTCCACGGCCGAGCGCACGACGGGGTCGAGGTCGCCGTCGAGCACCTGGTCGAGGTTGTACGCCTTGTACCCGGTGCGGTGGTCCGCGATGCGGTTCTCCGGGAAGTTGTACGTGCGGATGCGCTCGGAGCGGTCGACGGTCCGCACCTGGGAGCGCCGCAGGTCCGCCGCCTCCGCGGCGGCCGCCTCCTGCTGCGCGGCGAGCAGGCGCGCGCGCAGCACACGCATCGCCTGCTCCCGGTTCTGGAGCTGGGACTTCTCGTTCTGCATGGACACGACGATCCCCGTCGGCAGGTGCGTGATGCGCACCGCGGAGTCCGTCGTGTTGACGGACTGCCCGCCCGGGCCCGACGAGCGGTAGACGTCGACCCGCAGGTCGTTCGGGTCGATCTCGACCTCGCCCGCGTCCTCGACCTCGGGGAACACGAGGACACCGGCGGCGGACGTGTGGATGCGGCCCTGCGACTCGGTCACGGGCACGCGCTGGACGCGGTGCACGCCGCCCTCGTACTTGAGGTTGGCCCAGACGCCCTCGGCCGGGTCGGACGGCGTGCTGCGTGCCTTCACCGCGACCTGGACGTCCTTGTAGCCGCCGAGGTCGGAGTCGGTCGACTCCAGGACCTCCGTCTTCCAGCCGCGGCGCTCGGCGTACCGCAGGTACATGCGCAGCAGGTCGCCGGCGAACAGCGCCGACTCCTCGCCGCCCTCGCCCGCCTTGATCTCGAGGATGACGTCGCGGCCGTCGTCGGGGTCGCGCGGGACGAGCACGCGGCGCAGGCGCTCGCGCGCCTCCTCCTCGGTCGCGCGCAGGCCCGGGAGCTCCGCGGCGAACGCGTCGCCGTCGTCGCCGCCCAGCGCGGCGAGCTCGGCCGCTGCCTCGGCGTCGTCGCTCGCCTCGCGCCACGCGCGGTAGGCGCCCACGACCTGGTTGAGCTCGGCGTAGCGGCGCCCGAGCGTGCGGGCGCGGCCCGCGTCGGCGTGGACCGCCGGGTCGGCGAGCTGCGCCTCGATCTCGGCGTGCTCGGCCAGCAACGGCTCGACGGCGGCGAACGACTCGGTCACGGACGGCTCCTCGGACGGTACGGCGGTGCGGGACGGCGGTCGCGGCCCGGCGCGGCGGCGCCGGGCGTGCGGTCGCACGCGGGCGCGTCGCGGGGCCGGCCGGTCCGGCCGACCCCGACAACGCGACAGCGCCGGTGGTCCGAGCGCACCGACTGCCCCTGGAGAGGTTGTCGGGCTCGGACCACCGGCGCTGCGGTGCTGCTACTTGCCGGCGTCCTTCTTGCCGTAGCGCGCCTGGAAGCGGGCCACGCGACCACCGGTGTCGAGGATCTTCTGCTTGCCCGTGTAGAACGGGTGGCAGGCGCTGCACACGTCGGAGCTGATCTTGCCCGACGTCTCGGTGCTGCGCGTCACGAACGTGTTCCCGCAGGTGCACGTCACCTCGGTGACGACGTACTCGGGGTGGATACCAGACTTCACGGTTTTCTCCTTGGGGTGACGTCTCCGGGTCAGGTGCGGCTACCGCGCCTGTGAACCGGCGACAAGCGGCCTGACGAGCGCAGGCCGACGAACCATTGTGCCAGAACGCGCGGGGGCCCCGAGAACTTCCCGGGGCCACCCGCCGTCGGTGACCGGGCGACGCGTCAGATCGTGCGGCCGACGTTGTCGTCGTCGGCCAGCCCGCCGGGCGTCGTCTTCTGGACGTGCAGCAGGAACTCGACGTTCGTCTGCGTCTTCTTGAGCTGGCCGAGCAGCAGCTCGATCGCCTGCTGCTGGTCGAGGGCGCCCATGACGCGGCGAAGCTTGTAGATGATCTTCAGCTCGTCCTGCGACATGAGGATCTCCTCGCGGCGCGTGCCGGACGCGTTGACGTCCACGGCCGGGAAGATGCGCTTGTCCGCGAGGTTGCGGGACAGGCGGAGCTCCATGTTCCCCGTGCCCTTGAACTCCTCGAAGATGACCTCGTCCATCTTCGAGCCCGTCTCCACGAGCGCCGAGGCGAGGATCGTCAGGGAGCCGCCGTTCTCGATGTTGCGCGCCGCGCCGAAGAACCGCTTGGGCGGGTAGAGCGCGGACGCGTCCACACCACCGGACAGGATGCGGCCCGAGGCCGGTGCCGCGAGGTTGTACGCGCGCGACAGGCGGGTGAGCGAGTCGAGGAGCACCACGACGTCCTGGCCGAGCTCGACCAGGCGCTTCGCGCGCTCGATCGCGAGCTCGGCGACGATCGTGTGGTCCGACGCGGGGCGGTCGAACGTCGAGGCGATGACCTCGCCGCGGACCGTCCGCTCCATGTCCGTGACCTCTTCGGGTCGCTCGTCCACGAGCACCACCATGAGGTGGACCTCGGGGTTGTTCGCGGCGATCGCGTTGGCGATCTGCTGCATGATGATCGTCTTGCCGGCCTTGGGCGGCGCGACGATGAGACCGCGCTGGCCCTTGCCGATCGGCGCGACGATGTCGATGACGCGCGGGGTGAGGCGCGTGGCCTCGGAGTTCTCGAGGCGCAGGCGCTCCTGCGGGTACAGCGGCGTGAGCCGGTTGAACTCCGGACGCTCGCGCGCTGCCTCGGGCGACATGCCGTTGACCGTGTCGAGGCGGACGAGCGCGTTGAACTTCTGGCGCGCGGTGTTGCCCTGGTTCTCGCCCTCGCGCGGCTGGCGCACGGCGCCCGTGACGGCGTCGCCGCGGCGCAGCCCGGCCTTCTTCACCTGGCCCAGCGACACGTAGACGTCGTTCTGGCCCGGCAGGTAGCCGCTCGTCCGGACGAACGCGTAGTTGTCGAGGATGTCGAGGATGCCCGCGACGGGGAGCAGCACGTCGTCCTCGTTGACCTCGATGTCGTCGAGGCCCGAGAGGTCCGGTCCCTGGCGGTTGCGGCCACGCTTGCGGTCGCGGTCGCGGCCCCGGTCGCGGCCCCGACGACGGCGCCCGCCGCGCTCGTCGTCCAGGAGCTGACGGTCGTCGCGACGGTCGCCCTGGCGCTCGCCACGGGTCTGCTGACCGGACTGCTGGCCGGGCTGCTTCTCCGGCTGCTGCTCGCGCTGGCGCTCGCCGCCCTGCTGGTCGCGCTGGCGGTCGCCGCGCGGCGCGTCGCCGTCGCCCTCGCCCGTGCGCGGTGCGCCGGCACCCCGGCCCGCACGGCGCGAGCCGCGCTCGCCCGTGACGAGACCGACGGCGGCGGCGGCGCGCGCGGCGCGCTCGTCGGGCGACTCGTTCGCGGTGTCGCGCGTGCGCACGCCCTCGCCGAGCGCCTCGGCGACCGCCGCGGCGGCCTCCGACCGCGCGTCGCGGCGGCCGTCGCGGCGCTCGCCACGCTGCTCCGTGCGCTGCTCGTCGGCGCGCACCGGGAGGTCGAGCACGGGAGCGGCGGTGCGCTCCTCGCGGCTCGCGGCCGACGGCGCGTCCTGGCGCGCGCCCGGGGAGTCGGTGCCGGCCGCGGGGCTCGCCGCGGGCCGCCCGGCGCGGCGGCTGCGGCCGCGCCCCGAGGCGACGGGCGCCTCGTTCGTCCCACGCGACGCGGCACGCGGCCCCGCCGCGTCCCGCCGCCCCCCGGCGGGGCGCCCGGCGGCGGCCTGCCCGCCGGGGAGGGCCCGGAGGAGCGC
>QAPD01000076.1 GCA_003052455.1 Sphaerisporangium cinnabarinum | reverse complement strand
GCGCGGGCGGAGCGGGACGAGGCGCGCCGGGCGCGGACGTCGTCGGCCGACCTCGCGACGGCCCGGGCGCGGCTCCTGCTCGACACGGTGGTCGACGCGGCGGCGGGGCTCCGGCGCGAGCTCGCGCTCGGCCCGTCGACCACGACCCCGGCGGACGACGTCGCCGCCGGGCTGCCGGACGCGGCGCGCACCCGGCCGGGGTCGCGCGGCCGCGCGGCGGACGACCCGGCGCTCGTCGACGACCTGCTGTCGGTCCCGCGGACGCACCTCGTCGTCGACGGCTACAACGTGACGAAGACGGGCTACGGCGAGCTGTCGCTCGCGGACCAGCGCGACCGGCTCCTCGCCGGCCTGCTCCGCGTGGCCGCCGCCGGCACGGAGGTCACCGTGTGCTTCGACGGCGCCGACGGCGGCCCGCGGCCGGTGCACGCCCCGCGCGGCGTGCGGGTGCTGTTCTCGTCGGGGGAGATCGCGGACGACCTCATCCGGCGCCTGGTCGCCGCCGAGCCGCCCGGACGACCGGTCGTCGTCGTGACGAGCGACCGCGCCGTCGCCGACGACGTGCAGGCGATGGGCGCGGCGTGCGTCCCGGCCCGCGCGCTCCTGGCGCGGCTCGCCCGCCGCTGACGACGCGGCCCTCCCCGGCGTGCTGCCGGGGAGGGCCGTGGTGCGCGGGGGCGGGGTCCGCGGACCGTGTCAGCGGACGGGCGCGGGCCCGTCGACGTAGATCGCCTCGACGTCGGCCGCGAAGTCCTTGAGCACCTCGCTGCGCTTCACCTTGAGCGACGGCGTGAGGTAGCCGTTCTCGACCGTGAAGTCCGTCGTGAGGACCGTGAACTTGCGGATCGACTCGGCGCGGGAGACGGCCTGGTTCGCGCGCGTGACCGCGGCGTCGAGGGCGGCGAGGACGTCCGGGTCCTTGGCCGCCTGCTCGACGGTCAGGGACTCCTTGCCGTGCATGCTGGCCCAGCCGGGCAGGCCCTCCGGGTCGATCGTCACCAGGGCGCCGATGAACGGCTTCTGGTCGCCGACGACGACGCACTGCGAGACGAGCGCGTGCGCGCGGATCCGGTCCTCGAGGACGGCGGGCGCGACGTTCTTCCCGCCCGCGGTGACGATGATCTCCTTCTTGCGCCCGGTGATGCGCAGGAAGCCGTCCTCGTCGAGCGAGCCGAGGTCGCCGGTGCGGAACCAGCCGTCGACGAACGCGTCCGCGGTCGCCTGGTCGTTGTTGTGGTAGCCGCGGAAGATGTGGTCGCCCCGCAGGAGGATCTCGCCGTCCTCGGCGATCCGGGCGCCGCAGCCCGGGAGCTGCTCGCCGACGGTCCCGATCTTCGTGTTCCCGGGGCGGTTGACGCTCGTCGGTGCCGTCGACTCGGTGAGACCGTAGCCCTCGAGGATCCGCACGCCGATGCCGCGGTAGAAGTGGCCGAGGCGCTCGCCGAGCGGCGCGCCGCCGGAGACGGCGTACTTCGCGCGGCCGCCGAGCGCGTGCCGGAGCTTCTTGAAGACGAGCGCGTCGGCGACCTTGTGCTGCAGGCGCAGCCCGACGCCCGGCCCGGACGGCTCGTCGAGCGCGCGCGAGTACGCGATCGCGGTCGCGGCGGCCCAGTGGAAGATCTTCAGCTTGCCGCCCGCGGCCGCCTTCTGCTCCGAGGAGTTGTAGACCTTCTCGAAGACGCGCGGCACCGAGAGGATGTACGTCGGCTTGAACGTGCCGAGGTCCTCGAGCAGCGTCTTGGTGTCCGGCGTGTGGCCCAGCACCGTGCCGCCGGCCACGACGAGCACGCCGATGAACCGCGCGAACACGTGGGCGAGCGGCATGAACAGCAGCGTGCGGCCGCCCGGCTCCCCGAAGACCTCGGGCACCGCGGCCACGGCGTTGACCGTGAGGGAGTAGAAGTTCTGGTGGGTGAGCTCCGCGCCCTTGGGGCGGCCCGTCGTGCCGGACGTGTAGATGATCGTCGCGACGTCCGCGAGGTCGGCGAGGCCGCGCCGGCGCACGATCTCGGCGTCGTCCACGCCGGCGCCGTCGGCCGTGAGCGTGCCGATCGCGCCGGAGTCGATCGCGAGCACGTCCCGCAGCCCGGGGGCCTGGTCGCGCACCTCCTCGACCGTCGCCGCGTGCGCCTCGGTCTCCACGACGAGCAGGCGCACGTCCGCGTCCGAGAGGATCCACTGCACCTGCTCCGGGCTCGACGTCTCGTAGAGCGGCACGGGCACCGCGCCCGCCGCCCACGTCGCCCAGTCGAGGAGCGTCCACTCGTAGCGCGTGCGCGACATGATGCCCACGTGGTCGCCGGGCTCGATGCCGCGGGCGACGAGCCCCTTCGCGACCGCGACGACCTCGGCGTCGAACTCGCGCGCGCTGAGCGCCTGCCACGCACCGTCGGCACCCGTGCGGCGCTCGACCATCGGCGCGGCCGGGTCGGCCGCGACGCGGCTCGCGAGGAGGTCGTTGAGGTTCTTCGAGGGATCGACTTCGACGATCCGTGGGGCGCTGATCTCGTCCATTCTGGCTCCAGTGGCAGTAGTCGACGGTGGGAGAACCCTACCCAGTGGCGGCGTGTGCCCGAGACCTGCCGTTGTCGGTAGGCTTCAGGTGCTGTGCGCTGCTTGCGCAACGTTTCGCGCGGGCGCGGAGTTCCGGTGGCCCGACCCGTGGCGCGGGGTCGAGGCCCCGTCGTCGTGCGTGGTCCGTGAGCGGGCGAGCACCCGCAGCGAGACCTTGCAGTCAGCGGAACCGAGCGAGTAGAGGACGGGACATGCACGCCATCGGGGTGGACATCGGCGGGACGAAGATCGCGGCCGGGGTCGTCGACGAGAAGGGCGAGATCCTCGTCCAGACGCGCCGCGACACCGAGCCCGACGACGTCGCGAGCATCGACCGCGCCATCGCCGACGTCTATGCCGAGCTCACCGCCGACCACGAGGTCGGCGCGATGGGCCTCGCGGCGGCCGGCTTCGTCAGCCCCGACCGCACCTCGGTGCTCTTCGCGCCGAACATCGCCTGGCGCGAGTACCCGCTGGCGCGCAACGTGCGCGAGCTCATCGGCGACGTCGACGTCCCGATCGTCGTCGAGAACGACGCGAACGCGGCGGGCTGGGCGGAGTTCCAGTTCGGCGTCGCGCGCGACGCGACGGACATGCTCATGCTCACGGTCGGCACGGGGCTCGGGGGCGCGATCGTCGTCGACCGCGAGCTCGTGCGCGGCAAGTGGGGCGTCGCGGCCGAGGTCGGCCACATGCGCGTCGTCCCGGGCGGGCACTACTGCGGCTGCGGCCACGAGGGCTGCTGGGAGCAGTACGCGTCCGGGCGCGCCCTCGTCCGGGACGGGCAGAACGCCCTCATCGCCCAGCCGGACCGCGCGACGCGCCTGCTCGAGATCTGCGGCGGCGACCCGGACAAGCTCAACGGTCCCCAGATCACCCAGGCCGCGCAGGAGGGTGACGACCTCGCGGTCGAGCTGCTCGCGAACCTCGGCCGCTGGATCGGCGAGGGCGCGGCGTCGGTCACGGCGCTGCTCGACCCGGAGCTCATCGTCATCGGCGGCGGTGTCGGCGCGGCGGGCGACCTCCTGCTCCAGCCGGTGCGGCGCGCGTTCGCCGACCAGCTCTCCGCGCGCGGGCACCGCCCGGAGGCGCGGATCGAGCTCGCCGAGCACGGCAACGAGGCGGGCATCGTCGGCGCCGCGGACCTCGCGCGCCGCTGACGGGCGGCACGGGCGCGGTGCGGGGGAGGCGCGGGCGTCAGACGACGGCGCCCGGCCCCCGGTCGTCGTCGTCCCGCCGGTGCGGCATGCGCCAGAGCAGGATCGCCAGCCCCACGAGGAAGGCGCCGCCGCCCACCTGCGCGACGATCACGGGGTACGGGCGCGCCACGACGAGCACGACGAGCAGCAGGATCGGCACGCCGACGACGAGCGCCCACGCCATCGTCAGGAGCGGGTCGCGCCCGAGGACGAGCGGCGGGTCCGGGGGCACGAAGTGGCTCTCGGCCTCCTCGAGGTCCTCGACCTCGGGCGTCGTGGGCCAGTCCCGCGGTCCGGTCGGGCGCACCCAGGGCGCCACGGGCACGGACCCGAGCACGTCGCGGCCGCTGCGCGGGGAGCCCTCGGTCGCCCCGGCCGCCGGGTCCTCCGCGGCCCCGGGATCGTCGCCCGGCCGCGCGTCCGGGTCGGACCGGTCGAGCTCGGAGAGGTCGGAGAGCTCGGCCACGATGCCGGCCCACCGGGCGTCGACGTCGAGCGCGGGCTCGGGCGCCTCGTCGTGCGACGCCGTCGCCTCCCCGTCGGCCGCGGCAGGGTGGTCCGCACCCGGCGCCGCGTCGTCGGGCGTGGGGTCGGGGACGTCGTCGGGCTGCGGGGAGTCCGGCTGGGCGTTCGGTGCGGCCATGGGAATCACTCTAGAGTCGGATGCACGTCCCGCGCCGGGACCCCGCGAGGAGGAACGTTGTTCTACTGGTTCATGAAGCAGGTGATGGTCGGCCCGATCCTGCGGCTCCTGTACCGTCCCTGGACGCGGGGCGTCGAGCACGTGCCGGACGAGGGCGGTGCCATCCTCGCGAGCAACCACCTCGCGGTGATCGACTCGTTCATCCTGCCGCTCGTCCTCGACCGCAAGGTCCAGTTCCTCGGCAAGTCCGACTACTTCACGGGCACGGGCGTCAAAGGGCGTCTGACCGCCGGCTTCATGCGCGGCGTGGGCACGATCCCCGTGGACCGGGCCGGTGGCAAGGCGAGCGAGGCCGCGCTCGAGACGGGCCTGCGCGTCCTGCGCGAGGGCGACCTGTTCGGCATCTACCCGGAGGGCACACGGAGCCCGGACGGGCGGCTGTACCGCGGCAAGACGGGCGTCGCGCGCCTCGCGCTCGAGTCGGGCGCCCCGGTGGTCCCGGTCGCGATGGTCGGGACGAACATCGCCCAGCCGATCGGCAAGGTCATCCCCACGCCCATGCGCATCGGGGTCGTCATCGGCGAGCCGCTCGACTTCTCGCGCTACCGCGGCATGGAGAACGACCGCTTCATCCTGCGCGCCGTCGCCGACGAGATCCAGTACGCGATCATGCGGCTGTCCGGGCAGGAGTACGTCGACATCTACGCGGCCACGGCGAAGGCGCGCCTCGCGGCGGGCCACACCGAGTCCGAGGTGGCGGGCGGTGCGCCCGGCGGGCGTCCCGCTCCCGACGTCCAGGTCCCGGAACCGCCGCCGGAGCCCGGCGCGGCGTCAGTAGACTGAGCGACGGCCGGTCGTGCCGGGCCCGCAGGCCCGAGCCCCGTCGCCGCCACCCCGCCGGACCGCGTCCGTCCGGCCAGGATCCGTCCTACGAGAGGTTCTGAGTTCACATGTCGGTTCGTCGCGTCGCCCTCCTCACCGCGGGCGGTTTCGCCCCGTGCCTGTCCTCCGCGGTCGGGGGTCTCATCGAGCGGTACACGGAGCTCGACCCGGAGATCGAGATCATCGCCTACCAGTACGGCTACCACGGCCTGCTGACCGGCACGAAGATCGTCGTGGACTCCGAGGGGCGCAAGCAGGCCGGGATCCTGCACCGCTTCGGCGGCTCGCCGATCGGCAACTCGCGCGTCAAGCTCACCAACGCGGCCGACTGCGTCAAGCGCGGCCTCGTCCAGGAGGGCCAGGACCCGCTGCAGGTCGCCGCGGAGCAGCTCAAGGCGGACGGCGTCGACGTGCTGCACACGATCGGCGGCGACGACACGAACACGACCGCGGCCGACCTCGCCGCGTACCTCCACGAGAACGGCTACGAGCTCACGGTCGTGGGCCTGCCGAAGACGATCGACAACGACGTGATCCCGATCCGTCAGTCGCTCGGTGCGTGGACCGCCGCCGAGGAGGCCGCGGGCTTCGCCGCCAACGTCATCGGCGAGCACCGCTCGGGCCCGCGCATGCTCATCGTGCACGAGGTCATGGGGCGGCACTGCGGGTGGCTCACCGCGGCGTCCGCCGCCGAGTACCGCAAGTGGCTCGACGCCCAGGAGTGGGCCCCGGCCCTCGGCCTGACGCGCGAGCGCTGGGACGTCCACGCGGTCTTCCTGCCGGAGCTCGCGCTCGACATCGACGCCGAGGCCGAGCGCCTCAAGGCGATCATGGACGAGCAGGGCAACGTGAACATCTTCCTGTCCGAGGGCGCCGGCATGCACGAGATCGTGGCGCAGCTCGAGGCGGCGGGCGAGGAGGTCCAGCGCGACCCGTTCGGCCACGTCAAGCTCGACACGGTCAACCCGGGCCAGTGGTTCGCCAAGCAGTTCGCCGAGAAGCTGGGCGCCGAGAAGGTCATGGTCCAGAAGTCCGGCTACTTCTCGCGCGCGGCCGCCGCGAACGCCGAGGACCTGCGCCTCATCAAGTCGATGACGGACCTCGCGGTCGAGTGCGCGCTGCGCGGCGAGTCGGGCGTCATCGGCCACGACGAGGAGAACGGCGACCGCCTGCGCGCCATCGAGTTCCCGCGGATCGCCGGAGGCAAGGCGTTCGACGTGTCGCAGCAGTGGTTCGGCGAGCTCCTCGAGGGCATCGGCCAGCCGCTCGTGCCCGCGGCGCCCGCGGCCCACTGACCGGCACCACCGCACCAGGAACCTCGTCAGGGGACGCCGTATGACCACCACGAGCGAGCCGGGGACCGACTCCGGGCTCGACCACTTCCGCACGCTCGTCGCGCTCCAGCAGCCGACGTGGCCGGACGAGGCGGCGCTCGACGCCGTCCGTGACCGGCTGGCGGCCTCCGCGCCGCTCGTGGTGCCGGCGGCGGCCGACACGCTGCGCTCCCGCCTGGCCGCGGCCGGGCGGGGCGAGGCGTTCCTCCTGCAGGGGGGCGACTGCGCCGAGACGTTCGCCGAGGCGAACGCCGACCGGATCCGCAACAAGATCCGCACCATCCTGCAGATGGCGGTCATCCTCACGCACGGCGCGAGCATGCCCGTCGTGAAGATGGGCCGCATGGCCGGGCAGTACGCCAAGCCGCGCAGCTCCGACTCGGAGACGCGCGACGGCGTGACCCTGCCCGCCTACCGGGGCGACATGATCAACGGGCACGCGTTCACGCCCGAGGCGCGCATCCCGGACCCGGAGCGCCTCGTGCAGGCGTACCAGATCTCGGCGGCGACGTGGAACGTCGTGCGCGCGTTCACGACGGGCGGCTTCGCCGACCTGCGTCAGGTCCACGAGTGGAACCGCGGCTTCATGCGCAACCCCGCCTACGCGCGGTACGAGCGGACGGCGTCCGAGATCGACCGCGCGATCCGCTTCATGGACGCGTGCGGCGCCGACTTCGACGCGCTGCGCACCGTCGAGTTCTTCGTCAGCCACGAGGCGCTCGTGCTGGACTACGAGCGCGCCCTCACGCGCCGCGACGCGCGCACCGGGGACGCGTACGACACGTCCGCCCACTTCCTGTGGATCGGGGAGCGCACGCGCCAGCTCGACGGCGCGCACGTCGACTTCCTCTCGCGCGTCGCGAACCCGATCGGGGTCAAGCTCGGCCCGACGACGACGCCCGACGTCGCGCTCGAGCTCGCTCGCCGTCTGAACCCGGACGACGTCGAGGGCCGCCTGACCTTCGTCACGCGCATGGGCGCCGGCAACGTGCGGGACGCGCTCCCGCCGCTCGTCGAGGCCGTCGCGCGCGCGGGCGTGCCCGTCACGTGGGTCACGGACCCCATGCACGGGAACACCATCACGTCGGCGAGCGGCTACAAGACGCGCCGGTTCGACGACGTCCTCGACGAGGTGCGCGGCTTCTTCGAGGTGCACCGCGCCGCGGGGACCGTGCCGGGCGGGCTGCACGTCGAGCTCACGGGCGACGACGTGACCGAGGTGCTGGGCGGGAGCGAGGAGATCGACGACGCGGGGCTCGCCCTGCGCTACGAGACGCTCGTCGACCCGCGCCTCAACCACCAGCAGTCGCTGGAGATGGCCTTCCAGGTCGCGGAGATGCTGCGCGGCTGAGACCGCGGGGGAGCCGGTCGTCTCCGGTCGAGCGCAGGGCCGTGGCCCGTCCCGTGGTCGGGGCGGGCCACGGCCGTCCGCGCGGGACGCGAGGTCAGAAGACGTTGAGGACGATCGTCGAGCCCTTGGGCGCGGTGCGCCCGTCCCCGCCCGGCGGGTCCTGGGCGTAGACGATGTTGAGCGGGTGGATGCCCTGCGGGTAGCGGATCTCCACCTGGAAGCCCGCGTCCTTCAGGGCCTTCTCGGCGTCCGCGACGTTGCGCGTGCTGACGTTCGGGACCTCGACGAGCGGGGGGCCGAGCGACACCACGACGTTCACGGTGTCCTTCCGGTGGGCGTCGGAGCCCTGTTCGGGGTCCTGGCGGATCACGAGCCCCGCGCCGACGGTCTCGGAGTACTCCTCGGTGACCGCGGGGACGAGGCCCTGCTCCTCGAGCGCGGCGACGGCGGCGTCCTTCGCGGAGCCCGTGACCTGCGGCACGACGACGGGCGCAGGCCCGGACGAGACGGTGAGCACGACCGGCACGTCGTGCCGGATCGTGGCGCCCTCCTCGATGGCGTTGCCGTCGGGGTCCTTCACGGCCATGACCTGGCCCGACGGCACCTCGTCGTGCGGCTCGGCGACGGGGTCGCCGAGCGTGAGGTCGGCGCCCTCGATCGCGGCGGTCGCCTCCTCCTGCGTCGCGCCCACGAGGCCCGTCGGCACCGTGAGCATCCGCACGCCCTTCGACACGACGAGCTGCACGCTGCCGTCCTTGCGCACGTCCTCGCCGGACGCCGGGTCGGTCGCCACGACGGCGCCCTCGGGCACGGCGTCGTCGTAGCGCTCCTCGACCGTGTGGGAGAGGCCCGCGCCGTCGAGGATCGAGACCGCCTCCGGACGCGGCGCCTCGACGAGGCCGTCCGGGACCTGGGTGTAGGCGCCCGGACCGGACGAGAACCACCACGCGGCACCGCCGCCGACGCCCGCGAGGACGAGGAGGACGACGAGCGACCAGACGACCACGCGGCCGTGGCCACGTCGCCGCGCCGGGGCCGGGGGAGCAGGGGGCGGCGGGCCGGGCCGCGTCGTCGGCGCGACGACGTGCCCGACCGCGAGCGGCTCCGTGAGGCCCGCGGCCTCGCGGTCGCGCAGGCTGAGCGCCGCGAGGGACGCCGTCGCGGCGGCGGACGGGTCGACCGGCGCGGTCCGCGGGCCCGGACCCGGCGG
>QAPD01000075.1 GCA_003052455.1 Sphaerisporangium cinnabarinum | reverse complement strand
GCCCCCAGCGGGCCCCGCCGCAGGCCTCCCCGCAGCGCCCTCCGCCGGGACCCCGTACCTGCCCGTCCCGCAGGCCGCGGGCGCTCCCCCCGCCCCGGCGCCGCGCAGGGCGCCGCACGCGCACGCCGTCCCGGGGCCCGGCGGGCCGAGCACGGGCTCGCGCGTGGTCGCGGGCGTCGTCGCGCTGCTCGCGGTCGCGGGGGCGTGGCTCGTGTGGCGGTTCTTCGTCGACACGTTCGCCGGGCAGATGCTCGAGCGGGCGGCGTTCGACGGCGCCGTGACCGGCCAGGGGGAGCTGTGGGCGGTCGCCGAGCCGGTGCTCGACACGGTCTCGGTCGCGTTCGTCGTGGGCGGCCTGGGCGCCGCGATGGGCATCGCGCTGCTGCGCCGCCGCTGGGGCCTCGCGGTGCAGGTCGCGTTCCTCGTCGTCGGCGCGAACGTCACGACGCAGCTCGTGAAGCACTCGCTCCTCGGTCGCGAGGAGCTCATCGGCGGCTGGCACTGGGAGAACTCGCTGCCCAGCGGCCACACCACCGTCGCGGGGTCGGTGGCGGCCGCCCTGCTGCTCGTCGTGCCGCGCGGGGCGCGGCCGCTCGTCGCCGTCCTCGGTGGTGCGTACACCGCCGCCACGGGGATCTCGACCCTGGTCGGCCAGTGGCACCGCCCGAGCGACGTCGTCGCCGCGGTCCTCGTGGTCCTCGCGTGGGCCGCGCTCGTGTGCGTCTTCACGCCGCGCTCGGCGCTCGACCCGGGCGCCGGGCCCACGCCCGGCTCGACCGTCACGGCGGTGCTCCTCCTGCTCGGCGCGGCCGCGGCGGGCGTCGGAGCGCTGCTCGCGCTGCGTGCGACGCCCGCGACCTGGGGCACGACGGCGGCCCAGGAGGTGACGGCCTACGCGGGCGGCGTCGCGGGGGTGCTGGCGGTGACGGCCGCGGCGTTCGCGGTGCTGCTCCTGGTCCGTCAGTCCACAGCCCGCCCCGACCCGCGTCCCGTTCGGGGGTAGGGTGCGTGCGGCTGGCGCGACGGGAGTAACGTCGTAGGCTGCCACGGCGGGCGACCGGAGGGTCGTCCCGGGTCGCCGGGCCCCGGCGGGGCCCGCCGCCGTCGGGCAGGGAGCGCCCGCCACGGACACGTACGCACGGACGAAAGCAGGATCGGATGCCACGCAAGCTCGTGATCGTCGAGTCGCCCGCCAAGGCTCGCAAGATCCAGGGCTACCTCGGCGACGACTACGAGGTCGAGGCGAGCGTCGGGCACATCCGCGACCTGCCGCAGCCGTCCGAGCTGCCCGCGGACATGAAGAAGGGCCCGTACGGGAAGTTCGCGGTCGACGTCGACCACGGCTTCGACCCGTACTACGAGGTCTACGCGGACAAGAAGAAGAAGGTCGCGGAGCTCAAGCGCGCGCTCAAGGACGCCGACGAGCTCTACCTCGCGACGGACGAGGACCGCGAGGGCGAGGCCATCGCGTGGCACCTCCTGGAGGCGCTCAAGCCCAAGGTCCCGGTCAAGCGCATGGTCTTCCACGAGATCACGCGCGAGGCGATCCAGCGGGCGCTCCAGAACACGCGCGACCTCGACGAGCACCTCGTCGACGCGCAGGAGACCCGCCGCATCCTCGACCGCCTCTACGGCTACGAGGTCTCGCCGGTACTGTGGCGCAAGATCGCCCAGGGGCTCTCGGCCGGCCGCGTGCAGTCGGTCGCGACGCGCCTCGTCGTCGAGCGCGAGCGCGAGCGCATGGCGTTCGTCCCCGCCGAGTACTGGGACGTCACGGGGACCTTCGAGCACGCCGACGCCTCGGCACCGGACGCGGGCAAGGCGTTCGGCGCCCGGCTCGTGCAGCTCGGCGACAAGCGCGTCGCCTCGGGCCGTGACTTCGACGACCGCGGGCAGCTCAAGCCTGCGGCGGCGCGCGACGGCGTCGCGCACCTCGACGAGACGACGGCGCGCGCCGTCGTGACGGGCCTCGCGGACGCGGCGTTCGCCGTGCGGTCGCTCGAGACCAAGCCGTACACGCGCCGTCCCGCGGCGCCGTTCACGACGTCGACCCTCCAGCAGGAGGCCAGCCGCAAGCTGCGCATGTCGTCGCGCCAGGCCATGCGCACCGCGCAGTCGCTGTACGAGAACGGCTACATCACCTACATGCGTACGGACTCGCCGTCGCTGTCGGCGGAGGCCACCACGGCCGCCCGCCGCCAGGCGGCCGAGCTCTACGGCCCCGAGTTCGTCCCGGAGAAGCCGCGCGTCTACGCCGCGAAGAACCAGGGCGCGCAGGAGGCGCACGAGGCGATCCGCCCCGCCGGCGACTCGTTCCGCACGCCCGCGCAGGTCAAGCGCGAGCTGAGCGACGACCAGTTCAAGCTGTACGAGCTCGTGTGGAAGCGCACCGTCGCGTCGCAGATGGCGGACGCGAAGGGGTCGACGGCGTCCGTCCGCCTCGGCGCGACCCTCTCGTCCGCTGCGGGCGACGTCGCGGGCCGCGACGCGGTGTTCGCCGCGTCGGGCACCGTCATCACGTTCCGCGGGTTCCTGGCCGCGTACGAGGAGAGCTCGGACGTCGACCGGTACGCGGAGGACGCGCCCGTCGTCGGCGCCAAGGGCGACGACGACGCGCGCCTGCCGCAGATGAGCGAGGGCGACGCCCTGCGCGCCGACGACCTCACGGCCGACGGGCACTCCACGTCCGCGCCGCCGCGGTACACCGAGGCCAGCCTCGTCAAGGCGCTCGAGGAGCTCGGGATCGGGCGGCCGTCGACGTACGCCTCGACGATCTCGACGATCCAGGACCGTGGGTACGTGCTGTCACGCGGGCAGGCGCTCGTGCCGAGCTGGCTCGCGTTCGCCGTCGTGCGGCTGCTCGAGGAGCACTTCGACCGGCTCGTCGACTACGACTTCACCGCGCGCATGGAGGCCGACCTCGACGAGATCGCCGCCGGGCGCCGCGACCGCGTCGCGTGGCTCACCGAGTTCTACTTCGGCGACGCCGCGAAGGGCGAGGACGCCGAGGGTCTGCGCGACCTCGTCGCGAACCTCGGCGACATCGACGCGCGCGGCATCAACTCGGTGCCGATCGGCGAGGGCATCCAGCTCCGCGTCGGGCGGTACGGGCCCTACGTCGAAGACCTCTCCGTCCCCGTCAAGGAGGGCGAGAACCCGCCGCGCGCGTCCGTGCCCGACGACGTCGCCCCCGACGAGCTGACCGTCGCCAAGGCGCGCGAGCTGCTCGCCGCGGGTGCCGACGACGGCAAGGTGCTCGGCACCGACCCGGTGTCCGGCCACGAGATCATCGCCAAGGCGGGCCGCTACGGCCCGTACGTCACCGAGGTGCTCGACCTCCCCCCGATCGACACGAGCCTCTCGGCCGCCGCGCAGAAGAAGGCGAAGGCCGCGCAGCCCAAGCCGCGCACGGCGTCGCTCCTCAAGACGCAGTCGCTCGACACGATCACGATCGACGACGCGCTGCGCCTGCTGTCGCTGCCGCGCGTCGTCGGGACGGACCCGGAGTCGGGCGAGGAGATCACGGCGCAGAACGGCCGCTACGGCCCGTACCTCAAGAAGGGCACCGACTCGCGGTCGCTGCCCGACGAGGAGTCGATGTTCACCGTCACCCTCGACGAGGCGCTCGAGCTGTACAAGCAGCCCAAGCGCGGACGCGGCCAGCGTGCCGCGACGCCGCCGCTGCGCGAGCTCGGTGACGACCCGAACAGCGGCAAGCCCATCGTCGTCAAGGACGGCCGGTTCGGCGCGTACGTCACCGACGGCGAGACGAACCGCACGCTGCCCCGCGACGTCACGCCCGAGTCGATCACGCCCGAGCAGGCGATCGAGCTCCTCGCGGAGAAGCGCGCGCAGGGCCCGGCGAAGAAGCGGACCACGGCCCGCAAGCCGGCCGCGAAGAAGGCCCCCGCCAAGAAGACGGCCGCCAAGAAGTAGCGGCCGTTCGCGGCCGACACCCGTCACCCGTCACCCGTCGGTCGACCAGGCGATCGTGGCGCGTCCGGGTTGCCGGACGAGCCAGATGCTCCTGGTCGCGGGGCCAGTACCGCCTGGACGGGGAACCGTCAGTGGGCGGTGTGCTTGACCGGCTCGGGGAGGCCGGCCTCGGCGCGGACGCGGCGGGAGAAGCCCTCGATGGAGCGCAGCGCGTCCACGAGCTCGGGCACGCGCACGGGGAACGGCATGGCGTGGATCGTCTCGCCCTCCGCGGTGGCGGCTTCCGCGACGCGCGTGAGGTCGTGCACGTCGTCGGCGGTCAGGCCGATCTCGGTGAGCGTGTTCGGCAGGCCGACGCGCGTCGTGAAGCGCACGAACTCCTCGATCTCCTCGGTCGGCGCGCCCTCCAGCACGAGCTGCGTCACGGAGCCGATGTTCACCTTCTGGCCGTGCGTGAGCCCGTGCGTCTGGGGCGCGGCGGTGAGGCCGTTGTGGATGGCGTGCGCCGCCGCGAGGCCGCCGGACTCGAAGCCCAGCCCGGACAGGAGCGTGTTCGCCTCGACGACCTTCTCGACCGCGGGCGTCACGAGGTGGTTCTTCACCGCGTCGATCGCGGGCAGCGCGTTCTCCCAGAGGATGTCCCACGAGAGCTGCGCGAGCGCCGTGCCCGTGACGAGGGGGAGGCCACCGGCCATGGTCGACGCGTTCGCCTCGGCGACGGCGCGCGCCTCGATCCACGTCGCGAGCGCGTCACCGACGCCGGCGACGAGGAACTTCACGGGCGCGTTCGCGACGAGGCCCGTGTCGACGAGCACGAGGTCCGGGTTGTGCGGGAAGAACCGGTACTCCTCGAAGGCGCCGTCCTCGGTGTAGATGACGGACAGCGCGGAGCACGGGGCGTCGGTGGACGCGACGGTCGGCACGGAGACCCAGCGGATGCCGCGCAGGTGGCCCGCGGCCTTGACCGCGTCGATGGTCGAGCCGCCGCCGATGCCGACGATCACGTCGGCGCCGAGCTCGTCGATCTCGCGCGCGAGCCGGTCGACCTCGGCGGCGGTCGCGTACGTGCCGAAGCCGGTGCGGTGGCGGGGGAGGTCCTGCTCCTGGAAGGACACGGCGACGGTGTCCTGGACGATGCCCCACACGACGTCGTCGGCGACGAGCAGCGGCTTCGTGCCGATCGGTCGGACGAACTCGCCGAGCCGCGTGAGCGCACCGCGGGCCTGGACGTAGCGCAGCGGGCTGATGAGCGTGCGGACGGGAACCTCGGACATCGTGGCCTCCTGTGGAGTCGGTGGGTCGCCGTCGGGCGCGCCGCAGCCGTGCGAGGCCGGTGCCCGCCGGCCTTCCCCACCGTGTCACGCGTCCCCGGGGACCACCACCGGGACGCCGGGGCGCGTGACCTTGGTCCCGCTCGGGTCAGCGGGCCAGCAGCGTGATCGAGCCGAGCACGACCGTCACGGCGGGCAGGAGCAGCACACCCCAGCGCCCGGTGCGGTCGGTGCGGTCGTGCGGTGCGTCGTCGAGCGGGTCGACGACGGGATCGCCGGAGCCCTGCTCGCGCAGGCCCCAGACGGTCCCTGCGACGAGGGCGAGCGCGGCCGCGACCAGGACGGGGACCGCGGGCAGGGTGGCGACCGGGGCGCGCAGCGTGACCGCGACGGCCACGAGGGCAGCCGTCACGACCATGTTCCCGAGGACGGTCAGCACGGGGTGGGCGAGCGCGGCGCGCAGCAGCCGGTCGCCGGCGCGCCACAGCCCGACGAAACCCGCGAGCGCGGCGACGAGGACGAGCAGCATCCCGGCCGGGACCACGAGGTCGCCGCCGTCGAGCGCGGGCCGCAGCGACCACAGCACGCCGAGCATCCCGACCGTCTGCACGGCGGAGGCGGCGACCGTCCGGCCGATCGAGGAGCTCGACTGCGCGGGGTCCTCGGGCAGGTCGAGCGAGCGCGCGTACGCCACGGGATCGCCGAACGCCTCCTGGGCGGTCTCGCCGGAGTCGACGACGTGCGCGTCCACCTCGGCGAGCACCGCGCCGATGCGCGCTCCGGCGACGCCCTGGAGCCGCAGCTCCAGCAGGAGCGCCTCGGCCCAGCGCGGGTCGACGTGCGGCGCGTGGCGGCGCTCGATCGTGTAGCGGGTCGTGTCGCTCATCGGGGGGTCCTTGTCGGGGTGGGGTCGGGAGGGGATGCGTCGGCCGGGATCGCGCCCGGCGCCGGGGCAAGTTCTGGTCCCGGGTCGGCGCCCGGGCGTGCGCCAGCGTGAGGGGTGAGGCCCGCGGTCGGGCTCAGGCCGTCCGGCGCGGGCGTGCCGGAGGCGCCCGCGACGAGGGTGGTCGCCGCCGACGTCACGGCGTCCCAGCGCGAGGTCGCGTCGGCGAGCGCGCCACGGCCCTGGTCCGTGACGGCGTAGTACCGACGGCTCGGCCCGCGGTCCCCCTGGTGCCAGGAGGTCGTGACGAGGCCGTCGTCCTCCAGGCGCTGCAGCAGCGGGTAGAGCGTGCCGCCCTTGACGGTGCCGAGGCCCGCCTCGGCGAGCGACCGCGTGATGGCGTAGCCGTAGGTGGGGCCGTGGGTCGCGACGACCGCGAGCACGCACAGCGGCAGCACGCCGCGCAGGAGCTCGCGGTCGAGCCGCTCGTCGAACCTCATGGCTAGACAGTACGACTATCTAGTTAGGGCAGCAACCTAGTAGTTGGACGGCGAGTCTCGACCTGAGCGTATGAGTGCTGTTATAACAGCGCTATGACTTCTTCGGACCCGACCACGGTCCCCGGCCGCTGGGACTCCCTGCACGCCGTGCTCCGACGCCTCGACGACGAGATCGAGACCGTCTACGCGGACCGCGGGATCGTGGGCGTGCGCCCGCGCTTCGTCTACCCGCTCATCCGGCTCGCGCACACCGGACCCCTGACCATCCGGGAGCTCGCGGCCTCGCTCGGGCGGACGCACTCGGCGATGAGCCAGACGGTCACCGCGATGCGGCGCGAGGGCCTCGTCGAGACCGAGCCCGGCGCGGACGCCCGCACGCGACGCGTCGCGCTCACCGCACGAGCGCGCGAGCTCGTCCCGCTCCTCGAGGCGGAGTGGCGGGCGACCGAGGAGTCCGTCGCCGAGATCGACGACGAGCTGCCGCACGCGCTGAGCGCGGTCGTCGTCGAGCTGGAGCGCGTGCTCGCCCGCAGGTCGCTGCGCGAGCGGCTCGTCGAGCGCCTCGACGCGGCCGGCCACCCGGCGCCGCGGGAGCGCTGAGGTGCGCGACCACGTCCTCGACCTGCGGCCGCTGCGCGCGAGCCGCGCGTACCGCGACCTGTGGGCCGGGTCGGCCGTGGGTGGCCTCGGCTTCCAGATCGCGAACGTCGCGGTGCTGCTCCAGGTCTGGGAGCTCACCCGCAGCCCGCTGTGGACGGGCACGATCGGCCTCGCGACCGCGGTCCCGCTCCTGACGCTCGGGCTGGTGGGAGGCCATCTCGCCGACGTCCACGACCGCCGCACCCTCATGCGTCTCGCCGCCGTCGGGCAGGTGCTCGCCGCGGCCGGTCTCGCCGCGCAGGCGCTCGTGGGGAACCGGTCGGTGTGGCTCCTGCTCGGGCTCGTCGCGGCAGGCGCGGCGTGCAACGCGCTCGGCTCGCCGGCGCGTCGGACCGTGCCGCCCCGGCTGCTGCCGCCCGACCAGGTGGCGGCGGGGCTCGCGCTGCAGAACCTCGCGTTCCAGGTGGCCATGCTCGTCGGGCCCGCGCTCGCCGGCCTCGTCCTGGCGCGCTGGGACCTGCCCGCGGCGTACGGCCTCCAGGCGGGGGCCGCCGTGGTCGCGCTGCTCGGGCTCGTGCGCCTCCCGCCCCTGCCCCCGCTCTCCGCCGGCCCCTCGGCCACGACGGGCCCGGCCGCCGCGACGCCCGAGCCCGCGCCGCGCCGTCGGGCGGCCGCGGGCGGGTGGTCGATCGTGTGGCGCAAGCCGACGCTGCGCGGCGCGTTCGCGACGGACGTCGCGGCGACCGTGCTCGCCATGCCCGTCTCGCTCTTCCCGCTCGTCAACGAGATCCGGTTCGACGGCGACCCCCGCACCCTGGGCCTGTTCCTCTCGGCGGTCGCGGTGGGAGGGATCGGCGCCGGCCTCCTGTCGGGGGCCGTGACGCGGGCGCCGCGCTCGGGCGCGCTGCAGCTCGCCGCGGCGGCGACGTGGGGCGTCGCGCTCGCCGGGTTCGGGCTCGCGGGGCCGCTGTGGCTCGCGCTCGCGTGCCTGGCGGTCGCCGGTGCGGCGGACACCGTCTCGGTCGTGACGCGCGGCGCGCTGGTGCAGCTCGAGACGCCCGACGAGTTCCGCGGACGGGTGTCCTCGGTCGAGCACGTGGTGGGCGTCGCCGGCCCGGAGGTCGGGAACTTCCGCGGGGGAGTGCTCGCGTCGCTGACGTCCGCGCCCGTCGCCCTGGTGGCGGGCGGGCTGGTGGCGAGCGCCGTCGTCGGGCTCGTCGCGTGGCGCAACGCCCCGCTGCGCCGCTACCGCACCCCGGCCCCGGCCCCCCTCCCGGTCCCGTGAGTGCGTGAGGCAGTCGCGCCGGGGCCTCCCGGACGCGACGAGTTCCCGCACTCAGCGGGAGGCGGGGTGTCAGTCGACGGTCACCGCGTCGAGGACCGGGAGGCGGGCGGCGCGGATCGCGGGCCAGACGCTGGCAACGAGCCCGATGACGACGGCGACGCCGAGGATCGCGAGCACCTGGCCCCACGGCACGGCGAGCGTGCTCAGCCCCTCGTCGGCCAGCACGCCCGGGAGGGCGGCGCCGATGCCGATGCCCGTCGCGACGCCGAGCACCGTCCCGTAGACGGCGGTGAGCACCGACTCGATCGCGATGACCCCGGCGAGCTGGAGGCGTCCCAGCCCGACGGCGCGCAGCAGCCCGATCTCGCGCGTGCGCTCGATGATCGACAGCGCGAGCGTGTTGACGATCCCGAGCAGCGCGATCACGATCGACAGCGCGAGCAGGGCGTAGAGGATGACGAGCACCTGGTTCACCTGGTCGGCGAACGCCGACGCGGTCTGCTCCCGGTCGAGCACCGTGACGACGAGGAACGGCTCGACCGCCGACGTCAGCGCGGTGCGCAGCTCCTCGACCTCCGCGGGGCTCGCGCCGTCGGCCGCCGACACGTAGACGATCCGCACGCTCGTCTGGGCGGCCGGCACGACGGCGTCGAACACGTCGTCGCGCACGAGGACCCCGGTCCCCACGAGCTGGCTGTCGATCACCGCGCCCACACGCGCCTCGACCGCGGCATCACCCTCGCCGAGCCGCAGCGTGTCGCCCACCTCCCAGCCGCGCTCGCGCGCGGTGCGCCGGTGCACGACGACGTCCCCGTCCTCGAGCGTGGACGTCGGGTCCCCGGCGAGCGTCACGGGCTCGAGCGCGGTGTCGAAGAACCCGGCGGGCACGCCCGCGACGTCGGTCCCGCGCGCGCCGTCGTCCGTGCCGTCGGCCGCGCTGTCGTCCGAGCCGGAGCCGCCGCCGACCGCGGCGACCGACGCCGACCCGAGCCGGACCGTGTCCACGACGGCGGCGCCCGGCGTCGCGGTGACGGCCTCGACCGCGCCCTCGGGCACGACGAGGGTCGCGGAGTCGACCACGAGGTCGGCTCGCACCTCGTTCTCGACGATGCTCCGCACCGACGCCTGGGTCGAGGCGGCGATGACGCCCGTGACCGACACGAGGGCCATGCCGATGAGCAGGGCCCCGGCGGTGCTCGCGGTGCGGCGGGGGTTGCGCGTGACGTTGCCGCGCGCGAGGCGACCGAGCGGGCGCAGCGTGACGACGAGCGGCCACGCGAGCACCGCGAGCACGCCCCGCGCGACGGCCGGCGACCCGACGAGCACGCCCACGAGCACGAGCCCGGCCCCGACGCCGAGGAGCACGCGCGGGCTCAGGCCGTCGACCCAGGCCCAGCCGGTCGGTGCGTCCACGACCGAGGACCCCAGGTACGCCGCGAGCCACAGGACCCCGGCGCCCGCCGCGACGACGACCACGCCACCCACGGCCCGCAGGCCGGTGCCGCGGTCGGGAGCGACGTCGTCGCGCATCGCCTGCACGGGCGGGATCGCGGCGGCCCGCCGCGCGGGCAGCACGGCCGCGAGCACGCTGACGACCGCCCCGAGCGCGACGGCCGCCACGACCTGCGGCGCGCCGAGCGGGACGCGCCCCGAGAACTCCATGCCCGCGAGCGCGAGCCCCCACCGGATGACCCGCACCAGCCCGGCTCCGGCGAGCACGCCGAGCCCGCCACCGACGAGCCCGACGACGAGCGCCTGGACGAGGACCGACGCGAACACCTGGCCCGGTGACGCGCCGAGCGCGCGCAGGAGGGCGAGCTCGCGCAGCCGCTCGCGGACCGACATGGCGAACGTGTTCGCGATGATGAACGCGCCGACGAACAGCGCGATGGCGGCGAACACGAGCAGGAAGGTCTCGACGAACCCGAGCACCTCCTCGACCGCCTCGCTCGCCTCGGCCCGCGCCTGCTCGCCCGTGACGGCCTCCGCGCCCGACGGCAGGACCGACGCGACGCGGTCCGCGAGCGCGTCCTCGTCCACCGGCCCGGACGAGTCCGCCCACACGGCGATCTGGGGCACCAGCCCGTCGGGCGCGTAGACCTCGCGCGCGGTGTCGCCGTCGATCCCGACGAGGACCGCACCCGCGGCGGCGGCCTCGATGCCGAACACGCCGGACACGGTCACGGGGCGCGGCTCCCCGCCGAGCACGACCGTCGTCTCGTCGCCCGTGGCGAGGTCCGCGGTCTGCGCCGCGCTCTGCTCCAGCACGATCTCGCCCGCGCCGGGCCACGCGCCGTCGAGCAGCGTGAGGCTCGGGTCCTCCGGGTCGACGGAGAAGGCCGTGCTCGGCGGCCCGGTCGTCACGACGGCCGTGCCGTCGGCCGCGACGAGCACGACGGGCCCCGACACGTCCGGCACGGCCCGCTCGACGCCGTCGACGTCCTCGACCTCCGCCGTGAGGTCCGCCGGGACGAGCGTGCGGTCGCCCGCGAACCCGCCCCCGCCGGCCGCGCCGCCGCCGGCCGGTCCGGACGCGTCGCCCTCGACCTCCTGCGCGCCGCGCACGTAGACGTCGGCCGTGAGCGTCGTCGCGATGATGTCGTCGAACGTCGAGGAGAGCATGCCGCGGAACGCGAACGTGCCGACGACGAACGCGACGCCGAGCGTCACGGCGAGCACCGACAGGACGAACCGCACGACGTGCGCGCGCACGCCCCGCAGCGCGACGCGGATCATGCGGCGTCGTCCGCGGCGAGCGCGAGCGCGTCGAGGATGTCCTGCTGCGTGGGGTCGTGCAGCTCGCCCGCGAGGCGACCGTCCGCGAGGAAGACGACGCGGTGCGCGTACGACGCCGCGCGCGGGTCGTGCGTGACCATGACGACCGTCTGGTCGAGCTCGTCGACGGAGCGGCGCAGGAACGCGAGCACCTCGCCCGCGGAGCGCGAGTCGAGGTTGCCGGTCGGCTCGTCGGCGAACACGATCGAGGGCCGCGACACGAGCGCCCGCGCGCACGCGACGCGCTGCTGCTGCCCGCCCGACAGCTCGGAGGGGCGGTGGTGCAGGCGGTCGGTGAGCCCGACGGCGGTCGTCACCTCGTCGAACCAGTCGCGGTCGACGCGCGTGCGCGCGATGTCGAGGGGGAGCGTGATGTTCTCCGCGGCCGTGAGCGTCGGGACGAGGTTGTACGCCTGGAAGACGAACCCGACGCGCGTGCGGCGCAGCGCCGTGAGCCGCCGCTGCGACATCCGGCTGATCTCCTGCCCGTCGATCACGACGCTGCCGGACGTCGGGGAGTCGAGCCCGGCGAGGCAGTGCATGAGCGTCGACTTGCCGGAGCCGGACGGCCCCATGATCGCGGTGAGGCGGCCGCGCGCGAAGTCGACGTCGACGCCGTCGAGCGCCCGCACGGCCGTCGGGCCGGAGCCGTAGACCTTGACGAGGTCGCGCGCGCTCGCCCGCGCCTCGGGCGCCCGCGCGTCGGCGTCGGCGGTCTCGGTCCGGTGCGCGGGCGGCGTCATGCCCCCATCGTGACGTGCCGCACCGCCGCGCGCACCACCCGCACGGGGGAGGTACGGCGGGAGGTGCGGGGGAGACGCGCGTGCGAGCGGTGGCGGGGTCCGTCGTGCGGGCTGTGGACGAGCGCGGGTGGGGCGGCCGCGGGGCGATAGCGTGGGCCTCATGAGCACCGTCGCCCCGCCGCCCGCCGCGCACCCGGACGAGTCCCCGGCCGCCTCCGGCGTCCACCCGTTCCCCGACCTGTCCGCGGAGGTGACGGGCACGGTCCCCGACCCGCGCAGCGCACCCCCGATCCGCTGGGGCATCCTCGGCGCGGGCGGCATCGCGTCGTCGTTCGCGGAGGCGGTGCGCCTCCACACGCAGGGTCGCGTCGCGTCGGTCGGGTCGCGCGACCGCGTGCGCGCCGAGCGCTTCGCGACGGCGCACGGCGTGCCCACGACGCACCACGGCTACGACGAGCTCGTCGAGGACCCACAGGTGGACGTCGTGTACGTCGCGACGCCTCACTCGCACCACCACGAGCACGCCCTGCTCGCGATCCGCGCGGGCAAGCACGTCCTCGTCGAGAAGGCGTTCACGCGCAACGAGGCCGAGGCGGTCGAGGTGCTCGACGCCGCGCGCGAGGCGGGCGTGTTCGTCATGGAGGCCATGTGGACGCGCTTCCTGCCGCACGTCGCCGCGCTGCGCGGGGTGATCGCGCGCGGCGAGATCGGTGACGTCGTGAACCTCAGCGCGGACCACGGCCAGTGGTTCCCGTTCGACCCCGAGCACCGGCTCTACGCGCCGGAGCTCGCGGGCGGAGCGCTCCTCGACCTCGGCGTGTACCCGGTGTCGTTCGCGCACGACCTCCTGGGCGCGCCGTCGTCGGTGACGGCAGTCGGGGCGCTCACGGAGACGGGCGTGGACGGGCAGGTGAGCATCGTGCTCGGCTACGGCGACACGCAGGCGACGCTCTCGACCACGCTGTGGTCGCGCACCGCGAACACGGCGGTGATCTCGGGCACGGCGGGCCGCATCGAGGTCGAGGGCACGTTCTACGCGCCGACGTCGTTCCGGGTCGTCCGGCACGACGGCGCGTCCTGGTACTACGACGGCTTCTCCGGCGAGGGCAAGCAGTACCAGGCCGCCGAGGTCGCGCGCCGAGTCGCCGCGGGCGAGACGCAGAGCCCGCGCATGTCGTGGGACTCGACGCTCGAGGTCATGCGCACGCTCGACGAGGTGCGCCGCCAGGTCGGGGTCGTCTACCCCGGGGAGTGATGCTCGGACGCGAGATCGACCCGCGCGGTCGAGATCGACCTGCGGCGGGTCGATCTGGCGACGCGCGGGTCGATCTCGCGGCAGGCGGGAGCCGCGTCAGTCGGTGTGCTCGACGACGTAGCTGCGGCCGTCGGGGCCGGTGACCCGCTCGAAACGGGTGCGCAGCTCCTGGTCGCGCTCGCGCTCGGCGTCGGACACGCCGCGGCCGTCGGCCTCCTGTCGCCCCAGCTGTGCCGGGCCGAAGATCGGCAGGAAGCCCTCGGTGATGCGCATGCCGAGCGTGCGCTTGTCGTTCTTGCGCGCCACGGTGTCCTCCGCTGGTGTCGCGTCGCCGGCCCCGGGGGCCGGTGGCTGGTGCTCGTCGGCTGATGGTTGGTGCACCAATGATTGGTGTACCAACAATAGCGCGATCCTCGGTAGCATGGCGCCATGGCGAGCGAGGAGAACGGCGGGGCGTCCGCACCGGGCGCGGCGACGCTGTTCGCGGACCCGCTCGCGCTCGAGGCGCAGGTCTGCTTCGCGCTCTCGGCGGGGGCCCGCGGCATGGTCGCCCTGTACCGGCCGCTGCTCGAGCCCCTGGGCATCACCCACCCGCAGTACCTCGTGCTGCTCGCGCTGTGGCAGGACGACGCGGCGGGCACGACGTCGACCGTCGGCGACCTCGCGGCCCGGCTGCACCTCGACGCGGGGACGCTGTCGCCGCTCCTCAAGCGGCTGGAGAGCCTGGGGTACGTGCGACGCTCCCGCTCGCCCGACGACGGCCGCCAGGTCCGCGTGACGCTCACGCCCGAGGGGCGCGCGCGGCGTCGCGACGCGGAGCGCATCCCGCCCGCCATCGTCGCCGCCACGGGCCTCACCCTCGACGAGCTCGCGGAGGTCCACGCCGCCGCGTCGAAGGTGGTAGCGGCCGCCCGACGCGCCGGGGTCTACTGACCGACGGCATCCCGCCGAGCATGCGGTTCTGGCCCGTCAGGGGACGAGGGCGGGAGACGACCGCATGGTCGGCGGGGTCAGGCGTCCGTGACGCGGACTCCGTCCGGGTCGACCGTGAAGCGCACCGCCGCCAGGCCCGCCGCCAGCGCGTCGGGTGCGGGGGACGCGGACGCGAGCTCGTCGGCCGTGTGCGTGCCCGTGACGACGAGCACGGCGCAGCCCGCCGCGCGGGCCGACGCGACCCCGGCCGGGGCGTCCTCGACGACGAGGCAGCGCGTCGGGTCGACGCCCAGGCGCTCGGCGCCGAGGAGGAACGGGTCCGGGTCGGGCTTGCCGCGGGCGACGTCGTCCGCGGTGACGACCACCGACGGCGCGACGAGGCCCGACGCGGCCATGCGCGCCGCCGCGAGGGGGCGCGTGCACGACGTGACGATCGCCTGCCGCTCCGGGGGCAGGACGGCGAGCGCGTCGCGCGTCCCGGGGAGGATCGTCACGCCCTCGTTGTCCTCGAGCTCCAGCTCGTGGATGCGTTCGTACGCGGGCTCCACCTGGTCGGCCGGCAGGAGGGTCGCGATGAGCGTGCGCGCCGGGGTGCCGTGCTGGATCTGGAACTCCTCGGCGTCGGGCAGGCCGTGCTCCGCGGCCCAGCGACGCCAGTTCCGGTCCACCGCCGGGACCGAGTCGATGAGCGTGCCGTCCATGTCGAACAGCACGGCGTCGAACGTCCGGCCGGCGAACGCGACGCCGGGGGCGGGCAGGGGAGCGGGCGCGGGGTCCGTCACGGGGGCGGTCACGGGATCGGGCATGGCCCGAGGCTATCCCGCGCGTCCGGCGCCCCGGGGAACCGGCCCGTGTCCGACGTCGCGACTAGGGTGGTCGCCGTGAGCGCACCCGGGTACTTCATCTCCTTCGAGGGCGGCGACGGCGTCGGCAAGTCGACGCAGGCGCGCCTGCTCGGGCAGTGGCTCGGCGAGCTCACGGGGCGCGAGGTCGTGCTGACGCGCGAGCCGGGCGGCACCGAGCTCGGCAAGGAGCTGCGCGCCGCGGTGCTCCACGGGCAGGACATGGACCCGCGCACGGAGGCACTCATCTACGCCGCGGACCGCGCGCACCACGTCGCGAGCCTCGTGCGCCCCGCGCTCGAGCGCGGGGCGATCGTCGTCACGGACCGCTACCTCGACTCGTCGGTCGCCTACCAGGCGGGCGGGCGCGAGCTCGGCGCGGACGAGGTCGAGCTCATCTCGCGCTGGGCCGTCCAGGACCTCCTCCCGGACGTGACGATCCTGCTCGACCTCGACCCGGCGGTCGCGGCCGGGCGCATCCGCCGCCAGCACGACCGCCTCGAGCGCGCGGGCGCCGAGTTCCACCGCCGCACGCGCGAGGCGTTCCTCACGCGCGCGGCGTCCGACCCGGACCGCTGGGTCGTCCTCGACGCCGCGGGGTCGGTCGACGACCTCCAGGCGCAGATCCGGGTCGACGTCGCCGCGCGGCTCGAGCTCACGCCCGTCGTCGAGGAGGCCGAGGACACGGTCGCCGCGCTGCCCGACGACGGCTTCGACGACACGGACAGCGCGATCGGCTACGCGCCGGGCACGGACCTGCTGCCGGGCGCCCCGGCGCGGCCGGCCGGGGACGCGCGCGCATGAGCGTCTGGGACGACGTCGTCGGGCAGGAGCAGGCCGTCGCGACGCTCCGTGCCGCGGCCACCGACGCCGCCGCGATGACCCACGCGTGGCTGCTCACCGGACCGCCCGGGTCCGGCCGCTCGAACGCCGCGCGCGCGTTCGCGGCGGCGCTCCAGTGCGAGCAGGGCGGCTGCGGGCGCTGCCAGGCGTGCCGCACGACGCTCGCCGGGACGCACCCGGACGTCACGCTCGTCGCGACCGAGCTCGTGACCATCAAGATCGACGACGTGCGCGACCTGGTGACGGTCGCGAGCCGCAGCCCGTCGCAGGGTCGGCGCCGGGTCATCGTCGTCGAGGACGCCGACCGCATGGCGGAGCGCACCACGAACGTCCTCCTCAAGGCGATCGAGGAGCCCGCCCCGCACACCGTGTGGATCCTCTGCGCGCCCAGCCCGCAGGACGTGCTCGTGACGATCCGGTCGCGCTGCCGCGGGGTCGTGCTGCGGGTGCCGCCGGTCGAGGCCGTCGCAGGGCTGCTCGTGCAGCGCGACGGCGTCGACGAGCACGTCGCCCTCGTCGCGGCGCGCGCGGCCCAGAGCCACATCGGCCTCGCCCGGCGCCTCGCGCGGGACGCGGGCGCGCGCGAGCGCCGCACGTCGGTGCTCTCGCTCGCGCGGCGGGTTCGCGGGGTGGGCGACGCCGTGCTCGCGGCGGGGGAGCTCGTGGACCTCGCGCAGGCCGAGGCGAAGGCCGCGACGGAGGAGCGCGACGCCGCGGAGAAGGCCGAGCTCCTGCGTGCCCTCGGTGTCGCGGACGGCGAGACGCTCCCGCCGCGGCTGCGCTCCCAGCTCCGCGACCTCGAGGCCGACCAGAAGCGGCGCGCGACGCGCCATCAGCGCGACGTGCTCGACCGCGCGATGGTCGACCTGCTCTCCCTGTACCGCGACGTGCTCGTGGTGCAGCTCGGGGCGCAGGTCGAGCTCGTCAACAGCGAGCTCGCCGAGACGGTGCGCGCGCTCGCGGAGGACTCGACGCCCGAGCAGACGGTGCGGCGCATGGACGCCATCGGTGTCGCGCGCGAGCGCCTCGAGGGCAACGTCGCGCCGCTGCTCGCCGTGGAGGCGATGGTCGTCGCGCTGCGGCCCCAGGGCTGACGGTCGCTAGCTCGACGGCGCCGCCGCGCGGAGCTTCTCCAGGAGCGGTCCCGCGGCGGTCTCGAGGAACTCGCGCTGCCCGACCTCGCCCACCTGGACGAGCGCGAGGTCGGTGAACCCGGCCTCCCACCACGCGGACGCCGCCTCGACGACCGCGTCCAGGTCCGGGCCGCACGGGATGGACCCGGCCACGTCCTCGGGCCGCACGAACGCCGTCGCCGCCTCGAACGCCTCGGTCGTGGGCAGGTCCGCGTTGACGCGCCAGCCGCCCCCGAACCACCGGAACTGCTCGTGCGCGCGCGCCACGGCCGTCTCCTCGTCCGGGTCCCAGCAGATCGGCATCTGCCCCACGACGCGCGACGGCGCGAGCTCGGCGCGCTCGCGGACGGAGGACCACCGCTGCACGACGCCAGCCTCGGGCTCGGTCGTGACGAGGTGGTCGGCCAGCGGGGCGAACCGCTCGATCGACTGCGGGCCGGAGACGGCCACCCCGATCTCGACGGTCTCGTCGGGCAGGTCCCAGAGCTTGGCCGAGTCGACGCGGTAGTGGACGCCCTCGAACGTGAGGCGCTCGCCGTCGAGCAGCGAGCGGATGATCTCGACCGCCTCCTCGAGCATGTCGTGCCGCTCGCCGACGGCGGGCCAGCGCTCGCCCGCCACGTGCTCGTTGAGGTTCTCCCCGGCGCCGAGCCCGAGGGTGAAGCGGTCGTCGGACAGGAGCGCCACGGTCGCGGCCTTCTGCGCCACGACCGCGGGGTGGTAGCGCAGGAGAGGGCACGTCACGTACGTCATGAGGCCGACGCGCTCGGTCGCCTGGGCGACCGCCCCGAGCACGGACCACGCGTACGGGGCGTGGCCCTGGGCGTCGAGCCACGGGAAGTAGTGGTCGCTCATCACCTCGAAGTCGAAGCCGACGCGCTCCGCGTCGACCGCGTGCTCCACGAGCGCGCGAGGGCCGGACTGCTCGGTCATGAGGGTGTAGCCGAAGCGGGTCATGTCTCGATCGTGGGACGGGCCGGGCCCACCCGCACGCGGGTGCGCCCGGCCCGATGGGGCGGGCCGACGCTCAGGCGAGCGCCTTGGCCTTGAGCTGCGCGAACTCCTCGGGCGTGATGGCACCCGAGTCGAGGAGCGCCTTGGCGTGCGAGATCTGCTCGGCCGGCGACGTCGTCGCGACCTGGCGGATGTAGGCGTCCGTGTCGTGCTTCGCCTGGACGACGGCCGCGGCCTGCCGCTCCGCCATGCCGCGCCCGCGCGCGATGAGGTAGACGAGCGACGTCAGCACGGGCAGGAAGATGAGGAAGATGATCCAGACCGCCTTCCACCACCCCGACAGCTCCCGGTCACGGAACAGGTCCGCGATGATCTGGAAGAGCACGATGAGGTACGCGATGAAGAAGAAGCTCCACACGAGGAGCCAGAAGAAGTCCCAGAAGTCCACGGTCACGCCCTTTCTCGACGGGTACCGCGACGCGACGGCCTGCTGCCCCGCGCCATCAGGGCGAACGTAGCGACGTCGCGACGATCGCGCCCGGCGAGACGCGCGGTCCCCGCCTCACGGCGTCCCGGCCGGCGGTCCCGACGGCGCGCCCGGCCCGTCCGACGGCGCACCCGACGGCTCGACCGACGGGGCGTCCGACCGTTCGCCCGGGGCCCGCCGCGCGCGCACCACGTCGCCCACGATGACCGCGAGCAGGACGCCGTCCGTCGTCCAGTTGAGGGCGAGCGGCGAGAGCCACGCGTGGCCGACGAAGAGGACGCCGACCGCGACCGCGCCCAGCACGTGCGGGAGCGACCAGCGCCCGCCCGTCGCACGCCGGAACAGCGCGTTCCCCACGAGGTACGTCGCCGCCGCCCCGCACACGAGCCCCGCGGTCCACGCGTCGGCGTGGCCGCCGTCGTGCCCGAGCGGGTGCAGCAGCACGAGCTCGTCGGCGACGGCGGTGAGCACGATCCCGGCGACGATGACGAACGGGACGTACGTGTACGCCGTCTGGGCGACCATCCCGCGCTCGGTGCGCGACGTGAAGTACTCGGTGGCGCGCCGCTCGGACCGGTCGAAGAACAGCAGCCACATCAGCACGGTGCTCGCGAAGGCGGAGCAGAACGCGGAGACGGTCGTGAGGTCGAGGGGGAGCTCGGCGAACGCGGCGCCCGTGACGATGATCGACTCGCCCAGGCAGATGATGACGAACAGGCTGACGCGCTCGGCCATGTGCTCGCCGCGGACCACCCACGTGCTCGCGCGCGACGCCCCGATCCCGGGGAGCCAGAACATGGCGCGCGGCCCGGCGACGTCGATCGCGGCCGCGGCCGCCCACAGCAGCAGCCGGTGCTCCTCGACGAGGCCGCCCGCGACCCACAGCGCGCCCGACGCCGCGAGCCACGTCGTGATGCGGACGAAGTTCACCGCGTTCTCGGGCCACACGCGGCCCATCGCGACCATCGTGAAGAGGCTGCGCCCCACCTGCATCGCGACGAGCATGACGGCGAACAGCAGGCCCTTGTCGCCGAACGCCTCCGGGATCGCGCTCGCGAGGACGAGGCCCAGCAGCATGAGCACCACGAGCAGCGCGCGCACGGGCAGGCGCTCGGGGTCGAGCCAGTTCGTCACCCACATCGTGTCGACCCACACCCACCACACGGCGACGCCGAGCAGGAGCGTGTGGCCGAGCGCCTCGACGCCGGGGTGGGCGATGAGCCCGTGGGAGAGCTGGGTGACCGCGAAGACGAACACGAGGTCGAAGAACAGCTCGACGTAGCCGACCCGGCTCGAGTCGCCGCCGTCGCCGTGCCGCAGGAGGTCGGTGCGCAGGCCCCAGGGCAGCGGGGGCCGCTCGGTGCCGCGGGTCGGGTGCGGTGCGTCCATGCGGGGATGCTCCCACCCCGGGTCACCGTCGGGTCACGATCCCGCGGCGCGTCGGCGGTTCGGCGCGCGCGAGGGCCCCGCGCGGACCACGATGGTCGCGCACCCGTCGCCGACCGAGGAGTCCTCATGGTCCCCGCCCGTCGTCCCGCCACCCGGACCGCCCGCGTCACCGCGGCGCTCGCCCTCACGGCCGCGGTCGCCCTGCTCGGGGCGTGCGCGTCCGACACCGACGGGGGCGGCGACTCCACGAGCGCCGCCGAGGAGACCACCGAGCCGGACGGCGAGCCCTCGACGGAGCCGACCGACGACGCCACCGACGAGCAGCAGGGCCTGCCCGACGCCGCGACGATGGACGTCGTCGCGGGCGCGCACGGCAAGGGTCTGCCGCCCGGCGCGGACGCGCCGACCGAGGGCGGCACCGGTGCCGCGTGGAGCGCCGAGCCGGGCCTCCTGCTCGTCGTGACCTTCGGGTCCAGCACGTGCCCGGTGCTCGCCGAGGACGACGCCGCGGTCGAGGGGAGCGACGTCGTCGTGTCGTTCGTCGACATCCCCGCCGACACCGCGTGCACCATGGACTACGTGCCCGCGACGTCCGTCGTCGCGGTGCCCGACGACGTGGAGGCGAGCGCCGACGTGAGCGTCGTGCTCGGGGACCACGGGACCGTCGTCGTGCCGCCGCCGGCCGAGGGATCGGCCGGCGAGTTCGCCTGGACCGCGGGCTGACGACGCTCGCGGTGAAGAGCGCGTGAAAGGACGGGCCGCCGCGGGTGGGCCGTCTCCCGCGCGACGGGCGAGCGGCTACCGTGTCCGGGTGACGACGTCCCCCTCCTCCCGCCCCGCTCGCCGCGCCCTGGCCTGCGCCGCGACCCTCGTGCTGGCTCTCGTCGCGGGCGCGTGCTCGGCACCCCCGAAGCAGCAGACACCCGTCGAGGACGTCGCGACGTCGTCGTCGACCGGCACGGGCGAGACGGGACCGGAGGGCTTCGAGGAGTTCTACGGGCAGACCCTCGCGTGGGAGGGGTGCGGGGCCGGCTGGGAGTGCTCGACGGCGCGCGCCCCCCTCTCGTGGCAGGACCCGGCGGCGGGCGAGATCGAGCTCGCGGTCAAGCGCCAGCCCGCGACCGGCGAGCGCATCGGCTCGCTCCTCACCAACCCCGGCGGCCCCGGCGCGTCAGGGGTCGACTTCATCGCGTCCCTCGCGCCGACCGTCGGCGAGAGCGTCACCGCGGCCTACGACCTCGTGGGCTTCGATCCCCGCGGGGTCGGCCAGTCGTCGCCCGTGGTGTGCCTCGACGACGCCGCGAAGGACGAGTCCCTGTCGCGCGACTTCGACACGGACGAGGCGGGGCTCGAGGCGCTCGCGGAGGACCGCCGCGCCTGGGCCGACGCGTGCGCCGAGAACACGGGCGAGCTGCTCGGCCAGGTGGACACCCAGAGCGCCGCGCGCGACATGGACATGCTGCGCGCCGTCCTCGGCGACGAGAAGCTCGCGTACCTCGGCTACTCGTACGGCACGCAGCTCGGAGCCACGTACGCGGGGCTGTTCCCGGACAAGGTCGGCCGCATGGTGCTCGACGGCGCGATCGATACCTCGCTCGACCCGGACGAGATCTCCGAGCAGCAGGCCGTCGGTTTCGAGAACGCCCTGCGCGCGTACGTCGAGGACTGCCAGGCCGGTGCCGGGTGCCCCCTGAAGGGCGACACGGACGCGGGGATGCGCCAGATCCGCTCGCTCCTCGACGCCGCGAAGGCGAACCCGCTCCCCACGGACTCGGGCCGACGCGTGACGCAGACGCTCGGCTTCTACGGCGTCGCCGTCACGCTGTACAACGACCAGAGCTGGCCCGTGCTCACGCAGGCGCTCACCGAGGCGATCGAGGAGGGCACCGGCAACGGCCTGCTCTACCTCGCCGACTTCTACAACGACCGGAACGCCGACGGCACGTACGCGTCGAACTCGTCCGAGGCGTTCCGGGCGGTCAACTGCCTCGACGGCCGTCAGGACGACGACCCGGCCGCGATGCAGGCCCAGCTCGAGCGGCTCGAGGAGGAGGCCCCCACGATGGGCTACTTCTTCGCGTTCGGCGGGCTCACGTGCGACGGCTGGGCGTACCCGGTCGTCGACCAGGAGTTCGACCTCGCCGCGAAGGGCGCCGCACCGATCCTCGTCATCGGGACGACCAACGACCCGGCCACCCCGTACGTGTGGGCCGAGGGCCTCGCCGAGACTCTCGACTCTGCCGTCCTGGTCACCTGGGAGGGCGAGGGGCACACCGCCTACGGCCGCGCGAACGACTGCCTGAGCGACGCCGTCGACGCGTACCTCGTGGACGGGACAGTCCCCGAGGACGGGCTCCGCTGCTGACGCGGAGGGCGCCCGACGGCGGCCCTCGGGGCCGCTTTGGAATCTGGCCCGGTCGTTGGGTACAGTAGGCGCTCGTTGCCACCGGTTCGCCGAGCGGACCGGGACGTAGCACGCCGCCTTAGCTCAGTCGGCAGAGCGATTCACTCGTAATGAATAGGTCAAGGGTTCGATTCCCTTAGGCGGCTCCATCACGGCAGAATAGGCCGGGTCTTCGGACCCGGCCTTTTCTGCTCCCGGAGCACGGTGTCGCCGTGGACCCCCGGCCCGCCGCAGAGCTTCGTCGAGGCCTCAGCCCACGCGGCGCACGAGCAGGATCACGCCGCCGGCCGCGGCGGCGACGAGCCCGCCGACACCCACCGCGGCGAAGGTCGGGAAGGCCTCGCCCGCGGGCGGGGGCGGCGCCGTCCGGTCGACGGAGGCGAGCGGGACGCGCACCGGGTCGGGGCCCGCGGTCGTGGGCGCGACGGTCGGCGTCGGCGCGACGGGAGCGGCCGTCGTCGGGTCCTCCGTCGGCTCCTCGGTCGGCTCTTCCGTGACGTCGGGCTCCGGCGCGTCCGGCGTCTCGACGGGCGCCTCCACGGTCGCCGCGGCGGGCGGTTCCTCGGCCGGGGGAGAGGCGACCGGTGCGTCGGTGGCCGGGGCCGGGGGCGGCGTCGTGGGGGAGGGCGCGACCTGCGCCGTCGTGCAGACGGGGTCGTCCCCGTTCCAGCGCGCGTGCTGCGCCCGCAGCCCGGACACCTGGGCCCACGTGACGCAGTAGCCGTCCGGGAACGTGCGCGTCGGCACCGAGAAGGCGAGGAACCCGTCCGCGGAGTCGCGCGGGCCGTAGGAGTCGGAGTAGTACCGCTCGCGGCTCCCGTCCGGCGCGCTCACGGCGTAGGAGACGGCGCCCCACTCGGACCAGAGCCGCTCCGGGTCGAACGAGACGCCGTCGACGCTCACCTCGAGCCCGCTCTCGCCGTCCCGGCCGACGGCGGTCGCGGGTGCGGCGGCGACGGCCACCACGAGCACCGCCAGGGGTGCGAGGGCGAGCAGGCGGCCAGCGGCGCGCATCAACACCTCCGGGTCGTTCGGGTGTGGTCCGCGGCACATCGTACGCAGTCGTGCGGGCCGGTCGGAACGCCGTGGCGGCGCCTGGGGCGCGTCAGGCCCCGAGCGTCGCGAGCCACCGGACGACGGCCTCGCACACGGCCGCGTCCTGGCCCTTGAGGTCGTGGGCCCCGGGCAGCTCGACGCGGGTGACGGGACCGGGGATCGCGGCGGTGTGCTCGGCGAGCTCGTCCGGCGTCGCGAACGGGTCGGTGCGCCCGGAGACGAGGAGGACCGGCACGTGGAGGTCGGGGAAGTGCTCCGTCCGCAGCCGCTCGGGCTTGCCCGGCGGGTGCAGCGGATAGCTGACGAGGGCCAGCCCGGCGGCGGGGAGCCCTTCGGCGACGGCCATCGAGCACATGCGCCCGCCGTACGAGCGGCCGCCGAGCACGAGGCGGTCCGTCGTGGTGCCGAGCTCGGCGGCGAACGCCTCCGCCTCGGCGCGGACGTGCGCGACCGCGACGGGCGGACGGTCGGGCATCCGCTTTCCGGCGATCCGGTAGGGGAAGTCGACGCGGCGCACGGGGACGGGCGGGTCGAGGGCGGCCAGCGCCTCGTCGATCGCGACGAGCGCGCGGTGGTCGCGGCTCGCGCCGGCTCCGGGCGTGAGCAGGACGCCGGCGACGGGCCGGTCGTCGGCGGTCGGTGTGGTCACCGTCCCAGTCTCGCAGCGCGCACGACGTTCCTCGCGGTCGAGCACGACCCTCCGCGTGGCCGACCACGAGGTTGCCGTCGTCCTCCGCGGGAGAGCGACGGCAACCTCGTGGTCGGGGCGGGCCTCGCGGCCCGGGTCACCGCGGCCCGGGTCAGCGCGCCGCGAGCCGAGCCGGGTCGAGGTCCGTGCGACGCAGCAGCTGCGCGTTGAGCGCGACGATCACCGTCGACGCGGACATGAGGATCGCGCCGACCGCCATCGGCATGACGAACCCGACGGGTGCGAGCACGCCCGCGGCGAGGGGCACGGCCGCGATGTTGTAGCCCGCGGCCCACCACAGGTTCTGCTGCATCTTGCGGTACGACGCGTGCGACAGCTCGATGATCGACAGCACCGCGCGCGGGTCGGAGCTCGCGAGGATCACCCCGGCCGAGGCGATCGCGACGTCGGTGCCCGCGCCGATCGCGATGCCGACGTCCGCCTGGGCGAGCGCCGGGGCGTCGTTGACGCCGTCGCCGACCATCGCGACGACGCGCCCACCGTGCTGCAGCTCCGCGACCTTCGCGTCCTTGTCCTCGGGGCGCACGCCCGCGAACACCTGGTCGATGCCGAGCTCGCGCCCGACCGCGCGGGCGACGGGCTCGGCGTCGCCGGTGATCATGACGACCCGGATGCCGCGCCGGTGCAGTGCGTCGACGGCCTCGCGCGACTCGGGACGGATCGCGTCCGCCAGGGCGAACGCGCCCACGACCTCGCCGGACCGCGCGTCGGACGCGGTGCCGTCGTCGCCCGCGACGACCACGTGCAGGACGGTCGACCCGTCCTCGGCCCACGCGGCGGCGTCGGGCAGGGGGTCGAGGCCGCGCTCGCGCAGGAGCGCGGGACCGCCGACCGCGACGCGGCGGGCGCCGTCGGGGGTCGGGACGGTCGCCTCGACGCCGACGGCCGTGAGCGACCGGAAGTCGGTGGCGCGGGGGACGTCGTCGCCCCGCTCCTCGGCCGCCCGCACGATCGCCCGGGCGAGCGGGTGCTGGCTGTCCGCCTCGGCCGCCGCGGCGAGCGCGAGGAGCGCGGCCTCGGACGTGCCGCCCGCGGTCGCGAGGTGCACGACGACCGGTTCGCCCGCGGTGAGCGTCCCGGTCTTGTCGAACAGGACGGTGTCCACGGTGCGCATGCGCTCGAGCGCCAGGCGGTCCTTGACGAGGACGCCGGCCTTCGCGGCGCGCTCCGTCGACAGCGAGACGACGAGCGGGATCGCGAGGCCCAGCGCGTGGGGGCACGCGATCACGAGGACGGTGATCGCCCGGATCAGCGCCTGCTCCGGCGTGCCGAAGACGAGCCACAGGCCGATCGTCAGGGCCGCCGCGCCGAGCGCGTACCAGAACAGCCACCCGGCGGCGCGGTCCGCGAGCCGCTGCGTCTTCGTCGACGACGCCTGCGCGTCCGCGACGAGCCGCTGGATGCCTGCGAGCGCGGTGTCGTCGCCGACGGCCGTGATCCGCACGCGCAGCGCGTCGTCCGTCGCGACGGTCCCGGCGACCACGGCGTCCCCGACGGTGCGGCGCACGGGGCGCGACTCGCCGGTGATCATCGACTCGTCGACGTCCGCGGACCCGGACGCGACCTCGCCGTCCGCGGGCACGCGCCCGCCCGGCCGGACGACGACCAGGTCGCCCACCCGCAGGTCCGTCGGCGCGACCGTCGTCACCGTCCCGTCCTCGGCGACCCGTTCCGCCTCGTCCGGGAGGAGCGCGGCGAGCGAGTCGAGCGCGGACGCGGTCTGCGCGAGCGAGCGCATCTCGAGCCAGTGGCCGAGCAGCATGATGACGACGAGGAGCGCGAGCTCCCACCAGACGTCGAGCTCGTGCGCGAGCAGGCCCAGGCTCGCTCCCAGCGAGGACACGAACGCCACCGTGATGGCGAGCGAGATGAGCGTCATCATCCCGGGCTTGCGGCTCCGCAGCTCGCTCACCGCACCGGTGAGGAACGGGCGCCCGCCCCAGGCGTAGATCACCGTGCCGAGGACGGGGGACACCCAGGGGACCCAGGCGGCGTCGGGCAGGTCGTAGCCCAGGAGCATCGCGAACATGGCGTTCAGCGCGACCGTGGGGACCGCGAGGACGAGCATGATCCAGAACAGGCGGCGGAACTGCCCAACGTGGTCGCCGTGCCCGCCGTGCCCGGACATGTCGTGCCCGCTGTGCCCACTGTGCGCGGCCATGTCGTGCCCGCCGTGACCGGTCATGTCGTGCCCGCCGTGACCGGCCGGGGCGCGGTCGCCGTGGACGGACGCCTCGTGCCCGGGGTGGTCGTGCGTCGCGTGGTCGACGGCGGCGCTCGGTGCCGCTCCGTGGTGCCCGTGCTGCTCGTGCGCCTCGTGGTGCCCCTGCTCGCCGCCCGCGCCGGTCCGGCGCCCGGGGCCGTGCTCCGTGCGGTGGTCCACCGTGTCTCCTCTCGGCCGCTGATACCCCTAGGGGGTATCTCCTCCTCCCGATCATGCCGCGCAGGCACGGATCCGTCAACCGTTCAGGTGCGGGCCGTCAGCGCGGGCGTGGCGTCAGAGCGCCGGGGTGGACTCCCGCAGCACGACCGCGCACCGGACGGCCACGCGCCGGGGCTCGGCGTCGTCGTCCGGGGCGAGAGCCAGGCGCAGCGCCTGCTCGCCGACCTCGGTCAGCGGGATGCGGACCGTCGTCAGGCCGGGGGTGACGTCGCGCAGCGTCACGATGTCGTCGAAGCCGGCCACCGCGACGTCCTCCGGGACGCGCAGCCCGGCCTCGCGCGCCGCCGCCATCGCCCCGACGGCCATGACGTCGTTCACCGCGAAGACGGCGCGGGGCGCGCCGTCGGGCCCTGCGGCACCCACCCGGGCGAGCAGGTCGTGCATGCCGCCGTGGCCGCCGTCGCGCGTGAACGCGCACTCGACGACGGCGTCCGCCGGCACGGGGGACCCCAGCGCGGCGAGCGCGGCGGTGAAGCCCCGCGCGCGGTCCACGGCGGTGCGGTGGCTCGACGGCCCGGCCAGCACGCCGAACGCGCGGTAGCCCAGCCCGTGCAGGGCGCGCGCGAGGTCCGCCGCGCCGTCGGCGTTCGCGATCTCCACCGCGGGCAGGTCGCCGAGCGGCTGCCCGACGAGCGACACGCCGCCTCCCGACGCGCGGTACCGCTCCAGCGCGTGCCGCAGCGCGCCGTCGGCGTCGTCGGCGAGCCGCCCGCCGCCCAGCACCACCGCCCGCGCCCGCTGGCGGTCCATGAGCTCGACGAACGCGCGCTCGCGCTCGGGGGAGTGCCGGGTGCTCGTCAGCGTGACGATGAGCCCGTCGCGGTCGGCGGCCTCCGCGACCCCGGCCGCGAGCGACGAGAAGTACGGGTCCGCGATGTCGTGCACGACGAGCCCGACGCTCGTCGTGCGGCCCCGGGCCATGGCCTGCGCGCTCGGGTCGGGGGAGTACCCGAGCCGGCGCGCGGACGCGAGGACCCGTTCCCGCAGGTCCGGGCGCACGGTGCGGTTCGCGCTCCCGTTGATCGCGCGGGACGCGGTCGCGAGGGAGACGCCGGCGTCACGAGCGACCTCGCTCAGGGTGGGTCCGGGCACGGGACCAGGCTAGCGGGGCGCCCTGTCGCCGGGTGGGCCGCCCCGGGAGCGGTTACGTTCGGGAGAGCCCGGTCGACCGGGCCCCACCACGCCGCAGGAGGTCCCATGTCCCAGGACGCAGCCGCGCCGCGCGGCACGACGGCGGTGCTCGCCCGGGCGCTCGCGCTCGGCGTCGCCGCGGGCTCGCGCAGCAGCCTCGGGGTCGCGGCGCCGGTGCTGGCCGGCCTCGTGCGCCCCGGCGGGTCGGGCCGGTCGGGTCACGCGCCCGGGCCGCTCGC
>QAPD01000074.1 GCA_003052455.1 Sphaerisporangium cinnabarinum | reverse complement strand
CCGGCGCGGTCGCCGCAGCGGCACCCGACGGCGTGGTCTCGCCCGGGGCGGTCGCGGCGGCGGCCCGGGACGGCGCCCGCGCGGCAGCGCTGCGCAGCACCGGCGAGCTCGACGCGCTGGCGCGGGCCCAGGTGCTCGACGCGGGCGCCCTCGGCCTCGTCCTCGTGCTCGGCGCGCTCGTCGCGGCGCTCGACGAGCGGACCGGTGAGCCGGACCACGAGCACGTCGACGAGCGGGTCGACGAGCGGCTCGGCGGGCTCGTGACGGCCCCGGCGACCCCCGCGCCGGTCGTGTCGGAGGTGCTGGGCATGATGTCCGGCATGACGCCGGTCACCGGGTCGTCCGCGGCGGCGGCGCCGGGGGCCGAGGCCGCGCACGAGGGGGGCGAGTTCGAGGTGATGTACGTGGTCGATCTGCCCGGCGGCGCCCTCGGCGGCGCCGTGGGCACGTCCGCGGGACCGGGGGAGAGGCTGCGGTCCGACCTGTCCGGGATCGGGGACTCCGTCGTCGTCGTCGGCGGCGCGGGCGAGGACGGTTCGGGGCTCTGGCAGGCGCACGTCCACACCGACGACCCGATGGCCGCGGTGGTGGCCGGGCGGGCGGTGCTCGCCGCCGCCTCCGGCCGGGACTCGCAGGGGCACGTGCAGGAGCCCGCCGCGCTGCGGCAGGTCCGGGTGCGCCACCTGCCCGGCGCGGACGGGGACGGTCACCTTCCCGAGTCCGGTGACGCGTCGGTGGACCGTGGCCCGTCCGACGAGCCGGGGCTCGTCGCGGTGACCACCGCGCCGGGGCTCGTCGCGGACCTCGCGCGCGCGGGCGCCGTCGTCCTCCTGCGCGAGGAGCCCGGCGCGCCCGACCTCGCGGCGCTGCACCGCGTCGCCGTCGACGCGCGGGCGGCGCACGTCGTCGTGCTGCCCGGCGGCGACCTCCCCGAGCGGGACGTCGCGACGCTCCGCGCGGCCCTGCGCGAGGACGGCGTCGCGACGCTCGAGGTGCTCCCGGCGCCGACGGACCTGCACGTGACGGTCGCCCTCGCCGCCGCCCAGCTCGCCGACGGCCCCGCGCGCGTGGACGCCGTCCGGTCGGCGCTCGCCACGGTGCGCACGTCCCGGGCGACGACGGCCGGTGCGCACGGTCCTGAGGTCGCGGTCCGGCTCGTCGGGCTCCTGGAGACGCTGCTCGCGAGCCCCGCCGAGGTCGTCACGGTCCTCGCGGACGACGACGTCCCGCTCCCGGCGCTCGACGAGCTCGCCCCCGCGGCCGCCCGGTCCGGGGCCGAGCTGGTGCTCCTGCGCTCGGGCCGGGACGGCGGCACCGTCGCGCTCGCGGCGGAGGGCGCCGTCGTCCACCACGGAACGGACGAGGCGGTGGGGGCATGACGGACCGTCTGGCCGAGCCGCTGACCCGGGCCGTCGGGACGCGCAGCGCGGGGCCGCTCGCGAAGCTCGGCCTCGAGACCGTGGGCGACCTGCTGCGCCACTACCCGCGCCGCTACGGCGACCCCGGCCGTCTCACGGACCTCGGCGGGCTCGCCCTCGGCGAGCACGTGACGATCGTCGCCCAGGTCCGCAGCGCCACCGTCCGGCGCATGCGCAACCGCGCGGGCGCCATCCTCGAAGCCGTCGTGACGGACGGCCCGCAGCAGCTCTCGCTGACGTTCTTCGCCAAGAGCCCCAACGTGCTGCGCTACCACGAGCAGCGGCTCGCGCCGGGTCGGCACGGCCTGTTCACGGGCGTCGTCGGCCTCTACCGGGGCACGCGCCAGCTCACGCACCCCGACTACAAGATCATCGGCATGGACGACGACGCCGAGGACGCCGAGAGCGCCGTCCTCGAGGCGAGCCGGCCCATCCCCATCTATCCCGCGAGCGGGAGCATCCCGAGCTGGAAGATCCAGCCCGCCGTGCGGACCGTCCTCGACCCGCTGCGCGAGGAGGACGTCCCCGACCCGCTGCCCGACGCCGTCCGCGAGCGGCACGGGCTCGGCACCCGGCTCGAGGCGCTGCGCGACGTCCACGAGCCGTACGACGAGAAGCAGTGGCGCCGCGGTCGCGACCGCCTGCGGTACGAGGAGGCGTTCGTCCTCCAGGCCGCGCTCGCGCAGCGGCGAGCGCGGGCCGCCGCCGAGCCCGCGACCGCCCGCCCGCCGCGGCCGGAGGGCGAGCCCGGGATCCTCGCCGACTTCGACGCGGCGCTGCCCTTCACGCTCACCCAGGGGCAGCGCGACGTGGGCCGGGAGATCGCCGACGACCTCGCGCTCGCGCGACCGATGCAGCGGCTCCTCCAGGGCGAGGTCGGCTCCGGCAAGACCGTCGTCGCGCTGCGTGCGATGCTCCAGGTGATCGACGCCGGCGGTCAGGCGGCGCTCCTCGCGCCGACCGAGGTGCTCGCCGCGCAGCACGCGCGGACCCTGCGGGCGCTCCTCGGTCCGCTCGCCGAGGGCGGGTTCCTCGGGGGCGCCGAGCACGGGACGCGCGTCGCGCTCCTCACCGGCTCGCTCGGTGCCGCCGCGCGCAAGGAGGCCCTGCTCGACGCCGCGAGCGGCGCGGCGGGGATCGTCGTGGGCACGCACGCGCTGCTCTCCGAGAAAGTGCAGTTCGCCGACCTCGGGCTCGTGGTCGTCGACGAGCAGCACCGGTTCGGCGTCGAGCAGCGCGACGCGCTGCGGGCGAAGGCCCGCACCGCCCCGCACCTGCTGGTCATGACGGCGACGCCGATCCCGCGCACCGTCGCGATGACCGTGTTCGGCGACCTGGAGACGTCGTCGCTCACGGAGATCCCGGCCGGGCGGTCGGGCATCACGACGCACGTCGTGCCCGCCGGGAACCCGGCCTGGATGGAGCGGACGTGGGCACGCGTGCGCGAGGAGGTCGACGCCGGGCACCGCGCGTACGTGGTGTGCGCCCGCATCCACCCGGACGAGCCGGACGCCGGCGGGGGCGGCAAGGGAGACGACGACTTCGACGACGTCCCCGACTTCCTGCTCGACCCCGAGGAGCCCGACGCCGTCGAACGGGCACCGCTGCGCGCCGTGCTGGAGGTCGCGGAGGAGCTCCGCGCCCACCCGCGGCTCGCCGGGCTCGCGATCGGCGTGCTGCACGGACAGATGCCTCCCGCGGACAAGGACGCCGTGATGGCCGACTTCGCGTCGGGAGCGGTCCAGGTGCTCGTCTCCACGACGGTCGTCGAGGTCGGCGTCGACGTCCCGGAGGCCACGGCGATGGTCGTGCTCGACGCGGACCGGTTCGGCATCTCCCAGCTCCACCAGCTCCGCGGGCGCGTCGGGCGCGGTTCCGCCGCCGGGCTGTGCCTGCTGGTCTCGACCGCGCAGCCCGGCACGCCTGCCGCGACGCGCGTCGAGACGCTCGCCCGGACGACGGACGGGTTCGAGCTCGCCACCGTCGACCTCGAGCTGCGCAGCGAGGGCGACGTCCTGGGCGCCGCCCAGTCCGGGCGCGCGAGCTCGCTGCGGCTCCTGCGGGTCGTCAAGGACGCGGACGTCATCGAGACCGCGCGCGCCGACGCGGCGGAGGTCGTCGCGCAGGACCCGGACCTCGCGGACCACCCGGCGCTCGCCGCCGCGATCCGCGAGCAGCTCGACCCCGAGCGCGAGGAGTTCCTCGAACGTGCGTGACGGCCGGGCGCGGCCTCTGCGTAGGGTGGGCGCGTGACGAGGATCGTGGCGGGAACAGTCGGTGGTCGCACGCTGCAGGTCCCGCCCCGCGGCACGCGACCGACGAGCGAGCGCGTGCGGGAGGCGATCTTCTCCCGGCTCGAGCACCTCGGCGTCGTGGACGACGCGCACGTCCTCGACCTCTACGCGGGCTCCGGCGCGCTCGGCATCGAGGCGGCGAGCCGTGGGGCGGCCGACGTGACGCTCGTCGACTCCGCGCGGGTCGCGGCCGACGTCGCACGGCGCAACGTCGCCGCGCTCGGTCTGCCGAACGTGCGCGTCGTCGCGCAGCCCGCCGAGACCTTCGTCGCCGGCGTGGCGGCGGCCGCGGCGCAGCGGGCGGCGGCCGGAGACGCGGTCGGAGCGGCCGGGGCGCCGACGCCAGGGCGTGCGGGCCACGGCCCCTACCACCTCGTGCTCGTCGACCCGCCCTACGACGTGACGGCCGAGGCGCTCGAGCGCGTCCTCGCCCACCTCGCGGTGCCCGGCGTGCTCGACCCGTCGGCCGTCGTCGTGGTCGAGCGCTCGACGCGCACGCCCGAGCCGACGTGGCCCGCCGGCTGGGAGCTGGTGGCGCACAAGGACTACGGCGAGACCGCGGTGTTCTTCGTCGGCCCCGAGCTCCCCGACGACGCGTAGCCCGTCGACCAGGTGGTTCCGGCTCGTCCGGGTCGGCTGACGCACCCGGACCGCCTGCTCGGCCTGCCGGGACCGCCTGGTCAGGTCGTCGGGGCGCGGGACTCGGCCGGGGCGAGCGTGCCGACGGGCACGGTCGCGAGGGCGGCGGGGTCGTCCGGGTCGACGAGACGGACGCGGTCCCCGCCCGCGGCGTCGAGCAGGCGGCGGGTCGCGGCGTCGTCGGCGAGCGTGCCCTCGCTCTCGCGGAGGTTCTCCGCGAGGAAGGCGCGCAGCGGTGCGGCCGGGACGTCGTCGCCGGCGGCGTGCGGCCCGAGGGGGAACGACACGAGGAGGAGCGCGGGCACGCGCTCGCCGCCCGGGCCGTCGCCGGGCTGGAAGTAGGGGAGCGCGAGGACGCGCGCGCCGAGGCGCGCGTAGAACCGGAGCCGCGCGACCGGGTCGCCGTAGGCCTCGCTGCCGGCGTGGTGCGCGGGGTGCTCGACCTCGCCCACGACGACGAGCGGGTCGAGCGCGCGCCAGTCCTCGAGCGCGGCGGTGACGAGGCGGCCACCGACCCCGCCGCCGCGGCGTCCGGGGGCGATCGCGAGGTAGAGCACGAGGAGGACGCGTGCGTCGGCGAACCACTCGCCGACCACCCCGGCGACGACGCGGCCCTCCTCGACGACGCCGAGGCTGCGCAGCCGCCCGCTCGCGTGGGCATCGAGCAGCTCCTGCTCGTCGACGAGCTCGGCCGGGGGGAACGACGGCGTGAGGACGTCGCGGTGCAGCGAGCGCAGCAGCGCGGGGTCGGTGAGCGGCACGACGGCGGGGGTGGTCACGCCGACCATCGTCGCGCCCGACGGCGGTCGGCGCGCGCCCGGCCGCGCCGCCGGGGTCCGGCGGCCCCCGTGTACTACCGTGACGAGGTGACCACAGCCGTCTGTCCCGGGTCGTTCGACCCGATCACCCTGGGCCACCTCGACATCGTCCGCCGTGCGCGCGCGCTCTTCGACGAGGTCGTCGTCGGCGTCGCGCGGAACGCGTCGAAGTCGGCGCTCCTGAGCGTCGACGAGCGCGTGGACCTCGCCCGGTCCGCCGTGCGGGACGCTGGGCTGGACGGCGTCCGCGTCGAGGTCGTGCCGGGGCTGCTCGTCGACTTCTGCCGGGAGGTCGGCGCGACGGCGGTGGTCAAGGGCCTGCGCGGTGGCGCGGACTTCGACGCGGAGCTGCCGATGGCGCTGATGAACCGGCACCTCGCGGGCGTCGAGACCGTGTTCGTCGCGGGCGACGCCGCGCTCCTGCACGTGGCGTCGTCGCTCGTGAAGGACATCGCGCGGTACGGGGGACCGGTGGACGACCTCGTCCCGCCGGGGGTGGGCGACGCCGTCCGGGCGGCGCTGGCACGGACGCAGGGGACCAGCAGGTGAGCACGACGGGAAGGACCGGGTACGTGAGCGAGCAGCAGGGCCGACGGCCGACGCACGAGGACCACGCGGGCGAGGAGGCGCAGGTCGGGTTGAACGCGATCCTCGACGACCTCACGCACCTCGTCGAGTCGGCGCGCACGATGCCGATGTCCGCCTCGGTGCTGGTGCACAAGGGCGACGCCCTCGCGCTCCTGGACGAGCTGCGGGGCGCGCTGCCGGAGCAGCTCGCGCACGCGGACGAGGTGCTCGCGCAGGCTGACGCCGTGCTCGAGGACGCGCACCGGCAGGCCGAGGAGATCCTCACGACGGCGCGCGCCCGCGCGATCGAGCTCGTGCAGACGGAGCAGGTCGTGGTCCAGGCGGAGGCGCGCGCCCGCGACATCGTCGCCGAGGCGGAGGAGGCGGCGGCCGTGCTGCGGCGCGACGCCGACGACTACTGCGACCGGCGGCTCGCGGACTTCGAGGTGGACCTCGGCAAGCTCCTCGCGCAGGTCCAGGCGGGCCGCGCGAAGCTCGCGGACCGGCTCGGCGACCGCTTCGGCGACGCCGACGAGTCGCCGTTCCCGGCGACGATGCGCGAGCGCGGCGGCGAGCGCGCGGCCCGCTGACGGGCGCGACGGTCGTCGGGCCCGACGGCCGCCGCGGGCGGCACCGCGACGGTGGCGACCACGGCGTCCGGTGACGTAAGATCGATGTTTGGGCTCGTCGCGTCACGCGTCGACCCGTGCCTGGCACCCGCCGTCGAGCGGTCGCCGGCCCCCGACCATCGTTGACCACCGTCCGCGGGCACCCACGCCTGCGGGCTCCGATCCTGGAGCGCACCATCACCGCCGAGAAGACGTCGCCGCTCGTGCTCGACACGCACGAGCTCGGTCGGCGACCCGGGAGCATGCTGACGGTCCGCCGGACCGTCCCCGCGCCGGCCGACCTCGGGACCGCCGTCATCGGCATCCCCGAGGGCAGCGAGCTCGAGCTCGACCTGCGTCTCGAGGCCGTCATGGAGGGCGTGCTCGTCTCCGGGACGGTGACGGGCCACGCGGTCGGGGAGTGCGTGCGCTGCCTCGACACGGTGCACGAGGACGTCTCGGTCGAGCTCGGCGAGCTGTTCGCCTACCCGGAGCGCGCCAAGGCCGCCCAGGAGTCGGGCGACGACCTGGAGGACGCCGAGGACGTCTACGAGCTGGACGGCGACCTCGCGGACATCGAGCCCGCGCTACGGGATTCGGTCGTCACTGCACTACCATTCAGTCCGGTGTGCCGAGCGGACTGCCCGGGGCTGTGCTCCGAGTGCGGTGCGCGCCTGGCGGACGACCCGGGCCACACCCACGAACTTGTCGACCCTCGGTGGTCGGCGCTGGAGAGCATGTTCGACACCTCGAACGTGTCCGACGAGACGAAAGAGAGCTAGCCGTGGCTGTTCCGAAGCGCAAGATGTCGCGCAGCAACACCCGTGCGCGTCGTTCGCAGTGGAAGACGACCGCCGCGAACCTCACCACCTGCCCGCAGTGCAAGGGCGACAAGCTGTCGCACGCGGCGTGCCCGACGTGCGGTACCTACAAGGGCCGCCAGTACGCCGAGGCGCTGCGCACCGAGCACGCAGGCTGAGGCGCGTGGCACCGGCTGCACCGGCATCCGGTCTTCTCGAGAAGCTCGGGGTCCATCTGGACCCCGAGCTTCTCGTGCTTGCGCTCACGCACCGGTCGTTCGCGCACGAGAACGGCGGCATCCCCACGAACGAGCGTCTCGAGTTCCTCGGTGACACCGTCCTGGGCCTCGTCGTCACGGAGACCCTCTACCGCCGCCACCCCGACCTGTCCGAGGGCGAGCTCGCCAAGATGCGGGCCGCGACCGTCTCGCAGAAGTCGCTCGCCGCGATCGCGCGCCGGCTCGGCCTGGGGCAGTACGTGCTGCTCGGCAAGGGCGAGATCCGCACGCGCGGCAACGACAAGGACTCGATCCTCTCCGACACGGTCGAGGCGATCATCGGAGCGGTCTACCTGAGCCACGGTCTGGAGCCGGCCCGCGGGCTCGTGCTCGAGCTCGTCGAGCCGACGCTCTCGGCAGCGGCCGGCCTCGGTGCCGGGCTCGACTGGAAGACGTCGCTCCAGGAGGCCGCGGCCGCGGCCGGGCTGAGCGCGCCCTCGTACTCGAGCGACGCCGTCGGGCCGGACCACGCGCGGGTCTTCACGTCGTACGTGCACCTCGACGGCCGCCTCTACGGCACGGGCAGCGGGACGGCGAAGAAGTACGCCGAGCAGGAGGCCGCGGAGCGCGCGTACCGCGCGCTCGCGGCGGAGCAGGCCGAGCGCGAGCGCGAGAAGGGGAGCGAGGACGGGTCCGCGGCCTCGCCGGTCGCGGCCGAGGACGCCGGTGCCTGAGCTGCCCGAGGTCGAGACCGTCCGCGACGGTCTCGCCCGCCACGTCGTGGGCGCCCGTGTCGTCGACGTGGAGGTGTCCCGCGACTACAGCGTGCGGCGCCACGAGGGCGGGCCGGCGGGCTTCCGCGACGAGCTGCTCGGCCAGCGGTTCGGCGCCGCGGTGCGGCGCGGCAAGTTCCTCTGGCTCCCGCTCGAACCCGCCGCCGGGTCCGACGACGGCCCCGCCGCCGCCCTGCTGGCCCACCTCGGGATGTCGGGCCAGCTCCTCGTCCGCTCGGGCGTCGCGCTCGCCGACCGCTCGCCGCACCTGCGGGTGCGCGTGGTGCTCGAGCACGACGACCGCACCGCGTACGGTGCGCAGGCGCTCGACTTCGTCGACCAGCGCACGTTCGGGCACCTGTCCGTCCAGGACCTCGTGCCGACGCCCGACGGCGCCCCCGGCGGCCTCGGGTCCGACCTCGCCGCGGTCCCGGCTCCGGTCGCGCACATCGGCCGGGACCTGCTCGACCCGTCGCTGCGGCGCGACGACGTGGTGGACGCGATCCGGCGTCGGCGGACGGGCGTGAAGCGCGCGCTGCTCGACCAGACCGTCGTGTCCGGCGTCGGCAACATCTACGCGGACGAGGCGCTGTGGCGCGCCCGGCTGCACTACGCCCGCGCGACGGACACGCTGCGTCGTCCCGAGGCGCACCGCCTGCTCGACGCGGCGGCCGAGGTCATGACGGAGGCCCTGGCGCAGGGTGGCACGAGCTTCGACGCCCTCTACGTCAACGTGAACGGGCAGTCGGGCTACTTCTCGCGGTCGCTCGCGGTGTACGGGCAGGAGGGCGAGCCGTGCCCCCGGTGCGGCACGCCCGTCCGGCGCGACGAGTTCATGAACCGCTCGTCGTACACGTGCCCGCGCTGCCAGCCGCGCCCCCGCAACGGCCGCTGGTAGGCCTCCGACAGCGCCCCCGACGCTGAGTGCAGGAAAGAGTCGCGTCCGGTCGACCCGGACGCGACTCTTTCGTGCACTCAGCGGGGGACGACGTTGCGGAGCTCGCGGCCCGCGCGCAGCGCGTCGAGGTTGGCGTTCACCAGCTCCGACGCGCGCTGCGGCCGGTTGCCCGCGACGTGCGGCGTGAGGATCAGGCGCGGCGCGTCCCACAGGGGTGACTCCGCGGGCAGGGGCTCGGACCCGGTGACGTCGAGCGCGGCGCCGCCGAGCCGACCGTCGTGCAGCGCGGCGACGAGCGCGTCCTCGTCGACCGTGGCGCCGCGGCCCACGTTGACGAAGACCGCGTGGTCGGGGAGCTGGTCGATCCGCGCGGCGTCGAACGCGTGCCGCGTCGTGTCGAGGGCGGGCAGGAGCGAGACGAGCACGTCGGTCGAGGCGAGCACGTCGGGGAGGTCGTCGTCGGTCACGACGGGGAAGCCGTGGCGCTCGCCGCGGCCGCTCGCGACGCCCGTCACGTCCGCCCCGAGCGCCGCGAGCAGCGGCGCGAGCCGGGCCGCGATCGAGCCGAAGCCCCACACGGTCACGCGCGCGCCGTCGAGCGTGTAGCGCGCGGCCGTCGCCGGGTCCGCCTGCGCCCGGTTCACCGCGGTGTCCCACCGGTGCTCGCGCTGCGCCGCCCCGAGCACGTCGAGCCGGCGCACGGCCGCGAGGACCAGCGCGAGCGCGTGCTCGGCGACGGGGCCGTCGTGCAGGGACCGGCCCGACGTGATCGTCACGTCCGGCCCGAACCCGGCCGCGAGCACGGCGTCCGGGCCGGCGGCGAGCGTCTGGACCCAGCGCAGGCGCGTGAGCCGCGCCGCGGCGTCGGCCAGGTTCTCCGGGGAGCCGCCCCACACCACGAGCACCTCGGCGTCGGCGTCCTCGGGGCGGAACGGGGCCGCGGCGTCGTACACGACGACCTCGTCGTCCGGGCCGGCGTGCACGTCGAGGGCGATGGTGCCGGGCACGAGGATCTTCAACGCTGCTCCCAGGGGGTCGTCCGTGGTGTGGTCACGACCCCCGCGCTGCGCGGTCGGGCCGCCTCGCGAACGTATCACCGCGGTCGTGGTGGCCCTGTGCCGGCCCGCCGCCGACCCCGCCGCCAGCCCGCTGCCTGCCCGGCGCCGACCCCGCGCCCGTGCGGCTCCCGGTCCGCGCCCCCGGCAGGGGCCGGACGACTCCCCAGGCGCGACCTGCCCCGCGGCGATATGTTCGCGGTGTTCCGACGACGCGCCGGCCGCGCGCCGTCCCGGTCGGCCCCGGCGGGGTCACGGCTTCGGGGGTGGGGATGGGCTCGTCCACGGGCGCGCCGACGCACGCTGAGGTGCGCGCGGCGATCACGGCACGGACACCGAAGAACTACATGACGTGGCTCACGCTCGCGTTCATGATCACGTCGTCGGTCGCGAGCCTGCGCGCGGCGCCGACCATGGCGGTCTACGGCCTCGCGGCCGTGTTCCTCTACGTGGTCCCGGCGCTCGTGTTCCTGCTCCCGACGTCGCTCGTGTCCGCCGAGCTCGCGTCGGGGTGGTCCGGCGGCGTGTACCGCTGGGTCGCGGACGGCGTCTCGAAGCCGCTCGGCTTCCTCGCGATCTGGTGCCAGTTCGCGATGACGATCTTCTACTACCCGAGCCTGCTCGGGTACGTCGCGAGCACGTTCGCCTACGTCATCGACCCGAGCCTGGCGAGCAACGGGCTGTACGTGGCGATCGTCATCGTCGTGCTCTTCTGGACGGGCGTGTGGCTCTCGTCCCAGGGCACCAAGACGGTCGCGGGGCTGTCGAGCTGGGGTCTCATCATCGGGACGCTCGTCCCGGCGGCGATCCTCGTCGTGCTCGGCATCGTCTTCCTCGCCCAGGGCAACCCGTCGGCCGCGCCCATGGACGCGCAGCACCTGCTGCCGGCCTGGACCGGGCTCGCGTCCCTGGTGCTCATCGTCAACAACTTCCTGTCGTACGCGGGCATGGAGATGAACGCGGTGCACGTGACGAGCCTGCGCAAGCCGGCGACGGAGTTCCCGCGGTCGATGTTCCTCGCGATCGGGCTCGTGCTCGTGATCTTCATCCTCCCGGCCGTCGCGATCAGCTGGGTGATCCCCGCCGACCAGCTCAGCCTCACCGCCGGGGTGATGCAGGCGTTCGACGCGTTCTTCGCCAACTTCGGCGTGAGCTGGCTGACGCCGGTCCTCGGCCTCATGCTCATCGCGGCGTCGCTCGGCGGCATGCTCACGTGGCTCGCCGGGCCGTCCAAGGGCCTGCTCACGGTCGCGCGCGAGGAGGGCTACCTCCCGCCGTTCCTGCAGCGGCTCAACAAGCACGGCGTCCAGCAGAACATCCTCGTCACGCAGGGCGTCATCACGACCGGTATCGCGCTCCTCTACGCGTTCATCCCGAACGTCTCGAGCGCGTACTGGATCCTGTCCGTCATCACGACGCAGGTGTACCTCGTGATGTACCTGCTGCTGTTCGTCGCGGCGGTGCGGCTGCGCCGTCGTGCGCCCGACCACCCCCGCGGCTACCGCGCGCCCGCGCTGACGCTCCTGTGCGTCGTCGGGTTCTGCGCGTCGGTGGCGGCGATGATCATCGGGTTCGTGCCGCCCGCCCAGTTCTCCAGCGGCAACGTCGGCGTGTACGTGCTCATCGTGGGCGGCGGCCTGGGGATCATCGGGCTGCTCGTCCCCGCGCTCTTCTACCTGTTGCGCAAGCCGTCGTGGCGGGACCCCGAGGCGGCCGCGATCGCGGCCGCGGACGAGGCGGGGGAGGGGGAGGCAGCATGACCACGACCCGGCCCGCCCACGTCCCCGAGCACGAGCCCGAGCCGGTCTCCTCGAAGCGGTGGGTCACGTACACCGCCGTCGCGCTGCTCCTCGTCGCCCTCGGCGCAGTCATGCTGATCGTCTTCGACAACGTGCGGTCCAACCGCGACGCGCGCGAGGCCGAGCAGAAGGCGGCCGAGCTGCACGAGCGGTTCGCCGCGATCGGGATCACCGCCTTCAGCGAGGAGACGATCGCCGACGTCCTCGGCGACGACGGCGGCGGCTTCTGCGCCGACCCGGCCGCGCTCGTCGAGGCGACGGCGAACCTCGGCGCGGCGAACGGGGCCGCCGGCCCGGGCCTGCGGCCCTCCGTGCTCGACGAGCGCCGCCTCGCCGGCGACCGGCTCGTCGTCGAGGTCTACTGCCCCGACCAGCTCGACGCGTTCGACGCCTACGTGGACTCGCTCGACCTCGACCCCGGCCGCACCACCGAGCAGGGCAGCGAGGGCACCGACCCCACCACCGGGACCACGACCGAGGAGGACGCGTGAGCCAGCCGAGCACCGGAGCACGACCCGACGCCACCGGGCACGTCGAGGAGGTGCGCGCCGCCGTGCAGGGACTCCTGCCGCGCGCGCTCGACGACCTGCGCACGCTCGTCGCCATCCCGTCCGTCGCCGACGAGCGCCTCTACCCCCGCGCCGAGTGCGAGCGCGCCGCGCGGTGGGTGGCCGACGCGTTCCGCGCCGAGGGGATCGACACGCGCCTGGAGGTCACGCCCGACGGGTCGCAGGTCGTCCTGGGCCACCGTCCCGGGCCCGACGGCGCACCCACCGTCCTGCTCTACGCGCACTACGACGTCCAGCCGCCCCTCGACGACGCCGCGTGGACCAGCCCGCCCTTCGAGCTCACCGAGCGCGACGGCCGCCTCTACGGGCGCGGCGCCGCCGACTGCAAGGGGAACGTCGTCACGCACCTCACCGCGTTGCGGGCCCTGCGCGCCCTCGGTGGCGACGACCTCCCCGTCGGGGTCCGGCTCGTCGTCGAGGGTTCCGAGGAGCAGGGGACGGGCGGCCTCGACCGGTGGGTCGAGGCGAACCCCGGGGCGCTCGCGGCCGACGCGATGCTCGTCCAGGACACCGGCAACGCCGAGCTCGGCCTCCCGACGCTCACCGTGACCCTCCGGGGCGCGGCGAACGTCGTCGTGCACGTCGAGGCGCTCGAGGGCGAGATCCACTCCGGGATGTTCGGCGGCGCCGCGCCCGACGCGCTCGCGGCCCTCGTCGCGATCCTCGCGAGCCTGCGCGACGAGCGCGGCGACACGACCATCGACGGCGTGCCGCCCGCCGTCGCGCACGGCACGTGGGACGGCGTCGCGTACGACGAGGACCAGTTCCGCCGCGACGCGGGCGTGCTCGACGGCGTCGGGCTCGTCGGGACCGGCAGCGCCGCCGACCGGCTGTGGGCGCGGCCCGTCGTGACGATCCTCGGGATCGACGCCCCGAGCGTCGTCGGCTCGGCGGCCGCGATCCAGCCGCGCGCGTCCGCGCTGCTCAACCTGCGCGTGCCGCCCGGCGCGGACGCCCAGGACCTGCAGGACAGGCTCGTCGCGCACCTCGAGGCCCAGGCCCCCTGGGGGGTCCGGGTGCGGGTCGAGCGCGACGCCGTCGGGCAGCCGTTCGCGGCCCGCACGAGCGGGCACGTGTTCGACACGCTCACGAGGGCGCTCGCGGACGCGTACGGGCGCGAGACGGTCACGGCGGGCCAGGGCGGCTCGATCCCGCTGTGCAACGTGCTCGCGGGCCAGTACCCGGACGCGGAGATCGTGCTGCTCGGCGTCGAGGAGCCCGCGTGCCTCATCCACGCGCCGAACGAGTCGGTCGCGCCCAGCGAGATCGAGAACCTCGCGGTCGGCGAGGCGCTGTTCCTCGCGCGCCTCGGCGAGGGCTGAGCCCGCGGGCTCACCGCACCGCGGGAGCCTCCTGGTCGAGCGCCCAGCGGTAGGCGGGGAGCTCGAGGAGCTCGGCGTGCGTCCCGCGCGCGACGACGCGTGCGGGGGCGCCGTCCGGCGCGCCGTCGGGGACGCCGAGCAGCAGCACCTCGTCGACCGCCTCCAGCGCGCTCAGCCGGTGCGTCGCGAGGACGACGCCGCGCCGGTCCTGCGCGGCGCGCGTCGTCGCGACGAGGTGCCGCACGAGCGCGTCGGCGCCGGCGGCGTCGAGGTGCTCGGCGGGCTCGTCGAGCAGCAGCAGCGGCGCGGGGGACAGGAGCGCGCGGGCGACGAGCAGACGGCGTCGCTCGCCGCCCGAGACCGTGGTCGCGTCCGGGCCGAGCAGCGTCTCCAGGCCGTCCGGCAGCGCGGCGAGCCACGGGTCGAGCCCCACGTCCCGCAGGGCGGCGTCGGCCTCCTCGGTCGTGACGTCGCCGCGCGCGACGCGCAGGTTCTCCAGCACGGTCGTGTCGAACACGTGCCCGTCCTCAGCGACGAGCACGACGCCGTGCGCCGCGTCCTCGCGCGGCAGGTCGGCCGTCGCGACGCCGTCGAGGAGCACGCGCCCCGCGACCTCCGGGACGAGCCCGGCGGCCGTCGCGAGCAGCGTCGTCTTGCCGACGCCCGACGGCCCGACGACGGCGACCGCGCGCCCCGGCGCCAGCGTGAGGTCCACGCCCTCGACGACGGTGCGTCCCGTGCCCGGCCAGCCGGCCGCGACGTCGTCGAGCACGAGCGACGTGCGCGGGTCCCGGGCCCGGCCCGGGGCGTCGCCGTCGCCGACACCGTGCGCCGGGGACGCGGTCCGGCCCGGCACGGTCGCGGGCGCGTCGAGGAGGCCGACCACGCGCGCGGCGGCCTGCCGCGAGCGGTGGAGCTGGACGGCCGCGGCGGGCAGAGTGTTCGCCGCCTCGAACACGGCGAGGGGCGTGAGGACGATCACCGACAGCTCGACGGGCGCGAGCGTGCCGGCGGTGACGGCCGGGATGCCGAGCAGGAGCGACGCGAGCACCGCGAGGCCGACGGCGAGCGCGGCGATCCCGGCCGCGACCCCGGCGGGGCGGGCGCCGTCGTCGGTCACGCGGGCCAGCGCCCGGTCGGTCGCGCGCAGGTCGTCGAGGCGCGTGCCGAGGCGGCCGGACACGGCGAGCGGCCCGGACTCCTCGAGGATCTCGAGCGTCGTGGCGGTCATCGCCGCGCGCGTCGTGGCGCCGCGCGCCTCGACCTCGCGCGCCGACCGGGCGGAGAGCCACGGCGCGACGACGGCGGCGAGCAGCAGGCACAGCGCGAGCGCGACCCCGGCCGCGGGCAGGAACGCGCCCACGAGCACGACGGACCCGACCGACACGGCGAGCGCGACCCCGGCGGGCACGAACGCGCGCACGACGACGTCGCCGACCGCGTCGACGTCCGCGCCGACGCGCGCGAGCAGGTCGCCGCGCCGCAGCCCGACGAGCGCGGCGGGCGAGCCCTGGGCGAGCGCGGTGTAGAGGTTGGCGCGCAGGGACGCCATGCCCCGCAGCGCGACGTCGTGCGAGGCGAGCCGCTCCAGGTACCGGAAGACGCCGCGCGAGATGCCGAACGCGCGCACGCCCACGACGGCCACGGACAGCGTGAGGACGGGCGGCATCTGCGAGGCGCGCGCGATGAGCCACGCCGCGGCGGCCGCGAGACCGACGGCGCTCCCGAGCGAGAGCGTGCCGAGCACGACCGCCCACACGACGCGGCGCCAGCGCACGTCGAGCAGCCCGACCGCCCGCCACAGCGGGTCGGCGGCGAGGCGGGCACGAGGTCCGGTCACGGGACGCTCCCCTCGGGGGTCGTGGAGGCGGGGGCGCCGACGGTCACGGCGGTGGCGTCGGGGTCAGCCGGGGCGTCGTCGGCGCCCGCCGGGGACGGGTCGAGCGGCGCGGAGCGGACCTCGACGACGAGGTCCGCCGCGCGCACGAGCGAGGCACGGTGCGCGACCACGACGACGGTGCGCCCCTGGTCGCGGAACGCGCGCACGGCGTCGAGCACGACCTGCTCGCCCCGTGCGTCCAGGTGCGCCGTCGGCTCGTCGAGCACGACGAGCGGGACGCGGGCGGGGTCGCCGAGCAGCGCGGCGGCGAGCGCGACGCGCTGGCGCTGGCCCACGCTCAGCCCGACGCCGCCGCGCCCGACCTCGGTGTCCCAGCCCGCGGGCAGCGTGGCGAGCACCGTGTCGAGGCCGGCGGTGCGCGCCGCGCGGTCGAGGTCGGCGTCGGTGACGTCGAGGCCGCCGGCGACGACGTCGCGCAGCCGCCCCGGCGCGAGCACGGGGCGCTGGGGGAGCCACGCGACCTGGGGCCAGTACGTCTCGGGGTCGACGTCGGCCAGGTCGAGCCGGGCGCCGTCCGGCGCGGTGAGGGTCGCGGCGCCGCGGTCGGGCCGCACGAGGCCGAGGAGGACCATCGCCGTCGTCGTCTTGCCCGCGCCGCTCGGCCCGGTGAGGGCCACGACGCGGCCCGACGACGTCCCCAGCCGGAGCTCGAGGTCGAGGTCGGCGGGCGCGAGCACGTCGCGCTCCCCGGCCCGCACGCTCACGCCGCGCAGGGCGAGCGTCGTCCCGGCGAGCGCGGGCGCGGGCGCGGTGCCTCGCGCGGGCGCGTCCTCGTCGAGGACGGCGAAGGCCTGCTCGGCCGCGGCGATGCCGTCGGTCGAGGCGTGGAAGTGCAGGCCGACCTGGCGCAGCGGGAGGTAGACCTCGGGCGCGAGCACGAGCACGGCGAGCGCCGGCTCGAGCTCCATGCCGCCGTGCACGAGGCGCAGGCCCACGCCGACGGCCACGACGGCCACGGACAGGGTCGTGAGGAGCTCGAGCACCATGCCGGAGAGGAACGCGACGCGCAGCGTGCCCATCGTGGCGCGGCGGTTGGCCTCGCCGAGCGCGCGCACGCGCCGCTCGGGGCCGCGGGCGCGGCCGAACGCGAGGAGCGTCGGCAGGCCCGCGAGCAGGTCGAGCACCTGGGCGCCGAGCCGCTGCATGACGACGAGGCGCCGCTCCGACGTCCCCGCGGTGAGGCGCCCGACGAGCGTCATGAAGATCGGGACGAGCGGGATGGTCACGGCGATGATCACGGCCGAGACCCAGTCCAGGCCCAGCACGACGGCGAGCGTCGCGGGCGTGACCGTGGCGGCGAGCAGGAGCTGGGGCAGGTACCGCACCATGTAGGGCTCGAGCTGGTCGAGCCCGCGGGTCGCGAGCGTCGCGACCTCGGGGCCGCGTCCCGACGCGAGCCAGCGCGGGCCGAGCGCCACCGCGTGCGTGACGACCTGCTCGCGCAGCTCGGCGACGGTACGCGTCGCGGCACGCAGCGCGAAGCGCTCCTGCGCCCACGAGGTGCCGGCGCGCGCGGCGACGACGGCGGCGAGCAGCCCGACCCGCGGCCCGAGGTCGGCCAGGTCGGCCGTCCCCTGGACGGCCGGCGCGAGGACCGACGCGAGGACGAGGGCCTGGGCGACGACCAGGGCCGCCGTGGCGAACCCGAGCACCGCCGTCAGGACGACGTACCCTCGCGCGGCCCGCGCGTGGCGCAGGAGCCGCGGGTCGAGCGGCTTCACGAGCCGGAGCCTCCGCCGTCGGTCAGGCCGCGGCCGGTCGAGCCGCCCGAGGAGGCCCCGCCGAACGCCGCCTCGCGGACCTTCTTGAGCGACAGGCCCGCGGGCGCGGGGATGTCCTTCGTCGACAGGCGGCGGCGGAACACCCAGTACGTCCACGACTGGTAGGCGATGACGAGCGGCGTGAGGATCACGGCGACCCACGTCATCACGGTGAGCGTGTAGTCGGTCGACGACGCGTTGTGCACCGTCAGCGAGTTCGCCGGGTCGACGGCGGGCATCACGTCGGGGTACATCGAGCCGAAGATCAGCACGACGGCGGCGACGATCGTCAGGGCCGACGCCGTGAACGCGCGTCCCTCGGAGCCCTTGCGGTTCGCGAGGAGCGTCGTCACGAGCCCGGCGGCGGCGAGCACGACGGCGGCCCACGTCCAGGGCACCGAGTACGCGACCTGGGCCCAGACGGCCCAGCCGCCGGCGAGCACGAGCGCGGCCACGCCGAAGACGGAGGCGTGCTGACGAGCGCGGGCGCGGATCTCGCCGTCGGTCTTGAGCGCGACGAAGACCGAGCCGTGCAGCAGGAACAGGCTCAGCGTGACGAGACCGCCGAGGAGCGCGAACGGCGACAGGAGCGAGAAGAAGCCGCCGACGAACTGGTGGTCGGCGTCGAGCTGCACGCCGCGCACGAGGTTGGCGAACGCGACGCCCCACAGCACGGCCGGGACCCACGACCCGACCTGGATCGCGACGTCGCAGCGGCGCGCCCAGCCCTCGTCGCGGATCTTGCCGCGGTACTCGAACGCGACGCCACGCACGATGAGCGCGACGAGGATGAGCAGGAGCGGCAGGTAGAAGCCGGAGAAGAGGGTCGCGTACCACTCGGGGAAGGCGGCGAACGTCGCACCGCCCGCGGTGAGCAGCCAGACCTCGTTCCCGTCCCAGACGGGGCCGATGGTGTTGATGAGGACGCGGCGCTCCTTCTCGCGGTGCTCCTTGTCACCGCGCGGGAGGATCGACAGCAGCATGCCGACCCCGAAGTCGAAGCCCTCGAGCACGAGGTAGCCGGTCCACAGGACCGCGATGAGCACGAACCAGACGACGACGAGATCCACGATGTCTCCTGAGTTTTCTGGGCGGGTTCAGGCGCGTCGGGTCAGTACGCGAAGGACAGCGGACGGTCGGCGTCCTCGGAGTCCTCGTCCGGCGGCTCCTGGGCCTCCGGGGACTCGTCGCGGACCGTGTGCGGGACGCCCTCGATCGCGTAGCGCCGCATGAGCGTGAACCAGACCGCGGCCAGCGCCCCGTAGACGAGCGTGAAGACGATCATCGACGTGAGCACGACGCCGGGGCTCACCACGGTGGAGACGCCGCGTTCCGTGAGCAGCCGGATCTGGTCGATGCCCGTCGGGTTCGGCGCGACGACCCAGGGCTGGCGGCCCATCTCGGTGAAGATCCAGCCGAACGAGTTCGCGAGGAACGGCATGGGGATGGCGATGAGGCCGACGCGCGCGAACCACTTGTTGTCGGTGACCCGGCCCTTGCGGGTGAGCCACAGCGCCATGAGCGCGAGGAGCACGGAGCCGGCGGCCATGCCGATCATGAGGCGGAACGACCAGTAGGTCATCGCGAGGTTCGGCGTGTACGTGACGGGGTCGCCGGAGGCGGTGACGTCGCCGTAGCGCTCGGTCATCTGCTCCTGGACGTCCTCGACGCCGGGCAGGTAGGACTCCGGTCCGGAGAAGTGGCCCGTCCCGAGGTACGACGCGAGGCCGGGGATCTCGATGAGGTGCGTGACGTTCTCGCACGAGTTCGACAGGTCGCCGATCGTGAGGATGGAGAACGCGGCACCTTCCGAGCCCTGGCACAGCGCCTCGGCCGACGACATCTTGCCGGGCTGCTGCTCGTACATGATCTTGCCCTGGATGTCGCCGGAGACGGCGACCCCGAGCCCGCCGACGAGCATGGCGATGACGCCGAGGGTGACGGCCGGGCGGTAGACGTCGCGCGCGAGCTCGACGTTCTCCGCCTTGCGGGTGCGCACGAGGCGGACCATCCACCAGGCGGCGATGCCCGTGACGAACGTGCCGGCCGTGAGGAAGGTGGCCGTGATCTGGTGCGGGAACGCGGCCCAGAGGGTGTTGTTCGTGAGGACGGCGCCGATGTCGTTCATCTCGGCGCGCCCCGTCTCGGGGTTGTAGATCGCGCCGACCGGGTGCTGCATCCACGAGTTCGCGGCGAGGATGAAGAACGCGGAGAGGTTGGTCGCGATCGCGACGGCCCAGATGCACGCGAGGTGCACCTTCTTGTTGAGGCGGTCCCACCCGAAGATCCACAGGCCGAGGAACGTCGACTCGATGAAGAACGCGGCGAGCGCCTCCATGGCGAGCGGGGCGCCGAACACGTCGCCGACGAAGCGCGAGTACTCGCTCCAGTTCATGCCGAACTGGAACTCCTGCACGATGCCGGTCACGACGCCGAGCGCGAAGTTGATGAGCAGCAGCTTGCCGAAGAACTTCGTCAGGCGCAGCCACCGCTCGTTGCCGGTGCGGACCCACGCCGTCTGCATGATCGCGACGAGGGGCGAGAGCCCGATCGTCAGCGGGACGAAGATGAAGTGGTAGACGGTCGTGATGGCGAACTGCCACCGCGCCAGGGCTAGGGCATCCACGTGCGCTCCTCGGGGGGCCCGACCGGGTCGGGGAAGGACAACGGGGTCTGGGGAGTGTTGTCGGAGCAGGCGGTCGGGCGACCGGCCGTCTCCTCCGACGGTAGTTCCAATCTGCCGCATCGGCAGGCGCGGAAATGACGCTGAGTGCTGAAAACACGCCGCTTGTGACTATGTTCACAAGCCCGCGGGACGTTGGTCCCGGGTCGGCGGGACCGGTGGCCCGGGGCGCGGTGCGTGTCGCCCGGGTTCGTCCGCACCCCTGTGCGATACTGGGCGGAGCCGGGAGGGCTCCGCATCGCTCACCCGGCGAGCACGAGATCGCGGCACCAGCGGACCGCGGCAGTCGGCGCGCCGACCGGGGCGAAGGGCCCGGGTGGCAGGCGCCCGCGCCGCGCACGCGGACCGCGGCCGTGACCGACGACTTCCGTCGCCGGACGACGCGCTCCGGTGCGCTCGTCCCGAGCGACGACCGACCGCCCGACGGGCCGCACGGTGCGGGGCGGTCCCTGTGGCAGCAGGAGCACGACGCGTGACGCTCGACAGCACCTCCGACAGCACCCCCTCAGAGCCGACGGCGGACTCCGTCGCGGACCGGGCCGAGAGCCCGACGACCCCGGCGCGCAAGCCCGCCCGCCGCCGCGCGACGCGCAGCGCGGCACCGCCGCAGACGCCGCCCGCGGCGACGGCTGCCTCCGACGTCGCCGAGCCCGCGGCGGCCACCGCGGACTCGACCCC
>QAPD01000073.1 GCA_003052455.1 Sphaerisporangium cinnabarinum | reverse complement strand
CCGCGAGCAGCAGCGCGCCTAGGAGGTAGGGGAACGCCCGGGGCCCGAGCGTGTTCGCCGAGCCGGGCACGACGATCGTCCCGGCGTCGAGGAGCACGAACACCCCGAGGGCGGCGGTGACGCCGGCGACGACGAGCTCGCCGGGTCGCCGCCGGGGACCCGCGGCGGGGGTGGCGCCTGCGGGGTCCCCGGCGGCCGGGCCGTCGGCGGGGTCGCCGACGGCCGGTGCCGACGCCGGCCCGGGGCGGGGCTCGGCGGCGGACGGTCCTGGGTCGGGGGCCGCGTCGGACGGCCCCGGCTCGCGCGACGCGTCGGGTGGCGCGTCGCGCGAGGCGCGGCGCCTGGTCACGGCGCGACCAGGCCGACGTCGGTGAGCGTCATCTGGATGTCGGCGATGTTCTCCGTGAGGAAGCCGTCGAACTCCTCGCCCACGAGGAACGCGTCGTCCCAGCCCTTCTCCTCGAGCGTCGCCTGCCACTCGTCGGACGCGACCATCTCGCTGACGAGCAGCTCGAGGGCGCGGCGGTCCTCGTCGGAGAGGTCGCCCGGCGCGACGACGCCGCGCCAGTTCGTGAGCTCGACGTCGTACCCGGCCTCGGTCATCGTCGGCACGTCGGGCAGCAGGTCCGTGCGCTCGGCGCCCGAGACCGCGAGCGCCCGGACCGTCCCGGCCTTGACCTGCTCCGCGTACTCGCCGACGCCGGAGATCCCGGCGCTGACCTTGTTGCCGAGCAGCGCGGCGAGCGACTCGCCGCCGCCCGAGTACGCGACGTAGTTGAGCAGCCCGCCCACCTCCGCCGACGGCACGTCGGCCGCCTGGAGGAGCATCCCCGCGAGGATGTGGTCGGCCCCGCCCGCGGAGCCGCCGGTGATGGAGACGGACTTGCCGTTCGCCACGACGTCGTCGACGAGGTCCTCGAGCGTCTGGTACGGCGACGACGCGGGCACGACGACGACGAGCGGCTCCTCGGTGAGCCGCGCGATCGGGGTGGTGTCCTCGATGCGGGCCTGCGACTCGTTGGTCTCGACCGCCCCGACCATGACGAGGCCCATGACGAGCAGCGTGTGGGGGTCGGTCGTGTTGGCGAGCGACGCGAGACCGACCGTGCCGCCGGCGCCGCCGACGTTCGTCACGGTCGCCGTGCGCACGAGACCGGAGCCCTGGAGGTCCTGCTGCATCGCGCGGCCGGTCTGGTCCCAGCCCCCGCCGGGGTCGGCCGGGACGACGATCGCGAGCTCGTCGACGGACGCGGCGGCCTCGCCGGACGCGTCGCCCGACCCGCCCGTCGTGGGGGCGCTGGGCTCGAGGCCCGAGCACGCGGCGAGACCGAGGACGAGTCCTGCGGCGAGCGTCGCGGTGAGAGCGTGCCGCGGGCTGACGGTGTGCCCGGAGCGCGGGCGGACGACGGATCGCATGTCTCCTCCTTGAGCGGGACCCGCAACGGCGCGGGCCTCACGACCTGATCCGGGGAGCGTAGGAGCGTGGCGCGCCGCACCGGGGGCTGCGGTCGTACTGGACGTTGCGGTCGATCCGGTGGTTGCGGTCGTTGGGGAGGTTGCGGTCGTTGTGGTCGCGGCCGGGGCCTGGCCCGCGGCGGACCTGGGGCACACTGGTCCGGTGGGTCGAGCAGTGTCGCTCCGGGTGCAGCTTCTCGTGCTGCAGGTCGCCATCGTGCTCCTGGTCGTGGCGTCGACGGGGGCCGTCGCCTCGACCCTGCAGCACCGTCAGCTCCGGGACGCCTACCTCGACCGCATGACCGCGGTCGCGTTCTCCGTCGCGCGCCTGCCCGCGATCATCGACGCGTTCGACGACGACGACCCCGCCGCGACGATCCAGCCGATCGCGGAGGTGATCCGCGAGGCGTCCGACGTCACGTACGTCGTCGTCACGGACGACGAGGGCGTGCGGTACTCCCACCCGGACCCGACCCGCATCGGCGAGACGGTCTCGACCGACCCGTCGGTCCCGCTCTCGGGCGAGGTGTGGACGGGCACGCAGACCGGCACGCTGGGCGAGTCCTGGCGCGTCAAGGTCCCGGTGTTCGGGCCCGAGGGGGACGTGGTCGGCACGGCCAGCGTCGGCATCCTCGAGTCCGACCTCGCCGACGACCTCGCCGACGACCTCGGGTGGCTGCTCGCGGCCCTCAGCGTCGCGGCGGCCCTCGGGGTCGTGTGCGCGGCGTTCGTCACGCGCGCCGTGCGCCGTCGCATCTTCCGGCTCGAGCCCGAGGAGATCGGCCGGCTGCTCGAGACGCGCGACGCGATGCTCCACGGCATCTCCGAGGGCGTCGTCGCGCTCGACCGCGACGGGACGGTCGTGCTCGTCAACGACGAGGCGCAGCGCCTGCTCGGGGTCGCGGCGTCCGACGCCGTCGGGCGGCCCGCGCACGACGTCCTCGACCCGCAGCTCCTCGCGCTCGTGCCCGACGCCGCGGACCCCGCCGACGCCGACGCGCGCGCCGCCGGGCCCGAGGAGGGCGGCGCGCTCGTCCTCGCGGGCGAGCGCGTGCTGCTCGCGCGCGCCGACCGGGCCCGCGTGGACGGCCGCGCCGTCGGGACCGTGCTCCTCCTGCGCGACCACACCGAGCTGCACGCGCTCCTGCGCGACCTCGACGGCGCGCGCGGCCTCACCGACGCGCTGCGCGCGCAGTCCCACGAGTTCGCCAACAAGCTGCACGTCGTCTCGGGCCTGCTGGAGCTCGGGCAGGCCGACGAGGCCGTCGCGTTCATCGAGCGCGCCGGGCACGGCGGGCTGCTCACCGCGTCGGGCGTCGCACCCGGCGTCCACTCCCCCGAGGTCGCCGCGCTGCTGCTGGTCAAGGCCACGACGACGCGCGAGCGCGGCTCCCGGCTCGAGGTCTCGCCGTCCGCCCACCTCGCCGAGCCCGCGGGGCCCGACGACGCCGCGCTGCACGGCGACGCCCTCACCGTGCTCGGCAACCTCGTCGACAACGCGGTCGACGCCGTCGGGCCCGGGGGCCGCGTCCGCGTGCTCGTGACCGACCGCGCGCCCGACGGCACCGGTCCGACGCCGGACGGCCGCGTGGTCGTCGTCGTCGAGGACGACGGCCCCGGCATCCCGGCGGGCGCCCGCGCCGACGTCTTCGCCGCCGGGTACACCACGAAGGCAGGCCCGCACGGGCGCGGCATCGGGCTCGCGCTCGTGCGGCGCGTCGCCGCGCGGCGCGGCGGGACCGTCGAGGTGACCACCTCCGTGCTCGGCGGGGCGCGCGTCGCCGTGGCCCTCCCCGCGCAGCCCGTCGCCGCCACCGCGGGCGCGGGCGGCATCTCCCGGACGCCGGAGGCCGCGTCGTGACGCCCGGCGACCGCACCCTCGCACCCTCCGGCGGGACGACCGCGCCGCCGGGCGACCGGCTGCGCGTCCTCGTCGTCGAGGACGACCCGACGATCGCGCGCCTGCACCGCGGCTTCGTCGAGTCGCACCCGCGCTTCGTCGTCGTCGGCGAGGCGCGCACCGCGGCCGAGGCGCTGCGCGCGTTCGCCGTGCTCGACCCGGACGTCGTCCTGCTCGACATCTACCTGCCCGACGCGACCGGGCTGCACGTGCTGCGCCAGATCCGGCGCCGCCCCTCCCCGCCCGTCGACGTCGTCGCGACGACCGCCGCGCGCGAGCTCGAGAGCGTCCGCCAGGCCATGGCGGGCGGCGTGCAGCACTACCTCGTCAAGCCGTTCACGGCCGCGGCGCTGCGCGGTCGGCTCGACGAGGTCGCGCGCCTGCGCGACACGCTCCGCGCCACGGGCGACGAGCTCGACCAGGACGCCGTCGACCGCCTCGTGCGGCGCGGGGCGCCGGACACCGCGGCGCTGCCCAAGGGCCTGTCCGAGCGCAGCCTGCGGCTCGTCGTCGAGGCGCTGGCGGCCGCGTGCGCCGACGCGGGCGACGCGTCGGCGGGCGAGGTCGCCGCGCGGACCGGCATGTCGCGCGTGAGCGCGCGCCGCTACCTCGAGCACCTCGTCGCCACGGGGCGTGCCGACGTCGCGCCCCGGTACGGCGCGGCCGGGCGCCCGGAGAACGGCTACCGACCTGCCTGACCGCCGGGGCCGCTGCGGCTCGTGACCGCGACGCCGTACGGTGGGGCCCGTGCGCCTCGCGACCTGGAACATCAACTCCGTCCGTGCCCGCGTCGACCGCGCGGTCGCGTTCCTCGAGCGGACGGGGACCGACGTCCTCGCGCTCCAGGAGACCAAGTGCACGGACGCGCAGTTCCCCGTCGCGCCGTTCGAGGCGGCCGGGTACGAGGTCGCGCACGTCGGCGTGAACCAGTGGAACGGCGTCGCCGTCGTCTCGCGCGTGGGCCTCGCCGACGTCGAGACGTCGTTCCCCGGCCAGCCCGCCTTCGGCGACCGGGTCGAGGCGCGCGCGCTCGGCGCGACGTGCGGGGGTGTGCGCGTGTGGAGCCTCTACGTCCCGCACGGGCGCGAGGTCGGCGACCCGCACTACGCCTACAAGCTGCGCTGGCTCGACGAGCTGCGCGCGCAGGCCGCGGGCTGGCTCGCCGCCGACCCGGCGACGCAGGTCGCGCTCGTCGGGGACTGGAACGTCGCGCCGCTCGACACCGACGTGTGGGACGTCGCGTACTTCGCCGGGAAGACGCACGTCACGCCCGCCGAGCGGGACGCCTTCGCCGCGTTCGGCGCCGCCGGGTACACCGAGGTCACGCGCGAGGCGATCCCTGCCGAGCGCACCTACACGTACTGGGACTACCAGCGGCTGCGGTTCCCGCGGAACGAGGGCATGCGCATCGACTTCGCGTACCTGTCGCCCGCCGCCCGCGCGCGCGTCACGGGCGTGACGATCGACCGCGACGAGCGCAAGGGCAAGGGCGCGTCGGACCACGTGCCGGTCGTCGTCGACCTGGCCGACTGACCTCCGGGGCGACCGCCGTGGGGCTCGGGCCCGGGTCCGCGCCGCGGGTCCGGGCCGGGTGGGGGGCGTCCCCTCGCTACGGTGTGTCCATGACGACGCCACCCGTCCCTCCGTACGGGTCTCCCGACGAGCCCGCCGACCCGTACGCCCCGCGGCGGCCGCACCAGCCCCCGCTCACGCCGTACCACCCCCCGACCGACGACGCCCCCTCCACGCCGGACGACGGCGGGTTCGTGGCGCCGTCGGGTGCCGGAGGCGGGGGCGGGTACGGAAGCACGCCGGGCGTCGGGGGCGGGTACGGGAGCGCGCCGGGCGTCGGCGCCCCCTACGGCGGACCGGCCGCGCCCGCCGGGCCGGGCTCGCCCTACGGCCCCAGCTCCCCCTACGCCCCCGGGGCGACGCCGTCGTACGGCGCGGCGCCCGGGTACGCGGCGCCGCCCGGGCCTGCGGCGTACCCGGCACCCGGCTACGGCGGCTACCCGCCGCCGTACGGCGCGCCCTACGCGCCCCCGCCGCGGACGAACGGGCTCGCGCTCGCCTCGATGATCGTGTCGATCGCGAGCCTCGTGCTCTGCGCGGGCTTCCCCGGCCTCGTCGGCCTCGTGCTGGGCATCGTGGCGCTCAACCAGGTGATGCGCGACGGCACGCGCGGGCGCGGGTTCGCCGTGACCGGGATCGTCGTCGGCGCCGTCGGCACGGCGTTCGCGATGCTCGTGGTCCTCGCCGGGACGCTCGGGGACTCGGCACCGTGAGCGACGACGACCTCTTCGCCCCGCCCGGCGGCAGCACGTCCGGGCCTGCGGGACGCCCGCCCGTCCCGCCTCCCGCCGGGGTGCCCGGGACCTCGGGGCCCCGTGGCGCGGACGCCGAGGCGCCCCCGCGCCCGACGCCGCACGGCCCGTCCGGTGCGCAGGCGCCCGTGCCGCCGCCTGGGCCCGGTGACCGGCCCGGCTTCGCCCCGGAGACGTACTACGCACCCGGGTGGCAGCCCGCGGCGCCCCGGGTCGAGCCGCTCGCCGTGGCGAGCGTGCCGGCGGGTGTCGTGCTCGGGCCGGTCGGCGTGGGCCTCGGGGCCGCCGCCCTGTCGCGCGTCCGCTCGCGCGGCACCCGCGGGCGCGGACTCGCGGTCGCCGGGACGGTGCTCGGCGCGGTCGCCACGCTCGCGTGGGTGGCGGGCGGGATCGCCTGGTGGCAGGGCGAGCAGGCACGCACGCCCCTCGCGGGCGACGTGGACGCACCGCGCATGGTGAGCGCCGTGCAGCTCGTGCTCGGCACGTGCCTCGACGAGCTGCCGCCCGACGGCGAGGTGTCGCGCGTGCGCGCCGTCCCGTGCGCGGACGAGCACCACGCGCAGGTCGTCGGCCGCACCGACCTCGGCGCGGACGAGGTGTGGCCCGGCCAGGACGCCGTGGACCGCCGCGTCGCGCGCGTGTGCACGCCCGACGCCCTGGGTCCGGACGCTCCGGAGGGCGTGCGGCTCGTGGTGTGGGCACCGACCGAGGCGTCCTGGCGCGACGGCGACCGCACCGGGCTGTGCCTGGCGAGCAGCGAGGCCCCGCTCCCGGGCGACCTGATCGGCTGACGGCGTCGACCCGCGCGCCGTCAGCGCGCGGCGTCGGACAGCACGAGGCGCAGGTACGCGCGCAGGTCGGCGGCCATGTCGACGCGCTCGGGCCGCGGGCGGTCGAGGGACAGCAGCCACTGGACCTGGAGGCCGTCCATGAGCGCGACGAGCTGGCGGGCCGCGACGTCCGGCTCGACGCCGTCGCGCAGGCCGCCCTCCCGGGCGCGCCGGGAGAGCTGCTCGCCGATGCGCGCGACCGTGGACTCGTAGCGCTCGACGAAGTACGCGTGCGCCGGGTGGTCGGGCGACGTCGCCTCGGCCGCGAGCGCCGTGAACAGCTCGACGATCGGCCGGCGCAGCGCGTTGCGCTCGACGAGCCGCACGAGCGCGTCGAAGAAGTCGGTCCCCCGCGCGAGGTCCTCCTCGAGGTCGGCGCGGTCGACGGTCTCCCGGTGGTCGAGCACCGCCTCGAGGAGCGCCGCCTTCGTCGGGAAGTGGTGGAGCAGCCCGGGGTGGGACATGCCCACACGGGACGCGAGCTCGCGCAGGGACGCGGCGTGGAAGCCGACCTCGCCGAAGAGCACGACGGCCGCCTGGAGGATCTCCTCGCGCTTGGCCCGCCCCTTGGCGTACCCGCGGGCGGGGTCGGGCGCCGTGGCGCGGCGGGAGCCCGCGCGGTCCTGCCCGGCGCCGATGGCCGCGCTCGTCATGGCACTGCTCCGTCCGTCGTCCGACGAGGGCACACCCTACCGACCGCGCTGCGGCCCCGCGGGGTGCCCGCGCCCGGGCGGGCGCGGTTCAGGACGCGGGGGCGAGCGTCGGGGCGGGCTCGTCGGTGCTCGACGACGGCCCGGGCACCGCGGCCGACGGCCGGTCGGTGGAGGGCGTCGGCGCGGGCTCGGTCGGGGGCGGCGTGCCGGGCTCGGTCGGCTCCTCGACCTCGGGCGGCGCGGCACGCAGGGCCTCGGCGGTCGCCGCGGTGACCGTGCCGTCAGGGGCGAGGCCGTGCGCCTTCTGGAACGCTCGCAGCGCGGTGCGCGTCGCGTCGTCCATCGTCCCCGTGACGGCGACGTCGGCGCCGTGCACCCGCAGCCGCTCCTGGACCCAGGACACGGACGCCGTGCCCGGGTCGGTCGTCGGGGAGGGCGTGGGGGTGGGCGCGGTCGGTGCCGGGGTCGGCTCGGACGCGGTGGGACCGGGCGCGGGCTCGGCGGAGGGCGAGGGTGCGCCGGGCGCGCCCTGCTCCCCGCTGCCGCTCGCGGACGGGCGCGGGGCCGGCGTCGAGCCCGTGTCGCCGGACGTCTCGTCCGACGCGTCCGGCGGGGGGATGCGGGTCACCTCGGGGCGCGGGGTGTCGGGGCGCGGCGTGACCGCGGGGACCGTGTCCTCGCCGTTCGCGCCGCCCTCGGCGGAGACCCCGCCGACGACGACCGCCTCGCCACCGCCCGTCGCGGCACCGACCATGCCCGCGACGGCGACGACGAGCGTCACCGCGCCCGCGCCGGCGGCGACCGTGACCCACGGCGTGGCGGTGCGGCGCGCAGGCCGCTGGACGGGGGCGGTGCGGTCCCGCTCGGCGGGTCCGGACCGGTCGTGGCGTCGGCGCACGTCGCCTCCTTCCGGGGCTGTCGAGGGGGCGGACGGCGCGACACGCTGCCCGCCGGGGCGGTCGGGTGGACGTCCACCCTGCCCCATCCCGGCTCGTGTGTCACGCCCGACGCCCTCACCTGCGGCGATACCCGCCACGGCTCCCCCGGTCCAGCGGGGCGGCGCCGCGCCTCCGACGGAGGTCGCAACGCAGGTTCCGCCCTGCGCCGCAAGACCCGGCGGGGGCCCGCGCGACAGCCTGGTGGGGCACCGCACGGGAGGCCCGTGCGGGACGCACGAGGGAGGGACCGGCATGACCACCATCCACGTCTCCGGGCTGCGCAAGGCGTACGGGGCGTTCGACGCCGTGCACGACGTGACGTTCACCGCCGCGCCGGGCCGCGTCGTCGGGCTGCTCGGCCCGAACGGCGCCGGCAAGACGACCACGCTCCACGTCCTGCTCGGGCTCGCGGCGGCGACCGCGGGCACCGCGACGTTCGACGGCCGCGCGTTCGCGGACCTGACGCACCCGGCCCGCACCGTCGGCGCGCTGCTCGACGCGGGCGGCCTGCACCCGGGGCGGACGGGGCGCGACCACCTGCGCGTGCTCGCCTCCGCCGGCCGGATCCCGGCGCGGCGCGTCGACGAGGTGCTCGCGCTCGTCGGCATGACCCCCGCCGCCGACCGCCGCGTGCGGACGTACTCGCTGGGGATGCGGCAGCGCGTCGGGATCGCGGCCGCGCTGCTCGGTGACCCGGAGGTCCTCGTCCTCGACGAGCCCGCCAACGGTCTCGACCCCGCCGGGATGCGCTGGCTGCGCGACCTCGTCCGCGCCTTCGCCGACGACGGCGGCACCGTGCTCCTCGCGAGCCACGTGCTGTCCGAGGTGCGCCAGGTCGCGGACGACCTCGTCGTCGTCGGGCAGGGGCGCGTCGTCGCCGAGGGCCCGCTCGACGAGCTGCTGCGCGGGGAGTCCCTGGAGGACTTCTACCTCGACCTGACCGCCACGACCGAAGGGGTGCGCTGATGTACCGCGCCGAGATGCTCAAGCTCCGCACGACCCGCGCGACGTGGGTCGTCGCGGCCGTCGCCGTCGCCGGGATGCTCGTCGTCCAGGCCTTCACCCTGCTGCTCCCCACGATCCTGCGCAGCGCCGACGCGGTCGGCGGCGGCACGACCGTCGGGCTCCAGGCCCCGCCCGAGATGGTGGCCGAGCTTGCGCCGGACCTCGGCGCGCTCGCCGACGTCTCGCAGCCCGCGTTCCAGCGCTCGATGCTCGACCTGCTCGGCACCGGTCTCGGCGGCTCCGGGTCCGTCGGCGTCGCGACCGTGTGCATGCTCCTGCTCGGCGTGCTCGCCGTGACGACCGACTTCCGCACGGGCGGCATCGTGCCCACGGCGCTCGTCCAGCCGTCGCGCCTGCGCATCCTCGGCGCGAAGGCGGGCGCGACCGCGACCGTCGCGCTCGGCGTCGGCGTCGTCCTCGCCCTCCTGGGCGCCCTGGGGCTGCTCGTCGCGATCGTCACGACGCCGGGAGCGGGCCTCGCGCTCGGCCCCGGCGACGTCCTCGGCGTCTGGGCCCGCGGGCTCGCGGTGCTCGTCCTGCTCGCGTGGCTCGGGCTCGGCATCGGGACGCTCGTGCGCGGCCAGGTGGCGGGCGTCGTCACGGTCGCGGCGCTCGCGCTCGCCGAGCCGATCGTCCGCGGCGCGGTGACGCTCCTGTCCGGCGGCGACTCGGCCGCGGCCGAGTGGCTCCCGCTCGGGCTGGGTGCGCTCGCGTCGACCGGCGGGTCCGCCGCGACGCTCCTCGGCGGCGCGGCACCGCTCGGAGCGCTCGCCGCTCTCGCCGGGCTCGCGGCGTGGGCCGCGCTCCTGCTCGGCGGGGGCGCCGTCAGCCTGCGGCGACGCGACCTCGTCTGACCACAGCCCGTCCGGCTCTCGGCGCGACGACCCGGTCGTCCACAGCCCGGGAGCCGCGCGGCGCCGTCGGCCCGCCCGCCCCGTAGGGTGGGCGGGCCCGACGGCGCACCCCGTCCCCGCACCCGTCGCCCGTTGGAGGAGGACCGTGACCGAGACCCTGCGCCGCGCGCTCGACCGGGCGGGCGTCCGCACCGACACCGGCCGCGACGCCGTGCTGGCCGGTGTCGTCGCCCTCGCGACGGTCGCGCTGTTCCTCGGCATCGAGCGCGTCCTCGCGACGGAGGTCGGGGCCACGTTCGGTGCGGGACCGGGCGAGAGCGTGATCAGCCCGGGCGTGCGCGCAGCCGTGCTCGCGCTCGTCGCCGGTCAGGCCGCGGCGCTCGTGCTCCGCCGTCGGGCACCGCTCGTCTGCCTCGCGCTGACGGTCGTCGCGCAGGTCGCGATCACCGCCCTCCTGCCCCCCTACGTCGGGTTCCAGGCCCCGGCGACGCTCGTCGCCGCCTACTCCGCCGGGGCCTACGCCCCCCGCCGCGCGCGGCTCGGGGCGCCGGCGCTCGCGGCGGTCGCGCAGGTCCTGCTCGTCTTCGCGCTCGGCGGGTTCGGCGTCCCCGCCGGGGCCGGGCCCGCGCAGCACACCCTCCAGGTGGGGGGCGCCCTCCTCTCGGCGGTGCTCACGTTCGTGGGCGCGGCGCTCGTCGGCTCGTACGTCGCGACGCGGCGCGAGCTCGTCGCCGAGCTGCGCGACCGCGTGGTGCGCGCCGAGCGCGAGCGCGAGGCGCTCGCCGCGCAGGCCGTGCTCGAGGAGCGCGCCCGCATGGCCCGCGAGCTGCACGACGTCGCGGCGCACCACCTCTCGGGCATCGTCGTGCAGGCGTCCGCGGCGGAACGGCTCGTCGACGCCGACCCGGAGCGCGCCAAGGAGTCGGTCCGCTGGATCCGGTCGCAGGGTCGCGAGACGCTCGACGACCTGCGCCTCGTGGTCGGCATCCTGCGCGGCCGCGACGACGAGGGCGACGCGCGCGAGGCCCCGCAGCCCACGCTCGCCGACCTCCCCGCGCTCCTCGAGACGGCGCGCGCCGCGGGCACGACGGTCACCGTCGAGACCGAGGGCGAGCCCTGGGAGCCCGCACCGACCGCCCAGATCGCCGTGTACCGCGTGCTGCAGGAGGCGCTGGCCAACGCGCGGCGGCACGCGCCCGGACGGCCGGTCGCGGTGCGGCTCGCGTGGAGCCCGACGGCCGTCGTCGTCACCGCGCGCAACCCCGCCGGTCGCACCGCTCCCCCGCAGGACGCCCGCCCGGGCCACGGCCTCGTGGGGATGCGCGAGCGCGCCGCCGTGCTCGGCGGCACGCTCGACGCACGGCGCACGCCCGACGGCGCGTGGCTCGTCCGGCTGACCGTCCCCCGCGCCCCCGCGCGCGATCCCCGCACCCCCGCCCAGGAGGCCTCGTGACACGCGTCGTGCTGGTGGACGACCAGGCGGTCGTCCGCGCCGGGTTCACCGTCATCCTCGAGAGCGAGGGCCTGGAGGTCGTGGGCGAGGCGTCGAACGGCGCGGACGCCGTCCGGGTCGCGCGCCGCGAGCGCCCCGACGTCGTGTGCATGGACGTGCGCATGCCCGGCGGCGACGGCATCACGGCGACGCGCGCGCTCGCCGGGCCCGACGTCGCGGACCCGGTGCCGGTGCTCGTGGTGAGCACGTTCGACCTCGACGACTACGTGTTCGGGGCGCTGGAGGCCGGGGCGAGCGGGTTCCTGCTCAAGGACGCCGAGCCGGAGGTGCTCGTGGACGCCGTCCGGCGCGTCGCGTCGGGCGACGGCCTCGTGGACCAGTCGCTCACCCGGCGCGTGCTCGGCGAGTTCGCGCGCCGTCGTGCCCCGGTGTCGCGGGACGACGACGCGGCCGCGCTCCTCACGCCCCGCGAGCTCGACATCGTGGCGCTGCTGTGCCGGGGGTCGTCGAACGCGGAGATCGCGACGGCGCTGTTCCTCGAGCCGAGCACCGTGAAGTCGCACCTCAGCCGGGCCATGACGAAGACCGGCGCGCGCGACCGCGTGCAGCTCGTCGTGTGGGCGTTCCGGCACGGGATCGTGGACCCCGCGGCCTGACCTCAGCGCACGGGCCGCGGGAGGCCGAACCGCGCGTGCACCGGCGCGGCGACGTGCACGAGCGGCGGGTCCGCGGGCGGCAGCCCGAGGAGGTCGAGCAGGTCGGTGTCGAGGGCGTCGAGCGTGCCGCGCCGCAGGGTCCACGGCTCGTGCACCACGGGGAAGCGCCACAGCCGCCCGGCCCGCACGCCGTACGCGGACCACCGCGCCGTGAGCCACCGCACGAGGCCCGACGCCGCGTCCACCTCCTCGTGGGAGCGCACCTCGGCGTGCAGGGAGAGACCGCGCAGGCCCGCGTGCTCGTGCGGCACGGGCAGAGGTCCGCGGCCCGCGGAGCGGAACCGGTAGCGCACCGCCGACGGCGGCCCCGCCCGGTCGTCGCGTGCGTGCACCGCCGCGCGGGCCGAGTGGTACGGGACGCCCGCCGCGCGCGTCGCGGCGACGAACGCGCGCGACGTCGCCCACAGACCGAGGAACCACACGCCCTCGGTGCCCGCGCGGTCGCGCACGTACACACGGACGTTGAGCTCGGGGAACGTCGACCACGCGCCCAGGGCGGGCAGCGGCGGGACGCGGACGCCCGCCATCCGGAACGGGACCACCCCGAGCCACGTCGTCCCGTCCACCTGCTGCACGGTGAGGCCGGGCGGGAGCCAGCCCTGCACGACGGCCGGGTCGACGGGCCAGTGCAGGAACGTCAGGGCCTCCCAGCGCTGGGCGTTCACCACGACTCGTGGCCGCCCGAGCGGCGACGCGCCGGGCGCGCGCACGCCCGGACGCTCGGGCGGTCGTGGGGTCATGGCCCTACGGTGCTCCCCCGGGCGCACCCTCGCACGAGGTCGGCGCACCGGTCGGCGCGCCGGTCAGAACACCTGGTACAGCGCACCCTGGACGAGCCCGCTCACGAGGCCGAACAGGGCCGACGCGCCGAGCGACGTACCGGCCGCCGCGAGCCCGGTGCCCGGCTGACGCCGCACGAGCGCGACGGTGCCCGTGACGGTCGCGACGAGCGCGAGCAGGCCCGTCAGCGTGCCGCGCGCGAACTGGAGCAGCCCCACCGCCGTGGGGTCGTACCCGGACGACAGCACGAGCGGGAGCGCCAGCGACGCCACCCCGCCGACGAGCACGGTGACGACACCGGCGACGAACGCCGTGACCGCCAGCGGGGACCGGCGCGCGGGGACGGGGGACGAGGTGCCGTACGCGGCGGGCGGCGACCACGTCTCGGGCCCGGGCTGGGGAGCGCTCATGCGCACATCGTGCCCGAGGAGCGGCACCGGCGACAGGGCCGTCCGGGGGCCGCGCCGCCGGAACCGGCGCTCAGCGGTGGCCCGGCGCGCCGCGCCGGAGGTCCTGGGACTCCTCCGGGTGGTAGACGCACACGTGCAGGGACCGGGGCCGCACGCTGATGTCGAGGCGCTCGTCCGGCTCGATGACGTCGCCGTCGAGCTGGCGGGGCTGCGGCCGGTCGGACACCACGGACACCTCGCGCCCCCGCACGACCTCGCGGCTCGGCACCCGGCTCTTGCCGCGCACCACGCCCCACAGGAGCTGGAACCAGTGCCGCACGTTGCGCGGCGCGATGATCGCGACCTCGAGCCGGCCGTTGTCGGGCTCGGCGTCCGGGAGGAGGTTCGTCCCCGCCTGGAGCCGCCCGACGTTCCCGACCACGACGGTGCGCGCGCGGCGCCGGCGCGTGCGCCCGTCGACGGTGACCTCGACGTGCATCTCGTCGTCGGCCAGGTGCTTGAGCGCGGAGAAGACGTACGCGACCGACCCGGCGCGGGCCTTGAGCGCCGTCGGCGCGTCCTGCATCATCGCGGCGTCGAGGCCCATGCCGGCCATGATCGCGAACGTCTGGCCGTCGGCCACCCCGACGTCGATGGTGCGCCGGCCGCCGCGCAGCACGAGCCGGATGCCCTCCTCGGCGTCCGACGGGACACCGAGGTTCACCGCGAGCAGGTTCCCCGTGCCGCCGGGCAGGATCGCGAGCGCGGCGTCGGTGCCCGCGAGCCCCTCGACGACGGCGCGGACCGTGCCGTCGCCGCCGCTCACGAACACCACCTCGGCGCCGTCCTCGACGGCCTGACGCGCCTGCCCCGTCCCCGGGTCCTCGGCCGTCGTCTCGAGCCACGCGGGCTCCGGCCACCCGGCGTCCGTGAGGCGCGTGACGATGAGCTCGCGCAGCGCGTCCAGCCCTTCGACACGGTTCGGGTTGACGATGACCGCGGAGCGGCGCGGGACGTCGTCGGGCCGCCGCTGCGGGGAGGTGGTCGCGGAAGTGGTCGTCTCGTCGGTCGGCACGGACCGAGTATGTCCCGGCGGCGCGCTGCCCGCCCGGGCTCCGGCCGATCAGCTCGAAGACGAAAGGGGCGCGGCGGGTGGTGGGGCCGGGCCGCGGCGGCCTAACGCTCCTTGAAGTAGCGGAAGAGGTGCTTCTCTCGCGTGGTGAGCACTGCGGTCTGGGCACCGAGGAGGGCACCGACCGCTCCGGTGGCCAGGGACCGAGCGCCGGTGGCCCAGGTCTCGATGCCGGAGTCGGGGTTGCCCCAGGCGGCGACCCACCACAGCGCGGTGGCCGCGACCGTGGTGGCGGCGAGTGCCCAGGCGAGCGTCTCGAGCAGGGCCTTCCAGGCGAGCGCGGGTCGTGGGACGCGGGCGTGCAGGGCGGCGGCGAGCTCGAGTCGACGGGAGCGGATCGCGGTGTAACCCAAGGCGATCCCGACGACGAGCGCGGCGACCGGGGCGTGCCGGGTCAGGCGCTCGGCGAGCAGGGCCGGCGCGTCGTAGTTGCCGCCGAGACGAGCGTTGAGCTGACCCTGGGTGGGCTTGGTCTCACCGGACGGGTCGGGCACGAGAGCGGTGCGTAGGTAGGTGGCCGTAGTCGCGTCGGCGGGCCAGATCTCGGCCCAGCACGCGTCGAAGGGCCCGGTTGCCGGTACCGGGGTGAGCAGGGTGTAGCCGAGGGTGCGGGCCCGCCCGTCGTCGGGGTAGGGGTAGACGCCCGCGACGACGGCCGTCCCCGTAGTGGTCGCGACCTTGTCGTCGGCGCGGATGCCGAGCGCCTCCGCGAGATCGCTCGCCAGCCACACGCCGGAGGCGGTCGTGGCCGACGGGTCGAGCACGCGCGCCAGGCCGGGAGTGATCTCGAAGGTGGAGAGCTCTGACCCCGGGAGGTTGAGAGCGCGCGCCGGCTCGCCCGCACGCAGCGCACCGGCGGCGCGCACCCCGGTGATCTGGGTCAACGCCTCGCACCGCGCCGCGTCCACGTGCTCGTGCGACTCGAGCACCTGCACGCTTGCGCCGGCGTCGCGGAAGTCCTGCGCGCCGCGCACGACGTCGACCACCGCACGCACATCCACGGCGGCGAGCACGCCGACGGCGAGCAGCAGGACGACGGCGTACGTCGCCGCGCGCGTCGTGCCGGTCAGGACGTCGCGCCATGCCTCGGAGATCACCGACCCGGCCCGCATCGACCGACGACGACGCGGCGGGGTCTCGTCGTGTTGCCCGGCGGGCGGGGAGCCAGGCAGGGTCGTGCGCGCTGCCGTCGCTCTGGGCGGGGTCACGGTCACCGCGCGCCTCGGGCCCGTTGCCCCGCGAGGCTGAACGCCTCCTCCTGGTAGTCCGCGAGGTCCACGATGCGGGTGCACGCGTCGCGCGTGTGCGGGTCGTGCGTCGCGACGACGACGATCGAGGACTGCTGCGCGATCCCCGCGATGACATCGTTCACTGTCGCGGCGGTCGCGAGGTCGAGCTGCGCGGTCGGCTCGTCAACGAGCAGCAGGTCCGGAGCGATCGCGACCGCACGCGCGAGCATGAGCCGCTGCGCCTCCCCGCCCGACAGCGCCCGGAACGGCCGCCTCGCGACCGGTACGAGCGCGAACCGGTCCAGGACTTCCAGCGCCTCGGTCTCCGCGTCGCGGCGTCGTGCCCCCCGCGCCAGCAGCGGCAGCACCACATGGTCCAGGGCCGCCCGCCTCGCCACGCCGTGCGGATTCTGGAACACCCATCCCGTGTGGTCGACCCCGACCCGTTCGATCGTGCCCGCCCGAGGCGTCACCCAACCCGCGAGCAGGCTGAGCAGCGTGGACTTGCCCGAGCCCGACGGCCCGACCAGCCCCACGACCTCCCCTGGTCGCAGCAGCATGTTCAAGCCCGCGAACAGGGTGCCCGTGCCGTCGAACGCGTGAGACAACCCGAACGTCTGCACGTACTTGGCTCCCGGCGCTCCCGTGAGGGCGCTCGCCTGCCTCGCTCTGCGCGGCCTCATGCGCACGACGACTGCCCTTGCTGCGGCGTGAGGTCGACGACGGACGGCGCCGCACCGTCGAACGTCACCAACGTCTGCCCTAGGGACGACGACACCACCGTCACCGGCCGGGCCACACCGTCTCCCACCACGCACCCCGAAGTACCCGACAGCGCGAACAGCGCACCTGGGGGCACCACCGCCACGTCCAGCGGTTCGGCCAGCACATACTCCAGCGTCACCGGCTCCGAGCCCTCCGAGCGCTGCCACGCCGCGAGCTCCGGGCCGCGTTGCACCTCCTCCAGGAACGTCGGGTCCGTCACCACGCCCCCCTCGCCCACCGGTGCGGTCAGCTCTCCGTACCGCACCACCCGCGCACCCGGGGCGCCGTCCGTAGCCGAGTCAGCGAGCCGCAACGACGACAGCGCGCCCGCAACGGTCACGAACGGCTCGTCGCCCGCGACCGCGCCCAACGGCGCCCCGCACTCCTTCACCGCCACCGACGGCGCCGGCAACCACAGCACGGACGCCGCCGGAAGGTCACCCGACGGCTTCGCGACTCCCGCATCCCTGAACAGGCGCGTCACCGCCGTCTTCGTCGCGTTCCCGTACTCCGCGTCCGCACGAACAGGGAACCCGATCCGCGCAAGCTCGGCCTGGAGCGCATGCACATCATCACCCTTCGCGCCCGGGGCGAGGTCGCGCCACAGCGGGACCGACGTCGCCAGCGCCAGCACCGGCCGGTCGTCGATCGTCGCGGGGCTCGACCCCGACTCGATCACCCCGCCCGGCACGCACGACGACGCCGTCACCCGCCCCGAATCCGCCAACGACAGCGGCGACTCCTGCGCGACCTGCGGCGTCACCTTGACCCGCCGTGCGTCGTCGAACACCTGCGACGACACCGGCGCAGTAGCCACCGCCTCCGGTGACCGTACGCTGTGCGGGACACGCTCCGGCGCCAGGACCACACCTGCGGCCACGCCAGCCGCAAGAAGCGTCGCCACGCCCAGCATGATCGTGGCCACCGCGACGCCGGGCCCGTCGCTCTTGCTCACCGTGATCACCCCTGCATTCCTTCGAACCCAGACACTCCGAGAGGTTCCCTGCCTGGATCAGTCCTTCGCGAGATCGACGACCAGCGAGCGGTCGCGGTCCATCACCACGACGACGGGACCACGCGAGCCGACCGAGCGATCGGCAAGGTCCACGACCTTCCCGAGTGCTTCGTCGGGCGTCGGCTCGACAATGCACTCCGGTTCCGAGTCGGCGTCGAAGACATAGGTCCATCCGCGTTCCGGCGCGCCCCCGCACGAGCCCACAAACTCATAGACGACGAACACGGGCCTCTCCAAGGCCTGCCCCCACTCACGGGAGAAACCGATCGGGACATCGTTGAGCGCCTCGTCGAGCACCCGATCTCGGACGACCCCGTCCGAGGCAAAGCCCTCGGGCAGATCGACCGTCCGAACATCTGCGGCGTCCTCGAGCTCACGGCTCTCCTCGGGCGTCAGGGGAGGAACCGCCGGACGAGCCGTGCACGCGCCCCCGGACGCGACGGCACACGCGACGAGCAGCGATACCGCGGCACGGCGGGCACCTCTTCTCACGAATCCGGATTCCTCATGCAGCGAACTTCCCACGCATCCGGCTCAAGCCCGTCGAAAGCCCCCTCATCAATCTCCCTGACGATGTCGTCGGCCGAGTAGTCGGCCCCTCGCACGCCATGCCGGACCATGCACTCCGCGGCGGCGGTGTTCACGTCCTCGTCCTGAGGGTTCCCGAGGACGGCCGCATAGAGAGGCTCGATGAGCGCCGTCGTCCCCGTCTCGCACTCTGCGAGGACCGAATCCGCGCCTCGGGACTCCGCCTCGTCCTCGAACGGTCCGAGCCGATACCGGTCACCAAGAGCTTCCACCGGGACGCCACGGTCTTCCAAGCACGCGACGAGTCGGCTCCGAGCCTCGACCATCTCCGCGTCCGAGATGGTTCCGTCGCGCAGCACGCCCCGTTCAAAATCGGACGTCGATGCCTCGTATGCAGCATCGAACTCGGCTGCGTACGGGCTCTCCTGCCCGGCATTCTGAGAACAGCCAGACAGGAGAGCAACCGCAACGACGACGGTCGACAACCATCGTCTCGGCACCGTCATACGATCACGGAACCTTCCACCCGCTGGTCTGGTTGCGGTCCCACACCTGACCGTAGTTCGCAACCCTCCAGGACGACGGGTAGTGACTCGTCTCGGACCATGTGTGCCAGTAGGCGATGTCCTGGAACACCGCACCGTTAGTGGTGCGGTAGTCGAACCGCGCCCGTGTCAGTCCGCAGTTTCCGCGAAAGGACTCGGTGTACGTCGCCCAGTCGTAGATCTGGAAGTGGCAGCCGTTGATCCCGGGTGTCGCCGCGGCTGTGACAGGAACTGTCACGACCGTCCCGATCACGAAAGCTGACGCCGCAATGGTTGAGATCAATCTTCGCTTCATCGCGATTTCCCCTGTCTTGCCCCCCCTGAGCGGCTGGCATGAGGATCGCACAGTCGTACGGGTGCCGCAAGGTCTAAATCTGAGGTGGTAACAAAAATCGTCGCGGCCACGTTCCTCCGCAACGTCGCACGAGACAGAGCGACTCCGCGGGCGGCGTCTCCGCCAATCGACGAGCGTGTCCGCAGAGTGATCGTCGTGACGGACTGCTGCCTTAGCGAACGCGCGAACCGCGGTGCAGCTGCGTCCCGACGGCGGTCTGAGGCGAAGTTCCGGACGGTCATCCCGGGCACCCGGCCGCACCCGCTCCTCAAGACCCTCGAAACCGCGGCCCGGGCTGCAGGGCAGACACGGCCCGACCACGCCCCGGGCCACGTGCCGACCGTTCGACGACGGCACGTGGCGCGGGGTCAGCCGAGCGGGACGTCAGGCCGTGAGGATCTCCGTGCCGAGGGTCAGGCCCTGACCCTCGGGGTCGCGGTCGACCCGGACGACGTCGCCGTCGGCGACGTCGCCCGAGAGCAGCATCCGCGCGAGGCGGTCGCCGATCTCGCGCTGCACGAGGCGGCGCAGCGGGCGCGCCCCGTACGCCGGGTCGAACCCCTCGAGCGCGAGCCACTCGCGGGCGGCGGTCGTCACGTCGAGCGTGATGCGCCGGTCCGCGAGGCGCCGGCCGAGCGCGGCGACCTGGATGTCGACGATCCGGCCCAGCTCCTCGATCGTCAGCGGCTCGAACACGATGACGTCGTCGAGCCGGTTGAGGAACTCGGGCTTGAAGGACGCCCGCACCGTGCTCATCACGGCCTCGCGCTTCTCCGCGTCGTCGAGCATGGGGTCGACGAGGAACTGCGAGCCGAGGTTCGACGTCAGCACCAGGATGACGTTGCGGAAGTCGACCGTGCGGCCCTGGCCGTCGGTGAGACGGCCGTCGTCGAGCACCTGCAGCAGGATGTCGAAGACCTCGGGGTGCGCCTTCTCGACCTCGTCGAGCAGCACGACCGAGTACGGCCGACGCCGGACGGCCTCGGTGAGCTGGCCGCCCTCCTCGTAGCCGACGTACCCCGGGGGCGCGCCGACGAGCCGGGCGACCGAGTGCTTCTCGGAGTACTCGGACATGTCGATGCGCACCATGGCGCGCTCGTCGTCGAAGAGGAAGTCGGCGAGCGACTTCGCGAGCTCCGTCTTGCCGACGCCCGTGGGGCCGAGGAAGAGGAACGAGCCCGTGGGGCGGTCCGGGTCGGCGACGCCCGCGCGCGAGCGGCGGACGGCGTCGGACACCGAGCGGACGGCGGCCTGCTGGCCGATGAGGCGCTCGCCGATGACCTCCTCCATGTGCAGGAGCTTCTCGCTCTCGCCCTGGAGCATGCGGCCGGCGGGGATGCCCGTCCACGCGGACACGACCTCCGCGATCTCGTCGGCGCCGACCTTGTCCGCGATCATCGGCGCGGCCTCGGGGCCGGACGCGGCGAACGCGTCGTCGGCCTGCTCGGCCGCCTCGGCCTCGTCGAGCTCGCGCTGCACCTGCGGGATCTCGCCGTACTGCAGGCGGCCCGCGGTCTCGAGGTCGCCCTCGCGGATCGCGCGCTCGACCTGGACGCGCAGCTCGTCGAGCTTGGCGCGCAGGTCGCCGACGCGGTTGTGGCCCGCCTTCTCGGCCTCCCACCGCGCGGTGAGGGCCGCGAGCTCCTCGCGACGGTCCGCGAGGTCGGCGCGCAGCTTCTCGAGGCGTTCGAGCGACGCGGGGTCGGTCGACTCCGACAGCACGACCTCCTCCATCTCGAGGCGCGTGACGGCGCGCTGCAGCTCGTCGATCTCGATCGGCGAGGAGTCGAGCTCCATGCGCAGCCGCGACGCCGCCTCGTCGACGAGGTCGATCGCCTTGTCCGGAAGCTGGCGGCCGGTGATGTACCGGTCGGAGAGCGACGCCGCCGCGACGAGCGCCGAGTCGGCGATCGTCACCTTGTGGTGCGCCTCGTACCGCTCCTTGAGGCCGCGCAGGATCGCGACCGTGTCCTCGACGGAGGGCTCCCCGACGAACACCTGCTGGAACCGGCGCTCGAGCGCGGGGTCCTTCTCGATGTACTCGCGGTACTCGTCGAGCGTGGTCGCGCCGACGAGGCGCAGCTCGCCGCGCGCGAGCATCGGCTTGAGCATGTTGCCCGCGTCCATGGCGCCCTCGCCGCCCGCGCCCGCCCCGACGACCGTGTGCAGCTCGTCGATGAACGTGACGACCTCGCCGTCGGAGGACTTGATCTCCTCCAGGACGGCCTTGAGGCGCTCCTCGAACTCGCCGCGGTACTTCGCGCCCGCGACCATGCTCGCGAGGTCGAGCGACACGAGCCGCTTGCCCTGGAGCGACGTCGGGACGTCGCCCGCGACGATCCGCTGCGCGAGGCCCTCGACGACGGCCGTCTTGCCGACGCCCGGCTCGCCGATGAGCACCGGGTTGTTCTTGGTTCGGCGGCTGAGCACCTGCACGACCCGCCGGATCTCGGAGTCGCGCCCGATGACGGGGTCGAGCTTGCCCTCGGCCGCGCGCGCGGTGAGGTCGGTCCCGTACTGCTCCAGCGCCTTGTAGGTGCCCTCCGGGTTGGGGCTCGTCACGCGCGCGCTCCCCCTGACGGCGGGCAGCGCGGAGCGCAGGGTCTCGGCGGTCGCGCCGGCCTGCTGGAGGATCGTCGCGGCCTGGGACGACCCGGCCGCGATGCCGAGGAGTAGGTGCTCCGTCGAGACGTACTCGTCGCCGAGCGCCTGGGCCTCCTTCGCGGCGGCGTCGAGCGCCGCGGACGTGGCGCGCGACGGCGTCGGCTGCGCGACGGCCGAGCCGCTCGCGGTGGGCAGCGCGACGAGCGCCGCGCGCACCTTCTGCCCCACAGCCTGCTTGTCCGCGCCGACGGCGTCGAGGAGCCCGACGGCGACGCCGCCCTCCTGCGTGAGCAGCGCGGCCAGGACGTGGGTCGGCTCGAGCTGGGGGTTGCCGGCGGCCGACGCGGTCTGGATCGCCTCGCCGATCGCCTGCTGCGACATCGTGGTGAACTTCGTTTCCATAGGTGCTCCGTGTGATGCTCGAAAAGATGGTCTGACCAGTGGAACGACTCCTAAATTGAGTGTATTCCGCTCAACTTCGATCGGCACCCCCGTGCGGCCTCCGTCCGTACTCCGCGCCCCCGGAGCGGATGAAGTCCGGCCGCATTCCGTCTCAAAACGGCATCGACCCTCGCCCCGGGCGACGATCCGCGACATGCTGGGCGGGTGAACTCCTCACCCTTGCGCAGACGACTCGGCCTCGGTGCCCTCCTCGCCACCCTCGCACTGTTCCTCACGGGGTGCATGAGGATGGACATGGCCATCACCCTCAACGAGGACGACACGTTCGACGGCAGCGTCGTCATGGCGTTCTCCGACGAGGTCGCCAAGTCGATGGGGTCGGACCCCCAGGAGCTCTGGGACCAGATGGGCTCCGAGATGGAGTCCGAGATGCCGGAGGGCGCGACGCAGGAGCCCTACGCGCAGGACGGCTACACCGGCACCAAGATCACCTACGCCGACCAGCCGATCGCGCAGCTCGACACCGGCGCCGCCGACTCGATCTCCGTCACCCGCGAGGGCGACGACTACGTCGTGAGCGGCTCGATGGACATGACGGGCGAGGAGTTCGACCCGGACACGGGTGACGCGGCGGCCGACGAGATGTCGCGGCAGATGATGGAGGGTCTCGACATCAAGATCGCCATCACGTTCCCCGGCGAGGTGGCGGAGTCCAACGGCGAGGTCGACGGCAACACCGTGACGTGGACCCCGGTGGTCGGCGAGGCCAACGAGATGACGGCGCGCGGCTCGGCCCTGCCCGGCGGCTCCGCGGGCTCGGGCTCGGGCTCCGACGAGGGCACGGACGAGGGGACCGACGACGGCGCGACCGCGCCCGACGCCGACAGCTCCGACGCGTCCGGCTCGTCGGCGTGGATCTGGTTCCTGGTCGGCGGCCTCGTGCTGCTCGGCATCATCGGCCTCGTGCTGTGGCTCGTGCTGCGCTCCAAGCCCGGCACGCAGGACGGCCAGAGCACCGGCTTCTCGCAGGGCGGGTACCCCGGCCAGCCGGGCCAGCCCGGCCAGCAGGGCGTCTACGGCGCCCCGGGGCAGTACCCGGGCCAGCCCGGCCAGCCGGGCCAGCACCCCGGCCAGCCCTACCCGGGCCAGCCCGGCCAGCAGGGCCAGTACCCCGCTCAGGGCCAGTACCCGGGCCAGTACGGCCAGCCCGGCGCGCACCCCGGCCAGCAGGGCCAGTACCCCGGAGCCCCGGGCCAGCCGGGTCAGTACCCGGGTCAGCCCGGCCAGTACCCCGGCCAGCAGGGCCAGTACCCCGGCCAGCAGGGCCAGTACCCGGGTCAGCCCGGCCAGCCGCAGGGCTACGGGACGCCGTCCGGCCCGGGCCAGCAGGGTGGCCCGTACGGCGGCCAGCCGCCGGCACCGCCGCAGCAGGGCGGCGACCCGGGCGCCGCGCCGTTCGCACCCCCCGGCGCGCCGCACCCGCAGTCGTCCCCGACGACGCCGCTGCCCGCGCAGCCGCCCGTCGCGCCGGGCGCGACCCAGCCGCTGCCGCCGCACCAGCCGCCGGCACCGACCCAGCCGCTCCCGCCGCAGCCGGGTGCGGGCCAGGACGGCCCGGGCGCGCAGGCCGGTCCCGACGACGAGATCGACGACGCGACACGGCTGCGCCCGCCGACCGACTGAGCGGCCCGCACCCCGCACGACACGACGGCCCGCCCCGGGAGACCGGGGCGGGCCGTCGTGCGTCCGGGACCGCTCAGGACTCGACGGTGACCTCGACGACCTCGCCGACGGCGTCGAGCCGCACGGCGGGCCAGTAGCCGTCGAGGAAGTGCTCGCCGCACGTGTCGGCGAGGTGCACGACGATGCTCCCGTCCTCGTGCCGCTCCACGAGCTCGACGACGAGGTCGTCGCGCGCCTCGGCGAGCTCGTCGGGCGTCGGCTCCCCCTCGCCGAACCGGCGCACGACGGCCTCGACCGCGCGACGCGCGAGCCGCGGGCCGAGGGCGTCGTCCCACAGCGCCTCCGCAGGCACGTAGGCGAGCGCCTCGGCGCCGAGCGCGGGATCGACCTCCTCGAGCGTCGCGGGGCGCCACGACGGGTCGCGGTCCTTGTCGACCACCTGCGCGCGGATCCCCTCGACGAGGTCCGGCTGCGTGTCGACGAACCAGCAGACGAGCCCGTACTCCTGGGCGAGCGCGGCGCGGAGGTCGGGCAGGCCGCGAGCGCTCCGCACGGCCGCGAGCGCGACGGTGACCGCGGTGGGCGACAGCCGTTCGAGCTCGTCCGCCTCCGCACCCGCGCGCTCGTCGCCGTCCGCGGCGGCCGCGCGCAGGCGCGCCACGATCTGAGGCACGGTGTCCGCCGCGTACGCGGCGTCGATCGCGGTCCGGCGCGCGACGAGACCGGACACCGGCGTCGGGAGAGCGTGCCGCCGCACGACGTCGCGCACGGCCTCGATGTCGAGCGGGTCGACGCCCGCGCTCGCGAGCGCGGCGAGGTCCGCGCCGAGCACGGGCAGCCGTTCGCTCGGCACGTAGTGGTCGGCGAGCCCGGCGTGGATCGCATCGGCGGCGTCCATCGTCACCGCGCCCAGCGCGAGCATCTCCCCCAGCCGCCCGGGCGCGCGGGCGAGGAGCCACGACCCGCCGACGTCGGGCGTGAAGCCGATCCGCGTCTCGGGCATCGCGACGCGCGAGCGCTCGGTGACGACGCGGACCGGCGCGTGGGCCGCGAGGCCGACGCCGCCGCCCATCGTGATGCCGTCCATGATCGTCACGACGGGCACGGGCAGCTCCGCGAGCGCCGCGTCGACCGCGTACTCGCGCCGGAAGTACCGGCGCGCGTCGGCCTGCCGCCCGGCGACGACCGACGCGTGCAGCTCGCGGATGTCGCCGCCCGCGCACAGGCCGCGGTCGCCCGCGCCGTCGAGCAGCACGAGCCGCACGGTCGGGTCGACGCGCCACTCGTCCAGCACGTCGGCGATCTCGCCGAGCATCGAGTACCCGAGCGCGTTGAGCGCGCGGGGCCGGTCCAGGGTGAGGTGCCCGACGCCGTCGTCGACGCGGGCGAGGATCTCGCTCGTCATCCGCGTCACGCTACCGCCCGTCGGCGGCCGCGGGCGCGCACGACGTGGGACCCTGGCACGACAGAGGGGTCGGGCCGGCGGTGCCGGGAGCAGCGAGGAGGCGGCGGTGGACGAGGCGACGCGGACGGAGGGGACCTGGCGGCCCGACGTGCTGGGCGGGGACTGGGTCGCGCGCGACCTCGACCTCCCGGACGGCGCGGTGGCGACCCTGGTGCGGCGCGACGCCGCGGCGCCCGCGGGCGACCGGCCCGCGGTGCTGTACGTGCACGGGTTCATCGACTACTTCTTCCAGACGCACGTCGCGGAGGCGGTCGAGGCGCGCGGGTACCGGTTCTACGCCGTCGACCTGCGCGGCTACGGGCGCTCGATCGGTCGCGGCACCGGCGCGCCGTCGCGGCCCGACGACGACCCGAACTTCGTCACCGACCTCGCCGTCTACGCCCAGGACCTCGACGCGGCGGCGCGCGCGGTGCGCGCCGAGGGCCACGACCGGCTCGTGGTGCTCGGGCACTCGACGGGGGGCCTCCTCGCGAGCCTGTGGGCCGACGCGCGGCCCGGGCGGCTCGCGGCGCTCGTGCTCAACAGCCCGTGGTTCGACCTCAACAAGCCGTGGGTGTTCCGCGGCCCGGTGACGTGGGTGGTCGACGTCGTCGGGCGGGTCGCTCCGCGGCTCGTCGTCGGCGGGCTCGACCCGCACTGGGCGGAGGCGCTGCACGCGAGCACCGGCGGCGAGTGGGACTTCGACCTCGCGTGGAAGCCGATCGAGGGGTTCCCCGTGCGCGCCGGGTTCCTGCGGGCGGTGCGCCGCGGCCACGCCCGCGTCGCGCGCGGGCTGCACGTCGACTGCCCGGTGCTCGTGCTCGCGTCCGCGCGCAGCGGCCCGGCGTCGGGCTGGCACGACGCCCTGCTCACGACCGACAGCGTGCTCGACGTCCGGCACATCACGTCGCGCGCCGAGCGGCTGGGCGACGACGTCACGGTCGTCACGGTCGAGGGCGGCGCGCACGACCTCGCGCTCTCCCCCGAGCCCGCCCGGTCGACGTACCTGCGCGAGGTCCTCGACTGGCTCGACGCCCGGGTCTGACGCCGCCCACCGCCATGTCCGAATCCCGCTAGCCAGGGCGTGGTCCGGCGGGTGAGGATCGAGTCATGACGACGACCCTCGCGACGCCCCCGGCGACCACGGACCCCGTGTTCGCCGAGCGCTACCGCGCCATCGCGTCGCGCGACCGCCGCTTCGACGGGCAGTTCATCACCGCCGTGAGCAGCACCGGCATCTACTGCCGGCCGTCGTGCCCGGCGCGGACCCCGAAGCCCGAGAACGTCACCTTCTACCTCACCTCGGCCGCCGCCCACGAGGCCGGCTACCGCGCGTGCAAGCGCTGCCTCCCGGAGGCGGTGCCGGGCACGCCGAGCTGGGACCTCGGGCACGACCTGTCCGCCCGGGCCATGCGGCTCGTCGCGGACGGCGTCGTGGACCGCGAGGGCGTCGACGGCCTCGCCGCCCGCCTCGGCTACTCGGCCCGGCACGTGCACCGCGTGCTCGTCGCGGAGCTCGGCGCCGGTCCGGTCGCGCTCGCCCGTGCGCTGCGCGCCCAGACGGCGCGCGCCCTGCTCACCGGGACCGACCTGCGGCTGGCCGACGTCGCGTTCGCCGCCGGCTTCGGCAGCGTGCGCCAGTTCAACGACACGATCGCCGAGGTCTTCGACACGACGCCGGGCGAGCTGCGCCGTCGGGCCCGGCCCGACCGGGCGACGTCGACCGGCGACCCCGGCTCGCGCGCCGAGACCGCCGGGTCCCCCGCGGACGACGGCGGCGCCACCGGCGTGCTCGACCTGACCCTCCCGCTGCGCGAGCCGTTCGACGCCCACGGCGTGTTCGCGTTCCTCGCGGCGCGTGCCGTGGACGGGGTCGAGGTCGTCGACCTCGACGGCCCGCTGCTCTCCTACGCGCGCACGCTCACGCTGCCGCACGGGCCGGGCGCCTTCCGGGCCACCTACGGGCCGCCGCCCGGGACCCGACGGCGCCCGCCGCGCTTCCACGTGGAGCTCGAGCTGTCGTCCGTGGCCGACCTCCCGGCGGCGATCGCGCGCGTCCGGCGGCTGTTCGACCTCGACGCCGACCCCGCGGCCGTGGACGCGGCCCTCGCCGCGGACCCGGCGCTCGCCGCGTCGGTCCACGCGGTCCCGGGGATCCGCGTCCCGGGGGCGGTGGACGGCGCCGAGATCCTCGTGCGCGCGCTCGTCGGCCAGCAGATCTCGGTCGCGGCCGCGCGGACGCACCTGTCGCGGCTCGCCGTCGCGCTGGGGACGCCGTTCGCGTCGCGGTTCGGCCCGACCTGCCTGTTCCCGACGCCCGCGCAGCTCGCCGCCGGGGGCGCGGACCACCTGCGCGGCCCCGCCCGGCGCACGGCGGCGGTGCTCGGCGTCGCGCACGCGCTCGCCGACGGGTCGCTCGCCCTCTCCCCGGCCGACGACCCCGCGGCCCAGCGCGCGGCGCTCGAGGCGATGCCCGGCGTCGGGCCGTGGACGTCCGGGTACGTGGCGATGCGCGTGCTGCACGACCCCGACGTCCTGCTCGACGGCGATCTCGCCCTCCGCGCGGGTGCCGCCGCGCTCGGCCTGCCCGACGACCGCCGCGCGCTCGCCGCCCGCGCCGAGCGCTGGGCACCGTGGCGCTCGTACGCCGCGATGCACCTCTGGCGCGCCTCCGCGCCTGCCCCGACCCCTCCGAAGGAGACCCCGTGACCACCGCACCCGCTCCCACCACCACCGCGACGGCAGGCACGAGCCCGGCCGTCACCACCACGCTCACCACGCCCGACGGTCCGTTCACGGTCGTCGTCGACGCCGCCGGCGCGGTCCTCGCCTCCGGCTGGACCGACGACCCCGCGCCCCTCGTCGCCCTCGTGCACCCCGGGCTGCGCCCCGCTGAGGTGACCCCCGTGCCCGACGACGACCCCGCCGTCGCGACCGCCGTCGCCGCGGTCCGGGCCTACTACGCGGGCGACGTGCGGGCGATCGACGCCGTGCCGGTGCGACAGGCCTCGGGACCCTACCGCGCGCACGCGTGGGACGTGCTGCGCACGGTCGAGCCCGGTGACCCGGTGACCTACACCCGGTACGCCGAGCTGTCGGGTCGGCCCGCCGCCGTCCGTGCCGCCGCGGGCGCCTGCGCGATGAACGCGGCGGCCCTGTTCGTGCCCTGCCACCGCGTGCTGCGCACGGACGGCAGCCTCGGCGGCTTCCGCTACGGCCTGGACGTCAAGCGCAGCCTCCTCGACCGCGAGGCCCGGGCGACCGCCTCGGCGCCGGTGCGCTGAGGCCGCCGGGGACGGACCGACGGCCCGGTCTCACGCCGCCGGAGCGCGCGCCGGCTCCGCCGCCGCGAGCGTGAACCGGGCCCCGAGCGTCGCCGCCGCCACCACCCCGGCGGCGGCGACGAGCACGACGTCCTTGAGCACGTACTGGCCCATGAGGGTCATGCCGTCGCCGAACAGGTCGCCCGGGAAGAGCGCGACCGGCGAGAGGACCCCCGCGAGCGTGACGGCGAGCACGACGAGCCCGGCACGCAGCGCGCGGCCGGTGAGGAGCGCGAGCCCGACCGACGTCTCGACGACCGCCGTGAGGACCACCGCGGCGGTGCCGTCGACCAGGCCGAAGGTGAGCGCCTCGACCGTCCGGCGCACGATGTGCTCCGCCGGGCTCGCCCCCGGGAAGAACTTGAGGACCCCGAAGCCGAGGAAGACGAGGCCGAGGGCGACCCGCAGCGCCGGCACGGACCAGTCGGCGAGGCGCTCGCAGAGACCCTCGCGGAGCCGCCGGGCCGCAGCACGCCGAGGCCCCTCCGCAGCGGGGGCGGGGGTGGACGGGGACGATGCGGCGGGTCCGGTGGATCCGGTGGGGGCCATTCTGAGCTCCTCGTCGAGCAGTAGCGTTCCACTTTCCGGCGATAAGATAGCGGACCTGCGATATTCACCGCGCGCAGGCCCGCTCCCGCGAGACGCGGGACGGGCCGCGCGCCCGCCGCCGAGAGGGGCCGGGGATCAGCCCCAGCCGAAGACCTGGGTCCAGGCCCCGTTCGCGTGCCCGACGCCGATCTCCCGCAGACCGCAGTTGAGGATGTTCGCGCGATGGCCGGGCGAGTCCATCCACCCGCGCACGACGTCCTGCGCGGTCCGGTAGCCCTTCGCGACGTTCTCGGCGCCCGGGTTCGGGTAGCCCTGCGCGTGGGCCCGGTCCCACGGCGACCGGCCGTCGAGGCTCGTGTGGTCCATGTACCCCTGGGCGTCCATGTCCTCGCTGTGGAGCTGCGCCGCAGCGGTGAGCCGGTCGTCGACGGCGAGCGGCTCGCACCCGGCGGCGGCCCGCTCCGCGTTCGTCAGCTCGACGACCGCCGCGCCCTCCGCCGTGATGGCCCCGGGACCCGCTCCGCCCGGCGCCGCCGCTCCGGCGGCCGTCGTGGTGCCGGCGGCAGGAGCCGCCACGTCCGCCGGTGCGGTGCCGGGTGCCGGGTCCGTCGCGGTGGCGTCGTCCGGGCCGGCGGGGTCCGCCTCGCCCGCGAGCGGCACGTCCTCCGGGGTGCCCGTCGGCGCCGGGTCGGCGGGAGGCGCCTCGTCCGCCGCGGGCGCGGGCGAGGTCTCGGAGCCGGTGGGGGCGTCGTCGGCCCCGGGCGCTCCTGGCGCGGTGGGGACGTCCGAGGGGAGGTCGTCGCGCGCGTCGGCCAGGGTGCGCGACGCGCGGTCGTCGCGCGGATCCCGGCCCGCGAGCCACTCCTGCGGAGAGGTCCCCTGCCACGGGAGCGCCGCGACGACGGGGCCGAACGGTCCCGCGTGCTCGGGACGGACCTCGCCCGTCACCGTGGCGGCCGTGAGCCCGAGCGCCGGGCCCAGCAGCAGGGCGGCCACGACGCCCGTCGTCACCGCGACGCGCGGGCCGGACCGCAGGTGCCGGGCGAACGGGCCGCCGCGCCGTCGTGCGGGCGCGGAGGACGACGGGGGCACGGGAGACGGCGCGGGCGCCGCCCCGGCCGAGCGGTGCCGGGGCGTGCGCTGCGAGACCATCGCTCGACCCTACCCATCGGGCGCGCGGATGTGTACCGCTTCGTCCGTTCTGCGCCCGGTCGACGACCGGATCGACGGCCGGATCGACGGCAAGATCGACGGCCGGGTCGACCGCGAGGTCAGACGATCGACGGCTCCTCCGGGGCGGAGACCGTGAACACCGCGCCCGCGATGAGCGGCACGGACGTCACCCGACGCTCGAGCTCGTCGAGCCGACGGGCGACGGACGTCTCCGACTCGTCCCCGCGCAGGTCCACGCTCGCCACGAGGTACAGCGCGCGCGGCCCGACGTACTCGAGCCGCAGGTACGTGACACGCTCGACCTCGGGCAGGTCGCGGATCCCCGTCAGCACCGCGGCGCGCGTCGCGGGCATCGCCGCCTCCCCGACGAGGAACCGCCGGTTGCGGTCGATGAGCACCACGGACACCACCGCGAGGATGAGGCCGACGACGATCGACCCGACGGCGTCGGGCACGGGCGACCCGGTGAGCTGGTGCGCCAGGACGCCCGCGAAAGCCACCACGAGGCCGATCAGCGCGGCGGCGTCCTCCGCGTAGACCGCGCGCAGCGTCGGGTCCGACGTGACGAGCACGTGGTGCAGGGTGTCGCGGTCCGCCGCCCGCGCCTCGGCCCGCGCCTGCCGCCGCGCGCGCAGGAACGACACGCCCTCGAGCACGAACGCCAGGGCGAGGACCGCGTAGGCGACGACGTAGTTGTCCGCCGGCTCGGGGTGCACCAGCTCCTGGATGCCGTGCGTGATCGACACCCCCGCGCCGACGGCGAACAGCCCGATCGCCGCGAACATCGACCAGACGTACGCCTCGCGGCCGAACCCGAGGGGGTGCTCGGTGTCCGCCGGGCGGCGCGAGCGCCGGTCGGCGACGAGGAGGAAGATCTCGTTGCCCGTGTCCGCCCACGAGTGGACCGCCTCCGCGAGCATCGACGCCGAGCCGGTGACGGTCGCGGCGACCGTCTTCGCGCCCGCGATGAGCGCGTTCGCGAGGAACGCGACGATCACGGTGACGGTGCTGTCGCCGCCGCCCTCCGGTCGCGCGACGCGCGGGTTGCGCGACTCCGGCTGCGGCGGGGCGGGCGTGGGGGCGTCGGGCATGCTGCCGGTCTACCAGCCGCGTGCACGACCCGCGCGCGGAGGCCGGGCGCGCCCGGGCCGGGCGCGCAGGGCCCGGGCACCGGGCCCGGCAGCGCACGCGCCGCGAGGCGACGTCAGCGCGCCGGGCCCTCCGCACCGGCGGCACGACCCGCGCCGCCGGACCCGGGCTCGCCCGCGCCGTCCGGTCCGGGGTCGCTCGTGTCGGCGAGCTCGACGTCGCCGGTCGCACCCGGCCCGCCGTGCCGGTCCGTGTCGTCCCGCTCGCCCCGGTCCCCGCGCCCCGCAGCCTCCTGGTCGCGC
>QAPD01000072.1 GCA_003052455.1 Sphaerisporangium cinnabarinum | reverse complement strand
CCGGCGGCGCCCGCGCCGGTCCGTGCGGCCGCGGCTTCGCGGCCGGGGCCGGGCGCACCGGCGCGCACGTCCGCGTTCGCGCCGCGCGCCGACCTGCCCGCCGCGCCGACGCCGTCCTTCGCCCCCGCGGCTCCGGTGCAGGAGACGCGCAGCCTTCCGCCGGTCCAGGACGCCCCGTACCGCGCCGCCGACCGGCCGTCCGCGCCGGAGCCCGCGGCGGCTGCAGCGTCGGCGTGGGCACCGGCAGAGCCGCGCCCCGAGCCGGCCCCTGCGGCCGGGTGGGACACCGCCCCCGCCGGGGACGCGGCGTCGGGCTACGGGCCGCCGAGCCCGCTCGCCCGGCGCCCCGTCGCGGAGTCCCTCGAGCCGCTGGACGCGGGGTACGTGTCCGACTCGGTCGAGGCGCGGTCGGACTGGATGGCGTCGGCGGTGCTGTACGAGGAGATGTCCACCCTGCTGCAGGGCAGCACCGATTTCCAGGAAGCGACCTTGGCGGACCCGAACGACGGCATCTACCAGCCGCTCAAGGTCGACGCCGCGGCGTCGGGCCTCGCGCGACGCTCGCGCGGCGAGGAGCGCGACGGGTACGTCGACCGCTTCACGGCGCGGATCGACCGCGACCCGGAGCAGCTCCGGGCGCGCCTGTCGGCGTTCCAGTCGGCGACAGCCCGCGGGCGTGTCGAGGGGCAGGACGAGACGAGTTCGACGTGGAACCCCGAGGCCATGGATTATGTCCCTGATTCAGCGCCGCAGGCGCGGTGACGACATGCCGTCTGCGGCAACTGACGAGGAGGAACAGTGAACGCGCTCAGCACCGAGGCCACGAACTTCGGGTGGCTGCTCGACAACTTCGTGCGGACCGTACCGGGCAGCCGGCACACGCTCGTGGTGTCGGCGGACGGCCTGCTCATGGCGATGTCCGACCAGCTCGACCGGACGAGCGGTGACCAGCTCGCCGCGATCGTCTCGGGCATGTCGAGCCTGACCCGCGGTGCGGCCCGCCAGCTCAACGGCGGGAACGTCCGGCAGGCCATCATCGAGATGGACAACGGGTTCCTGTTCCTCATGAACGTGTCGAACGGCTCCGTCCTGGGCGTGGTGGCCGAGGCGAACTGCGACATCGGCCTCATCGGCTACGAGATGGCGCTCCTCGTCTCGCGCACGGAGGCCACCCTGACGCCGCAGCTCATCTCGGAGATGCGGGGTAGCCTTCCGGTCGACGGTGCGACCCGAACCCCGGTGGGATGAGGACTGATCGATGACGAACGTACCTTTCGGCAGCATGGGAGCCCACGACGGGTACGAGGCGGCGACCGTCCGCCCGTACGCGGTGACGGGTGGTCGCGTGCGGTCCGCCACCTCCGACCTCCCGCTCGAGGCGCTCGTCGAGGTCATGCCGGGCGCCGTGAACAGCTTCGGGCTGCCGCCCGAGAAGCGCTCGATCCTCCAGCACGCCGCGCACACGTACGTCTCGATCGCCGAGCTCTCCGCGCTCCTGCGCCTGCCGCTCGGCGTGACGAAGGTGCTCGTCGCGGACCTGCAGGAGGACAACTACATCACCGTCCACACGTCGACCCCGCTCAACGTCCACACGGGTCACGGCAGCAACCACTCGGGTCTGTCCCTGAGCGTCTTGGAGAGTGTTCTCAATGGCATTTCCACCCTCTGACGGCTCGGGGAGCGGGCCGCAGGCAGGGCAGCCGTCCGGGGCGAGCGGGGGTGCGCCCGGCGGTCAGCCGGCGCTGCGCCAGACGGCGTGGGCCCCGGTGAGCGCCCCCGTCGGCGTGCCGACCCAGGCGGCTCCGGCGGGGACGCCGCAGCAGCCGGCCGCGGCCCAGCCCGTCGCTCCGGCGACGCCGCAGCAGCCGGCCGCACCGCAGCCCGCGACGGCTCCGGCAGCACCGCAGCCGGTCGCCCCGGCTCCG
>QAPD01000071.1 GCA_003052455.1 Sphaerisporangium cinnabarinum | reverse complement strand
GGCGGTCGCCGGGACCGTCCCGCCGTGCCGGCCGAGCGGCCGGACGTGGGTCGCGTCGTCGTCGGGCGGCCCGGGCAGGGTGCCGGCCGACGGCGGCGGCACGTCCGCCGTCTCCCCCGCCGACGCGGCGTGCGCGGCACGGCGCGGCTCGGGGGCGACCCACGGGCTCGTCGGGTCGGGCGCGTGCGGGTCGCGCACCGCGGCCGGGATGACGAGCGGGGTGATGACGGGTGCCGGGTCCGGCTCGGGCGCGGGGACGTCGTCGGCGGTGGTGCGGGCCCGGCGCGCGCGGCGCGTGGGGGCGGGCGCCCCCGTGCGGGCGGACCAGGGGTCGCTCGCGAGGCGCGCGCCGATGCCCTCGAAGACGCGCGCGAGCGCGTCGGCCGGGTGGGGCCGCGCCAGCGGGTCCTTGGCGAGCATGACCATGACGAGCTCGCCGAGCTCGGGGTCGACCGACGTGGGTAGCGGCGGCACCGGCTCGTTGACGTGCGCGACCGCGATGTCGACCGGCGTGGACCCCGTGAACGGCCGGTTCCCCGCGATCGACTCGTACGCGACGATGCCGAGCGCGTAGATGTCCGAGGCACCGGTCGCGGCCTGGCCGACCGCCTGCTCGGGCGACAGGTACTGGGCCGTGCCCATGACCATGCCCGTCGCGGTCATCGGGACCTGGTTGGCCGCGAGCGAGACGCCGAAGTCGGTGATCTTCACGGTGCCGGAGCGGTCGATGAGGATGTTCCCCGGCTTGACGTCCCGGTGCACGACGCCGGACAGGTGGGCGGCGTGCAGCGCCCGGGCGGTCTGCGCGAGGATCGGCAGGAGCCGCGCGGGCGGGAGCACCGGCTCGCGCTCCAGCAGGTCTGCCATGGGCTCGCCCACGACGAGCTCCATGACGAGGTACCCGGAGCCGTTGGTCTCGCCGTAGTCGTACATCTGCGCGATGTTGGGGTGCGAGAGCGCCGCGCTGTTGCGGGCCTCGGTGCGCAGGCGGTTGAGGAAGTCCTCGTTGCCCGCGTACTCGCTCCGCAGGACCTTGACCGCGACCTCGCGGCCGAGCGCGTCGTCGGCCGCGACCCACACCTCGCCCATGCCGCCGACGGCGATGCGCCGCACCAGGCGGTAGCGGTTGCCGAGCGTCAGCCCCCGGACCGGCTTCATCCGTTCAACACCGCCTCCATGACGGCGCGGGCGATCGGCGCGGCGATCGCGCCGCCCGTCGCCTCGTTGCCCATCGAGCCGCCGTTCTCGACGATGACCGCGACCGCGACCTGGGGGTCGTCGGCGGGGGCGAAGCTCGTGAACCACGCGTGCGGAGCGGCCTCGCCACCCGTCTCGGCGGTGCCCGTCTTGCCCGCGACCTGCACGCCCGGGATCTGCGCCGACTTGCCGGAGCCGTTCTGCACGACGCCCACCATCATCTGGGTGAGCTGCTCCGCCGTCGACGGGGAGACCGAGGTGCGCAGACGGCGCGGCTCCGACTGCCGGACGACGTCGAGGTCGGGGTTGCGGATCGTCTCCACCGTGTACGGGGCCATCTGCACGCCGTCGTTCGCGATCGCGGCGGCGACCATCGCCATCTGGAGCGGCGTGACCTTGACCTCGCCCTGGCCGATGCCGGCGCGCGCGATCCCGGCGGCGTCCGCGCCCGGCGTGCCCTCGGCGGGGAAGCGGCTCGGCGTGACGTCCATGGGGATCTCGAGCGAGGCGTCGAAGCCGAAGTCCTCGGCCTGGTCGCGCATCGCGTCCTCGCCGAGGGTCATGGCGAGGTCGCCGAACGCGGTGTTGCACGAGATGCGCAGCGCGTCCGCGAGGGTCATCTCGCCCGTGGGCGAGCAGCGCGCGCCGCCGAAGTTCTTCATCGTCTGCGTCGACTGGGGGTACGGCAGCTCGTCCGGCGCCGGGATCACGGTCTCGGCCGTGTACTGCCCGCTCTCGAGCGCCGCGGCCGAGGTGACGATCTTGAACGTCGAGCCCGGCGGGTACGTGTTGCCGCGGATGGCCCGGTTCGACATCGGGTTGCCCTCGGCGTTGAGCAGCTCCTGGTAGCGCTGGCGCGCGAGGGCGGTGTCGTGCGTCGCGAGCTCGTTCGGGTCGTAGCTGGGCTTGGACACGAGCGCGAGGACGCGGCCCGTCTTGGGCTCGATCGCGACGACGGCGCCGCGCTGGTCGCCCAGCGCGTCCCAGGCGGCCTGCTGGGCGGCCGGGTCGATCGTCAGCTCGACGGACGCGCCCTGCGGCTGCTGCCCGGTGAAGAGTGCGCTCAGGCGGTCGAGCCACAGCGAGCTCGCCTCGCCGTTGAGATAGTCGTTCTCCTTGTCCTCGATCTCCGTGCGCCCGTTGGTGAGCGACAGGAAGCCGGAGACCGGCGCGTAGAGCGGGCCGTTCGAGTACTGGCGCTGGAAGCCGAACGCGTCGTCCACCGGGGTCGAGGACGCGATGGCGTCGCCCGCGACGACGATCGGGCCGCGGAACTTGTTGTACTCGCGGTAGATGGTGCGGGCGTTGCGCGAGTCGTTGTTGAGCGAGTCGGCCTGGACGAACTGGATGTACGTCGTCGACACCATGAGCGCGAGGAACATCACGAGGACGACGGTCGCGACGCGACGCAGGGGGACGTTCACCGGGCTCCTCCCCAGGGGTCGCGGTCGGTCTCGGTGGCGGCGTCCGGTCGGCGGACGACCTCCGTGCGCAGGTCGTCGGGGTGGTCGGGGACCTCCCCGGTGCGGCCGACCGCGGGCTGGACGCCCGTCGTCGCACGCGTGGGGCCCGTGGCGGGACCGGGGACGGTGGGCGCGCCGACCGTGGTGGGGGCGTCGTCGGGCAGGGCGCCCACGGCCGCGCCGCCGCCCACGACCGCGACCGGGTCGGAGTCGGTGCGGCTGCGCGCCCCGCCGGGCGCGACCTGCCCGCGCACGGGCAGGGAGGAGGGGCGGCGCGCGTCGTCCGAGATGCGCAGCAGCAGCCCGACGACGAGCCAGTTCGCGAGGAGCGACGACCCGCCCTGGGCGACGAACGGCATGGTCAGGCCGGTGAGCGGGATGATCCGCGTGATCCCGCCGACCACGACGAAGAGCTGCCACGCCATGACGAACGCGAGGCCGCCCGCGAGCAGCTTGCCGAACCCGTCGCGCACGCCGATCGCGGTGCGCAGGCCGCGCTCCACGAGCACGAGGTAGGCGAGCAGGATGCCGATGAGGCCGGTGAGCCCGAGCTCCTCGCCGAGCGACGCGTAGATGAAGTCCGAGAACGCGTACGGGACCGTGCGCGGGTAGCCCGCGCCCCACCCCGTGCCGAAGAGGCCGCCGTTGCCGAGCGAGAACAGGCCGCCCACGAGCTGGCCCGAGCCACCCGGGCTGCGGCCGAAGATCTCCGGGTCGAACGGGTGCAGCCACACGTCGACGCGCGCCTGCACGTGCCCGAAAGTCGATGCCGCGAGCACCGCGCCGACCGCGATGAGGAGCAGACCGATGACGACCCAGCTCACGCGCTCGGTCGCGATGTAGAGCATCGCGACGAACAGGCCGAAGAACAGGAGCGAGGTCCCGAGGTCGCGCTCGAACACGAGGATCGCGAGCGAGACGAGCCAGACGATGATGATCGGCCCGAGGTCGCGCAGGCGCGGGAGCTGGAGGCCGAGGACGCGGGGGCCGGCGAGCGCGAGCGTGTCGCGGTTCGTCACGAGGTACCCCGCGAAGAAGATCGCGAACGCGACCTTGGCGAACTCGGCCGGCTGGAGCGAGAAGCCGAACAGGTTGATCCAGATCTGGGCGCCGTTGATGCGGGTGCCCAAGCCCGGGACGAGCGGCAGCGCGACGAGCACGATGCCCGCGATCATCGCGGTGTACGTGTAGCGGCGCAGGGTGCGGTGGTCGCGCAGGAACCAGACGAGGGCGAACGCGCAGAGGATGCCGAGCGCCGTCCACTGGAGCTGGCGCGGCGCGAGGTCCTGGGTGCCGCCCGTGACCTGCGAGCCCAGGTCGAGGCGGAAGATCATGGCGAGGCCGATGCCGTTGAGCGCGACGGCGATCGGCAGGATCACCGGGTCCGCGTACGGCGCCTTGAAGCGCAGCAGCACGTGCGCGGCGCCCGCGAGCACCACCGTCCCGATGCTGTACACGTAGAAGCGGCCCGGGAGCTCGCCCGTGAGCTGCAGACCCACGAGCGCGTACGCCCCGATGCCCAGCGCGAGCGCGAGGACGAGCAGACCGAGCTCCGCACCCCGGCCGGGGCGCACCTCGGTGGTCTCCACCGTGGCCATCAGGCCCCCGAGCCGGCGCCGTCGGCGGGCGCCGGCGTCACGCTCGGCGCGTCGGCCTCCGGGGTCCCCGTCGCCGCGCCGTCCGTGGTCCCGTCCGGCGTGTCGGTCGAGCCGTCGGTCGCGGGGGTCTCGGTGGTGTCCTCCGCGGCCTCGGCGACCAGCCGCTCCGCGCGGGCGCGGGCGTCCTCGAGCGACTCCGCGGGGATCGTGGTCTCCAGGCGGTCGACGACGTAGCCCGGCAGGTCGTCGACGCGCGTGCCCGTGAGCTCGATCGGGGTCGACAGCGTGACCGGGCCCGCGTTCTCGGGGATGCCCCGGAACACCGCGACCTGGCCGTCGGCGACGCCCACGTAGTACTGCGACTGCGTCCAGCGGTAGCCCGCCCAGCCGGCGGCGCCCAGGCCCGCGACCACGAGCAGGATCGCGACCACGGTGATCCAGCGCCGGGGGGCGCGACCGGGGCGCACGTCGTCCTCGTCGTCGCCGGAGCCCTCGACGGCGGTCCGGGCCTCCGCACCGTCCTCGTCCGGCGCGTCGGCGTCCGGTTCCTCGGTCGGTGCGGTCGCCTTCGTGCTCGCCATGAGCGCGGCGGCGCGGGCCGCCGGGCCGTCCGCGGCCGACGTCGGGGCGTCGCGGTCGATCGCCGCGGACCCCACGACCTGCGCGCCCGTGCCGGGCGCCCCGCCGTCGGGCAGGGCGTCGACGTCCACGACGTCCGCGACGACGACCGTCACGTTGTCCGTGCTGCCCGCGCGCAGCGCGAGCTGGAGCAGGTGGTCGGCGCACGCGTCGACGTCGTCCGTCTCGGTGAGCGTCTGCGCGATGGTCTCCTGGCTGACGAAGCCCGAGAGGCCGTCCGAGCACAGGAGCCACCGGTCGCCCGGCTTCGCCTCGCGGACGGACATGTCCGGCGTGAGGTCGATGTCGAAGTCGCCCAGCACGCGCATGACGACGTTGCGCTGGGGATGGGTCTCCGCCTCGTCCGCCGAGATGCGCCCCGTGTCGACGAGGTGCTGGACGAACGTGTGGTCCGTCGTGACCTGGTTCAGCTCGCCGTCGCGCAGCAGGTAGGCGCGGGAGTCGCCGAGGTGCGCCATGGCGAGCTTGTTGCCCGCGCGCAGGATCGCGGTGACGGTCGTGCCCATGCCGACCAGCTCCGGGTCGGTCACGCTGCGGTCCACGAGGTCCTGACGGGCGTGGTCGATCGAGCGCTCGAGCTCGGCCAGCGCGTCGTCCGGGCCGTGCGACTCGCCGTCGAGCGGCGCGAGCGCGGCGATCGCGATGGACGAGGCGACGTCGCCCCCCGCGTGGCCGCCCATGCCGTCCGCGACGACGAGCAGGTGCGGGCCCGCGTAGCCGGAGTCCTGGTTGTTGGAGCGCACGAGCCCGACGTCGGAGCGCGCGGCGTAGCGCAGGGCGATGTTCACTGCGGGCTACCTCTGCAGCTCGACGACGGACTGACCGATCCGCACCCGCGTCCCCGGGCCCAGGGGGGTGACCTGGGCGATCCGCTGGTCCTCGACGTAGGTGCCGTTCGTGGAGCCGAGGTCCTCGACGAACCAGGACCCGTGCTGCGGGAAGATGCGGGCGTGGCGCGACGACGAGTAGTCGTCGTCGAGGACGAGCGTGCAGCTCGGCGCGCGGCCGATGAGGATCGACGACGTCGTGAGCGGGATCGTCGTGCCGGTCAGCGGGCCGGCGGTGACGACGAGCCGGGACGGGCCCGCGGGCGTGGCGGGCCGCGAGGGCTCCGGCGCGGCCGGGGTGGGGCCCGACGTCGGGCGGGCGGCGGGTGCGGGACCGCCCTTCTTGCCGCGGCGCGGCGTGATCTTCGTGCCGTACAGGTCCCGACGCAGCACGCCGATCGCGGAGAGCACGAACACCCAGAGCAGCACCAGGTAGCCCAGCCGGAGCAGGGTGAACGTGAGATCGGTCATGCGGGCCGGATCACCACTCCTCGTTGTCGGACGCGCCGGTCCAGAACATGATGCGGGTCCGGCCGATCGTCAGGGAGTTCCCGTCGAGCAGCGTCGCGGCCGGCACCTGGTGCCCCTCGACGAACAGCCCGTTCGTGGAGCCGAGGTCCGTCGCGATCACGCCCTCCGGCGTCACCCGGATCTCCAGGTGGCGCCGCGAGACGCCCGGGTCGTCGACGACGATGTCGGCCTCCGAGCCGCGGCCGATCACCGTGACCGGGCCGGTGAGCAGGTAGCGCTGCCCGTCGATGTCGACGAGCGGGTGGCGCGTGCTCGGGGACGTCGTCGTGGCGGGTGCGACGTTGCCGCGCACGCTCGCCGAGCGGAGCTGGAAGCGGCCGACGTCGAGCGTGTCGTTCTGCTCGAAGCTCACGCTCACGGGGCCGACGAACGCGTAGTGCTGCGACGCGGCGTACTGGGTGACGTTCGAGGCCAGCTCGTCGGCGAGCGTCTCCGCGCCCCACCCCTCGACCTGGCCGAAGTCGTCCACCGACAGCTCGATGGTGAACTCGTTGGGCACGACCGTGCGCTCGCGGTCGACGACGGCGGCGCGGTCGTCGACCTCGCGCCGCAGCGCGCTCGCGAGCTCGACGGGCTTGACCTCGCTGCGTCCCACCTTGGCGAAGGCGTTGTTCACGACGCGCTCGACGCCCTTCTCGAAGCGGTCCAGGACTCCCATGCCACCTCCTCCCTCGTGCTCGCTCGTGCCGCGGCTCGCGCCGCGCGGATCTCGTCTGCTCTGCCGGCGCCCTCTCCGGTGGCCCCCCCGCGCGCACCCGCGTCCGGGCAGACTACCTAGATCGTATCGATCGCGTCGGACCAGCAGGCCCGTTTCGCCGGACGATTACCGGACGGATGTGGCGCTTTCGTGGCGGAGCGTGTGAACGTCGGGCGTCCGCTCCCCCGCCGAGCACGAGGTTGCTGTCGTCTCGCCGCTCTTCCCAGGAAGAACGGCGTGCTCGAGGGCGATGAAGGTCGTGGTCGACGACGGGCCCGCGCCGCGGTGCGTCCGGGTGGCGGGCGTCACGCACGACGGCGCGGTGCCGGTCGGTCCCCCGCGTCGTGCTAGTCTTCTGCGGCACGCGCGAGTGGCGGAATAGGCAGACGCGCACGGTTCAGGTCCGTGTGCCCGCAAGGGCGTGGGGGTTCAACTCCCCCCTCGCGCACGTGAAGAGGGTTTCGACTTCTGAGTCGGAAGACCTTCGGAAAGTCCCGGTCAGGTGATCCTGGCCGGGACTTTCTGCGTCCCGGGGTCAGTGCGGAGCGGTGGACGACGGCGTTCGGGGGCTCTGGGCTTGGCCGGCAAGGGTCCGTGGGGTGCCTTGGGGTGGGTCGGGCGGTGTGCGGGGCGTCTGAGGGCACGCCGGAGCGTCGCGCGGCGGCGGTTCGGTGTCTGGTGCTGCTGCCGCATGGTCGGGGGTGGCGCGGTGTTCAGTGCGACGTGGGTTGGTCCCCTTCGCCTGGTGGTCCGCGGCGGTGTCGCCGCAGTGACCGGGTGCTTCTGTCGAGGGTCGGCATCGCCGCGTGGGGTGGTCGATCTGGCTCGGGCAAGCCGGTGGCGCCTTCCTGCCCGCTGCGGCAGCGGTCTCCCCGGATCTAGTCCTGACCGTTTGAAGTCGCCGTGGTTGGCTAGGTCTGCTGGATGGATAGGTGATGGTTTGGTGTGCCTGGGAGGGCGCCTGAGGTGTGCCTGGGACGCCTCGGACGGCCGCTCTCGTCCTGGTCAGCTAGTTTCCGGAACACTCACGCGAAGAGGGTTTCGACTTCCGAGTCGGAGGACCTTCGGAAAGTCCCGGTCAGGTGATCCTGGCCGGGACTTCTGCGTTCCGGGTCAGTGCGGAGCGGTGGACGACGGCGTTCGCCGGTTCTGGGCGTGGCCGACCAGGGCCCTGGCGGTGCTTGGGTGAGTCGAGCGGTGTGTGGAGGCGTCTGAGGGCGCATCGGAGCGTCGCGCGGGCTGTGGTTCGGTGCCTGGTGCTGTTGCCGCGTGACCACGAAGCTGTCATGGTCTTCGGTGCGGTCCGCCGGTGAGACGTCGGACGCGCCGATCAAGGTACGAGCTGCGGCGTCGGCGGATCGGCAGGATCGAGGACGTACGGATCACGTATGCATCGTGGCGGACGTGTGAACGCATGTCTGCCACGAACTGCGCTGGACGCCTCGACTGGCCACGCTTAGCGTCCACTCACAGGTCGGGCGACATCCTGCATCCGTGGGTCCGAGATGAGGGCTACCCGTCGACCATCCACTGCGGCTTGGCCCGGTGGCTTCGAGGTGCACCGTCGAGTCCGGTCTCTCGACGGTGAAAGCCACGAGGCGCCCCGCCGCTCGTCGGCAACGTCAAGGACTGGCGAAGACCGACCGCCTTGCGTGCCACCCGCTTGGGCGCCGTGCCGAGCGCAAGCGGTCGAGGGTGCGCCGGGGCCCCCGCGGAAACCGCGGGTGAAGCGCCCTCAGCCCGTCACCCGTCGCGTAGCATCGGGGCCATGGCTCAGCCGCAGGGGAATTCAACCGGTGCGATCACTCCTGGACCACGAGGGAACGGTGCGCTCGCGCTCCTGTCAATCCTCGCGCTGTTCCTCGGGTTCTTCGCAGCCGTTTCGCCCGTGGCAATCGAGCAATTTCGGTACGGCGGCTCGGGCACACTCCCGTGCGTCATGGGGCAGGCGATCCCGCCCGGCTTCGACGCCGATGTCGACCCGGTGAGTGGGACCTACTCGCTCTTTCCGGCGCGCGTCAATTGCCAGTGGCGGATGCCCGACGGCAGCGAGCTGCGCACATCACGCACCATCAGCACTGCCAGCACCGTGCTCACGATCACTTGTGGCGGACTCGGGATCGCCGGCCTGACCGTCGCGGAAACACGCCGAGCCCGCCACAAGCGCGCTATCCGCTAGGCGTCACGTCGTCCCCGAGCCATCTCCGCACAGCCAAGGGGCCCCGACCTGCGTGCGCGAGCCCTTAGCCCAGTTGTAGCACCCTGGGAACTGCCCGATCAGGCCCGTCGAAGCCTGCGGCAGCAGGAACGCCGAGACCTGGTCGCCATACCCTGGATAAGGCCAGCCCGCCCCAGTGTTCAGCCCCATGCAGTGGCTCGCTGGCGACATGAGACCACAGTCGTCCGTGATGCCCTGGTAATACCCGCCCGCAGGATTTCGTGCCACATTACCCTTGTTCGTCCGGATGACGGTCTGAATAACGTAGTACCCATTCGGGTCGAGGGATATGTTCCGCGGGTAGCCGATGCCAATCGTCATACTCTGCGTGTCACACTCGTCGAAAGTATCAACCCAGTCCCAATACGCACCGATCGATGCCTTGTTGAGTGCCGCCTGGGAATTAAAGATCGACCAGGAGATGATCCCGTCGTTGCTCGATGTCGAGCGCCCTGCCCAGAACGCGCGCTGATACCCGCTTGGGCAGAGCGGGCGTAGCGACGAGCCCATGGCCGAGTTGAGCATATATGTGTTGATCTCCATTCCCCACCCGCTAGGGAACGCGGTCGGCGTTCCGTACTCCCAGAAGTTGTACGTCGAGATCACCGCCTGGTTGTTCATCTGGTTCATCGCCCCGACCTCCATGTAGGTCGGGACCCACGACCCTGCCGCTCGCAGCTGCGGCCCTCCGTTCGCGGGAGGTTCACTCTCCGCGCGCTCGACGACCTCGCCGTCCTCGTTGACCGGAGGCGCGTCGAACGGGGCCAGACCTGCCGCGAGATCGACGATCTCGACACCCACCGCCACTCGACTCACCTCGGCGCTCGCGGCCTGCGGCGCCAGGACCACTCCCACGATCTCGGCCTCTGTTCCGTAGTCGCCCAGGAAGTCATCCTTGAACTGCGCGACGTCCTCGGCGCCATTGGGGTAGAACTCCCCTTCCACGCCATCCTGCTCGAATCGGTAGCCCATTGGCGCAACTGGCAGTTGAGCCGCCGCCTCGACGATCGCGTCGATGCTCACCGGGTGCTCGAGACGCACGGTGGTCGGGTAGTCGGCCACGTCGCGGCCAGCCGACTGGGCCACCCGATCCGCATTCTCTTGATTTGCCGTGGCCGGCGTGATACCTGTCGCCACGAGCGAACCGGCCGCGAGCGCGGCCATCAGACACCTTCGCATGTTGTTCAAGACTGCTCCTTTGGTTGCCTCAACGAACGTGCAGAGCTTGTCTATCAGCAAGATCGCTGCTGCGCGGGGGACTCGCCCAGCGCGGCATAGACCCACTGCGTGTCGCAGCGCGCAACTGCGCGTCGCGGCGCTCGCGGAGGGCCTGACGCTCGAGAGTGGCGCGATCGGTGGCGGAGTTCGTTCTCGGGTGGCGCGGCAGGAGCTACCCGCGCTCGCCACGACGGCGACCGTGAGAGCCTCGTGGTCCTTCCCGGCACGCCGGTGCGGTCCGCTCGCCGTGCCGGGCGCGAAGGGCGCGAACTCCTCATGCAGTAGCCGGGCCGGCCGAGCAACCACCACCTATCCCATCACTTGCACACCACTGCGCAATTAGCGATTCGGCAACAGCGCATCGCAAATCCGGCTATCCCGAACGCGGCGGAGTAACATCACAGACACGACTTGCCCGGGCAGACCGGCCATCCGCCGTGAACCTCCCGACGTGGCGAGGTCGCGGTCAGGACGTCCCTGACCGTGACTTTCGCGTTTCCGGGCCCGTGCTCTTCCTCATTCCCGGGCCTTTGCTCTTCCTCCGGGCGGCGCTTCCGGCGGCCTCGCTCGGCTGGGGCGCCACCGCTCACGGCGCCAGCGCGCGCGGCACGGAGGTGCCGTGGCCGTCGTGCCCGTCCACCATGCCCGGCACGCGCGACCTGCCGCGCGCTGCGGCGTGCCACACGTCCACGACCCAGTCGGCGGCGGTGTCGACGACGACGTCGCGCGCGTCGTACGGCTCGCGGCCGGGTGCGACGAGCGGCACGTCGGGGACGGGGCCGTCCTCGCCGTGCACGACCTCGAACAGCGTGCGGTGCGGCGCGATCGCGCGGTCGAGCACGGCGGCGTCGGGGCCGTCGAGCGACACGACGACGTCGAACGTCCCCTCGCCGTCCTGGTCGGGGAAGACCGTGACGACGATCTCCTCCGCGCGGTCCGGGAGCGTGTCGACGACGGCGCGCAGGCGGCGCACGGCCTCCGGCGTCGCGGCGTCGAGGTGGCCTCGCACGAGGCGGGCGTGGGTCGCGGCGTCCATCGCGCCACCGTAGCGACGGGTCGCGCCGCCGAGGCCGACCCTAGAACTGCTAGGGTAGTAACCCCTAGAACAACTAGGCATAGGAGCGCTATGCGTATCGACAAGGACCTCGTGGCCGCCTCGGCCACCCCGCTCGTGCTCGGGATCCTCGCCGACGGCGAGTCCTACGGCTACGCGATCCTCAAGCGCGTGGACGAGCTCTCGGGCGGGCGGATGCAGTGGACCGACGGCATGCTCTACCCGCTGCTGCACCGGCTGGAGCGCCTCGGGCTCGTCGAGGCGTCGTGGGGCACGTCCGACGTCGGCCGGCGCCGCAAGCACTACGCGATCACCGCCGCGGGGCGCGAGGCGCTCGTCGAGCGCCAGGCCCAGTGGGACGTCGTCGCGCACGCGCTCCAGCAGGTGTGGCGCTCCGCCCAGGACGGGCTCCAGAGCCCGCCGCGCGTCGCGGAGGGGTGGGCGTGATGGGCGCCGCGACCGCACCGACCGACGGGGCGAGCCCCGGCCCGCACGCCGCGCTCGAGGCGCAGATCGACCAGTGGCGCGGGTACGTCCGGCGCCGGGAGGCGATCTCCGCCGCGGACGTCGACGAGATGGAGGACCACCTGCGCGAGCGGGTCGAGGACCTCCGTGCCACGGGTCTGGACGACGACGAGGCGTTCCTCGTCGCCGTGAAGCGCATGGGCACGCTCGACGACCTGTCGCGCGAGTTCGCGCAGGAGCACTCCGAGCGCCTGTGGAAGCAGCTCGTCCTCGTGGGCCAGCAGGCGGGCCGCACCCGCTCGTGGCGCGAGCTCGCGGTCGTGCTGGGCCTCGCCGTCGCGGTGGGCGTCACCGTCAAGGTCGCGACCGTGCTCCTGCCCTGGGAGACGGTCGGCCTCAACGTCGGGCTCCTCGTGCTGCCGTTCCTCACGGCCTACCTCGCGTGGAAGCGCCAGGTCACGCTGCGTGTCGTCGGCGCGCTCGTCGTGCCGTTCGTCGTGCTGGGCGTCGTGCTCAACGTGTACCCGTTCGCGCCCACGGACGCGACGTTCGTCCTCGCGGCGCTCGCCGCCCCGGTGACGCTGTGGTCCGTCGTCGGGCTCGCCTACGTGGGCGGGCGGTGGCGCTCGGACGCGCGCCGCATGGACTTCGTGCGGTTCACGGGCGAGCTCGCCGTGTACTACACGCTCATCGCGCTCGGGGGCGGGGTGCTGCTCGGCCTGACGATCGGGGTCTTCTCGCTCGCCGGCGTCGACCTCGAGCCCTACCTCGACACCTGGATCCTCACCCTGTGCGTCCCGGCGGCACTCATCGTGGCCGCGTGGCTCGTCGAGGCCAAGCAGAACGTCGTCGAGAACATCGCGCCCGTGCTCACGCGCGTGTTCACGCCGCTGACGCTCGTCATGCTCCTCGCCGCGTTCGTCGTCCTCGCGACCGCGGGGAACCTCGCAGCGGTCGACCGCGAGCTGCTCATCCTCATGGACGCGATCCTCGTGCTCGTCCTGTGCCTGCTCCTCTACTCCGTCTCCGCGCGCGACCCGCTCGCGCCCGGGTCGTTCTTCGACGGGCTCCTGGTGGTCCTCGTCGGCGCGGCGCTCGCCGTCGACGCCGTCGCGCTCACCGCGATGCTCACGCGCATCGCCGAGTTCGGTGTGAGCCCCAACAAGGCCGCGGCGCTCGGGCTCAACCTGCTGCTGCTCGTCCACCTCGTGTGGTCGGCCGTCCTCGCGACGGCGTTCCTCCGCGGGCGCCGGCCATTCGCCGACCTCGTCGCGTGGCAGACGCGCTTCCTCCCCGTCTACGCAGCGTGGGCGGCGGTCGTCGCCCTCGTGTTCCCGCCCGTGTTCGGCTTCGTCTGACGGACGGCGGTCGGCCGTCCCCCGGCGTAGCGTGACGGGATGGCCGACCGAACGCCAGGAGGCCCCGTCGACGGCGATGTCGTCGGCTGGCTCCTCGACGCCGACCCGGCGCTGCGCTGGCAGGTGGAGCGCGACGTCGTGCACGCCCCGCCGTCCGTGTGGCGGGCGACGCGGGCGCGCGTCGCGACCGAGGGCTTCGGCGCCCGGCTCCTCGCGCTCCAGGACCCCGACGGGCAGTGGGCGGGCGGCGCGTACTTCCCCGCAGACGTCGGCGGGGACGGCGCGGCCGCGCCGGACGCCGAGGGCAGGCCCGAGGAGGGCCAGCCCTGGACCGCGACCACCTGGTCGCTCGTCGCGCTGCGCGAGTGGGGGCTCGACCCCGAGGTGCTCCGCGCGCGTCGCACGCCCGAGCTGCTCGCCGAGCACTGCCGCTGGGAGTACGACGACCTGCCCTACTGGGGCGGCGAGGTCGACTGGTGCATCAACGGGTACACGCTCGCCGCGGGCGCGTGGCTCGGCGTCGACGTGTCCGGGCTGCTCCGCACCGTCCTCGACGGGCGGCTGCCCGACGGCGGGTGGAACTGCGCGTGGGTCGAGGGCGCGACCGTGTCGTCGTACCACTCGACGCTCAACGCGCTCAAGGGTCTCCTCGCCTACCAGGAGCACGCCGGGGCGACCGACGAGCTGCGCGCCGCGCGGCGCACCGGCGAGGAATACCTGCTCCGCCGCGGCCTGTTCCGGCGGCTCGGCACCGGCGAGCCCGTCGGGGACTGGGCGTTCCGCCTCGCCTACCCGTTCCGCTGGTACTACAGCATGCTCAACGCGCTGGTCTACCTGCGCGCGGCATCGCTGCTCGACGGCACGCCGCCGGACCCGCGCGCGGCGGACGCGGTCGAGCACGTCCGCCGCGCGCGGCGCCCGGACGGCACCTGGCTCCAGGGCCGGCGCCACCCGGGCCGCGTGTGGTTCGAGGTCGACGCCCCCGCGGGCGAGCCGTCGCGCTGGCTCACGTACCACGCGACCGTCGTCCTCGACTGGTGGGACGGTCAGGACGCGGGCGGCCCCGAGACGACCGCGGCGCCGTCGAGCACCGCGATGAGCTCGTCGAACCACTCGACGTAGCTCGCCCACGTGAACGGGCGCTTGTCGTCCCAGCCCACGACCTGCCCCGCCTGGACCGCGGGCAGGCCCGCGTACACGGGGTTCGCCGCCATGGCCTCGTCGGAGCCGGTGTAGCTGAGCACGACGTCCGCCGGGTAGTCCGGCACGCGCTCCCAGCTGAGCTCCGCCCAGGCCTCCTGGTCCTGCGGGCCGCCGATCGTGAAGCCCAGCTCCTCCAGCAGCGCGAGCTGGCCCAGGGTCCGCTGCCCGACCCACAGCTCCTCGGCCCCGTTGAGCGGCAGGATCGTCAGCGGCTTCTCCGCCGCGATCGCCCGCAGGGTGTCGAGGCGCTCGTCGAACGCGGCGCGCGCCTCGGCGACCTCCGGGGTGTCCGCGTCGCCGCCGAGCGCCTCCGCGAGCGACGCGTAGTCCTCGATCACCTCGACGACGGGGCGGCCGGAGAACTTCATCCCGACGAACGGCGCGACGGCGGTCGCCTCCTCGGTGATCTTCTCGTCCCACCACCGCCACGCCGTGCCGTCCTCCGTCCCGAACCCGATCACGAGGTCGGGGTCGAGCGCGAGCAGCTTCTCCAGGTTGAGCTCGGCGTCGGTGCCGACGACCTCCATCTCGTCGACCCGCGCGTTGCCGATCGACAGTGCCCCGGTGTCCGAGAAGCCGTACCCGAACACCCCGTCGGGCCGCACGCCGTAGTCCCACAGCGCGGCGGCCGAGTAGCCGTCGACGACGAGGCGGTCCGGCGCCTCGTCGAGCTCGTACGTCGTGCCGTGGCCCGAGGACGTCCACGACCAGCCGTCGGCGCTCGCGGACTGCCGGCCGTCCCCCGTGCCGTCGGAGCCCGCGTCGGTGCTCGGGGAGCACGCCGCGGCGACGGCCGCGAGACCGAGCGCGAGCGTGGCCGCCGCGACCGAGGGTGCCGAGCGCGCGGGCCGACGCCGCGGACGGCGCGCGCCGGGCAGGGTGGACGAGGGACGGGTCGTGCGGGTCATGCGGTGCTCCTCCGACGAGGCGGTGCGGGCGAGCGCAGGACGGTGGGGGGCCGGTCGGGCGGGGTGGTCCGACCGGGAGACGAGGCCGCGTCAGGCGCGGCGGGGCCGGCCCTCGGGCACGACGAGCGGGGTGCCCGTCACGGGGTCGGCGATGATGCGGCACGGGAGGCCGAACACGTCCTCGACCAGCTCGGCCGTCACGACCTCCGCCGGGGCGCCCTCGGCGACGATCGCGCCGTCCTTCATGGCGATGAGGTGCGTCGCGTAGCGGCACGCGTGGTTGAGGTCGTGCAGGACGGCGACGAGCGTGTGCCCGCGGTCCCGGTTGAGGTCGGCGCACAGCTCGAGCAGCTCGATCTGGTGCGCGATGTCGAGGAACGTCGTCGGCTCGTCGAGCAGGAGGAGGGGCGTCTCCTGCGCGAGGACCATCGCGACCCACACGCGCTGGCGCTGGCCGCCGGACAGCTCGTCGACGAGTCGGTCCGACAGGTCGGTGGTGCCGGTCGCGGCGAGCGCGGCGACCACGGCCGCCTCGTCCTCGCGCGACCACTGGCGCAGCAGCTTCTGGTGGGGGTAGCGCCCGCGCGCGACGAGGTCCGCGACGGTGATCCCCTCGGGCGCGATCGACGACTGCGGCAGGAGGCCGAGGCGGCGCGCGACCTCCTTCGCGGGGATGGACGAGATGGAGCGGCCGTCGAGCACGACCTCGCCCTGCGACGGCTTGAGCAGGCGCGACAGCGCCCGCAGCAGCGTCGACTTCCCGCACGCGTTCGGCCCGACGATCACCGTGAACGAGCCGTCGGGGATCGTCACGTCGAGTCCCGAGGAGATGACGCGGTCGTCGTAGCCGACGGTGATGCCGTCCGCGTGCAGGCGGTCGGCGGAGGGGGCCGCGGGGCGGTCGGCGGAGCCGGGCGCGGCGGGTGCGGCCGCGTCGTGCGGGGCGTCCGCGAGCTGGGTGGGTGCCACCGGGGTCCTTCCGGTCTGCGGGGTCGGGGTCACTTGCGGGCCTCGCGGACGAGGAGCCAGACGAGGTAGGCGCCGCCGACGCTCACGGTGACGACGCCGACGGGGAGCTGGGTCGGGGCGAACGCGCGCTGCGCCACGAGGTCGCTCGCGGCGAGGAGCACCGCGCCCATGCACGCGGCGGGCAGGATGCGCACACCCGCGCTGCCCGTGAGGCGGCGCGCGAGCTGGGGCGCGGCGAGCGCGACGAACGCGATCGGCCCGGCCGCCGCGGTGACGAGCGCGGTGAGCGCGACGCCGAGGACGACGAGCGCGAGCCGCACCCGCTCGCTGCGCAGGCCCAGGGCCGCCGCGGCGTCGTCCCCGAGCTCGAGCAGGCCCATGCGCGGCGCGAGCCACACGAGCGGCAGGGCGAGGAGCGCGGCGAGCACGCACGCGGGGACCGCCTGCGCCCACGTCATGCCGTTGAGCGACCCGGCACCCCACACGGCCGCGGCCATCGCCGTCTCGAGGTCGGCCTTGACGATGAGCCACTGGTTGGCGGACGCGAGCATCGCGGACACCGCGATGCCGACGATGATGAGGCGGAACCCCTGCACGCCGCGCCGGTAGGCCAGGACGTACACGACCCCCGCGGTGACGATCCCGCCGACGAGCGCGCCCGCCGCGACGCCGACGTACCCGCCGCCGAGCAGCATGATGACGACGAGCGCCCCGGTGTACGCGCCCGTGTTGAAGCCGATGACGTCGGGGCTGCCGAGCGGGTTGCGCGTGAGCGACTGGAAGATCGCGCCGCTCGCGCCGAGCGCCGCGCCGAGCACGAGCGCCATGAGGGCGCGCGGGAGGCGCCACTCGACGACGACCATGTGCACCGGGCCGTCGGCCGCGCCGACGAGCGCCTGGAGCACCTGCGGCACGGTGAGCGGGTAGTCGCCCGTGGTGAGCGCGAGCACCCCGACGGCCAGCGCGACGAGCAGGAGCGCCCCGCACACCGCGAGCGTGCGCAGGTCGAGCCGCAGGCTCACGCCCCGGCCGCGCACGACGCGCGTCGGGCGGCCGAAGTCGACGCGCCGGTCCGGGCCGGGCGCCCCGGCCGGGAGACGGTCCTGCACCGGGGCGCTCACAGCCCGCTCGCCTTCGAGCGGCGCACGAGCGCGATGAGGACCGGGGCACCGACGAACGCCGTGACGATCCCGACCTGGAGCTCGCCCGGCATGACGACGACCCGGCCGACGACGTCGGACACGAGCAGCAGGACGGGCGCGAGCACCGCCGAGTACGGGAGGATCCAGCGCTGGTCCGGGCCGACCGTCCACCGCGCGACGTGCGGCACCATGAGGCCGACGAACGCGATGGGCCCGGCCGCAGCCGTCGCCGCGCCGCACAGGAGCATGACGGCGACGCCGACGAGCACGCGCGTGCGTCCGACGTGCGCGCCGAGCGAGCTCGCGAGGTCGTCGCCGAGCGCGACGGTGTTGAGCGGGCGCGCGACGACGAGCGCGATGACGAGCCCGATCACGACGAACGGCGCGATCGTCCCCGCCATCTCCATGGTGCGGCCCGCGAGCGAGCCGGCGCCCCAGAAGCGCATGCGGTCGAACGCCGCCGGGTCGAGCAGGGTGATGCCCTGCGAGACGCCGCCGAGCACCGCGCCCAGCGCGACGCCCGCGAGGGTCAGGCGCACGGGCGTCGCTCCCCCGCGGCCCTGCGACCCGATGGCGTACACCGCGACGGTCGCGACGACGGCGCCCGCGAACGCGAACCAGATGAACGACCCGATGTCGGTGAGCCCGAGGAACGCGACGGCCAGCACGACGGCGAACGCGGCGCCCGCGTTGACGCCGAGGATGCCCGGGTCGGCCAGGGGGTTGCGCGTCATGGCCTGGATGAGGGCGCCCGAGACGCCGAGCGCGGTGCCGACGAGCAGCCCGACGACCGTCCGCGGGAGGCGCAGGTCGCGGATGATCACGTGGTCGCCCGAGCCGTCGTAGCCGGTGAGGGCGTCCCAGACCGTGCCGAGCGGGACCGGCTTCGAGCCGACGACGAGGCTCAGCACGATCGCGAGCACGAGGACCGCGAGGGCGACGAGGAGCCCGAGGCTGCGCCCCGCGTTCGTGCGGGCGACCCCGGCCGGGCGGTCGGCGCGGTCGGCCGCGGCCGGTGCCGTGCCGCCGGGGACGCCGGCCGTCGTGGCGGCGGTCGCGGGCGAGGTCATGGTGCTCGGATCTGCTCGGGGGCGCTCGGCCCGGCGGGTCAACACTAGTGAGGTTACCCTCACCTTAATTCACGCCCGGGAGGGTCCGGCAAGGTCGGGCGCGCACCCGGTGGAGTGACCCCGCTCACCGTGGGTGCCCCCGGGGTGTGCCGGTCCACGAGCGGCGTGTGCGAGAGTGGCCGCATGACCTCGCACGTCCCCGTCGCCGCCGACCACGTCGTCACAGTCGACGACCAGGGCCGCCGGACCGGTACCTTCGAGCGCGCCGCGGTCCACACGACCGAGACGCCCCTGCACCTCGCCTTCTCCTGCTACGTGCTCGACGACGCGGGCCGCCTGCTCCTCACGCGGCGCGCGCTCGCGAAGCGCACGTGGCCCGGCGTGTGGACCAACTCGTTCTGCGGGCACCCGCGCTGGACGGAGTCGACCGAGGAGTCGATCGTCCGCCACGCGCGGCACGAGCTCGGGCTCGAGATCGCGGACCTGGAGGTCGCGGTCCCCGGGTTCCGCTACCGGGCCGTCGACGCGTCGGGCGTCGTGGAGAACGAGATCTGCCCCGTCTACGCCGCCCGTGCCGCCGGCCCGGTCGAGGCGAACCCCGACGAGGTGATGGAGCTCGCCTGGGCGGACCCGCGGGACGTCGCGCGCGGCGTCGCCGCCACGCCGTGGGCGTTCAGCCCGTGGATGGTGCTCCAGGTCGCGGCGCTCGGCGGCGCGAGCACGGCCGACGACGGCCCGACGGCTCCCCTCGCTGCGGCCTTCGGCTCCGCCTCCGCCTGACCGCGCCTGGGGCGTGACCCGGCCGCGGCGAGGCGTCGGACGCGGCCGTGACCGGGCAGTGCCCGGGGAGTCAGACGCGCCGGAGCTGCGCGCGGCGGAACCGCTCGGGGATGCCCAGGTGGTCGGCGTCCTCGGCGGTCGAGCGCAGCCGCCGCGGCGGGAGCGCGTGCGAGACGACCGCGTCGGCGCCGGGGACCCGCGCGTCGTGCATCGCGGCGGCGAGCGCGTGCACCAGGGGCGCCTGCCGGGACGGCCGCCGCGTCGAGAAGACCCACAGGTCGAAGCCGGGGGCGGTCGCGAGGTCGACGGGCTGCCCCTGCGCCCACGCGTGCCGCGCAACGACCGGCGACACGGCGAGGAACGTGATCGGACGGCGCGACCACAGCACCGTGCGCGACGCGCCGCTCACGCCGCGGTCGGCCATGAGGAGCCCGATCGTGCGCTGGTTGCCCACGACCGCGGACACCGTGCGGGGGTCGATCCCCGACCACGGGATCACCGTCGGGCGCAGGAACGGCGCGAACGAGCCCACGACGATGCCGCCGTCGAGCACGAGCAGCTTCTCCGAGCCCAGGAACCACAGCAGGACGCCGAGCATGGCGGCGACGGCCACGAGCAGGACGCCCGCGGCGACGACCTCGCCGTCGGCCAGGCTGGCGACCGGCGCGATGAGCACGAGCACGAGGACCACCGCCCACGCGGGGCCGTTCGGCGTCGCGGCCTCGACGTGCCGGAGGCGGCCGAGGCGCGACGCGTCGGCCCAGTGGCGCACCTTGCGCGTCGCGCGGTCTCCGGTCGGGGCCGTCATCGGCCGAGCAGCTCGGCGGGCAGGCGGCGCAGCGTCGCCGGCCCGACCTCCGACATCTCGAGCGTGACGGGCGCGCCGTCGGCTCCGTGCTCGCCGCCGCGCACGACGTACACGCCGTCCGGCGTCGTGTAGACGCTCACCCGCACGAGGGAGTCCGAGCCCGCGCGCACCGCGCCGAGCACCGTGACGGCGACCGCTCCGGAGAGCTCGGGGGACGTGCGCGCCTCCGTGGCGAACTGCTCGGTCGTGAAGGTGCGGGCGCGGCCGTCGAGCACGGCCTTCGCCGCGGGGTCGAGGAACACCGCGAGGCGGCCCGCGAGCTCGGCGAGCGGGTAGACGCTGAAGGAGTGGTGGCCGCTCGGCCCGACCTCCTCCTCGAGCACCCGGTCCTCGTCGTGCAGGTAGACGTACACCCAGTGCTTGCCGAGCGCCGTCGTGCGGTCCGCGGACAGGATGGCCGACGCCGTGCGGCGCAGCACGAGCGGGCCCGTCACCTCGGTGACCGCCTCGATCCCGACCTGCGGCTCGCCGCCCGGCCCGGGCGGGCGCTCCTCGTCCGACGGCACCACGAGACCCCGCGCGAGCAGCGACCGCAGGGCCACGCGCCCGACGAGCGTGCGGTCCGCGCCCTCCTGCGCGTCGAGCCAGGGCAGCGGGACGAGCTGCGGGTTCTGGAGCCCGTCGAGGATCGCGACCTCCTCGTCCGTGAGCGTGACGACGTGCGTCACCTCGCCGGGCGCCGTGCGCGCGAGCGTCTGCTCGGCGGCCGCGATGTCGGCCGCGGACCACTGCATGGTCGGCTGCTGGGTCACGAGAAGAGGCCTCCGATGAAGTCGCCGGCGGCGGAGAGCCCGTCGCCGATCGCGTCACCGACGTCGGACGCGACGTCGCCGATGGTATCGGCCGCGTCCCCGACGAAGCTCGTGACGTCGTTCCAGCCGTCCGCGAGGTACGGGCCCGGGTCGGAGAAGAACCCGGTGATCGAGTCCCAGTTGTCGTAGACGAGGTTGCCGAGCGCCCAGACGCCCGCGACCGCCGCCGCGCCCGCGACGACCGCGATGCCGACCGGGTTGGTGAGGAGCCCCGCGGCGATCGCCATGGTCCCGGCGCCGCCGATCACGGACAGGACGCCCATGCCGCGGTCGACGCCGCCGCGCACGCCGTCGTACTGGGTGTTGACGATCTGGTTGATGCCGCCGACCACGCCGGCCGCACCGCCCGCGAAGCCCATGAACCGGGAGAACGTCGTGGCCCGCCCGAGCACGCTCAGGGCGTCCCCGACCGCCATGCCGCGCGTGAGCTGCAGGGCGCTCGCGGCCGCGGGCGAGAGCGCCGCGAGCCGGCTCGCGTCGAGGAAGCCGCGCGCGGCGAGGAACGTGCGGTACGCGATCCACGCGCCGCTGCCGGCGCCCCACGCGGACAGGGCGGTGTCGCCGACGTCCCAGATCGAGCCGTCGAGCGGGTCGCCCGCGCCGGGAGGGCCGCCGCCGGGGCCGGTCGGCACGCCGGGCCCGGGGACGCCCGGGGAGGGGATGGACCCGCCCTCGGTGCTCGTCGCGAACTGCTGGTCCGCGTGGCGCAGGACGGCCTGCGACGCCTCGGAGAGCGTCTGGCTCACGCCGCGCAGCAGCGCGACGGACGTGCCGGTCCACTCGCTGCGGAACTGGTCGGCGTCGCCGCCCTGCCAGCGGCCCGCCGCCTCCACGAGGCCGCTGACCTCGGACGTCGTGCTCACGAGCTGGTCGGAGGCGGACCGCAGCGACTGCGCGAGCCTCCGCAGCTCGTTGACGTCCGCGCCCCACATACCGCTCACGTCGTCCTCGTCCCCTCGTCGGTCGTCCGGCCCGCCGGCACCCGGTGTCCGGGACGCGCGAGGCGGGCACCGGGGAGGCTACCGTGCGCGCCGTCGTGCGGGCGATGGGGAGTCCTCCCCGTCGGGTCGTGGCGGGCACGCGTGCGCACCGCTCGCGCGTTCGGCTCCGGCGCCCGGGCGGGTGACAATCGACCCATGCCTGACGCGGTACCCGACACCCCCGACACCCCCGACCGGGCGAGCGAGGTGCCGGTGCCCGCCCGGGACGCCTCGTTCGAGGAGCACGTCGCCTGGGCCCGCGCGGTCCCCGTCGTCGGGTTCGACCTCTCCCCCGTGGCGGGCCGCGTCGTCGAGGACCCGCTGCCGTGGGACTACGTCGCGCTCGCGCGCGAGCTCGTCGCGAGCGGGCGCGGGGCCGTGCTCGACCTCGGCACGGGCGGCGGCGAGCTCCTCTCGACGCTCGGCCCGTTCCCCGCGGGCTCCGCGGCGACCGAGGGCTGGGCCCCGAACCTGCCGGTGGCCCGACGGCGGCTCGAGCCCCTCGGGGTCGAGGTGCGGCCCGTGGAGGGCGACGACGAGCAGCTCCTGCCGTTCTTCGACGGCCAGTTCGCGGTCGTCCTCGACCGGCACGAGGAGTTCGACCCGGACGAGGTGCTCCGCGTGCTGGAGCCGGGCGGCGTGTTCCTCACGCAGCAGGCCGACTCGCGCGACGGCGTGCGCCTGAGCACCGCGCTCGGCGCCGAGCCGGCGTGGGACCCGGACTCGGTCACGCTCGACGCCGCGGTCGAGGTGCTCCGCGAGGCCGGGTTCGTGGTCGACGCCGCGCGCGAGCACGAGGGCCTGCGCCGGTTCCGCGACCTGTCCGCGCTGCTCTGGTACCTGCGGCTCATGGCGTGGCAGGTGCCGGGGCTCGCGTCGCTCTCGCCCGAGGCGGTCGCGCGCTACGAGGCACCCCTGCGCGCCCTGCACCTGCACCTCGCCGCGGGCCACGAGTTCGTCGACGAGGCGCCGCGGTTCCTCGTCGTCGCGCGCAAGCCCTTCTGACCCCGCGCCCCACCCGACCCACCGCCCGGCCCACCCGTGAGTGCATGGCTTCGTCGCGGTCGAATCGATACGGACGCGACGAAGTCATGCACTCAGGGATGGCGGGGTGGGGCGGTGGAGTCGCGCACGACGAGCACGTGGTCGGTGCGCTTGCGGCGGGGCCGGGCCGACGGCGGGCGCAGCGCCATCTCGAACGCGGCGGCGCCCATCTCGCTCATGGGCAGGCGCACGGTCGTCAGCGCGGGCGCGAGGTCCTGCGCGACCTGGATGTCGTCGAACCCCGTGACGGACATGTCGCGCGGCACGACGACGCCGCGCTCGCGCAGGAGCGACAGCACGCCCGTGGCCATCGCGTCGTTGAGCGCGAGGATCGCCGTCGTGCCGGGTGCCTCCTCGAGGATGCGCGCCGTGGCGTCCCGGCCGCCCTCGCGCGTGAACGGCGCGTGCACGACGACCAGGTCGTCCGGGTCGAGGCCGTGCGCCGCGACGGCGGCCCGGATGCCCGCGGTGCGGTCGGCGACGGTCGTCAGGCGCTCCGGGCCGGCGGCGATCGCGAGCCGCCGGTGGCCCAGGCCGAGCACGTGCTCGGTGAGGGTCGCGGCGGCCGCCTCGCTGTCGGGCAGCACGGCGTCGCTGGGCAGGTGGTGCCGCCCGATGACGACGACGCGCCCCCCGGCCTCCTCGAACGCCTCGAGCTCGCGCGCGGCGTCGGCCTCCATCGCGGGCTCGACGTACCCGGACCCGGCGACGAGGATCGCTCCCACGCGGTGCGCGCGCATGAGGCGGATCTGCGTGACCTCGGCGCTGGGCTCGCGCTCCGTGTGGCTGATCTGCACGCTCCAGCCGTGCTCGGTCGCGACGCGCACGACGCCGCTCGCGATCTCGGAGAAGTAGGGGTCGCCGATCTCGTAGACCAGCAGGCCCGCGACCGACGTCGTGCCGCCCGCGAGCGTGCGGGCGTGCGGGTTGGCGATGTAGCCCATCTGCGTGGCGACGTCGCGCACGTGCTCGGCGAGGACCTCCGAGACCCCGTCGCTGCCGGACAGCGCGCGCGACGCGGTCGCGAGCGACACGCCCGCCCGCTCGGCGACGTCCACCAGCCGCAGCGCGCTCCGGCCCTTCGTGGCCCGACCCTCTCGACGCACCCCTGCTCCGCTCGTCCGTGCGTCGCCCGGTCGGCGACCCGAGGGCCCTCCCCGACGTGACGCTTGCCACATCCGCTGTCCGCACCGTACTCTAGCGGAAGCGCTTACGAAAGCGCTTTCGCAATGCAGCGGTCTCGTACGGAGCAGTACGGCCTCAGGTCTTCACTACGACGAAGTAGGGAGAGTCACGTCCATGCATTCTCGGTCGACTCCACGGATGTCCACCCGCCCCCGCGCACGCCGTGCGTTCGCCCTCGTGGCCGGGGCGTCCGCAGCGGCGCTCGTCCTCACGGCGTGCTCCGGCGGGTCCGACGGCGAGGGCGGAGGCGGTGGCGCGGACGACCCGATCGTCGTCGGCATCTCCCTCCCCCTCACCGGCGACTTCTCCGAGCCCGGCAAGGGGGTCCAGCGCGGCTACGAGGCCTGGGCCCAGTTCGTCAACGAGGACGGCGGCCTCCTCGGTCGCCAGGTCGAGCTGAAGATCCTCGACGACCAGTCCAACGCGGACCGCGTCGTGCAGGACTACGAGGCGCTCATCGCGCAGGACGAGGTCGACCTCGTCTTCGGCCCGTTCTCGACACGTCTCGTGGTGCCGAGCGCCCGTGTCGCCGAGGAGTACGGGATGCTCTTCGTCGAGCCGGCCGGTGCCGCGAACGAGGTGTTCGAGCAGGGCTTCGAGAACCTCTTCTACGCCGCCCCCGCCGTCGCCGACGACCACTACAACTACCTCGCCGACCACATCCTCGACATGCCCGAGGCGGAGCGCCCGCAGACCGTCGCCGTCGCCGCCATGGACGACCCGTTCGCCCAGGGCACCGCCTACGGCCTGCGCGACAAGCTCGCCGACGCCGGCCTCGACGTCGTGGTCGACGAGGTCTACCCGCCCAACACGACCGACTTCTCCTCGATCGCCGCGAAGATCAACGACTCCGGCGCGGACATGGTCATCGGCGGCACGCAGTACCAGGACGCGGTGAACCTCATCGTCGCGCTGCAGCAGCTCGACTACCAGCCGATGCTCGCCGCGTTCTCGACCGCGCCCACCAACCCCGAGTTCTCCGCCGCGATCGGCGCGAAGACCGAGGGCATCCTCTCCCCCACGGGCTACACGGAGACCGCGAGCTGGCCGTCGAACGTCGACTTCGTCGAGAGGTACACGGAGCTGCACGGCAACCCGCCCGGCGAGGACGAGGCCAACGCGTACACGACCGGCCAGGTCGTCGCCGCCGCGGTCGAGGCCGTCGGGTGCGCCGAGCAGGGCGAGTGCCAGCAGGAGCTCATCTCGTGGCTGCGGGACAACGAGGTCGAGACCGTCGTCGGGCCGCTGACGTGGGACGAGACGGGCAAGCCGCAGGGCGCCCACCTCATCCAGCAGTACGTGGGCGGCGAGATCCAGATCGTGCTCCCGCAGGACGCGAAGGAAGCCGACTTCGTCTTCCCCAAGCCGGCCTGGTGATCGCCTCGTGACGGGAACCCTGCTCTTCCAGAGCCTCGTGCTCGGCGTGCTGCTGGGAGGGCTCTACGCCCTCCTGGCAGCAGGCCTCACCCTGTACTTCGGCGTGATGCGCGTCGTGATGATCGCCCACTCGGCGTTCCTCATCCTCGCCGCGTACCTCGCCTGGTTCTTCAACCAGCAGACCGGCATGGACCCGCTGCTGTCGCTCGTCGTCACGGTGCCGCTGTTCTTCCTCGTCGGTGTCGGGATGCAGCGCCTGCTCATCACGCGCCTGCGGCCCGCGACGCTCACGATGATGTCCGTCCTCCTCACGTTCGCCGTCGCGCTCTTCATCGAGGGCATGATCGGCTTCGTCTGGAGCGGCACGCAGCGGCGCATCCAGCTCCCGTACTCGGGCGCGAGCATCGAGTTCTTCGGCGCGCGGATCGCCGTCGTGAAGCTCGTGGCGTTCGCGCTCGCGGCGCTGTCCCTCGCGCTGCTCTACGTGCTCATGAAGCACAGCCGGTTCGGCCAGGCGCTGCGCGCGACGATCCAGCACCGCGAGGCCGCGCAGCTCGTCGGCATCAAGACCGACCGCGTCGCCGGCTACGGCTTCGGCCTCGGCCTCGCGACCGCCGCCATCGGCGGGACCGCGCTGTCGCTCGACGCGACGATCTACCCGTCGCTGCACTGGCACTGGATCGGCCCGCTCATGGCGATCATCGTCGTCGGCGGCCTGGGCTCCATCCCGGGCGCCGCGATCGCCGCCATGGTCCTCGGCATCGGCCAGAGCCTGCTCCAGGTGCCGCTCGGCACCACGTGGGCGCAGACCATCTTCTACGTCGCGCTCTTCGCGACGCTGATGCTGCGGCCCCAGGGATTCTTCGGAGGTCGCCTTGCCCAACGCTTCTGACACCCGTCCCGCGAGCCGCCGCAGCGCCGCGGCCGCCAGCCCGGTGCCCGACGGCGCGGCCGCGTCCTCCGCTCCCGGCGCACCTCCCGCTCGCCGCCCGTGGGTCCGCGTGGCCCGCCTCGCCGCGCTCGCCGTCGGCGTCGTGCTGGTCCTCGCCTTCCCGGCGATGGCCCCCAACGCGTACATCCTCTCGGCCGGCATCGTCGTCGCGAGCTACGCGTGCACCGCCACCGCCTGGAACTTCATGGGCGGGTTCACCGGCTACGTCTCGCTCGGTCACGCCGCGTTCTTCGGGCTCGGCGCCTACGGGACCGGCCTGCTCATCCGCGACGTCGGCCTCCCGAGCTTCGTCGCCTGGCTCGTCGCGGGCGTGCTCGTCCTGCTCGTCACCATCCCGGTGGGGATCGCGGCGCTGCGCGTGCGCGGCGCGTCGTTCGTCATCGTGTCGATCTCGTTCGTGCTCATCCTGCTGCTCGTCTTCCAGGCGTGGGGCTCCTTCACCGGCGGGTCCGACGGCCTCGTCGTCCCCCGCCCGTTCCCGGACCTGCTGCGCCCCGAGCACCACCGCACGTTCTTCTACCTGTTCGCGGCGCTGCTCGCCGTCATGCTCGTCGCGTGGTGGGCGATCGACCGCTCGCGCTTCGGCACCGGGCTCAAGGCCATCCGCGAGGACGAGGACAAGGCCCAGGCGCTCGGCGTCCCGACGCGCAACTACAAGCTCGTCGCGTACGTCGTGTCGGCGACGTTCACCGGCCTCGCGGGCGGCATGTACGCCCTGTGGTTCGGCGACCTCGACCCGATCTTCCAGTTCTCCATCATGCTCGGCTCCTACATGGTGCTCATGGCCCTCTTCGGGGGCGTCCGGCACCTCTTCGGCCCGCTCCTCGGCGCCGTCGTCGTCGGCACCGGCCTGGAGTACTTCAAGCTCGAGTTCGGCGACACCCAGTTCCACCTCGTCGCCACGGCCCTGCTGCTCGGCGTCGTCGTGCTCTTCATGCCCGACGGGATCATCCCCGCCGCCCAGGCGCTCGTGAAGCGCTTCGGCCCGCAGGACTCCTCGATCCGCGAGATGACGGCCGCCGAGCTCCTCGAGCGCAACCGCGCCGCGGCCGGCCCCGCCCCGGCGGCGGGCGCCACGACCGCCGGGCCGGCCACCGCCGTCGGGCAGGACGGGCGGCGCGGGGACGGCGAGCCGAGGGCAGAGGGCACGGGAGAGGAGAAGGACCGATGACGACGACCACCACCCCGCCGACGACCCGCAACCTCGAGACCGTCGGCCTCACCAAGTCGTTCGGCGGCGTCCACGCCGTGCGCGACGCGACGGTCACGTTCCAGCACGGGAAGATCAACGCGCTCATCGGGCCCAACGGCTCGGGCAAGACGACGTTCTTCAACTGCGTGACGGGCATGATCAAGCCCGACTCGGGCACGGTCACGTTCCGCGGCGAGGACATCACGCGGCGCGCGCCGCACAAGATCGCGCGCGCCGGGATCGGGCGCAGCTTCCAGCTCTGCCGCGTGTTCCCCCGCATGACGGTCCTCGAGAACATGCTCGTCGCGGTCCGGCGCACCCGGGTGCGCGAGCTGCTCGCCGGGGCGCGCAACCCGGAGGAGATCGACAAGGCGCGCGCGCTGCTCGTGCGGGTCGGGATCGACCACCTGGAGAACGCGGAGGCGCGCAACCTGTCCTACGGGCAGCAGAAGCTCCTCGAGCTCGCGGGCGTGCTCATGGGCGACCCGGACACGATCATGCTCGACGAGCCGGCGGGCGGCGTGAACCCGGCGCTCATCGGGCGCATCGGGACGCTCGTGCAGGAGCTCAACGCCGAGGGCAAGACGTTCCTCGTCGTCGAGCACAACATGGACATGGTCATGAGCCTGTCCCACCACGTCATCGTGTTCGACCGGGGACGGCCCATCGCCGAGGGGACCCCCGCCGTCGTGCAAGCCGACCCGCGAGTGCTGGAGGCCTACCTTGGTGTCTGACCCGACCCCCGGGACGGGGGCGAAGCAGGAGTACCTCCTCGAGCTGGACGACGTCCAGGCCGGGTACGGTCGCGCCGCGATGGTGCTGCGCGGGCTGACCATCAAGGTCCCCGCGTCGACGGTCGTGTGCCTCGTCGGACCGAACGGCGCGGGCAAGTCGACGGTGCTCAAGGTCGCGAGCGGGCTGCTCAAGCCGCGCGCGGGCCGCATCCTCGTCGGCGGGCGCGACGTCACCGGGCAGGGACCGCAGGAGATGCTCTCCTCCGGGCTGGCCCACGTGCTCCAGGGGCACAGCGTGTTCCGCGAGATGACCGTCGCGGAGAACGTGCTCCTCGGCGCGTACACGCTGCGCGACAAGGAGAAGGTCGCGGAACGCGTGGCGTTCGTGCAGAACCTCTTCCCCATCGTGGGCGAGCGGTGGAAGCAGCTCGCCGGCCTGCTGTCCGGAGGGCAGCAGAAGCAGGTCGAGTTCGCGCGCTCGCTCATGGTGAGCCCGCAGGTCGTGCTCCTCGACGAGCCCTCGATGGGCCTCGACCCCAAGACCACGTCGACGGTGTTCGAGCAGGTCGTGCGCATGCGCGACGCCGGGGTCGCGGTGCTGCTCGTCGAGCAGAACGCGCGCCGCGCGCTCGAGACCGCCGACATCGGGTGCGTGCTCGACCTGGGCCGCGTCCACATCACCGGCCCCGCGCCCGAGCTCCTCGCCGACCCCCAGCTCTCCGAGCTCTACCTCGGCGGACGCCCCGCCGAGCGCTCGCTCTCGCAGAACGGATGACCCGCAGGATGACCAGCCAGACCACGGGCGCGACGACGCCCGACCGCACCGTCCGCATCGTCATGAACGGCGTCACGGGCCGCATGGGATACCGCCAGCACCTCGTCCGCTCGATCCTCGCGATCCGCGACGACGGCGGCGTCGAGCTCGACGACGGCACGCGCCTCCAGGTGGAGCCCGTCCTCGTGGGCCGCAACCGCACGAAGCTCGCGGAGCTCGCCGAGCGGCACGGGGTCGCCGAGTTCACGACCGACCTCGACGCGGCGCTCGCGGACCCGACGGCCACCGTCTACTTCGACGCCCAGGTGACGTCCGAGCGCAAGAAGGCGCTGCTGTCGGCGCTCGCGGCCGGCAAGCACGTGTACACGGAGAAGCCCATCGCGGAGTCCGTCGCCGACGGCGAGGAGCTCGCGGACGCGGCGCGCGCCGCAGGGGTGATCCACGGCGTCGTGCACGACAAGCTGTACCTGCCGGGCCTGATCAAGCTCAAGCGCCTCATCGACGGCGGGTTCTTCGGCCGCATCCTGTCGGTGCGCGGCGAGTTCGGGTACTGGGTGTTCGAGGGCGACTGGCAGCCCGCGCAGCGCCCGAGCTGGAACTACCGCGCCGAGGACGGCGGCGGGATGGTCCTCGACATGTTCTGCCACTGGAACTACGTGCTCGAGAACCTGTTCGGCCCGGTCGAGGCGGTCATGGCGAAGGCCGTGACCCACATCCCGGAGCGCTGGGACGAGCGCGGCGAGCCCTACCGGGCCACGGCCGACGACGCGGCGTACGGGATCTTCGAGCTCGCCGGGCCGGACGGGCCGGTCGTGGCCCAGGTGAACTCGTCGTGGGCCGTGCGCGTCGACCGGGGCGAGCTCGTCGAGTTCCAGGTGGACGGCACGCACGGGTCGGCGGTGGCTGGCCTGTTCGGGTGCCGGGTCCAGCCGCGGGCCCGCACGCCCAAGCCCGTGTGGAACCCCGACCTGCCGACCGACCAGGACTTCCGCGCCCAGTGGGAGCAGGTCCCGGACAACCAGGAGTTCGTCAACGGGTTCCGCGCCCAGTGGGAGGAGTTCCTCCGCGACGTCCACGCCGGCCGGCCGCACCCGTACGACTTCGACGCCGGGGTCCGCGGGCTGCGCCTGGTCGACGCCGGCTACGCGTCGTCGCGCGAGGGACGTCGGGTCGAGCTCGGGGCGGGCTCCGCGCCGTCGGGCCTCGCCGCGCCTGCCGTCGAGGCGGGCGCGTGACGGCCGGGGACGCGGTCCGGGTCCCGCTGGCCGACGGCGGCACGCGCCGCGTCGAGCTCCGCGCGCCCCGGGAATGGGCCGACCACCCCGGCCCGTACCGCTCGCGCGTCGCGTTCGCGGCGGCGCACGTCGTGGCGGACCCGCGGGGCGAGAACGTCCCGGGCGCCCCGGCCGTCGTCGACTGGGACTCGACGCTCGCCTTCCGGCGGCACCTGTTCCGGTACGGGCTCGGGGTCGCCGAGGCGATGGACACCGCGCAGCGCAACATGGGGCTCGACTGGCCGGCGGTGGAGGAGCTCGTGTCGCGCAGCGCCGCGCAGGCCCACGAGCTGGGCGCGCGCATCGCGTCCGGAGCGGGCACGGACCACCGCGCGCCCGACGAGCTGCGCACCGTCGACGACGTGATCGGGGCGTACGCGGAGCAGGTCGAGTTCGTCGAGGGCACGGGGTCGCAGGTGATCCTCATGGCGTCGCGGCACCTCGCGCGCGTCGCGACGTCCGCCGACGACTACGTGCGCGTCTACGACGCGATCCTGTCCCAGGTGCGCGAGCCGGTCGTGCTGCACTGGCTCGGCGAGGCGTTCGACCCGTCCCTCCGGGGCTACTGGGGTTCGGGCGACGTCGACGTCGCGACGTCGACCTTCGTCGACCTCGTGCGCGCGCACGCCGCGAAGGTCGACGGCGTCAAGGTGTCGTTGCTCTCGGCGGCGCACGAGGTGGGCCTGCGCGCTGTACTTCCTGAGGGTGTGCGGTTGTACACGGGCGACGACTTCCATTACCCCGAGCTGATCCGGGGCGACGGCGAGCGACACTCCGACGCGCTGCTCGGCGCGTTCGCGGCCGTCGCGCCCGCCGCCTCGGCCGCGCTCGCCGCGCTCGACGACGGCGACCTCGACCGCTACGACGCCGAGATGGCGCCGACGCTCGCGCTCTCGCGGCACGTGTTCGAGGCCCCGACCTACTACTACAAGACCGGCATCGCGTTCCTCGCCTGGCTCGCAGGCCACCAGCCGGGCTTCACGATGGTCGGCGGCCTGCAGTCGGCCCGGAGCGTCGTGCACCTCGCGCGCGCGTTCGAGCTCGCCAACGAGGCGCGCCTCCTGCCGGACCCGGACCTCGCGGCGCACCGTCTCGGCCTCGTGCTCGCGGCGGCGGGAGTCGAGGGGTCCGGTGCGGGCGCGAACGAGCCGGCCGTCGTCGGGCAAGGTGTCGCATGAGCACCGAGATCTCGGAGTTCCCGTCCGGGGCGTCGCGGGCGACCTCGCCGGCCGACCAGGCCGTCCTGCCGGACGAGCAGGCCGTCTCGGCTCGTCCCGGTGGCGGGACGGACCACGACCACCTGCTCGGGGCGGAGCGGGGGGTCGTCGACGTGCCGAGCGGGGCGCCGGCTCGGGTCGGGACGCCGCTGGCCGGCGACCCGCGGCTCGCGCGGCTCTCGCTCAACCAGCGCACGACGGCGGCCTGGTCGCTGCGCGAGGCGATCGACGGCTGCGTCGCGGCCGGGCTCCCGGCGATCGGGGTGTGGCGCGAGCCCGTCGCCGAGGTCGGGCTCGACACCGCCGTGCGGTGGGTGCGCGACGCCGGGCTGCGCGTCTCGTCCGTGTGCCGCGGCGGGTTCTTCACCGCGAGCGACCCCGACGCGCGCGCCGCCGCCCACGCGAGCAACCTCGCCGCGATCGCGGAGACGGCTGCGCTCGGGGCGCGCACGCTCGTCCTCGTGCCCGGCGGCCTGCCCGCGGGCGACCGCGACCTCGTCGGGGCGCGCGCCCGGGCGGCGGACGCGATCGCGGCCCTCGTCCCGGCCGCGCGCGACGCGGGCGTGACGCTGGGGATCGAGCCCATGAACCCGATCTTCGCCGCCGACCGCGGCGTCGTGTCGACGCTCGAGCAGGCCCTCGACCTGGCCGAGCCGTTCGCGCCCGAGGAGGTGGGCGTCGTCGTCGACACGTACCACCTGTGGTGGGAGCCGAAGGTGCACGACCAGGTCGCGCGCGCCGGTGCGGCCGGGCGGATCGTCAGCTACCAGGTGTGCGACTGGATCACGCCGCTGCCCGCGGACACGCTGCTGGGCCGCGGCATGATGGGCGACGGCCACGTCGACTTCGCGGCGTTCACGCGGTCGGTCGCGGCCGCGGGCTACACGGGCGACGTGGAGGTCGAGATCTTCCACGCCGACGTCTGGGCCGCGCCCGGCGCCGACGTCGTCGCGACCCTCGCCCGCCGCTACGTCGAGCTCGTGGAACCCCACCTCGCCACCCCGTGAGTGCGTGAGACAGTCGCGTCCGGCACGTCCGGACGCGACTGTTTCATGCACTCAGGGCGGTGGGGGCGCCGCGGGGTGCGTCAGAGGTCCCGGAGCTCCGCCTCACGCTCGTCGTAGGCGCTGCGGGCCGCGGCGATGCGCTCCTGGTGCGCCTCCGTCCAGACGACGAGCGCCTTCGTCGTCGCGTGGAGCGACCGGCCCATCTCCGTGAGGGCGTAGTCGACCCGTGGCGGGACGGTCGGGTAGACGGTGCGCTCGACGATGCCGTCGCGCTCGAGCTGGCGCAGCGTGCGCGACAGCATGCGCTGGCTGATGCCGTCGATCTCGCGCTTCAGCTCGGTGAAGCGCATGACGCGCCGGTCGAGCAGCGCGATGGCGAGCAGCGACCACTTGTCGGCGATGCGGTCGAGGATCTGCCGCACCTCGCAGTCCTCGCGCGCGTCCCACTGCCAGACGTCGGCGTCGCTCTCCCACCGCGACGGCGGTCGCGGGTCGCACGCCTGCTCCGTCACGGCGTCGTCGGGCACGCTCGGAGGCCGAGCGCGCGCCGCCACGGTATCCGCGGTGATACCAGGTGGGCGCGATGTGCCGTCTTCCATGCCTCCTGATCCTGACCCACGATGGGTTCGGTATCAAGAGGTAACCGGGTGCCGAAGGGTGCTCACGACGAGGGGACGTCCATGGGCGACGGGACGACGAGCCGCGGCCGCGAGTCCGCGCGCGAGTCCGCGCGCGGGGCCGCGCGCGAGGCCGCGCGCGAGGCAGCACGGTTCAGCCTCCGGGACTGGGGTCTTCTCCTCGTGCTGTGCGGGGCGATCTTCCTCGAGGGCAGCGACATCGCCATGCTCTCCGTCGCGCTCCCGGGCATCCGCGCCGACCTCGGGCTCGCGACCGGCGAGCTCGGCGGGGTCGTGACGGCCTATGTCGTCGGGTACGGCGGGTTCATGCTCCTCGGCGGGCGCGCGGCCGACCTCTACGGCCGACGCCGCATGTTTGTCCTCTGGCTGCTCGTCTTCCTCGTGTTCTCCGGGCTCGGCGGGTTCGCGACCGACGGCTGGATGCTCCTCCTGTCGCGCTTCGTCACGGGCGTGGCGGCCGGCTTCCTCACCCCGGCCGGGATGTCGCTCATCACGACGTCGTTCGCCGAGGGGCCGCGCCGCAACCGCGCGCTCGTCGTCTACGGGGCCGCGGGGGCGGCGGGCTTCTCGCTCGGGCTCGTCGTGGGCGGTCTCCTGGCGGCCGTCCACTGGCGGTGGGTCTTCTTCGCCCCGGTGCTCGTCGCCGTCGTGCTGCTCGCGCTCGCCCTGGTCACCGTCCCGCGCGACACGACGACGCGCGTCCGCGGCGCACTCGACGTCCTCGGTGCCGTCCTGGCGACGACCGCCATGGTCCTGCTCGCCGTCGGCATCGTGCGCCTCGAGCACCCGGGTGACGGGCTCGCGTGGACGGTCGCGGCGCTCGGGGGCGGCGCGGCGCTGCTGGCGGGGTTCGTCGCCCGACAGCGCCGAGCCCCGCACCCGCTGCTGCCGCTGCGGCTCTTCCGGTCGGTCGAGCTCGTCCGGGCGAACCTCACGGCCGTGCTCTTCGCGGGCGGGTTCTACGGCTTCCAGGTGCTCCTCACGCTCTACCTCCAGGAGCTCCGCGGGTGGACACCGCTCGAGACCGGGCTCGCGATGCTCCTCATGGCGATCGACGTCGTGCTCGCCCCGGTCCTCACGCCCCGCCTCGTGGAGCGGTTCGGGGTGCCGCGCGTCATCGTCGGGGGCCTGGTCGCCGGCACGCTCGCCGCGGCGTGGTTCCTCGGGTCGGGGCTCGACTGGGCGTACGCCGTCATGGTCCCGTCGCTCGCGCTCGTCGGGGTCGCGTTCGCCCTGGTCTACGGGCCGATCGCCATCGCGGCGACCACGGGCGTGACCGACGCGGAGCAGGGCGTCGCGGGCGGGGTGCTCAACACGTCGTTCCAGCTGGGCGCGGCGATCGGCATCTCTGCCGCGACGGCGGCCAGCGTCCTCGCCCTCGGGGACGCGACGGGCCCGGAGGCGGGTCTCGCCGCCTTCCACACCGCGCTGTGGGTCCCCGTCACGGCGTTCGCCCTCGCGGCCGTGGCGATGGGGGCGCCGCGCCGTCGGGCCGTCGTCGGGCCGGCACGTCCCGCCGTCGAGTCCTCGACCACGGAGACCGCACGACCGGCCCCCGCCACCCGCTGAGTGCAGGAAACAGTCGCGTGCTGGCGTCCCGGACGCGACTGTTTCCTGCACTCAGCGGCGGGGGGTGGACAGCAAGAAGCCCGCGGGCTGGAGGGTTCCTCCTGTCGTGCTGGACGAGGGCACGACACCCGCGGGCTCCGGTGGTTGCGTGGTACTCGCTCGCCGCCGGGGGCTCCCCTCGGGAGACCCCGCCCGGTTCACGGGCTCACCGCATCCGGTCCGTTGCTGGATCGGTTGCGCGACGACTAGCGCGCAACCACCTCACGAGTCCGAAGAATCTTCACTTCCAGGACCACCTCCTTTCGCGTGTACGACGACGGTACGTCCGCCTCCCGCGGCCACGCCAGGGGTTTTCGCCCACGGCGTGGAACCGCCGGGGAACGTCCCGCCGGGTCGCCCGGTCGGTCCTGCGAGGGTCGACCAGGCGACGCGCGGGCCGTCGTCGTGCGCTCGACGCAGGTCAGGCGGGGCGCAGGTGCGCCCACTCCTCGGGGTAGTCGTCGAGCCACGCGGCGAACGACTGCGCGGGCCGCTCGACGAGCCGCGGGACCGTGTCGCTCACGTCCGCGAGCTCGCCCGCGGCGATCGCCGTGTACGACGACACCCACCCGTCCACCTCGAACCGCGGCGCCCCGTACCGGTCGCGCGAGGCGTACGCCTCGTCGACGGTCTCCGGGTGGTACGTGATCTCGCGCCCGGTGGCCGCCGACAGCTCGGCCGCGACCTCGGCGAGCGTGAGCGCCTCGGGGCCCGTGACGTCGTAGGTGACGCCGTCGTGACGGTGCGCGTCGGCGTCGAGCAGCACGACGGTCGCGACGTCGGCGATGTCGTCGTGCGACACCGACGCGACGCGACCGTCGCCCGCGGGGCCACGGATCACGCCGTCGTCGCCCACCATGAGCGCGAGCCCGCGGTGGTAGAGGTTGTCGCGCAGGAACGTGTGCCGCACGCCCGTCGCGCGGATGTACTCCTCGGTGCGCCAGTGGTCGCGCGCGAACGTGAACACGGCGTCCGGGGCGGCGCCCACGAACGACACGTAGACGATGCGATGGACGCCCGCCGCGACGGCCGCGTCCACGGCCGCGCGGTGCTGCGCGACACGGTCGACGTCCTCGCGCGCGGACACGAGCAGCACCGTGTCCACCCCGGTGAACGCCTCGACCATGCCCCGCGTGTCCGTGTACCCGGAGACGACGGCGACGTCCGACTCCGGCAGCGGGTCGTCGCCCAGGCTGGGCGCGCGGGCGGCGTCGCGCACCACCAGGCGCTGCGGCGCACCCTCGGCGGCGAGCCGGAACGCGAGCTTCGACCCCAGGAGCCCGCTCGCGCCCGTCACGGCGACCCGCCCCGACCCCGCCCCGATCATCATCTCCTCACGGTAGGCGCCCAGGTCACCGGCCGCCCGACGACGGTCCGAGCGGGACGTCGGGCCACGCAGGACGCCCGACCCGGACGGGAGGAAAGGTCACGACTCGCGCAGAATGGGGCCATGTCCAGTGCCGAGACCCGCCCCGGGCCCTACCGCGTCATGACCGTCTGCACCGGCAACATCTGCCGCTCCCCCATGGCCGAGGTGGTGCTGCGCGACCGCTTCGAGGCGGCCGGGCTCGGCGACCGCGTCGTCGTGGACTCGACCGGGATCAGCGACGAGGAGCGAGGGAACCCGATCGACCGCCGCGCCCGGGCCGTCCTGGCCGAGCACGGGTACGTCGTCGACGGGACGCACCGGGCGCGGCAGGTGCGCGCGGGCGACCTCGCCGCGCGCGACCTCGTGCTCGCGATGACCGCCCAGCACGCGCGGGCCCTGCGGCGGCTCGACGCGTCGGCGCCGGTGCGCCTGTACCGCTCGTTCGACCCGGCCGCGCCGCGCGTCGAGCCGGGCGGCTCCGAGCACGTGCTCGACATCGCCGACCCCTGGTACGGCGGGCAGCAGGACTTCGAGGACTGCCTCGCCGAGGTCGAGGCCGCGGCCGACGGGATCGTCGACCTCGTGCGCTCAGCGCTCGACGGCTGAGCGCGCGCGACGGGCGTCCGTCCCGTCGGCGCGCGACCCGCGCGACCCGCGAGGCCGCGGCGCCGGGGACCAGCGGAAGCGGTCGAAGAACGCGTCGAGCGCGGGGACGCCGGACAGCAGGGTGAACAGCCCGAAGCCGAGCACGCCGCCGACGACGTTGAAGAGCAGGTCGCTGGCGTCCGCGATGTGGCCGCCGCCCAGCAGGTGCGAGGTGACGTACTGGGTGACCTCGATCGCGAGGCTGAAGGCGGCCGCCGCGAGCACGACGCGCCACCACGACGTCCGCGCCAGGAGGAGCGGCAGGAGCATGCCCAGCGGCACGAACACGAGGACGTTCATCAGGGCGTCGGCGACCTCGTAGTCCACGAGGGGCACGAGGACCAGGTGGGCGTCCCACGCGGCGCTGGTCACCGGCTTGTCGAGGAAGATCGGGAACACCGTGTTCGCCACGACCCCGGCCGCGTAGACGGCGAGCGCGAGCGCGACGGCCGCGCGGGGCACGGTCAGCCGGCCGGTCCGGTGCAGACGCCACAGCAGGAGCGCGAGGACCACCGCTCCCAGCGGGATCACGACGGGGAGGACGGGGACCTCGCGAAACACTCGAACCGCTCCTTCAGCTGGACGCCACGCACGACGTCGCCGACGGTAGCGCCGTCGCGTCGTCCGGCAGATCCCCCGACGGTGCGACACCTGCCCCGGCGCCCTCCCCCTGCGGGGGGACCGGTCCGCGCACGACCTGCGGTCCGCGACGCTTCCCGGGTCGGTGGAGGCGCTCAGTCCCCGTAGATCGGCGCCCACCAGTCGTGGTACAGGAAGACGTACGTCTGGCCGTCGCCCTCCAGCCGCTGCGCCATGTAGGCGTCCCAGCGCACCTCCTCGGCATCCATGCCCCCGGGCTCCTGCAGCGCCGCGAGGTGCTCCGGCGGCATCGCGAGCGCGTCCGTGAGGCACTCGACCTCCGCCCAGCTCGGGCCGTACGGGGACCCCACGCGGCGGAGGTCGACGGAGCCGTTCTCGCGGTCGACGGTCGCCCCCGTGCCGCCGAGGTCGCATTCGTCGAACGCCGTCGCGACGGCGTCGATGTTGGCCTGGCGCTCGAGGCGGGGGCGGAGCGCGAGGTAGGCGACGAGCGCGACCGCGGCGACGAGGACCAGCGCGAGCACGACGACGAGCGGGACCAGCCACCGCGGTCGACGACGGGCGGGGCGCTCGGCGGGGGCCGGGCCGCCCGGGGTCGTGTACGGGCCGGTGGGCAGCGTCATCGGTGTCTCCTGGGTGTCGTGCGGTCGTCGAGGGTGAGATGTCGTCTGGCGTCATCCGGCGTCACCGGCGGCGGGTCCGCCCGCGCAGCGTCCCGACGGCGGTCCCCACGGACCGCGCGACGGACCGTCCGGCGCGGCGCACCCCGGCACCGAGCCGGCCGAGCGCGCGCGCCACTCCCCCCGTCGCGCGCGGCGCGTCGCGGCGAGAGGGGGCGACGGCATCGGGCACGGGCGGGGTGACGGGCGCGGGCCTCGGCAGGTACGCGCCGACCCACTGCGCGATGCGCCCGTACGCGAGCGCGCGCACGGGCCGGGAGGAGAGGACGACGTCGTGCAGGGCGCCGTCGAGGCGCGCGACCGTGACGAGGTCGCCGAGCTGGACCGAGCGCTGCGCGACGCCGTCCACGTCGATCGCCGTGTCGGTGTGCATCATCTCCGGCGTCCACCGCGGCAGCAGCGTGCTCCGGGCCGAGAGCAGGACGAGCACCGGCGCGCCGATCCCGAGGCCGCGCGCGACGGTCTGCTGCCCGCGGAAGACGGCGGACAGCCACGCGGGCGTCGTCCGGAAGCCGTGCTGGGGACGCCACGTGAGGTCGTAGGACCACTCGCCGTCGAACTCCTTGCTCACGGAGCGCGTGTAGAAGCCGAGGTCGACGTTGGGCAGCGGGCGGGTGGGCGTGAGCCGGGCGCGCGCCCCGATCACGGGCTCGAGCAGGAGACGGCCGACCTCGCGCGTCTGGAACTCCAGCCACGGGCTGTTGAGGACGAGCGCCGCCGCGCGCCCCGGGTGGCGCGCGAGCCACAGGCTCAGCGTCAGGCCGCCGGTCGAGTGGCCCATGAGCACGACCTCGCGCGGGGAGCGCCCGTCGCCCCGGTGGCCCATCGCCCCGAGCGCGGCCTCGATGTCCTCGTCGTACGCGGCGAGGTCGGCGACGTACCCGGGCGTCTGGCCGGGCCGCAGGCTGCGGCCGTACTTGCGCAGGTCGAGCGCGTGGAACCGCGCGCCGTGCGCCTCCCAGAAGTCGGCGAGCTCGGTCTGGAAGAAGTAGTCGGACCAGCCGTGCACGTACAGCACGTCGAGGTACGGGTCGGGGCCCGGGCGTCGGCGCCGCACGAGCGTCGCGACGACGTCGCCCTCCTCGTCGGGCGCGAGCGGCAGCGTGAGCTGCTCGTAGTCGTCGCCCAGGACGTCGGGCTGCCAGTCCGCCATGCCGCCGACCCTAGGCGGGCCCGACGGCGGGCGCCCGCCGTCGGGCTGGTCCGGGCTGGTCCGGGCTGGTCGGGGCCGGGCCGGGCCGGGCTCGGCGCTCAGCGGGCGGCGCGACGGGCGCGCCAGCGCGCGACCTCGTGCTCGACGTCGCGCGTCGGCGTCACGACGGGCGGCCCGCCGAGCAGCTGGCGGCGGGCGTCGACGACGCGCGCGTTGAAGTCCGCGAGGATCTCGCGGACCGCCCTCTCGTCGAGCTCGCGGTCGAGGCGGTCGTCGAGCTCGCGGTCCTCGCGCTTGAGGAGCATGGCCGGAGGCCCGAGCCCGGTGAGCTGCTCGCGCTCGATCACCGCCTTGAGCCACCAGTCCGGGTCGTGCGTGCCCGTGAGCCCAGGGATCGGCTTGCCCGCGAGCGGGAGGTCGTCGAACTCGCCGCGCCGGACGGCCTGGTCGATCACCGTGTCGACGTACATCGCGCGGTCCTCGGGTCGTACACGACGCGGACCGCCGGCCGGGAGGTCGTCGTCGCGCGCCCCGGTCGGCTCGTCCGTCGTGCGCGCCCCGCCCGGTGCGCGCGCCGGGTCCGGGATGGCGGGCTCGTCGGCGGACCCCTCCTGCTGCGCGGCCTCGGGTACCGCCTCCCGGTCGACCCGGTACTGCGCGGCCCGCCGGACCGGATCGTCGTCCGGGGTGCGGGAACGTCGTCGGAACACGAGAACCTCCCTCGTCGTCCCTGTCAGCGTAGGCAGCCGCCGCCCCGCGGGACGAGCGGGGGGATCAGCCGTCGAGGAGCGGGTGGTACCGGCGGCGCAGGGCCCGGTCGAGCGCGGCGAGCACGCCGCCCACGGTGAGGATCGTGTTCACCGGGCCCGGGAGGTCCGGCACGAAGGGCGGGGTCCACCCCGTGATCTCCGACGCCAGCGCGAGCAGCTGCGGCACCTGCGTGACGAGCGCGACCGCGAGCACGACCCACGCCGTCACGCCCACGGCGCGGCTCGCCGTCGGGCGCTCGCGGTCCATGCGGTCGCGCCAGGCCTCGGCGGTCCCGGGCAGCGGCGGGACGTCGTGCACGGTGCCGACCGCGTCCACGACGCGCACGTACCGCATCCCGTAGGTGCTCATCCTCGCCTCCAGCGTCGCGCCCCCGAGGTCGAACCGGGCGCGCGAGCGCTGCTCGTCGACGAGGCGGCCGTCCCGGTACAGGCGGATGCGCTCGTCCCAGTCGAGGAAGTCCACGGCCACGACGTACTCGTGACCGCCGTGCCGGAGCCCGAACGCGCTGCGCCACAGCACCGCCCACCCGCGGACGGGGCGGAAGGTCGCGGCACGGTCCCGCCCCCCGCCGTGGTCGTCGTCCTCCCGGTCGTCGGGGCCGTCGCGCCAGGCGTCGTCGGTCGTCATGGCCTCATCCGACCCCGGGCGCGCGGTGCGGCGCGTCGCCCGGACGACCGACACCTCCGCGCGCGGCCGACCGACGTCCGCCGAACGGATGACGCGGGCATGATGGGCTCATGCCCGGGTCGATGAAGGTCTCACGCCGCTCCCACGTGCCGCCGTTCGCCGTGATGGAGGTTCTCGCCGAGGCGAACCGGTTGCGCGACGCGGGCGCGTCCGTGCTCAACCTCTGCGCGGGCGAGCCGTCGACCGGGGCGTCGGACGTCGTGCGGCGGCGCGCGATCGAGCTGCTCGAGCACGGCGACCTCGGCTACACCGAGTCGCTCGGGGTCCCCGCGCTGCGGCGCGCGATCGCCGAGCACTACGACCGCTGGTACGGGGTCGAGATCGACCCGGCGCGCGTCGCGGTGACCACCGGGTCGTCGGGCGGGTTCCTCCTCGCGTTCCTCGCGTCCTTCGACGTCGGCGACCGCGTCGCGCTCGCACGCCCCGGCTACCCCGCGTACAAGAACATCCTGCGCGCGCTGGGCTGCGAGGTCGTCGAGCTCGACTGCGGCCCGGAGACGCGCTACCAGCCCACGGTGTCGCAGCTCATGGAGGCGTACTACGACGGCGGCCTCGACGGGCTCGTCGTCGCGAGCCCCGCGAACCCGACGGGGACGATGATCCTGCCCGCCGAGCTCGACGCCGTCGCGGCGTGGTGCACCGACCACGACGTGCGCCTCGTGAGCGACGAGATCTACCACGGCATCGTCTACGGGGACGGCGCGGACGGCCCGGCCGCGGCGCTGCCGACGGCGGCGCGGTACGTGCCCGACGGCGCGGTCGTCGTCAACTCGTTCTCGAAGTACTGGGCGATGACCGGGTGGCGCCTCGGGTGGCTCGTGCTGCCCGACGAGCTCGTGGGGCCGGTCGGCGCCCTCGCCGGGAACGTCGCGCTGTCGCCGCCCGCGCTCGCGCAGCACGCGGGCGTCGCCGCGTTCTCTCCCGAGGGGTACGCCGCCGCGGCCGAGAACGTCGCGCGGTACGCGGCGTCGCGCGAGCTCGTGCTCTCCCGGCTCGACGACCTCGGGTGGTCGCGCGTCGCGCCCGCCGACGGCGCGTTCTACGTCTACGCCGACGTCTCCGGGGACGGCCTGGACTCCGTGACGTGGTGCGCGCGCCTGCTCGCCGAGGCGGGCGTCGCGCTCACCCCCGGCACCGACTTCGACGGCGTCCGCGGCGGGGACTGGGTCCGGCTGTCGTTCGCCGCGTCCCCGAGCACGGTCGCCGAGGCGGTCGAGCGCATCGCCGCCTGGCGCCGCACGCTCTGACGCGTCCCGGGCCCGCGGCCCGACGACGTCCCCCGCGCCCGGGGACCCTGCCCTGGTCGCGACGGTCCGCGGCCCGCGCGAGGATCGTCCGGTGCCCCACGACTCCCGTGACCTGAACGACGGACCGCTGCCCCCGCGCCCGGACGGCGCCCTGCGCCTCGCGACCTTCAACACGCTGCACGGCGCCGCGCTCGACGGGACGGTCGACGTCGAGCGGTTCGCGCGCGCCGTCGCGTACCTCGACGCCGACGTCCTCGCGCTCCAGGAGGTCGAGCGCGACTCGCCCCGCTCGCACCGCGCCGACCTCGTCGCCGTCGCGGCGGAGGCGCTGCGCGCCGAGCACCGGCACCTGTCCCCCACGCTCCGTGGCGTCTCCGGTGCGTGGGTGCGCGCGGCGCGGCCGGGGTCGGGCGTGCGGCGCGTCCCCGGGGTCGCGTCGTACGGGATCGGGCTCGTCAGCAGGTTCCCCGTCGAGCGGTGGTCGCGCCTCGAGCTCGAGCGGATGCCGTGGCGGTCGCGCGTGCGGCGGCGACGGCCGGGGGCCGCGACGGGGGCCGCGCGCCTGCTGCCGTTCCGGGTGGTGCCCGACGAGCCGCGCGCCGCGCTCGCCGCGGCCGTCCGCACACCGTGGGGGCCGCTCACTGTCGTGACCGCGCACACGACGTCGCGCCCCGAGTTCACCGCGGACCAGCTCCGGGCCTTCACGGGAGCCTGCGCGCCGCTCCCCCGCCCGCTCGTGCTGCTGGGCGACCTCAACCTGCGCGCGCCGGAGCCCGCGGAGATCACCGGGTTCACGTCGCTCGCCGACGTGCTCACGCACCCCGTCGACCGGCCCGTGCGGCAGATCGACCACGTGCTCGCCGACGGCCTGCCCGGCGGCCCGGCCGTCCGGGCGCTCGGGCCCGCGACGGCCGTCGACACGGGGCTGTCCGACCACCGTGCGGTCGTGGTGGACGTCGTCCTGGAGCCCGCGCCGAGCGCCTCGCGCTGAACCGGTCGAGCGGCCGTGCCGAGCCGGTCGAGCGGCGGCGCCGAGCGGGGTCGGGCTGCCGTCAGGCGGCGAGCCCGACCTCCTGGGGCGCGGGCTCGCCGTCGGCGCGCACGGCGACCGCCGCGGGGGCGGACGCGGTGATGGCGGCGGCCTCTTCGAGCGCGCGCCGGCGCGCACGCCGCGCCCGCACGATGACGACGATCGCCTGGGCGCCGATGAGGACCCACACGAGGTTCGCGGCGACGGACGGCCACACGCCGTTGGCCGCGGCGACCATGCCCATGAGGCCCGCGGCGGTGAGGTTGGTGAGCTGGAACGGGGCGGACGACGGCGCCCAGCGGCCACGGCTGACCATCGCGTAGGCGACGACGCCGGCGGCGGCACCGATCCAGCCGAGGAACATGACGATCGCGTCGAGGGTGACAGGCACAGCGGTACTCCGGTGACGAAGAAGGGGTGGAGGGGGGTACCGCGACGCTGCGGTGGCTGTGCGCTCCGGGCCGATGGCTGGTGGCGCGGGTGGTGCGAAGCTCGGGCGCCGACCCGTAAGGAGGAGGAGGTAACCGACCGGCGCCACGACAAGTGTGAGGCCTTCCGTGGTTCAGCACAATCGAAGGATTCTGCACCGGGCGTTTAGCATCTCTACATGGCGACGGACCCACGCAGACTTGGTTTCCTCCTTGCCGTGCACCGCGGTGGAGGCATCCTCGCGGCAGCGGATCTCCTGCACGTCACCCCGTCCGCGGTCTCGCAGCAGATCCAGCGGCTCGAGGCCGAGGAGGGGGTCGTCGTGCTCGACCGCGGACCGCGCGGCGTGACCCTCACGCCCGCCGGTCGTGTGCTCGCCGAGACGGCCGAGCGCATCGAGACCGAGCTCGTCGAGGCCCGCAAGGCGCTCGCCGCGCTCGGCGACGAGGTGAGCGGGCGCGTCGCCGTCGGCTCCTTCCAGACGGCGATCCGCGCCGTCGTCGCGCCTGTCGCCGGGCGGCTCGCCGAGACCGCCCCCGGGATCGAGCTCGACGTGCAGGAGCGCGAGCCCACCGAGGCCCTGCGGCTGCTGCGCGCGGGCGAGCTCGACGTCGTCCTCCTCGAGCGGGACTACGAGGCCGACTCCCCCGCCCCGCGCGGCACGCGCGAGATCGTCCTGCTCGACGAGCCGTGGCGGCTCGTCGTCCCCGCGGGCATGCCGACGCCCACGCGCCTCGACGACGTGCGCGACGCCGTCTGGCTGGGACCGGAGCCCGGCACCGCCGCCGCCCGAGCGCTCCGGCGGCTGTCGCGCGGGCTCGGCGGGACTCTGCGCACGCGGCACAACTACTACGACTTCGACGTCGCGCTCTCGCTCGTCGCGGCCGGGCTCGGCGTCGCGATGCTCCCGGCGCTCGCCGTGGAGGGCGGCGCGTCGGACGAGGTGCCCGACGGCGTCACGGTCGTCGGCCTGCCCGGGCTCGGCTCGCGCCGCCTCGTCGCGCGCCACCGCGCGACCCGGCACGAGCCCCGGCCGGTCGTCTCCGCGGTGCTCGACGAGATGGTCGCCGCCGCGGGCGACATCGCGTTCGCCTGACTCCGGGGCGTCGTAGCCTGCGGGGGTGGACGTAGCGGTGGTGGGGGCGACGGGCGACGTCGGCCGGCAGGTGTGCACGCAGATCGTCGAGCGGCGGGTGCTCCCGCCGACGGCGCGGCTCCAGCTCGTCGGCCGCGCCGGGGGCGCGTCGGGGCGCGCCGTGCACGGGCTGCGCGCCGACCTCGTCGACGCGTACGACGAGCACGCACCGCTCCTCGACGTGGCGCACTCGCCCGACGACGTGACCGCCGACGTCATCGTCGTCGCCGCCGGCCTCACTCCCCCGGCCCGCACGGGCGCCGACCCCGACCGGCGCGTGCTCGCCGCGACGAACGGCGCCGTGCTCGCCGAGTACGCGGACGCGATCGCGCGGCACGGCTCGGGGCACGAGGTCGTGATCGTCGTGACGAACCCCGTCGAGCTCGGCGTCGCGGTCATGGCGGAGCGGCTCGGGCGGCATCGCGTGCTCGGCATGGGGGCCTGGCTCGACACGCTGCGGTTCCGGCGCGAGATCGCGGTCGAGCTGGGCGTGCGGCGGCACCGGGTCGGCGGGTTCGTCGGGGGCCAGCACGGCGAGGACGCCGTCCCGCTCTGGTCGACCGTCCGGGTGAGCGGGCTCGACGCCGACGAGCGGGCTCGCGCCGTCGCCGCGCTGCGGCGCGGCCGCACGCTCGACGCGCTGCCCGGCGAGATCGCCGCGGCGAAGGACGAGCTCGCGCGCGTCGCGACCCAGGACATGGGCGCCGCGTTCGAGCTCATCGACACCTGGCCCGCCGACCTGCGGCTCGTCACACGACCCTGGATGACCCACCAGTCCGGCGCCAAGACCCCCGCGGGCACCGCGAGCGCGACCGTCGACCTCCTCGAGGTGATCCTCGACGGGCGCGAGATCGTCGTCGCGGGGCAGGTCGCGCTCGACGGCGAGCTCGACGGTCGGCTTCCCTCGGACGACGGCGTGCCGTCGCGCGGCGTCCTCGGCGTCCCGGTCGTGCTCGGCCCGGGCGGGTGGACGCGCGTCCTGCTCGACGAGCTGCCCGACGACGAGGCGCGTCGGCTCGCGCAGGCGGCCGGGGGCATCGACCGCATGGTGACGGCGAGCGCCGTGCCGGCGAGCGCGGGGTCGCCCGCGGGCGGTGCGGCGAGCGCGGCGGCGGGTGCGGAGGGTTCGTCGGGCGCGGCGGGCCCGCAGGGCGGGCCGTCGGGCGTCCCGGGCACGACCGGGGCGACGGGCGCGGAGCGCGTGCCGGCCCCGGTCGGCGCGGAGCGCGACTGGGTCGCGACCGTGCACGGCCTCGACCAGCCCGGCACGCTCACCGCGCTCACCGGGGTGTTCTCGACGCGCGGCGTGAGCTTCGACTCGCTCGCGACCGGGCCGGTGGACGGCGACGGCCGGGCGGGTCGGATCGTCGTGTCGTTCCGCGCGACGCCCCGCCGCACGCGGGCCCTGGAGCGCGCGGTCCGGCGACTCGCGACGGTGCGCTCCGTCGTCGTGGAGCCCGCGGGCGACTCCTCCCGGGACGGCACGCCGGGCTGAGCGCGGGCGGGCTCGCGAGGCTGCCTGCGCGATCCGCCGCCGGGTCAGCGGCGGTGACCCACCTCGCGGCGGACGGCCCGCGTCCCGACGACGAGCCCTCCCACCGTGAGCGCGAGCGTCAGGCCGGTCGCGACCAGCACGACGACGAGGCCCGCGGCGTCGTCGACGAGCAGGAGCACCGGGGCGGCCACGACGAGCACCCAGCCCGCCGCCTCGCTCAGCGGCCGGGCCGCGCGGTGGGCCGTCCGCCACGCGTCGTCGCTCGCGAGCGTCGTCGCGGTGCGGATGCCCGCGACCTGGTTGCGCCCGATCCGTCCGGAGGCCGTGGCGCGGGCGCACCAGACGAGCAGGAGCCCCGCTCCGGCGAGGACGAGCAGGAGCACGAGGTCGGCGACGGTGTCGGGCTGCACGGGCCCCACCCTGTCACGGCGGCGCGGGCCCGCACCGGGCTACCGGTAGGCGTGCGCCTGGAGGGCGTACATCTCCGCGTACGGCCCGCCGGCCGCGACGAGGTCGTCGTGGGCGCCGAGCTCGGCGACCCGGCCGCCGTCGAGCACGACGATGAGGTCCGCGTCGCGCACCGTGGAGAAGCGGTGGGAGACGAACAGCGTGACGCCGCCCGAGGTGGTCCCCGCGCGGCGCGCCGTCTCGGTGAACCGCTCGAACAGCGCGTGCTCCGCGGTCGCGTCGAGCGCGGACGCGGGCTCGTCGAGCGCGAGCAGGAGGGGGTCCTCGCGCAGGAGCGTGCGGGCCAGCGCGAGCGTCTGCCACTGGCCGCCGGAGAGCTGGGTGCCGTCCGCGTACGCCGTGCCGAGGATCTGGTCCAGGCCGTCGGGTGAGCGCTCGACGATCGGGCGGGCGCGGGCCTCGTCGATCGCGGTCCACAGCGCGCGGTCGTCGTGCAGCGCGGCGACGCGGCCGACGCCGACGTCCTCGCGCAGCGTGAGCTCGAGGCGCGCGAAGTCCTGGAACAGCGTCGCGACACGGGACTGCCACGCGTCGGGCGCGACGGCGGCGAGGTCGACGCCGTCCGCCAGGACGCGGCCCGACGTCGGGCGGTACAGCCCGCACAGGAGCTTGACGAGGGTCGTCTTGCCCGCGCCGTTCTCGCCGACGAGCGCGACGGTGGCGCCCGCAGGCAGGTCGAGCGTGACGCCGTCGAGCACGGGCCGGTCCGCGCCCGGGTAGGCGAACGTGACGTCCTCCAGGCGCAGTCCGTGCGCGAGCCGGGCAGGGATCGCGCGCTCCACGGCGGCCTCGCTCGCCCCCGCGGCCTCGCCGCGCCGGGCGGGGGCCCGTGTCTCGTCGGCCGTGCCGACCTCGGTGCTCCCCGCCGCGCCGGGCCGGGTCCCCGCCGTCCCGGTCGTGGCGCGCAGCTCGGCGAGCTGCTCGACCGTCCGTCCCGCGCCCTGGAGCGAGCCGAAGAGCGCGAGCGCGCCCGCGACCTGGGTGCTGACCTGGATCGCGAGCGTCACGACGAGCACGACCTGGCCGATCGCGGCCGTCCCCGACGCGGCGCCTCGCAGCACGACGAGGACCGCCGCGCCGTACGCGAGGGCGAACCACACCTGTCCCCCGGCGCGCAGGAGCGCCGAGCGGCGGTGGGAGCTCCACAGGCTCGCGGTCGTGCGGTCCCACGCCGTCCGCTGGCGGTCCGCGACCAGGCCGCGCGCGCCGAAGAGCCGGATCTCCTTGGCCGAGGAGCCGGTCGTGCCCGCGGTGACGAGGTGCCGGGACAGGCGGACGTCGTCGGCGGCCTCGTCGCGCGCGCGGTCGAGGAGCCGCTGCGCCCGGTCGGCGAGCCAGACGGGCGGCAGGGCCGCGAGCGGGAGCAGGAGCAGCCACGGCTCGACCACGCCGAGGATGACCGTGGTGACCAGGACCTGGAGCGTCATGCCACCGAGCTGGAGCGTGCCCTCCAGCGCCATCCGGACGCGCTGGAGGCCTTCCGTCACCGAGGTGAGCAGGCGCACGCGCTCGGGGTCCTCGAGCTCGGCGAGGCTCGCCGAGCCGTGGGTGAGCCCGGCGACCTCGTCGACGAGCGCGAGCTGCTGGAGGTCGGCGAGCTCGAAGTAGGACAGGTGGGCGAAGTGGCTCATCATCAGCTCGGCCACGAGCAGCACCGCGAGCGCGCCGGCGAGGCCCACCGCGCGCGCCGTGTCCGCGTCGACCGCGGCGTCGGTGAACATCCCGAGGCCCACGCCCACGAGCGGCGCCGAGAGGTACCCGACCGTCATGAGGACGATCGCGACCAGCAGACGGCGCCGGTCCGTCGCCCAGCCGTGGGCGAGCATGAACCGGGCGGCGAGGGCGACGCGCCTCACAGGGCACCTCCGGTGGTGGGGGTCGGGAGCGGGTCCGTGCGGAAGCGGCGCGCCTGGAGGAGGAACAGCTCCGCGTACCGGCCGTCGAGCGCGAGGAGCTCGTCGTGCGTGCCCTGCTCGACGACGCGCCCCTCCGCGACGACGACGATGCGGTCCGCGGGCCGCACGGTCGAGAAGCGGTGCGAGATGACGACCGACGTCACCGGGCGGCCGGCCGCGACGGCGTCGACCGCACCCTGCGCGAGGAACCGCTCGAAGAACTCGGCCTCGGCGCGGACGTCGAGCTGCGCCGTCGGCTCGTCGAGGACGAGCACGTCCGCGCCGCCGGAGACGGCGAGCAGGGCCCGGGCCAGGGCGATCCGCTGCCACTGTCCGCCGGACAGGTCCCGCCCGCCGGCGTACCCGCCGGAGAGCACCGTGCCGAGGCCGTCGCCGAGCCCCGCCACGACGGCGTCCGCCCCGGCCGCGGCGACCGCCTCGCGCAGCCGGCCGTCGTCGTCGCGCAGGGCGGGTGCCCCGAGCGCGACGTTGTCGGCCGCCGGGAGCTCGAGCCGCACGTAGTCCTGGAAGATCAGCGCGAGGCGCGCGCGCCACGCGTCGAGCGGCAGGTCGCGCACGTTCACGCCGTCCACGGTGATGCGGCCGCCGGTCGGCTCGTACAGGCGCGCGAGGAGCTTGATCGTCGTCGTCTTGCCCGCCCCGTTGAGCCCGACGATCACCGTCGACGTGCCGGGCACGAGCTCGAGGTCGAGGCCGCGCAGGACCCACGCGGCGTCGTCGCGGTAACGGAACCACACGTCCTCGAAGCGGATGACGCCCCGCGGGACGTCCCGGTCGCCGCCCGCCGCCTCGGGTGCGTCGCCCGACGCGAGCCGCTCCTCGAACCGGGCCAGCGCGTCGAACGACTGCAGGCCGAACTGGGTCTGCACGTCGCACTCCGGGAAGTACACCCCGAAGCGCATGGGGATGAGCACCGCCTGGAGGGCGACGCCGAGCGCGAAGAGGTCGAGCGTCGCGGCGTCGAGCGCGACCAGCACGAGCACCGCCGCGCCCCCGACGAGGCCGATCGCCGAGAACCCGACGAACGGCCAGAGCTGGAGCCGTCGGCTGCTCGCCCACTGCGGTTCGAGGAACGCCATCGTGTCGTCGTGCAGGCGCCCGCGCAGCCACGGCAGCAGGCCCAGGAGGCGGACCTCCTTGGTGATCGACGGCGTGGTCGCGAGGTCGCGCAGATAGGACTGGCGGCGCCGCAGGGGTGCGAGCGACTCCCACACCGGGCCGAACAGCCCGAGCGTGCCGCGCACGCCGGTCCGGATCGCGAGGGCCGTGGCGAGGATGAGCGCACCGGCGAGCGGCGACACGACGGCCGCGACGAGGACGGACGCCCCGGCGAGCTGGACGTACCGGCCCACGAGCGGGACGAGCGCCGACGCCGCGTCGCCCGGGCTGCGGGACTGGCGCGCGAACGCGGCACGCGCGTCGGCGACGACGTCGAGCACCTCGGGGTCGTCGAGGAGGGACAGCGGGGCGTCCGACAGGGCGGCCGTGAGCAGGCGGTCGATGCAGTGCTGGTCGACGCGGCGGCCGATCGTCTCGACCACGCCCGCCTGGAACGGCGCGAGCCCCTGCTGCACGACGAGCGCGGCGACCGCCAGCCCGAGCACGCCCAGCAGCTCGCCCCAGCCGCCGGGGCGCGACGTCACGTCCGGGAGCAGGAACAGGACCCGGCCCAGGAGCACGATCGTCACGAGCGGCAGCACCGCGAGCAGCAGGCTGAGCGCCAGGCCGGCCGCGACGATCGGCAGCCCGGCGTGCCGCAGCAGGCCCCACATCGTCGTCCAGCGTCGTACCCGTCGCCGCAGCGGTGGTCGCCCCTCGTGCCGGTCCTCGCTCATGACCCTCCCCGCTCGCGTCGTCGCACGTCGGGCGACCGTAGCGGAGATTGTGAGGGGTCCGTAGTTTTTATCCCCAGGGCGGGCACCGCGGTTCCTGCCGCCGACGTCGACGCGGGCGCCGACGTCGGCCGCGACCCCCGCCCGCCCGGGCGGCGCGACCCCGGTAGGATCGTGCGCACAACTGCAGTACTGCCGCCCGAACCTCGACGGGAGAGCTCGGCCGCACGGTCCCCGGACCGGGCGCCGGCGCCGAAGGAGCAAGTCCTCCCCGGGAATCTCTCAGGCCCACGTACCGTCGAGGCGAGGCAACTCTGGAAAGCGGTCGTGCGCTCGTCGGACCCCCGGCGACCTCGGCCCACCGACGGTGCAAGTCGGCGCGCCCCGGCCCTCGCGGCACGGCGGACCGGCAAAACTCTCAGGTCGACGCGTGCGTCCGATGACAGAGCGGGGAGGGACCCGCCGTCGTCCCCTCCCCCGGAGGTCCCCGTGACCCAGCCGTCCCTCGACCGCACCTCCCCGCCCGACGCCGCCTCCGGCGCGTTCGCGCCGCGCCACCTCGGCCCGCGCGGCCGCGAGGTGCAGGTCATGCTCGACCAGCTCGGCCACGCCTCGCTCGACGCGCTGGTCGACGCCGCCGTGCCCGCGGCGATCCGCACCGAGCGCCCGCTCGACCTGCCGGCGGCGCGCACCGAGACGGAGGTGCTCGACCACCTGCGCGCGCTCGCCGCGAAGAACGTCGTGAAGACGCAGATGATCGGGCTCGGCTACTACGGCACCGTCACTCCCCCGGTGATCCGTCGCAACGTCCTCGAGTCCCCCGCCTGGTACACGGCGTACACGCCGTACCAGCCCGAGATCTCGCAGGGCCGCCTGGAGGCGCTGCTCAACTTCCAGCAGGTCGTCGAGGACCTCACGGGCCTCGACGTCGCGAACGCGTCGCTGCTCGACGAGGCGACCGCGGTCGCGGAGGCCGTCGCCCTCATGTGGCGGGCGTCGCGCGCGAAGAGCGGCTACGTGGTGCTCGACGCCGACCTCTTCCCGCAGACGCTCGCCGTCACCCAGGGTCGAGCCCGGGCGGTCGGCCTGCCCGTCGTCGTCGCGGACCTGTCGGGCGGCCTGGAGGCCGGGCTCGCCGCCGCCCGCGCGGCGGGCGCGTTCCCGGCAGGGGTGGACGACGACGCGCACCTCGTGGGCGTCGTCGTCCAGCAGTCGGGCGCGTCGGGCCGCGTCGTGGACTGGCGGCCCGTGGTCGCGGAGGCCAAGGACGCGGGCGCGCTCGTCACGGTGGCGAGCGACCTGCTCGCGCTGACCCTGCTCGTCTCCCCCGGCGAGCTCGGCGCCGACGTGGCGGTGGGCTCGGCCCAGCGGTTCGGCGTCCCGCTGTTCTACGGCGGCCCGCACGCGGCCTTCATGGCCGTGCGCAAGGGTCTGGAGCGCTCGCTCCCCGGTCGTCTCGTGGGCGTCTCGATCGACGCCGACGGCGACACCGCCTACCGCCTCGCGCTCCAGACGCGCGAGCAGCACATCCGGCGCGAGAAGGCGACGAGCAACATCTGCACGGCGCAGGCCCTCCTCGCGATCGTCGCCTCGATGTACGCGGTCTACCACGGGCCCGACGGCCTCCGCGCCATCGCCGAGCGCACGCACGCGCACGCCGTGACCCTCGCCGCGCACCTGCGCGCGGGCGGCGTCACGGTCGAGCACGACACCTTCTTCGACACCGTCCGCGCCGTGGTCCCGGGCCGCGCCACCGCCGTCGTCGAGGCCGCCGCCACCGCCGGCATCAACCTGTACAACCCTGACGCAGATCATGTACAGATTGCCTGCGACGAGACCACCACCCCCGCGACCGTCACCACCGTCCTGCGGGCGTTCGGCGTGGACGCCGCTGGAGACCCGAGCGCCGAGGGCGCCTCCGTGGCCGGGTCCGGCCACGACCTCCCGACGTGGGCGACCCGGACGACGTCGTACCTCCAGCACCCGATCTTCCGCCTGCACCGGTCCGAGACGTCGATGCTGCGCTACCTGCGCCGTCTCGCGGACAAGGACCTCGCGCTGGACCGCACGATGATCCCGCTGGGCTCGTGCACGATGAAGCTCAACGCGACGGCGGAGATGGAGGCCATCTCCTGGCCCGGGTTCGCGGACCTGCACCCGTTCGTGCCGGCCGACCAGGCGCGCGGCTACGAGGAGCTGATCGGCGGCCTCGAGTCGGCGCTCGCGGAGATCACCGGCTACGCGGGCGTCTCCGTGCAGCCGAACGCAGGGTCGCAGGGCGAGTTCGCGGGCCTGCTGGCGATCCGCGAGTACCACGTGTCGCGCGGCGACGTGGAGCGCGACGTGTGCCTGATCCCCGCGTCGGCGCACGGGACGAACGCGGCGTCGGCGGCGCTGGCGGGGCTGAAGGTCGAGGTCGTGCGGACCGCGGAGAGCGGCGAGGTGGACCTGGCCGACCTGCGCGCGAAGCTGGCCGACCACGGCCCGCGGGTCGCGGCGATCATGATCACCTACCCGTCGACGCACGGCGTCTTCGAGGAGCACGTCCGCGAGGTCTGCGACCTCGTACACGAGGCGGGTGGTCAGGTGTACATCGACGGTGCGAACCTCAACGCGCTCGTCGGGCTCGCGCGCCCGGGAGAGTTCGGGGGCGACGTCTCGCACCTGAACCTGCACAAGACGTTCTGCATCCCGCACGGCGGGGGAGGGCCGGGAGTCGGCCCCGTCGCGGTCGCCGCGCACCTCGTGCCGTTCCTCCCGGGCGACCCGCTGGCCCCCGGTCAGGACCCCGCCACCGGCACCCCGGTCTCGGCGACGCGGTACGGGTCGGCCGGGATCCTGCCGATCTCGTACGCGTACGTCGCGCTCATGGGCCCGGACGGGCTGACGGAGGCGACGAAGACGGCGGTGCTCACGGCGAACTACGTCGCGAGCCGGCTCGCCGACCACTACCCGGTGCTCTACACCGGCCCGAACGGCCTCGTCGCGCACGAGTGCATCCTCGACCTGCGCCCGATCACCGCGGAGACGGGCGTGACGGCGGAGGACGTGGCGAAGCGGCTCATGGACTACGGGTTCCATGCCCCGACGCTCTCGTTCCCCGTGGCGGGCACGCTCATGGTGGAGCCGACGGAGAGCGAGGACCTCGCGGAGCTCGACCGGTTCGTCGACGCGCTCGTCGCGATCCGCGGCGAGATCGACGCCGTCGCCTCCGGCCGCTGGAGCGTCGAGGAGTCGCCGCTGCGCGGCGCCCCGCACACCGCGGCGGCGCTCGTGGCGGAGGACTGGGACAAGCCGTACCCGCGCGAGCTCGCGGCCTACCCGGTCGCGAGCCTGCGCGCCGGCAAGTACTGGCCGCCGGTGCGCCGCATCGACGGTGCGCGGGGCGACCGCAACCTGGTGTGCTCGTGCCCGCCCCTGGAGTCCTACGTGACGGGAGACCTCGCATGACCGAGCAGCAGACCGGGACGACCGAGAGCGCGGGGCGTCGCAGCCCGCTGCACGACGAGCACGTCGCGCTCGGTGCGAACCTCACGAGCTTCGGCGGGTGGCTGATGCCGCTGCGGTACACGTCCGACCTCGCGGAGCACCGCGCCGTCCGCGAGGCGGCCGGCCTGTTCGACCTCTCCCACATGGGCGAGATCGAGGTCGCGGGACCGCAGGCCGCGGCCGCGCTGGACCACGCGCTCGTCGGCAACCTCTCCGCGGTCGCGCCCGGCCGGGCGCGCTACACGATGATCTGCCAGGAGGACGGCGCGGTCCTCGACGACCTCGTCGTGTACCGCCTCGCGGACGAGCGCTTCCTCGTGGTCGCGAACGCGGGCAACGCGGACCTCGTCGCGCGCGAGCTCGTCGCGCGGGCCGCGGGCTTCGACGCGACGGTCACCGACCAGGGGGCGAGCACGGCGCTCGTCGCGGTCCAGGGTCCGCGCGCGGAGGAGATCGTCGCGGGCCTCACGGACCCGGCCGACCCGGTCGCCGCCGAGACCGTGCGCGACCTCCGGTACTACGCGGCCGCGCCGCTCGTGCTGCGCACCGACGACGGCGCGGTGGACGCCCTCGTGGCCCGCACCGGGTACACGGGGGAGGACGGCTTCGAGCTGTTCGTGCCCGCGGACCGCGCCGCCGACCTGTGGCGCACCGTGCTCGCCGCGGGTGCGCCGCTCGGCATCGTCCCGGCGGGCCTGTCCGCGCGCGACTCGCTGCGCCTGGAGGCGGGGATGCCGCTGTACGGGCACGAGCTCGACACCACGACCACGCCGTACGAGGCGGGGCTCGGGCGCGTCGTGAAGCTCGACAAGGTCGACGCCGACGGCGCCCCGCTCGAGTTCGTCGGCCGGGCCGCGCTCGCCGCGCGCCGGGAGTCCCCGCCCGCGCGCGTGCTCGTCGGGCTCCGGGGCCTGGGGCGACGGCCCGCGCGGGCGGGCTACGCCGTCGTGCTGCCGGGCGACGGCGTCGACGCCGGGGGAGTGGTGGGGGAGTCCGCGCGCCGCGTGGGCACGGTGACGTCCGGCGCGCCGTCGCCGACGCTCGGCCACCCGATCGCCCTCGCGTACGTCACGCCCGAGCTGTCGGCGGAGGGCACCGAGCTCGCCGTCGACGTGCGCGGCCGGGCCGAGCCCGTGGTCGTCGTGCCGCTCCCGTTCTACCGTCGTCCCCAGCAGTCCTGACCGACCCGTCGTCCCGAAGGAGAACCCCATGACCGAGGCCCAGTTCCCGGCGCACCTGCAGTACACGGCCGAGCACGAGTGGATCGACGGCTCGACCCCCGCCGTCGTCGGGATCACCGCGACGGCCGCCGAGGCGCTCGGCGACATCGTCTACCTGGAGCTGCCCGAGGTGGGCGCCGAGGTGACGGCCGGGAGCGTCATCGGCGAGGTCGAGTCGACCAAGTCCGTGTCGGAGCTCTTCTCGCCCGTCTCGGGCACGATCGTCGAGGTGAACCAGGCGGCGGTCGACGACCCGGCCGTCGTGAACTCGGACCCGTACACCGACGGCTGGCTGTTCAAGGTCGACGTCGTCGACACGGGCGACCTGCTCACCGCCGACCAGTACGCGGCGCACGTCGGCAGCTGACGACCGTGCCGGGGCGGCGCGGACCGCCCCGGCACAGGGTCGGCGGAACGGTCGGCGGAACGGTCGGCGGAACGGTCGGCGGGACGGTCAGCGGAACGTCGTCGCGTAGTACGTCTGCTGGTCGACGGTCTCGACCTCGACGTCCTGCGTCCGCTCGAGGTGGCGGCGCAGGTTGTCCGCGAACCGCAGCGAGTCGTCGTTGAACCGCGACACGTCGTAGGCGCACACCACGCGGTTCTCCGCGAGGTGCGCGACGAGCGCGTCGATCATGTCCATGAACGTCCGGCTCGCGCGTCGGCCCGGGTGGGCGAGCGTGAAGCCGATGTACCAGACGGCGCCGCGCGCGGCGTGCTCGGGGTAGCGCGCCGCGAAGAACTCCGGGCTCACCCACGGGACCGCCGCGAGGTCGGTCGCGAGCGTCGTCAGCCCGACGGCCGCGCCGTCGTCGTCGTGCGCGAGGAGCTTGAGCACCCGCGGGTCGCTCATCTCCTCGTCGAACTCCTCGCGGTGCAGCACGTGCCGGGCCGCCGCACGCGTGCGCAGCGGCTCGAACGCCTCGAGGTAGAGCTCCCAGAACCGGTCGGCGAGCTCGCCGTCCACGGTCTGCTCGAACGTCACCGCGGCGCGCCCCGCGCCCGCACGCGCCGGCGCCGTCACCGGGTCTCCCCGTCCCAGCCCTCGCGGCGGTACGCGGCGACGACGACGGAGCACACAGGCAGCGACTCGCAGCGCACCCCGGCGACCCGGCGGCCGGCCGGGTGGAACCGGTTGCCGCGCGTCGCGGCCAGGTCCTCCAGGCTGAGCGTGAGGTCCAGCTCGAGCTGCTCGTGCGACGGCGCCTCGTGCTCCACGAAGAGACCGGCACCGCTGTCGTCGTCGCGCAGCGACCACGCCACGCCGGCCCACGCCTCGTGGCCGGGCATCACGGCGTGCGCCTCGGCGTACACGCAGTAGAGGAGGTCGCCGTGCCCGCCGTACCCCTCCTCGAGACGGTCCACCTCGACCACGCGGGACCCGGGAGGCACGACGGAGCTCAGCCGGACGAGGTTGAAGTCGCCGACGCCGGCGTCCGTGAGCGCCGCGTCGAACGCGGACAGCTCGGTCCTCCCCGTGCCCGTCCCGTGGCTCACGTAGATGATGGGTCCCGCGGTCATGTGTTCTCCGTCCTCGAGGCTCTCGCCCCGTCGTCGTGCGCCGTGCCCCAGCGGCCCGCGGCCGTGTCCAGGAGGTCGAGCACGGGTTCCAGCAGCTTCTCGGGGGCGGTGCTCCCCTTGCGCAGGTAGACGGTATCTCCCAGCCGGAGGTCCGCACGCTGGTGCGCGTCGAGGCGCGCCCCGCTGTAGATGACGAGCGGGACCCGGCTCAGGCGGCCGTCCTGGCGGAGCACGTCGACGACCTCGCGGCCCGCACCGTCGGGCAGCGTGAGGTCGAGCACGACGAGCGCCGGTTCCTCGCCGCCCGCGAGCACCTGCAGCGCCTCGCGGACGCTGCGCGCCAGCGTGACGACGAGCCCCGCCCCCTGCAGGACGGTGCGCACGACCTCCCCGACCTCCGGGTCGTCCTCGACGACGAGCACGTGCTCGTGGTGCGGGCGCAGGCTGACGACCTCCCTGACGGTGCGCTCGAGCTCCGCGGGCGCGACCGGCTTCACGAGCCAGCGGTCGGCGAGGGACGCCGTCGCCACGGACTTCGAGGGCTGCGAGCCCGAGACGATGACGACGGGCACGTTCGCCGTCGCGGCGCTCCGGCGCACCCGGTCGAGCACGTCCTGCCCGTCGCGCCCCGGCATCGCGAGGTCGAGCACGACGGCGGCGGGCCGGGCGGCCTCGATGGCCGCGAAGGCGAGCGTGCCGTCGGTCACCCCGACGACGTCGTACCCGCGCGACTCCAGGACCGCGCGCAGCACGTCGACGACGTACGCGTCGTCGTCGACCACCACGACCCGGGGGCGCTGGTCGCCGGGCGCGGTCGCGGGCACGTCGTCGGCCGGGCCGAGGACCGGCTCGGGCCGGGGTAGGGTCGCGCGGAAGGTCGCGCCCGTGCCCTCGCCGCGGCTCTCGGCCCAGATGCGGCCCCCGTGGCGCTCCACGATGCTCTGCGAGATCGCGAGCCCGAGCCCGCTGCCGCCCCGCTCGCGCGAGTCCGACGCGTCGACCTGCTCGAAGCGCCGGAACACCGTCTCGAGCTTGTCCGGGGGGATGCCGCGTCCCTCGTCCTCGACGCGGAGCTCGACCATGTCCCCGGCGGAGCGCGCGGACACGCGGACCGTCCCACCCGGCGGGGAGAACTTCACGGCGTTGCTCAGCAGGTTGGTCAGCATCTGCACGACGCGTTCCCCGTCGACGGCGACGACCTCGTCGGTGTGCTCCTGCACGATCTCGACGCCGGCGTCGCGCGCGAGCAGCCCGACGGGCTCCGCGGCCGTCGAGACGAGGTCGGCCACGCGGTGCTCGGCCCGCTCGAGCGGCGTCGTGCCCGAGTCCATGCGCTCGATGTCGAGGATGTCGTCCACGATCCGGTTGAGGCGGTCGCTGCTCGACCGCGCGACGTGCACCATGCGCGCCGAGCGCTCGGGGAGCGTGCCCAGGGCCCCGCTGTCGAGCAGGCCGAGCGCGCCGCGGATCGCGGTGAGCGGCGTGCGCAGCTCGTGGCTCACGACGGACACGAACTCGTCCTTGAGCCGCTCGACCTCCCGCCGGTCCGTGATGTCGCGGAACACGACGACCGCGCCCAGCGTGCGGCCGTCGTCCTTGAGCGGGCTCGCCGTGACCTCGACGGCCACCTCGGAGCCGTCCTCGCGGAGGTAGACGTCCTGCTCGGCGACCGCGGTGATGCCGTCGCGCACGGCCTCCCGGATGTAGCAGGACTCCGCGGGGTAGGGGTTGCCGTCCGCGTCCGGCGCGTGGAAGAGCGCGTGCGCGTCCCGGCCGATGAGCGAGTCCTGGCTCGCGCCCAGCGTGCGGGACGCCGCCGCGTTGACGAAGGTCACGCGGCCGTCGGGGTCGACGCCGTAGATGCCGTCCGCCACGGACTCGAGCGTCCGGGCGCGCTCCCCGGCGAGCGCGCGGAGCTGGGACGTGCGTTCCTCGACCCGCCGCTCGAGACCGTGCAGCAGCGACTCGTTGTCGGCGACGACGAGGATCTGCCGCGCGACGACCGCGAGCAGCACGACGACCCAGAGCGCGTTCGGCGCCCACGTGAAGCCCGTCGAGGACTGCACGACCCGGATCAGGGCGGCCGCGAGGAACAGGCAGAACGTCACGGTCGTGCCGAGGATCGCGGACCCCTGCGCGCGCTCGTCGGCCACCGGGCTGCCGCTCGCCGCCCGGTGCCGCGCCGCGAGCGCGATCATGAGGTACCCGCCGACCCACCCGACGTCGATCGGGCTGCCGAACGTGAACGTGCCGTCGGCGGAGAGCAGGGCGAACGCGACGTCGGCCACGGCGTAGAGCACGAACCCGCTGCCCACGAGCACGAGGGGCACCCGCTCGGAGGCGGTCGAGCGGGTCATCACGAGGACGGCGAAGGTCGCGAGCAGCGCGTCCACCACCGGGAGCGTGTACGCCGTGACGGCCGTCGTACCGGTCGGCGGGGCCTCGGCGGAGCGGAGCGTCACCGCGTAGATCGCGATGTACAGCACCGAGCCGCCGACGACGACGCTGTCGAGCAGCATCCGCCCGATCTCCTTGCCGCGCGGGCGCACGGTGGGGAAGAACGCGAGCCCGACGATGCCGAGGAGCAGCGCGGCGATGTAGGCGTAGTCGCCCGTCGAGGGGTTGTCGACCAGCCCCGCCCAGACGTTCCCGACGAGACCGACCACGCCGCCGAGCGCGAGCAGGCTCCACGCCCGACGCCGTCGGCCCGTCGAGCGTGCCGCGCGCCACCCGCAGCTCGCCGCGGCGATCGCCCCGGCGCTCACGATCGAGGCTTGCGAGACCGTGCGTCGCGTCTCGGCGTCGAGCGGGCTCGCGAGGACGAGGACGAGGAGCACGAGGAGGGCGCCGACCACCCAGCACCAGAGGACGAAGGGGTCGTGCGTCCGCTCGGTCCGTCCCCGCTGCCCCACCATGCGTCGAGCCTAGGGGAGCGCGCGTCGGTGCGCGCTGCCGGGTGCGGGCTTCTCGGCTAGCGTCGGGACGATGGACGCGGAAGGGCAGAAGAGGCGGCGCGTGGTCGTCATCGACGACGACCCGTCGATCCGCGAGGTCGTCGAGCTCGCGCTCGACGTGGTGGGTGGCTACGAGGTGCACGTCGCGGCCGACGGCGACGAGGGCGCGGCGCTCGCGGAGCGGGTGCGGCCCGACGCGATCGTCCTCGACGTGATGATGCCCGTCGTGGACGGGCCCACCGTGCTCGCGCGCCTGCGGACCCGCCCCGCGCTGCGGGACGTGCCGGTCGTCTTCCTCACCGCCAAGGTGGGTGCCGGGGAGATCTCGCGTCTCGACGGCCTGGGTGCGGCCGGCGTCATCACGAAGCCGTTCGACGCCCTCGACCTCGCCGCCCGGCTCGGCTCCCTCCTCGGGTGGACGCCGTGACGGCCGGACCCGACGGTCGCGCCGAGGACCGGCTCGACGCCGCGCTCGTCGTGCTGCGGGGGCGGGCTCGGGCCCGGAACGCGGCCCGGGTCGACGAGGCGGCCCGCCTCCTGGGCCACGGACCGGACGGGACGGGCGCTCCCACGCCCGAGGCCGTCCTCGAGGCCGCGGCGCTGTGCCACGCCGTCGCCGGGTCGGCCGGGACGTTCGGCGACGACGACACCACCGCGGCGGCGCGCGCGCTGGAGACGGCGCTCCGCGCGGGCGACCTCGCCGCGGTCCCGGCACGACTCCGGAGCCTGCACGCGCTGACCGACGGCGCCCGGGACGGCTCGGACCCGGAGTCTTGAGCAAATCTTGAGGTTCTCCTGCGGCGGACGTGGGATTCCCCCGAGGACCGACCACCAGTGTGGTGGGTGCCGAGGGGACCGTCCCCCGGACTGGCAGGGGGTACACCCATGATCGACACCGTGACGTCGCCCGACCGCCCGACCCGAGGCGAGACCCGCGCACCCCGCGTCCCGACGCCGACCTACCTCACGTCGGGCCCGCAGGCGAGCATCGACGCTGCCATGGCAGCGCTGAGCGACACCGTCGAGCGCACGCTGCAGGAGGACCTCGCCCAGGGAATGCTCCCGACGGTCGAGCAGATGAGCGTGAGCGTCGTGACCCGTTCGACGGGTTCCCTCGAGGACTACACCGCGGTCGCGCTGCTGCTGCTCTCGTACCAGCACCTCGTCTGACCTGCACCGACGCCGCTCCGGCGGCACTTTCGTCCGGGCCTGGACGAACGTCCTGAAACTCGTCGCGAGAAGTCGCGTCATGAAACGACTCCTGTCCCATCCCTTCAAGTAGCACCAACCGGAACTCGCCACGTGGGGATGACGTGACCGGAGAGCATCTGGAGGAGAACATGAGCACCATCGAGCTGGTCCGCCCCGTGGCGGCCCCGTCGGAGCGGATCGCCACACCGATCGCTCCGCTGACCCGCCGGGAGCGGGTCGTCCTGTCGAACCTGTCTGAGGACGTCACGCTCGAGCAGATCGCCACCAAGCTCTTCGTCACGCGCAACACGGTCAAGTCGCAGGTCCGCAGCCTCTACCGCAAGCTCGGCGTCTCGACCCGTGCCGAGGCCGTGGCCTGGGCGCGGGCGGCCGGCCTGCGCTGACGAGCGGCCCCGCAGCCCTCCCAGGCTGCGGTCGCGGTCGTGTCACCCGCGCGTCACGACGCCGTGCGACACTCCGCGTATGACTCTGCGCAGACTGGTGGTGGCCGCGGCGATCGTCGACGATCTCGTCGCTCCGCGGCTCCTGCTCAGCGCGCGCCGGTCCCGTCCGTCGCACCTCGCAGGCCGCTGGGAGTTCCCCGGGGGCAAGGTCGACCCCGGTGAGACCCCGACGGAGGCGCTGCACCGCGAGCTCCGCGAGGAGCTCGGCGTGGCCGTGGAGCTCGGTGACGAGATCGTGGGCCCCGACCACGGGACCTGGATCATCACCGACCGCCACGTGATGCGCCTGTGGTTCGCGCGGATCACGGCGGGGGAGCCCCGACCGCTCGTCGAGCACGACGAGCTGACCTGGCTCGACGCCGGGAGGTGGCTCGACGTGCCGTGGCTCGACGCCGACGTGCGCATCGTCGAGGAGCTCGCGCGCCAGGTGGCGCCCGAGGCGGTCTGACGTCGCGGTCGACCGTCGCGCCGACGTCCCTCTCGTGAGCGCACGGACCACGTGAGCGCACGGACCGGTCGCGGCCGGCACGATCCGACCACGACCGATCCACGCGTGCAGCGGGTTCAGCCGACCGGCTGGACCCAGGGCGACGGGGCCGGGGGAGCGACGACCGGCGGCCGGTCGGTGCAGCTCGGCGCGCTGGGCACGAACCGGCCGAGCCAGTTCACGGTGCCCGGCTCCCACGGGCTGAGCGACGTACCGTCGTTCCCCCCGAGGTCGGTGAGCGTGAACTCGGTGCCGCCGTCGGGGAAGGTGAACGCGCCGCAGTTGTTCACCCCCGCCCAGCCGACGTTGCGGGCGTCGACGTTCTCGAACGACGCGCCGCCGCGGACCCGCGCGCTGACCACGGACGTGCCCGTGCCGTCGACCCGCACGTCCCGGAACGCGACGCCCTCGATCTTCACCCGGTCCTTCACGCCCCAGTCGGAGACCAGCATGATCGCGTTGTACGTGCTGTCGAGGTAGTGGTCGCCGGTGACTCGGACGTCGGCGTCGATGTCGCCGTCGAGCGCGTAGAACCAGATCGCGCCGAGCCCGATGTCCCAGTTGAGCTCGAGCGTGCCCGCACGGACGGCGGTGTTGTCGGCGAGGTCGAGGCGGCCCGCGAACGGCTCGGCGCCGAACCGCGACCCGACGTGCAGCCCGCTGCCCTCGCGCACCGGGTCCGCGACGAGGTTCGCACGCACCGTGTTGTCCGTGCCGCCGTAGACCGCGATGCCGTTGGCCAGGGTGTTCGACTGGATCGTGTTGTTCTCGAACACGTTGCCGGCGTTGGCGACCTTCTCCGACCACATCGCGAGGCCGTCGTCGCCGGTGTTCCGGACGAAGACGTCCCGGACGACCGAGCTCGTCACGCCACCGTGGAAGTTCAGCGCGTCGGCGACCTGGTCGACGATCACGGTGCTCTCCACGCGCAGGTCGTCCATCGGCCCGTCGAACCACAGTCCGACCTTGGTGTGCTGGAGGTACAGGCCGGAGATCGACGAGTCGCTCAGCGCGCCGCCGACGCCGTTGACCTGGTCGGTGTCGACGCGCTCGCGGACGTCCCCGACGATCGCGAAGTCGCGCAGGTGCACGTCTCGGCTGCCGCCCTCGTCGGCGTACCTCCCGTAGAACCCGACGCCGGTGTGCACGGACCCGTCGGGCGCGGGCGCGTCCAGCGCGACCTGCGTGCCCCGGAAGATCGTGTACCAGCTCCCGGCGCCCTGGATGGTCACGTCGTCGACGACGACGTGCCGGTTCACCTGGTAGACGCCCGGCGGGACGTACACCTCGAGCCGGTGCTTCCTCGCGAACGCGATCGCCTTGTCGAGCGCGTCGGCGGAGTCGCGCCGACCGGTGGGGTCGGCCCCGAAGAGCAGTGCGTTCGCCGCGAGCAGGCGCACCTTCGGCGGCGCGACCTTCTCGGAGTCGAGGAGGTCGATCACGGTCCACTCCGCCGCGCCGCGCGCGGGCACCGTGAGGCGGACGACGTCGCCCTTCCTGTACGTCTGGCCGAGCAGGAGCCGCTGCTCGTCGTAGAACTTCATGGGGCGGAACGGCTTCTCGAACGTCGGGGTCGGCGTCGTCTCCGCGGGGACGCACGCGCACTCGGCGACCCACCAGCCGGGCTGGAGGACGTCCGCCGTCGGGTCGTTGGTGAACGGGTACTGGTTGTACAGGTAGGAGTACGCCGACGTGAGCGTCATGCGCCGGTCGAGCCCGACCTTCTTGCCCTGGCGCAGGACCGACACGTCGAGCGGCGACGTGATCCCGCCGCCCGTGGGGGAGTCGGGGATCGAGTACCGGACCGTGATCGCGTTCGCGTCCGCGGGGAGCGTGAACTCCACGTCCTGCCCCGCCGTGAGCCGGACGGCCGAGCGGCCCGACGCCTCGGCCTCGATCGTGTAGGCGTCACGACCGGGCCCGATCACCGTCCCGGTCGTCACGGCGTTCTCCGCCTCCTGCTCGAGGAACGGGACGGCGGCGCCGCGTCCCTCGACGAGCGCCGGGTCGACGGCGGCCCGTGTCACCACGGCGGGTGCGGGTGGTCGGGGCGTCCCGTGGGCCAGGGCCGACGGCGTGCCTCCCGCGAGGAGCGTGAGGGCGAGCGCCGTCACGGTCACGGTGCGGGTGCTGCGTCGGCGCGCGGCGGGGTGGTTCGTGCTGCGAATCATCGTCGACCCGTCTTCTCTCGGGAGGCGAGCGGCCTCCGTGCTCGCCGGGGGCGTGCTGACCCTCCGGCCCGCTGCGCGGTCGCACCTCCGGGCAGCGCCGTTCGTGCTGAACACTAGGACGCAGTCTCCACAGTGGCAAGGGTCTGTAGCGATATTGCGTGTCGCCGTCGGGTTCTTGCATGGACGGCTCGCCCCCGTCGAGACGGCCGCGTCGGAGGGTTCGCGAGGACGCGCCCCCGGCCGACGAGCGCTCCGCGGACCCGCCCGGTACGGTCGCCGCGTGAGCCGCCTCGTCGCCAGGACGCGAGCCACGGTCACCGCGAGGGACCGGGTGCCCCCGTGGGCCGTCATCACCGTGGGAGCGGTCTGCGCCCTGCTCGGGGCGGCCGTGGTCCTGCGGCCGTTCGCGTCGCTCGCCCTGCTCGTCGTCGCGGTCGTGGCCGGGGCCCTCGTCCTGGGCGTCGCCGAGCTCGTCGGTGGCGGGGCCGACGAGCGCACCACCGCCCTGAGCGGCGGAGCGCGTGCACGTCCGCGCCGGCTGCGGCTCGTGCGGGGAGGCCTGTTCCTGGCGCTCGCGGTCGCCGTCGTCCTGTGGCCCGCGCCGTCGATCGTCGTCGTCGCGCTCCTCGTCGGTGCGGGTCTCGTCGTCGCCGGGCTGCTGGACGCGCTCGAGGGCGTGCGCTCCGCGGGGGTCGACCGCTGGACCCGTGTCGGCCTCGGTGCGGCCTCGGCCGTGCTCGGCCTGGTCGCCCTCTCGTGGCCGGACGTCACGGTCCTCGTCGTCGCGGTCGTCCTCGGGGTGCGGCTCGTGGTCCTCGGTGTCCGCCTGGTCGTCGCCGGGGTCCGCCGCACCCGCGCTCCGGGACCGAGTGCGGACCTCGATACCGGGCTCGTCGAGGCGCCCGGCACGGCGACGACCCGACCGCACGGCCGGGCGGCGCTCGTCGGCGCGGTCCTGGCGGTCGTCGCGGCGGGCGGGCTCGCCGTCGTCAGCGTCGGGCTGCACCGCGCGGCGCCGCAGGTCGACGCGTTCTACGACCCGCCGGCGTCCGTCCCGGACGAGCCCGGTCGGCTCCTGCGCGCCGAACCCTTCACCCGCGAGGTCCCTGACGGGGCGACGGCCTGGCGCATCCTCTACACGACGACGCGCGACGAGGGCCAGCCCGCGGTGGCGAGCGGGCTCGTCGTGGTGCCGGACGCCGCGGCGAGCCCGTCGCCCGTGATCGCGTGGGCCCACGGCACGACGGGCTCCGCGCGGGGGTGCGCGCCGTCGGTCCTCGACGAGCCGTTCGAGTCCGGAGCGTTCTACCTGCTCGACGACGTGCTCGCGCGGGGGTGGGCGCTCGTCGCCACCGACTACGTCGGCCTGGGCACGGACGGCCCCCACCCGTACCTCGTCGGGCAGGGCGAGGCGCGGTCCGTGGTCGACGCGGTCCGCGCCGCGCGCGAGCTCGACGGTGCGACGCTCGGCGAGCAGACCGTCGTCTGGGGCCACTCCCAGGGTGGCCACGCCGCGCTGTGGACCGGGGCCGTCGCCCCCGGGTACGCGCCCGACGTCCCCCTCGCCGGTGTCGCCGCCCTCGCGCCGGCGAGCGACCTCACGGGCCTCGTGGCCCACCTGGAGAGCGTCGCGGGCGGGAGCGTCTTCGCGTCGTTCGTGGTCGAGGCCTACGACGCGATCTATCCCGACAGCGACGCGGCGGGGTACGTGCGCCCGGGAGCGCGGTTCGTCGTGCGGGAGATGGCGTCCCGCTGCCTGTCCGAGCCCAGCACGCTGGTCTCGGTGGCGGAGGCCCTGTCGATGGACCAGCCCCTGTGGACGACGGACCCGACCACGGGGCCGCTGGGCGAGCACCTCGCCGAGAACGTGCCGACCGGACCGGTCGCCGCCCCGTTGCTCGTCGCCCAGGGGGCGTCGGACACGTTGATCCTCCCCACGGCGCAGGAGGCGTACGTCGGTGCTCGGTGCGCGGCCGGGCAGCCGGTCGACTACCGCACCTACCAGGGGCGGGACCACGTCGGGCTGGTGCAGGCGGGCTCGCCCGCCGCGGCGGACCTCGTCCGATGGACCGAGGCGCGTCTCGCGGGCGAACCGCCGACCCCGACGTGCGCCGGCGGATGACGCGCCCTCAGGGGGCGACCAGGCCGCCGTCGGGCGCGCGGACCCCCGCGGCCCACGCGTCGTGCCCCGCGAGGTCGGCCGGGTAGCGCGCCGCGGCACGCTCGTCGAGGTCGACGCCGAAGCCGGGCGCGTCGTGCGGGCGCAGCCAGCCGTCGACGATCCGCAGCGTCCCGGGGAACACCTCGTGGACGGCGTCGGAGTAGACGTGGCCCTCCTGGATGCCGAACGCGGTCGAGGTGACGTCGAGCGCGACGTTCGCCGCGGCGCCGACCGGCGACGTGTCGCCCGGCGCGTGCCAGGCCGTGCGCACCCCGACCAGCTCGGCCGCCGCCGCGAGGGCGCGGCCCGCGCTGAGACCCCCGATCGCGCTGATGTGGCAGCGGATCAGGTCCACGCCGCCTCCGAGGACGAGCCGCGCGGCGTCGGGGAACGACGTCGCGAGCTCGCCCACCGCGATCGGCACGGGCGAGGCGGCGCGCACCTCGGGCAGGCGGTCCCAGTGCTCCGGCGCGAGGACGTCCTCGAGGAAGAACGGTCGGTAGGGCTCCAGGGCGCGCGCGAGCATCACCGCCTGCTTGGGCGTGAGGCGCGAGTGGACGTCGTGCAGGAGCTCGACCTGATCGCCGAGCGCCTCGCGCGCCGCCGCGAAGAGCCTCGGCGTCCGGCGCAGGTACTCCTCGACGCTCCAGCCGTGCGGGTGGGGTGCGGCGGGGTAGCCGGGCTCGGGGTCCGCGGCGGTGCCGTAGTGGCCGGCGCCCGGCTGGCCGGTCTGGATCCGCACGTGGCGCCACCCGGCGTCGACGATCCGCGCCGCGTCGTCGATCGTCTCCGCGACGGTGCGTCCGCTCGCGTGGAGGTACGTGTCGGCGGCGTCGCGCACCTTGCCGCCCAGCAGCTCGTGCACGGGCATGCCCGCGCGCTTGCCGGCGATGTCCCACAGCGCCATGTCGAGGCCCGAGATCGCGTTGTTCCCCACGGGCCCCTCGCGCCAGTAGGGCGCGAGCCGCGCGAGGCGGACGAGGTCGCCGATGTCGCCGGGATACCGCCCGACCACGAGCCGCTCGAGATGCCGCTCGACGTACGCGGCCACCGCGTGCCAGCGCTGCGTGTACGTCGCGCACCCGAGCCCGTAGAGGCCGGGCACGTTCGTGTCGACACGCACGACGACGAGCGGGATGCCGTCCGGCGCCGTGACGATCGCGCGCACGCCGGTGATGCGCGTGCCGTCCCGCGCGGGCCACGGGTTCGCGAACGCGGGGTCGACGGGGTGGACGGTGCGGAGCGGGGCGTCGGTCACGGGCTCTCCGAGGGAGGTCGGGCGTCGGGCACGGTACGGGGCCGCGCGGCGGGGTGGGCGTCCGGCCGGTCGAGCGAGGTGTCGTCGTCCGGCCGGTGGACCGAGTGCCGCGGCCGGAAGCCGAGCAGCTCGCGGGCGCGCCGCGTGTCGACGAGGCCGTCGTGGGGACCGATCGGGCGCGTGAGGGGCACGTCCGGGGCGAAGCGGGCGAGGAGGTCGGGCGTCGGGACGTCGAGGAGCGTGTCGTCCGCCGCGAGCCCGACGACGTGGGCGCCCGTCAGGTCGGCCCTCAGCCCGGCCTCGACCGCGCGCGCCGCGTCGCGCAGGTCCAGGTACGCCCAGCCCTCGCGCGCGACGACGCGCGGGTCGCGGGCGACGGCCGCCGCGGTCTCGCGCAGCCCGGCGGCGTCGCGCACGTGCGGGAAGCGCAGCGCCACGACGTCGATCCCCCACCGGCGCCACGCGGCCCGGGCCGCAGCCTCGTCCGCCTGCTTCGAGAGCGAGTACGCGTCGGCGACGTCGGCCGGGACGTCCTCGTCGAGCGGGTAGTAGGCGGGCCGCACGTCGTGCGGGTTCATCGGGACCCCGAACGCGTTGATGCTGCTCGCGACCACCGCCCGCGGCACGCCTCGTTCGCCCGCGAGCGAGAGCACGGCCCACGTCGCCGTCGTGTTGGTCGCGTACACCTCGAGCGGCGTGCCCAGGTCCGGGTGCGGGATCGCGGCGAGGTGCACGACGGCGTCCGCGTCCTCGAGCCCGCGGCTCACGTCCTCGGGGGCGCGGGCGTCCCCGACGATCGCGCGGTCAGCGTGGCACGGGTGCTCGAAGGCGGTCGACAGCGCCGTGACCTCGTAGCCCTGGCCGAGCAGGTGGTGCACGGTCGCACGGCCGATGCCGCCGTCGGCACCGGTGACGAGGACGCGCGTCATGCCCACACCCTACGGCCCCGTCAGGCCTGGTCGTCCTGTTCTTGCGGGATGTCTGTCGAAGTATTGCTCTCCGGGGCGGCGGCGCTCGCTCGGGCGCGCAGCATGCTCGCGACGTCCGCGAGCGTGCTGCCCACCGCGCGCGGCGCACGCTCGGGGCGGAGGTAGCGCGCGTCGTCGTCCGTGTCGTCCGCCGTGGAGGGTGCCGGGAAGGCCGGGTGCGCATCGGCCGGGGCCGCGGGGTGTGCCGGCGACCCCGGGACCACGCGTCCTCCTCCTGAGCGCCACGCGAGCGTCGCGTCGACGAGGCGCCGGTACACGCCCGCGTCGAGCGGGTCGCGGAGCCACGCGTCCGCCGCCTCGGCGACGTGCTGCGCGAGACGTGCCTCCTGGTCCGTCACGTTCCTCTCCTCTCGCGCCGGTCCGTCGCGGGCGAGCCTAGCCCGGACGCCGTGCCGCTCTCCGTCGAGGGCGGGGAGCAGGAGGCCCGACGACGTAGCCCGCCGTGCGAGCGGTCGCGCGACGGGCGACGGTGGCGAGCGGAGGTGGTCACCGTGGCCGACGTGTTCCCCCGGATCGCCCAGGTCGTGCTCGACACGACCGACGCCCGTGCGCTCGCGGAGTTCTACCGCGGCCTGTTCGGGCTCGAGTACCGCGCGGGCGACGAGCCGCCCGCCGCGGGCGAGCCCGATCCCGACGGCGCGGACTGGCTCGTGCTGCGCGCCGCCCCGGGCGGGGTCCAGCTCGCGTTCCAGCAGGTCGAGACGCTCCCACCCTCGACGTGGCCCGACGACGGCGTGCCGCAGCAGCTCCACCTCGACTGCACCGTGCCCGACGTCGCGGAGCTCGACCGGCAGCACGACCGCGCCCTCGCGCTCGGGGCGCGTCTGCTGCTCGACCGGTCCGACGACCCGGACGAGCCGTTGCGCGTCTACGCCGACCCGTCCGGCCACCCGTTCTGCCTCTTCGTGGGCTGACGCGCGCGCTCGCCGTCCGTCGCCGGGCACGGGATCATGCCTGCATGACCGCGACCCCGCTCACCACCGCCGAGCTCACCGACGTCTACACCGACCTCCACCGGCACCCCGAGCTCGCGTTCGCCGAGCACCGGACCGCCGGGATCGTGGCCGAGCGGCTGCGGGGCTGGGGATACGACGTGCACGAAGGGATCGGCGGGACGGGGGTCGCGGGCGTCCTCGCGAACGGCGACGGGCCGCGCGTGCTGCTGCGCGCCGACATGGACGGGCTCCCCGTCACCGAGCGCACCGGCCTCCCGTACGCCTCCACGGACACCGCGACCACGCCCGACGGGCACGAGTCCGGCACCATGCACGCGTGCGGCCACGACGTGCACGTGACGTGCCTGCTCGGCGCCGCGGCCGAGCTCGCCGCGCACCGCGACACGTGGTCGGGCACGCTCGTCGTCGTCTTCCAGCCCGCCGAAGAGGTCGGCGGGGGAGCGCGGGCGATGGTCGCGGACGGCCTGTTCGACCGGACCGGCGGGCGGCCCGACGTCGTCCTGGGGCAGCACGTCATGCCCCTGCCCGTGGGCGTCGTCAACCTCACGGCCGGGCCGGCGATGGCCGCGACCGACTCGTTCCGCGTCACCCTGCACGGCAAGGGCGGCCACGGCTCCAGCCCCGAGTCGACCGTCGACCCCGTCGTCATGGCGGCCGCGACGGTCATGCGGCTCCAGGGCGTGGTGTCGCGGGAGGTCGGGGCCCGGGAGTCCGCGGTCGTGACCGTCGGGGCCCTGCGGGCCGGCACGCAGGCCAACATCATCCCGGGGTCGGCGGAGCTGCTCGTCAACGTCCGGTCCTTCACGCCGCAGGTGCGCCGCCGCGTGCTCGACGCGATCCACCGCATCGTCGACGCCGAGGCCGCGGCGTCCGGGGCACCCCAGGCCCCGGAGTACGAGGAGGTCTCGACGTTCGACCTCATGGTCAACGACCCCGCCGCCACCGAGCGCACCCGGGCCGTCCTCGCCCGCGCGCTCGACGAGCAGCACGACCGCATCGCGGCCGCGGGCGGGCGGGCCGCCGTCGTGTCGCTGCCGCCGCTGCCCGGGTCCGAGGACGTCGGCGACCTCGCCACCGCCGCCGGCGTGCCGCTCGTCTACTGGAACCTCGGCGGGTTCGACCCCGCGCTGTTCGCCGCGTTCGACCTCTCCACCGCGACGGGCATGGGCAACCTGCCCGACGGCGTCGCGCCGAACCACTCCCCGTACTTCGCGCCCGTCCCCGAGCCGACGCTCGACCTGGGCGTCGCGCTCCTCGTCGCCGCGGCGCGCGACTGGCTGCGCGCCGCGTGACGTCGTCGCGCGCGACCGGGGTGTGCGCCCACGGGGCCGCGGCTCCACCGGGATGAACCCGGGCTCGACCTGGAAGGACCCGGGCTCTACCTCGGCGGACCGGGGGGCTCTACCTCGTGCGGCGGGGAGCCCGTCCTGTGTCGGGCCGGCCTGGGGGGGTGCGTCGTCGGTGGGGTCAGGCGGACTTCTCGCGCGGGGTGCGTGCGCGGGCGGTCGTGGTGCGCGGCACGATCGTGGGATTGACGTTGTCCAGCACGACCTCGCGCGTGATCACGACCCGCTCCACGTCGTCGCGCGACGGCACGTCGAACATCACCTGCTGCAACACCTCTTCCATGATCGCGCGCAACCCCCGCGCCCCCGTCCCACGCAACAACGCCTGCTCCGCGACCGCCTCGACCGCACCCTCGGTGAACTCCAGCTCCACCCCGTCGATCGCGAACATCCGCTGATACTGCTTCACCAACGCATTCCTGGGCTGGGTCAGGATCCGCACCAACGCCTCCCGGTCCAACGCCGCCACCGACGCGATCACCGGCAGGCGCCCGATGAACTCCGGGATCAACCCGAACCGGTGCAGATCCTCGGGCCGCACCTGCGCGAACAGGTCCTCCCCCGCACCCGTCTCGATCGGCGCACCAAAACCCACACCCCGCTTGCGCGCCCGCGCCGCCACGATGTCGTCCAACCCCGCGAACGCCCCCGCCACGATGAACAGCACGTTCGAGGTGTCCACCTGGATGAACTCCTGGTGCGGATGC